>PBEP01000024.1 GCA_002719775.1 Chloroflexota bacterium | reverse complement strand
CCTGCAAACAAAGAAATTAATACGGCTTGAATACTAGGCACACCATAAATTGGCAAAACAAATACCAGGACTATCAGTCCTGATATAAGGTTCCATATTCCAACCGAGGCATTAAAGCTTGAGGCGCTGGGGAAATGGGTTACGATTAATCGTTTGTCAATTAGTGTCACTAAGGAAAACATAGCGACACTAATAAGGGAAATGCTAAGCCAATTCATATTGATGTATAACCTAACTTAAACTTGAAGTGCATGATAGCCTAATAGAATTCGAAAGGTGGAACTAAACGTGCAAAATTTTTTTTCTGAAATCCCGATTAAGGCTGAACGTATTCAAGCTGATATAGAGGCCATCTCACGATTTACTGATCCGGATGTCCCCTTCACTCGCCGAGCATTCAGCCCTCAGTACTTAGAATCAAGAGCGTGGCTTGCTATGCAATTCAAAAATGCAGGATTGTCTGTAAAGGTAGATGCTGCAGGCAACTTGATTGGCCAAATGGGCCCTGAGAGTAAGTCTGTATTAATGATGGGCTCGCATACTGATACTGTTCAAGGCGGGGGAAGGTTTGACGGTATTTTAGGAGTTATGGCAGCCTTAGAAGTCGCACGTGCTTTAAATGAATCATCTATTGAACTAAATCATTCGCTTGAAATCGTTGATTTTGTGTGTGAGGAACCCACTATTGTCAACCTAAGTCCTTTAGGTTCGAGGATTATGGCCGGAGATGTGACAATTACTGAAGTATCAAAAGCAATCACGCCATTTGGCCAGAGCCTAAGTGATGCTATTGCTGATTTGGGAGGTAATCCCTCGCAATTAAATACTGCCGTAAGGGAGCCCGGTTCGATTGCAGGCTATCTTGAATTACACATAGAACAAGCTCCAGTACTTGAAAGGGAAAGTCTGAGTGTTGGAGTGGTGACAGCAATAGCGGCTCCTTGCCGAGCTAAAGTATCTATCAAAGGCTCTGCAGATCATGCTGGTGCAACTATGATGAACGAAAGAAAAGATGCACTTGCAGCCGCTGCAGAATTGATTTTACTAGTCGAAAAAATCACAACTTCCCCTTTAATGTCTCCAGATGGAGTCGGGACTGTGGGATGGTTAGAGAATTTCCCTAATATGGCTAATGTCATCCCCGGTGAAGTCAACCTAACTGTTGAAATTAGAAGTACTCAAGCGGCTCCACTTGTTGAAGCTATGAATGAAATTGATCAAGCATTAGATGAAATTTCTGAAAGAAGGGGATTGGAAGTTGAAATTGAATGGCAACACGTTGAAACCCCAGTGACGTTACCGCTCCAAATGCAAGAAGCTGTATCACAGGCTTGCACATCTCTAGGCTTTCCTGTTAAGAAAATGCCCAGTAGGGCATCACATGATGCAGCTCGATTAGCACCTATTTTCCCTGCCGGGATGATTTTTATTCGATGCAAAGAAGGAAGGAGCCATGCTTCTGAAGAATGGGCATCTCTTGAGGACATTGCAGATGGAGCTAGAGTCCTCGCTCAGTCTTTGCTAAACCTAGACAGCAAGGCAACCTAGGTGCAGGAATTTATCCCTAATCACCTTTTGATTGAAATAAAAGACGGGACTTTGCATTGCTTAGACTGGGGAGGTGAGGGGCCTCCAATCTTGTTGCTTCATGGGCTACAAGATTGCGCGAGTAATTGGGATCACATAGCTAAGTCTTTATCAGTGAACTTCCACGTTTATGCATTGGATAGTCGAGGACATGGAGATAGTCAGCATTTACCCGGGAAATATAGATTTGAGGATTATGTTCATGAAATTGAAGAGGTGATTGAGACATTAGGTTTAGAGCATGTAACAATTGTGGGCCACTCGGCCGGAGGAAAATATGCATTCTCCTATGTTGCTCAAGATAATCACAAAGCTAAAAATTTAGTGATTATTGATATGGATCCAGATCAATTCAACCCTGGGTCTGCTTCCATGTTCGATCGCTATCATAAAGAAGATGACACATGGCCAAGTCTTGAAAAAGTAATTCAAAGAATCAGTGAGCGTGAGCCGCGCACCTCTATTTCTTTACTAAAAGACCAGTCAATTGCTATGACTCGTATCCAACACGATGGAACCCTTATTTGGAAACGAGATCGCTCAGTTTTGCTTGAATATGAAAGGCCTGATGCCTGGGGCTGCCTGTCAAGTATTAAAATACGAACCCTTCTTATGCGTGGAGAGGATAGTCAGTTATTAACCCAATCCGTAGCAGAAAAAATGGCAAAGCAAATACCAACCTGTGATTTAGTAATAGTGCCTAATGCTGGACATTGGTGTTATGGGGAAAACCCAGAGGAGTTTCTGCAACTATTAAATGCATTTTTACATGACTCTTAGTTGTTACTAAACAATCACGCAATTAGAATAGCTTTAAAGCATATTAGCCTAAAAATCATTCGGAGTACTCACACAATGTCTAATGAGCCAGAATATGATGTAATTATCGTAGGTGGAGGAGCTGCTGGTCTATCAGCGGCAATTTATTCGGTAAGAGCAATGCTAAAAACTTTGGTAATCGAGAAACTGGCTTTGGGTGGCGAAATTTTAAAAACTGGGGATATTGAGAATTACCCCGGCTTCCCCGAAGGAATCGATGGTACTAGTCTTGCCGGACTTTATGAGGAACAAGCTAGGCGTTTTGGAACTGAGTTCAAATACGACACTGTAGTCGAATTAGATGTGAAAAATAAATTAAAACGCGTGGTTGGTGACGAACGCGAATACACTTCTAAGACAGTAATTATTGCAACCGGAGGAGAGCATAATAAACTCGAAATACCAGGAGAAGAAGAGTTCGCAGGGCGGGGAGTTTCTTATTGTGCAACTTGCGATGGTAATTTCTTCAGGGACATGGACGTCGTTGTTGTAGGTGGCGGAGATGCTGCACTAGATGAAGGTCTGTATTTAACGAGACTAGCCAAAAATGTAACAGTTATACATCGGCGTGATACGTTAAGAGCTAGCAAAATCCTTCAAAGCAGAGCATTCAACACACCAAACATGAATTTCATTTGGGACAGCATTGTCGAGGAAATCAATGGTAACGGGGATGTTAAATCGATAAAACTTAGGAACCTTAAGACAAACTCTCAACAAGAATTAGCAACCGAAGGAGTCTTTATTTACATAGGCTTTCACCCTGTAAGTGATTATCTAAAAGACATTATAGACCTTGATCCTGCAGGTCACGTTGCTACTAACCTACAAATGAATACTAGTGTCCCAGGTGTTTTTGCTGCAGGGGACATCCGCCAATTTTCAGATAGGCAACTTGGAAATGCTGTCGGGGATGGTATTGCAGCAGCGTTATCTGCCTACAGGTACATCCAAGAAGAAGAAATATAAACATTTTTATATTTCTTGATTTCAAAGATCGATAAGAAAAAGTGAGCACTTCAAAGGATTCATTCTATGTCAAGTTTAGGTTGGGGTATTGTAAGTACAGGCCGCCATGCTGATCAAAAAATAGCACCTGCTATCAACGCGAGCCCCTATAACCACATTGCTGCAGTAGTAAGCCGCGACATAAATCGAGCCAAAGCCTTTTCAGCTAAACATAATATTGCAGCTTCATATGACAGCTTTGAAAGTATGCTTCTAGACGATAATGTAGCTGCAGTATATCTAACATCTCCAAATCATCTTCATGCTGATCAAACCATTAAAGCTGCTATTGCAGGTAAGCATGTAATGTGTGAAAAGCCAATGGCATTGTCAGTAACTGATGGCGAGCGCATGATCGAGGCTTGTGAAAATGCCAATGTTTATTTATCTGTTGGATTTCATCTCAGAGCACATCCTGCGCATCAGTATTTAAAGACACTAGTGTCAGATGGGGCTTTAGGGACAATTTCCTTGGCTCAAGTCAGTTGGGTGAGAGGAACCCGCGGACAAATTATTCCGCCTGCCCGACCCGAAGATCAAAAATGGTGGGAAGACCTTTCAATGGTAGGTGCAGGAGTAACAATGGCTACCGGTGTGCATTGTGTAGATCTTTTGCGCTACATTTTAAGTGACGAAGTTTATGAAATTTCAGCGATGCTTGATGGCAAAGGTGAGAGCCTAGAGCATATTTCAACCATGTTGCTTCGTTTTACCAAAGGTACAATTGCTTCGATCATAACAAGCCGCCGCAACCCTGACTGGCCAAGCCAGGATGTCTCTATATACGGCAGCCTTGGAAGAGGATCCGCACGCGACAGTGTCGACACTGTATTAAAAGGAAAGTTAGAGGTTGAGTCAGAATCGGTAAACGAAATTATGGATTTTGGAACCGACTCAATTTCAATGTATCTGACACAAATTGAAACATTCAGTAAGGCAATTCAAGGCAAAGGATCGCCCCTAGCAACTGGCCTAGACGGGCTGCAGCTTACCAAAGTTGTCAGCGCCATGATCGAATCTCAAAGAAGTGGGTCTCGAATAAAGATTACATAAATAAAAAAAGAGGGCCAAACCCTCTTTTTTTATTTATGTAATCTTTGGGCTAGTGGGCAGCGCCACATCCACAATTTCCACCACATGCACACCCGCCACCTGTAGGAGCAATGTTAGGATTACTAATAACGAATCCGCTGCGATCCAGACTATCAGCGTAATCAATTTCTGCTCCGTCAAGCAAAGGCAAGCTGTCAGTATCCACTACAACCCTAACGCCATTTTCACTCAACACTAGATCGTCACTCTTTGGAGCGTCTTCTAGTGCAAGCATGTATTGAGCACCTTGACCACTGGGAACCACAATTACGCGAAGAGCGGCTTCAGGTTGCCCTTCTTCATCAAGAATTCCTTTGAGTTTACCCGCCGCAGTTTCCGTTATTGTAATCAATTTGACACCCCAAATAATGGTTTAACTAAGGGTAGCAAGGCATGATAGTGACGTCAAGCCGTACAGCGATATACTTGCCCTAAATCTCACTCTTATTGATTATCTCGCTTTATGGATATACCCTCCAGAGCATTCTTGTTATGATCATTTTGTGATCATTTAAATAAATTTATTTTGGGAAATTCATGGAAGAATTGGATACTCTCGACTATCAACTAATCAACTTACTGCAAGAGAACGGAAGGGCCACCAATACTGAAATCGCTAATGAAATTGGCGTTAGCGAAGGCACAGTGCGTAGAAGGTACCGTAATTTAATAGAAGAAGGCGTTATCAAAGTAGTTGCTATACCAGACCCTTCCAAGCTTGGCAGAGGCACAACCGCTGTAGTTGGGCTTCAAGTGGACCCTGCAGAAGTCGAACCAGCAGCAAATTCCATGGCTAAATTCCCAGAAGTTCAATATGTTTCAATAACAACTGGTGCTTACGATATTTTTATATGGGTTGCCTTGCCTTCCCCTGAACAACTATCGACGTTCCTTAGGTCTGAAATAGGATCAATATCTGGGGTCAAACGTACTGAAACGTTTGTTAATTTGGCCATCAAAAAGAACCCAGGTGGACCAAGCTCTTCAATTTCTGCAAGTGAAGACGTTGCATAGGCGTGCCCCAAAACGATAAAATGCGCCAGCTAGAGTTATAGAGCTCTACCTTCAGGAGGCTGTGCTTACCGATGGCATATATTATTGCTGAACCTTGTGTTGATTTGAAAGATGCTTCTTGTGTGGATGTCTGCCCTGTAGACTGCATATATGAAAGCGAAAAAATGTATTCCATTGCCCCAGACGAATGTATCGACTGTGCTGCTTGCGAGCCAGTCTGCCCTGTAGCGGCCATTTTCTCTGAGGACGCTGTTCCCGCAGAGTGGGCAAGTTATATAGAACTGAACAGAGAACTGACCAACTCCTAAATTGCTTAATCTCTCTAGTTACCCTAGGGGCTTACCCCAAAGCATCTAGGGTTTCTTGTGCAGATTTTAGAATGCATGTGAAAATGGGAGTGTCTTTTTGTGTGTAAGGGCGTTGCTCTGCATGCCTCAAGTCCATTACAAGATCGAGGAATCTAGAAGGATTGTCTGTTTCAAAGCCTAGAACAAATTCTTGATCGTCTAGACCAAAAGAGTATGAAGTGTGCACTTTTACTTCTGGATATTTGTGGCCCACTTCAAAATGCTGTTCCATCATACGCTGCCTTTCGTGCATAGGTAGCTGATACCATTCATGAGTCTTTATGAATGGGTAGACAAAAAGATAAGGGCGATCCATTGGTCGCAAAACTGTCCTATCCTTCTTATCATTCACTTCATGTGTATCTAAATACATTGAGCGACGAGTCATTGCAAAATACGAATAAGTAATTTCTAAATAACTGCCTAAAGTCGTGGCCATCAATCCAGAAGCAAATGATTGCTGTTGCTCTAATTCTCCACTAACGCTCCAAATCATTATCTCAGCGTCGGATCTAGTACCCATTAGTGAATATGTCCGCACAATCAAATCAGAATTGAAATTGTTTAAGGTCTCCACAAATTGATTGATTGATTGATTCTTCAGGTCACTGTCTAATCTTCTCCAGGCAGGGTCAATTTTGTAAAAAGCATAACGGACAAATTGTTGTTTCTTTTCGATTGTCATTTTGATTCTTTCTAATTTCGAGAACGGAAATAGTGACCACGAATAGCATAATATGCAGCAATCAGCATGAGTATAGCCCCCACCAAAAAGTAACTGAGCAGTAAAAATAGACCAAAGAATGATGCTAGTATCATTAGAGTCGCAGAAAATTTAGGACTTGATCTCACTCTAAATGCGGCGAGAATTGCTACCACAGAAATCGCCACACCAATTCTCCCTCGTTCTTGCAAATTATCCTCAGCTACATATTCGCTACCGTATTGCGTGATTTCGACAGTAAAAATAGCTACTGTGGAACCCATTAAAGATAAGATGGCTCCTACCAGTCCCACCATAAAAGATAATCTTAGCAAATTAACCTTCCTAATTTAATTTTAGCTCCAGAAATCAATGTATTGTTGACCATTCACGTTGACAATGTAATGAGAGGGATGTAGCTTGCTCTTCAGTATCAACTTTCAGTATGTCATTATACAAAATAGCTTGAGTGCTCTGTATTGGCCTATTGTACATTTTTAGCCTTGGAGGTACTGCGTTGTCCACAGCTCAATCAGTTGGAATGGTTGATAATGATAAAGGTGTAATCCCTTATCTTGCTATTGAACCTGACGAATTTGCAATTGAAACTAAACGTTTTCGTTCTGGTGAAATTGATGATTCTGTCTTTACGCCTTGGCGCCTGAGACGAGGAGTATATGGACAACGACAACCCGATTCGCAAATGATGCGCATCAAATTCCCAGGGGGTTTGGGTACTGCTGATCAGCTTGATGCCTTAGCTGAAATTGTAGAGCTTTACGCTCCTTTAGTTAAGGGCCACATTACAACTAGAGAGTGCATACAATTGCACCACATTTCACTAGAGAATTGTATAAAAATTATGCGTATGCTTGGCGAGGTAGGTCTTTCAACACGCGAGGCATGCGGTAATACAGTAAGGAATGTCATTGCAGACCCAATGGTTGGCCTTGATCCCGAACAGGCTTTTGATGTAATCCCTTATTTAGTTGCTTACGTCAGAAAGTTTGTTCGCCACCCTGTTGCGCAATCAATGCCTAGAAAATTCAAAACTGCATTTTCTTCAGGAGAGCATGACCCTGCAGTTGTCGGCATGCATGATCTCGGACTCCTAGCTCGTATTCAGGATTCTAATGGTTCAACTAAAAAGGGATTCAAAATGGTAGTCGGGGGCGGTACTTCGATTCTTGCAAAAACTGCGGAAACTTTATACGAATTTGTCCCTGTGGAAAACTATCTTCGCGTCACAGAAGCTGTGCTGAGGGTCTTTGATGCAGCTGATTCACTTCGTCAAAACAAAATGATGGCACGGATAAAAGTATTGATCCATCGTCATGGAATTGAGTACCTTAGAAACTTAGTTGAAGAAGAATTAAAACAACCTTGGGCACTTGAAGGTGACTATGATCCCGAGCCTTTGATGGCCACTGCACAGGAATCACCGCCAGATATTTCGACTGATGGTGGATTTAGTAACGAGGAGCCAGATTTTGTCCTATGGCGTGCTACCAATGTATCCAAGCAAATTCAAGAAGGCTATAACGTGGTTTTTGTAAAAGTGCCGAGGGGGGATCTATCTCCTGAGCAAATGCGTAACATTGCGCAGCTTAGTAGAGATTTCGGTTCTTCTACTGTTGCGCTAAGTGCAGAACAAAATATCGCTCTTAGATGGATACCTGACAATTCTTTACATGAAGTTTGGAAGGGGCTTGAGTCCGTAGGACTGAATGACTCTGAAATTTATAGTATCTCAGATATGACATCATGCCCTGGAACTGACACTTGTAAGTTAGGAATTACATCATCAATGGGCCTAAATAGAGCAATAACTTCTGCATTAGATTCTTGGGATGATTTACTTGCAGATGTTCAAGTAAAAAACCTGCATATCAAAGCCTCAGGGTGTCCTAACGGATGTGGCAGGCACCATTTAGCAAATATCGGTTTCCAAGGAGCATCTATTAAAGGTGCAAATGGTAACCAAGTACCGGCTTTTGAGGTGTACCTAGGTGGGAATTATGACCGAGGCAATCTAACTTACGGAACAAGGGTTAAGGCAAAAGTTCCGTCTAAAAATATCCCCGATGCCCTTAGACGAGTATTAGATTTTTACATCAGCCAGCGAAATAAAGATGAGGAATTTAATAATTTTGTTACCAGGACTGGCACTGAGGCCTTTGAAGCTATTTTATCAGAATTCAAAGAGGTTGGTCCGCTTAGCAAGGATACTCTTGATTATTATATGGATTGGGGCAAGACAGTACTCTATAAGTTGGAACGTGGTGAGGGAGAGTGCGCCGTCTAAATACTCGTTTACGCCTTCACTTGGTTGCCAAGCCCCTGCCAACGTGTATTTCTCCTAGAACGATTCTTCTACTTGCGCTTAGCATGGTTCTTGCCTTGGGTGCGTGTTCCGTTCAGGCAAAGAAACAAATCGAAGCAAATGAGGGGTATCCTTCCGCGCCTGATTTTCATATCGAGTTCTATGAAACTGAAGGTCTGAATTCGCTTACCAAATTAAATTCACATGCCTTACTATCTCAAGTGGTAAAGCTCGATGATAGGCCAGTGCTTTTGAACTTTTGGGCAGGTTTGTGTCCTCCCTGTAAAGCCGAAATGCCAGATTTTCAATCCCTCTGGGCTGACCACAATGAAAATTATTTAATCATTGGCATAGACATTGGCCCTTTTGTATTGTTAGGTACACGAGAAGAAGGGATGCAATTGATTACCGATCTCAGGATCACTTATCCCGTAGGCACAACCTACAGTCCTGAAATAGTTCAAAATTATGAGCTTACGGGCATGCCAACTACTTTCATTATCGATAATGATGGATTGATTATTAAGCGCTATGCTGGGATGCTAACAAAAGAAAGAGCACTCCAATTACTCAATGAATCTGTCAATAAAGATTGAGGAGTTTTAATAAGTGAGCACAGTCGAAGCAAAATCAGGAATCCTTGCTGTCGATGCTGACGGACATGTAGGGGAAAATGGTTCTGCCATTCTTGAATACATGGATTATCCCCACAAAGAATTCAGAACAGGGTTGGCTAACAATGGAGGCCTAACACCCTTGGATGGGCAAGATCGATATTTGGGTAGGCGCTTATATCGAGGCCCTGCAAATAAGCCTGAGCACTGGATTGAAGTGTTAGACAAAGGTCCTTTGGAGTGGACTGTATTATATCCCTCAATAGGCCTATTCTCAGGATTCATTAAAGATCCTGATTATCAAGCTGCTTATTCTAAAGCATATAACACTTGGATTTCACAAGATTTCTGCGCTGGCTCTAATGGCAGGATAATGGGTGTAGCTTTACTTCCAACATATGACCCCGAAGAAGCTGAGAAGGAGTTACGAAGAGGTGCGGCTAATGGACTTGTTGGAGGAATGTTCAGTGCGGATGGCTCCCATTTACTGGGGGACAAAAAATTTGACCGTGTTTACAAAGCAGCAGAAGAATTAAATCTTTCGATTTCAATCCACGCATCTGGTTCTAGCCTTGCACCGGGTGCTGAAATTTTTCCAAAATTCATACAATCCCACACTGTAGCTCACCCTTACGGAATACTTCGTCAATTCACCAATATGATGTTCGAAGGTGTATTCCAAAAATTTCCTAGAACCCGATTTGGATTTCTAGAGGCCGGCTGCACATGGCTTCCTTGGTGGCTTGATAGGATGGATGAGGAGTTTCAACATCGAGGTGATGTTGATGCTCCTAATCTATCGCTTCCTCCCAGCAATTTTGTTCATCAAGGAGGAAATATCTTTTTTGCATGCGAAGCAGGAGAACGGCTTTTAGAACCAGTGATGAACACGTTAGGTGATGACATTATTATGTATGCCAGCGATTACCCACACTGGGATGGAACTTACCCTGATTCGCTTAAAGAGCTTTCTGATCGCCCACTTTTGTCAGAAGCTCAAAAGTATAGCGTCCTAAGGGGATCAGCAGAACGTTTTTATGGCCTTGTAGTACTTTAGTTGTACTTCACATAAATCAAATTTCAATTTATTGTACGTACCATGCGAAAACTTGGAGGGAAAAATGCCTGATTTTCTACCTTTAATCGGTGCACCAAAGGATAAAGAAGAAGCTCAGATGGTTTGGCCTCTGCGCCATTCTTACTGGTGGGCACCGCGACGAGCATTAATGACGACAGGCTTTGGATTGTTGATTTTGGGAATATTGGGGTTTTTCTTTGATTGGGATTCAAATGAAAATGTTATATACATGGATCCAGCAAAATCGATTATTTCGATTATAAGTGGGCTGATACTTTACTGGATTGGGGAGGTGTGGTCTGCTAGCTGGAAGCGCAAAGTAGTCGGACTTCTAACAATCGTCTCTCTAGCTCTGGGCATTATTGGTTTCATCTTCGGATCTAACCAATCAGAAAACCTAGGCATTACTAATATTAATAGTCCTTTAGAATCTATTATCTGGCTATGTGTTGGAATATGGTCTGCAATTACGATTTTTTGGCCTAGGAGAATGTTTGATTATGAATGGGCTACTGGCACCTCTTCAGGTGTCAGGTCTTCGGGGTAATTAGGGGTAGTTGATATGAACACTCACGAAAGTAACAAAGCTTCCGATACTACACTTAAACGCGAATATAAAGGCGGTGTTTTTGACTTAGTTCCTCGTCTGGGTTACAGGGAATATTGGCATCCAGGGATCATAGATAAAGATGTAGGTCGAAAACCCGTGTCTCTAAAGATTCTCGGAGAAGATATAGTTTTCTTCAGAAACTCAACCGGTGAAGTTTCAGCTTTATCTGATTATTGTCCACATCGAGGTGCACGTTTGTCTGGTGGTTGGAGAAGAACCCCAGGTGGTGGGCCAGCAGCAGGGAAATTAAACAATGAGTTCAAGGGATTCATAACTTGCCCATACCATGGCTTCACATTTGATGAAACAGGTCAGTGTGTAGCAGCGTTAACCGACGGCCCAAATTCACGCTTACAGCCCGTTCTTAAAGCTCCCCACTATCCGACTAAGACACTTCGTGGAATAGTTTGGATATGGATGGGAACTACTGACCCTGTACCATTAGAAGAAGATTTACCACCGGGGTTTGCCGACGAGGCATATTGGGTGAAAGCTTATGTGCGGCGTTGGGACTTAAACTGGACCTTGACCGTTGAAAACTCCCAAGATTCTCATGAGGCAAAAATACACAGGGCAAGTATCAGGAGATTTTGGAGTGGTGCTCTTTTCCGCAAAGGTCGAGGCAGCACTTGGGGCGGATGTAGAATTGTGGAAGAAGGTTCCAATTATATCTATATGATCCCTCTAGAAGGCATGATGGGGCGCAAAGAGCAAAACTACTACCCTGTTTTAGGTAAAACATGGCCCCAGCATACCTGGTGGAAGCGATGGACAGGCTTACCTTGGCGTAAGAGGCCAGACTTTGCTAAAGCGGGCATGCACCCAGGTCAAGCTACTAAAAAAATGCGTCTGCATCCCGACAGAAAAGGAGGCGTTTATCGACTCCCTGCCATGGCATCTCCGTTTATACCAGGAGAACAAGAACATTTAAGATGGGCCGTGGCTATCGACGAAAATTCATGCAGAATGTGGACTTTCACAATCAGTCACGAGAGGTACCATAAGGGGATATTTGGCTGGTCTACCAAACTAGGCAAACTTTGGTGGTCAAGTTTTTACAACTTTTGGTACCTTTACATTTTTGGCCAAGGCATCAATGAACTTGAGGATATGCCAGTACAGGGAGTGGGTTCTTTGGACCCGGATAAACCGCAAACCTTAGGGCCCACCGATGCTGCCAACGCATTTTGGAGGCGCAGAATGCCCTTGAAATCCCGGGACTACGAGCGTGTATGGAGTAAATCTGCAACTGACGCAAATTCCTTGGAAAAGGCTGAAGATATTCAGCTAGAGTCTCTAGAAGAACACACTATCAGCGCAGGTTAAATCAGGAGTCGTTATGCTTGGTCTCGGTCTTGCTTCATCACATGCTCCTGCATTATTTCGCCCTGCAGAAGTTTGGCCCCAAATATACGCTGCTATTCCTGAATACATGAAAGGCAGCCAACCGCATACTGCAATTGATGAAACCCCCACAGTAATACAAAGTTATATAGACAGAATTAATGCGGGGTTTGCTGTTTTGCAAGAAAAGTTAGAGTCTTTTAAGCCTGATGCCTTGGTGATTTTAGGAGATGACCAAGGCGATATGTTTGCTAAATCTATGATGCCTGCTATCTGTATATACACTGGTAGTGAACTTTGGGGAACTCTTGCAGTACCTTATTTAGACGAAGATCCCAAAAGTATGATAATTAAATTAAAAGTACACCAAGGGATAGCGAATCATTTGCTTGAAGGGTTATTTAAGAAGGGATTTGACCCGGCTTATTCAGAAATACAACGACCAATAGGAAGACCAGAGCACGGAGCTTCCCACGCGATGATTCATCCAATGCCTAAGCTTATGCCCGCTCTTGATTTCCCCATAGTTCCTGTGTTCCTTAATGAATACTTCCCTCCAATGCCTACTGCAAAAAGATGTTGGCAGTTGGGTAAGGCAATCAGGTCAATATTAGATACATACCCAGGCAAGGTTGCAATTTATGCATCCGGGGGTTTGTCTCATGATCCTACTGGCCCGAGGGCTGGGTGGGTGGATGAGCCATTAGATAGATGGTTTTTAGAGCGCATAGCTAAAAATGAACATAATTTATTGAAATCTCTTTTTACTTTTGACTCTGCCGCGTTAAACGGGGGAACAGGTGAGCTTCGAGCGTGGATTTCTGTTGCATCTGCTATGGATTCACATGCTGAAATTGTAGACTATTTCGCCTCAAGCCATGCAAAAATAGGTTGCGGGTTCGCATACTGGAGCAGAGATGGAAAATAAACTAGTGGCCATGTTTTCCGAAGTTTTCTAAAAAGTAAACTGGACTTTCAGAAAATTTAATACGGCAAGAATTAGCACAAAAGTAATAAATAGTTCCCTCATGCAGATGGGATCCTCCTGAAGGTTGATCAGGGTTTACAGACATCCCACATACAGGATCGATCTCATTCTTTTCAGCTATTTCAAATATTCTATCGAATTGACTACTCATATCTACCCCATTACTTTTTTGACCAGTTTCTAAGTCGAAGACTATTTGAAACTACAGATACTGAGCTCAAAGCCATGGCAAAAGAAGCTAGGATAGGATTCAAAAATCCATCAACTCCCAAAGCCCAGTTAAAACTATTCGGCACATTGCCTTCTCTAAATACTATGAAAAGCAAACCTGCAGCTATAGGAATTAGTAGAAGGTTATAGAGGAAAGCCCAAATGAGATTTTGCTTAATGGTAGTACGAATAGACTTAGATAATTGGAAGTACTGAACGACATTATTTAAATCGCCTCGAACTAGAGCTACATCAGCTGCCTCTATTGCAATATCAGTTCCAGTGGCTAAGGCAATTCCAACATGTGCTTCTGCTAAAGAAGGAGCGTCATTAATACCATCTCCGACCATAGCAACATAATCACCACTATCTTTTAAGCTCTTAATGAACTCTATCTTACGGGCAGGAGATGACTCAGATATAACCAAATCAATCCCTAATCCTCCTCCTACGCTTTCAGCAGCCATTTTATTATCGCCTGAAAGCATCAACACTCTCACACCTAATAACTTCAACCTTTTAATCACTTCTTCAGCTTCAGGCCTAACTGTGTCAGAAACGCCGAGTATTCCAATAAGTGAGTCATCTCTAAATACAAAAATTGGAGTGACTCCGTTTCCAGCAAGCACATCCATTTCAGAAATGGATGGTTTATCTAAACCTACTTCGGAATCCTCCAACAATTTGCTACTTCCTACTGTAATCCAACTCCCATCAATCTTTGCTCTTACGCCAAACCCTGGTGCGTACTGAAAAGAAGAGACAGGGTAGTTCGTGCAGCTCACTAGTTGATGTGCACCCCTGACTATTGCTTTGGCGATTGAGTGCTCACTAAATTTTTCTACTGCTGCGACCAAACTTAAAAGCTCTTGCCTACTAGCGCTATTTTTGGGTGAAACATGAACCAAAGAGGGATTACCTAGTGTCAAAGTGCCAGTTTTATCGAATACCACAACATTAACTTTTCTTGCATTTTCCAAAGAATCTCCATCACGTATCAACATGCCAAGTTGTGCGCTACGCCCCATGCCTACCATTAGGGCAGTCGGGGTAGCAAGACCTAACGCACAAGGGCACGCAATTATTAAAACACTAATACAATTTAAAAGAGCCAGTCTGAAACTGGGGTCTGGCCCATAAATGTACCACCCTAGAAATGTTGCAAGTGAAATTAATAGTACAGTTGGAACAAATTTAGCAGACACAGTGTCTACTAATTGTTGGATAGGCAATTTTGCACTTTGTGCATCTTGAAGCAATCTTACAACTTGGCTCAATGCAGACTCATCACCTTTCTTATCAGCTGAAATTAGTAAACTTCCTGCTTGATTTAATGTGCCGCCAAAAACCAAATCACCAGTATTTTTATCAACCAGATAGCTTTCTCCAGTCAGCATTGATTCATCTACAGTTGAAGTGCCAGAAATAATTTTGCCGTCTACCGCAATTCTCTCACCAGGGAATACGGTAACTTGATCACCAGGAATAACTTCTTCAGGAGTTATTGTCATTTCTATTCCTTCGCGCTCAATAGTTATCTGCGTCACCTGTAACCCGATTAATTGCCTTATTGCTCCAGATGCTCTTCCCTTTGCAATTGTTTCCAAAAGCCTCCCCAAAAGTACAAATGTGATGATCATTACTGAAGTATCAAAGTAAGTTTTTTCAGAATCTATAAACCTGCCTGAGTCGAATATCACCAAAACACTATAGAAGTATGCGACGGTAGTACCCAAAGCAATAAGGGTATTCATATTCGAAGTGCAATGCCTAAGTGCCCCCCATGCACTTTGGTAAAACTGCCTACCTGCCCAAAATTGAATAGGGGTTGCTATAAAAGCTGAGATAACGTTGATGGCAACAGGGCCATCAATAAGCTTGTTAGAGGCCAGAACCATCATAACGATTAAACTGATAGATCCCAAAAGACTAACGATGAATTTTCTACGCAAATGTTTGATTTCAGCCGAACGGGACAATCGATTAACTTCCGACTCGATTGGGTTTTCTGAATCAAAATCAGTAATCTTAAACCCTGCACCTTCAATTTTATTTTGAAGCGAATCAAAATCGATTAATTCATTGATTAATTCAATATTTATTTGATTACTTGCTGATTGAACTTGAGCACTGACAACTCCGTCTATGTCTAAAGCAATCTCGCGTAATACTTTCGACGAAGCATAATCAAAAGACCCATCAATTGTTATAGCAACATTTTTTAGCCCGCATCTATATCCTGACGAATTAATAGCATGAACAATAGCTGAGCTATTAGCCTGGTTAGGTTTAATGGTGATGTCAGCTAGTTCAGAAACAAGGCTAACGTTGACACTCGCTACACCTGGAACTTGCTTTATGGCATTTTCGACTGCACTCACACAGGCAGCGCAAGTCATACCTTGTATAGGCATTCTAAACTTCTGAATAACGGGATTTTTACTTACTTTCCCTTTAAGTTCTTCTGTAGTCATAATTCAGAGTACATATACTGTTATAAAACGCTTTTTATTAAGCCTATCACTTAACCTATAATAGTTAATTATGCATTCATCCTACTACATCGGGATTTTTCTCCTACTTGGCCTATTTTTAAGCGGCGTTGTAGCCATACTCGTAGGTATTAGTACTTCAATAGGTTTTGGACTAGGGATCCTCGCAGCACTTGATGTATTTTTAATCTCAGCCGCCTACTATTTGCTAAGAACTAAAAAATAGCTAATCCAATTCAGGCATACCCCAAATTGGATACCATTCACTAACGTTTTTTTCAGTCGGAATATATTTACGCATGGCTTTTTCCATTCGCGTTTCTAGTGGCTGATCTCTCAATTTATCTTCGGGTGATCCTACTGGAACAAATGGTGTGAATTTATTAATACGCGCCTGAAGGATCCAGTATAGTCGAATCGATTTACCCCTAATTGAATCAAACCAATCAAAGGGGAATACTGTTCCAATTAATAGATGGTATAAATCACTCGATTCCAACTCATGAATTATCAGTCCAATTTTGGATGAATTTTGTTTTAATTCAACATCTCTAACAAATATCCAATATGAACCTAAATCATCTTCAAAAAAGCTCGCATCAAGCTCTTTCATCACCTTCATATTCTTCAGGGTCTTGAGGGTATGGCCGTTATTACTATCAGACCTAAGGATAGCAGCGGCAAATCCTGAATTCTTTGTTTCAAGCTGAGATTCGATATATGCTTCAGCTAATCCCATTGAATTTATTGATGAATTCCACGAAGAAGAATTCACCGAGCCTTTGCCAAATAGATTCCACACGCTATTTCACCTAACTAATTGAAGCAGCAAGTTTGCGAAGTTCTTCAATTCGCCGCATTGTTGATGGGTGAGTAGAGAAAAAACTGGCTATGGAGTCGCCAATAGCAGGCATTATGAAAAATGCGTTCATCGTTTCCACTTTTCTTAGATCGTTCTTCGGAACCTTAGACACAGAGTTGCTGATTCTATCTAAAGCAGATGCCAGTTCCAGTGGCCTTCCGGTCAAAGATGCTGCGCCTCGATCCGCTGAAAATTCTCGATATCTTGAAAGAGTGGCAACTAAAATTTGACTCACTACCCACACCACAATAGTAACAATATAGGCCACCATTATGTAGCTACCTCCACTACTATTCCTGCGTCCCCCAAATCCACCAAATAATCCCATGAAAAAGAAAAAGGACATGAGGGAAGATGCAACAACTGCAAAAAAGCTTGCGTAAGTCATTACCTGTACATCACGGCTTTTTATATGGCTTATTTCGTGCGCCAGAACTGCTTCTAATTGGCTTTTAGTAAGCATTTCCATTAAACCCTTAGTGACTGCAACAGTCGCGTGTTTCTGGCTTCTTCCTGCAGCAAAAGCATTAGGGACTGACATATTCGCAACAGCTACCCTCGGTTTGGGTATTCCAGCTTTTGCTGATAAGTCAGTAACCATTTCGTGGAGTAAAGGTTCCTCAGCATTGCTAACCAACTTTGCGCGCATAGTAGCTAGAATCATTTTGTCGGACATCCAAAACTGGACGAGCACCATCCCGCTTACAAGAATCAAAGCAAAAGCAGCACCAAGTTGTAAGAGGAAAATAACGAATACCGAATAGAGAACACCTAGAAGTAACATGGTAATAGCCATGCGAGCCTGCAACTGTCGATCTGGTCCAAAAGCGATTCCTGAGTTATTCATTACTTGATTCCTCCATCTCGATGGTTCTTATACTAAGTAAGGGTAAATTCTTTGTATACCTTTTCAAAAATAGGTAGTGCTTGTTCTATAACTGAATTTTCGACACAATAGGAAATACGAAAGTGACCACTTAGACCAAATCCTCTACCAGGTACTACTAATACTCCGTTATCGTACAAAGAATTAATGAAACTCAATTCATCCTGAATAGGTGCTTTAGGAAAAGCATAGAAAGCACCCTGCGGTTTGACTAATTCAAAGCCTATATCACTCAAACCCTTATACAAAATGTTGCGTTTCAGCTCATAATCTGCAATATCAACGGTAACGTTCTGCAATCGAGCAACTAGGGTCTGCATCAAAGCAGGAGCATTAACAAATCCTAGCACACGGTTACTGAAAACTAGAGCATCCATTAGTAAACTTGCGTCTGGATCATCAGGATGCACAGCGGCATATCCGATTCTTTCACCTGCCAAAGCCAAATCTTTTGAATGCGAAGTTACCGAAATCGTACGGCTATATGCTTTCTGCGGGAAAGCATAGCTCAAGGAATCAAACAAGATTTTGCGATAGGGCTCATCGCTGATTATGTAAGGTTCAATATTTAATCTACTAGAGCAGTGGGAAATCAAATCAGCTATTGAGGCAATGGTGTCTTCGTTATAAATAACCCCTGAGGGATTATTGGGAGAGTTAATGATAACAGCCTTGGTCCGAGAATTAATCTTTGAAGCAAGATCGTCCATATCGGGGAGAAACTGTGAATCGCAATCCACAGGAACAGCCTCAGCAGAATGGTTGTTAGCATAAAACTGGTACTCTGCAAAAAATGGCCTGAATATTATAACTTGGTCACCGGGGTCACAAAGGGCATGCAATGCACAATTTAAAGCCCCACCTGCTCCTACTGTCATTAGAATATGGGAAGGTTGGTATGAAATATTAGTTTCGTTTAAGAGCCCTTTTGCTATGGCCTCTCTAGTTTCGTAGAATCCAGCGTTAGGCATATATCGATGCATACCACGCTTAGGGTTTTCAGCCCACTTCCTTAGCTCATCTCTGAATTCTTGAGGAGGTTCGGCAATTGGGTTGCCCAAAGACAAATCGAAGACATTGGATGCACCTCTTTCTTGCTTTAATTCGATTCCAGCTTCGAACATCCGCCTAATCCAAGAGCTCGATTCCATTGCATCTCTGATGTGCTTTGCTATTGCCATGTTTTGAGGATAGACGTACAGAAGCTGTATATCAATGAGTTATCATTATTCTGATAGAATGCTGGAAGGAGAAAGCCGTGCCTACTAGTATGGGACAAAAGTTATCTTACTCGGAAGAGGGACCTCATTTTGTTGTAACCAGAGGTGGGGACCATGAAATTAATTATATTGACCAAGGGGATGGCTTTTTACTAGGGAAACGTTATGAATCTAAATCCACAGGCATTACTTTACTCTGCACAAAGCCAGGCAAGGGGAAACTGTTGGTTGGGGAAGAAGAGATGGAAATGTTAACTCCCAAAAAACTACCATCATCTGACTAGTTATCCTAAGTTACGGTATACAGCGACTACTTTCCCATGAATTTCCACATCATCAGCTGAAACAAATATGGGCTTCATTTGATGATTCGCAGGTTGTAATCTAACTTTATCTCCCTCTCTGTATAGATACTTCAAGGTTGTTTCTTCAGTAGATAAGATCCAAGCTGCAACCATATCGCCATTAAGCGAATCTCTAGTGGATCGCAAAACGACAATATCCCCATCATCAACCAATGCATCTACCATTGAGGTACCTTTTACTCTAAGTGCGAAAAGCTCTGATGAATTTCTAGGCAACATGCTCGATGGCATACTTATCGTTTCAGCCCATTCAGAATTCCATGATTCTAAGTTGAAAACAGGTAGAGGCAAGCCTGCAGATATAGGCCCAACTACAGGAATGTTCATATGATCACTAGCAATGGAACTGCCAATTTGATCAGTGAGCTCCAGACCTCGAGATATATCCGGAGACCTCCGTATTGCTCCTTCCCTTTGCAAAATTCTCAAGTTGTAGTCAACGACTGATGTTGAACTCAAATCACATGCGGACTGGATTTCTCTGACAGCTGGCATGAACTGATGCTCTTCATGGTAAGAACGAATGAATTCCAAGATTTCTAGCTGCCGGGAAGATAACTTTGACATCAACGCCTCGATAATGAGTTTCTAATCTCAATTTATGGGCGTTAGCTGGCAACGTCAATGAGCTTTTGTCATTCTGTTTTAAAATAAACGCAATTACTTCTTATTATTTGCGCGCATTAAGCTCGATTTTCTGCGAGCAGCAGAATTTTTATGGATCACACCTTTTGAAACAGCTCGGTCAAGCAGTCTTATGGCAGCAGTGACAGATGATGATGCATTCTCTGCACCACTTTGTATTGTACGTACGGCTTTCTTATAAGCAGTTCTTGTACTCGACCTAATTATTCTATTAGCAACTCGGCGGCGCTCCTGAGAGCGAGCAGTTTTTTTTGCTGGCACTTAACTTCCTCCAAACGAATCTAACTCCCTAATTATCGCTCTTCAGCCCGCGCTTTACCACCCAACGGGATATTAAGGCTAATAATCAGTTGATCTAGTAACACTATTGACACCTCTAATACCCTCTAGTCTAGAAAACATCTTGCTCAATTGAGCAACAGAACTTAACTCCAAATTTAATGTAATAATTACTCGCCCACTACTCTCAACATCAGTTCGAGATTCCGTTATATTTACACCCTCGCCCGACATTGTGCCTGTAATATCATGGAGTAATCCCACTCGATCTGATGCCTCTATTCGAATGTTGACTAGTTCCAACAGATCCTCTTGGTTCCAGAATACTTCAACTACCCGGGCAGGATCCGGATTTGGCCCGTAATTTAAGCAATCTATACGGTGAACCGTGACTCCGCCCAAGCGAGTAATGTAACCAAGAATCTTTGATTCTTGAGAGGGTTTGCAACATTCGCCAATCCGAATCATGAGATTACCAGCGCCTAATACCTTGGCAGATGGACTAATACTAATCCTCGGATTTTTTTGTTGAGAAATATTATTTGATTGTGCTTCAGAGATTAACTTGTTGGTGATTTTCAAAGGAGAGATTTGCCCTGAACCAATCCCTAAAAATAAATCATCCTCAGAAGCAATATCGGAAATTTCCAAGATTGAACTAGTCGTGAGTTTTATATTCAACCTCCTAAGTTCCCTCTCTAAAAGCTCTTTGCCTCTTTGTACATTTTCACCATGTTGCTGCTTTCTAAACCAAGTCCTAATCGCTTGTCGAGCTGAGGCTGAAACTGTATATCCAAGGTTAGGATTAAGCCAGTCAAGGCTTGGGCCATGAGTAATTTTGCTAGTTAAGATTTCAACCGTTTCCCCACTTTTTAGGGGTGTGTCTAAACTCACCAATCTACCATTGACCTTTGCTCCGATACACCTATTCCCGAGTTCCGTATGAATTCTATAAGCAAAATCTACAGGAGTTGCACCAGCAGGAAGTTCTTTGATTTCATTTTTTGGAGTGTATATATAAACCTGATCATTGAAAATATCAGTCTTAACAGACTCCAGAAATTCTTCAGCGCCATGCAAATCCCCTTGCATTTCAATCAGTTGTCGTAGCCAAGCCATTCGCTGATCGAAAGACCCCTTAGTCGAATCGGAATTTTCTTTGTATCGCCAATGCGACGCTACCCCATATTCAGCGAAATGATGCATTTCAAAAGTACGTATTTGAACTTCAATCGGAACTCCCCCAGTAGCCCTAACTGCAGTGTGCAAAGACTGATATAAGTTATCTTTTGGCCCAGCGATATAATCGTCAAATTCACCAGGAACAGGTGTCCAAAGCGAATGAACTACACCTAAGGCTGAGTAGCATTCTTGAATACTATTTACTAGTACCCGGACCGCGAACAAGTCATGAATATCACCGAATTGTTTGCCTTGCGCGCGGTATGCTTTAGCTTTTAAGTAAGTGCTATAAATATGCTTTGGCCTACCTGAAATTTCTGCTTTTATGCCTTGCAGAACTAACTCTTGCCCCAAAATTTCAGTTAAATTGTTTGTGAATATTTCCCGCTCTTGTCGCTTATTATTGAGAAGCTTTGAAATGGTCCGGTATTTATTTGGCTGTAGGTACCTAAATGCCAAATCCTCTAATTGCCATTTAATTTCACCCATTCCAAGACGATGTGCTAAAGGAGCATATATATCCAATGTTTCTTGAGAAATCGCAACTCTTCTTGATGGCTTCAAAGCATCAAGAGTTCTCATATTATGTAACCGATCAGCTAGTTTAATAAGAACAACCCGAATATCCTCAGCCATTGCAACTAACATTTTTCTTAGCGATTCAGCTTGACCTATGGGTATTGGGCTAATGTAGTTTGGTTTTTGATTTTGCGATAGATCAAACTTCTGGAGTTTAGTCACTCCATCAACAAGATAGGCAACATCAAGTCCAAAATTAGAGCTAATTTGGTCAGTAGATATACCACAATCCTCAATTACATCATGTAGCAATGCTGCAATAATAGTGGTCGCATCAAGAGATAAGTCGGCTAGGTAACTAGCGACCTTTATGGGATGCTCGATAAAAGGCTCTCCAGACTTCCTACTTTGGCCTAAATGAACTTCTTCAGCAAATTGCAATGCTGACTGAATCAAGGAAACCTTCTCTTTAGGCAAATAGCCTTCAACTTTTTGAATTAGACTTTCCAACATTTCCCCTAAGCAGATGGAGTAAGATCCATTATAATCCCATTGCCTGCTTATCCCTATATATGCAGATTTATAACAAAGAGGCTTTTCATGTATCAGGCACCTCGTGGCACTTATGATGTTTTGCCAAGCCAACAGCCATTTTGGCGTTATGTTGAATCTTCGTTATCGAATTCTGCCCAAAGCTTCGGATATAGCCGGATAGACACTCCAATCTTCGAGGATACTAATGTCTTCCTGCGCAGTGTTGGACTCGAAACGGACATCATAGGCAAAGAAATGTATACATTCCAGGACAGAGGTGGCCAGGATCTTTCCTTACGCCCAGAGGGAACGGCTGCAGTCTGTCGTGCATACATAGAACATGGGATGCAAAACTCTACTCTGCCAGTTCGGCTTTTCTACTACGCCCCGATGTTTCGGTACGATAGGCCTCAAGCAGGAAGGTATCGCCAGCTTCAACAATTTGGAGTAGAGGCAATTGGAGATTCTGACCCAGCTTTAGATCTGGAAGTAATTGAATTAGCCATGTCCTCCTTACAAACCTTAGGTTTAAAAAACCTAAGGCTAGTAATCAACAGCATTGGAGACACAGTAGATCGACCATCCTATATCAAGGCACTGAAAAAATACCTTGAGCCCCATTATGAATCTCTCGGCAAAGACGATCAAAAAAGATTAGAGGTCAACCCCCTAAGGATATTAGATTCCAAGGATGAAAAGGCCACTAAGATCGCTGAGGCTGCACCAAAGAGTACAGACTTTTTGGGATCCGATGCAAAGCAGCACTGGGAGTCATTATTAAAGCTACTGGACTTTGCAGGAATTAATTATGAAATTGATCACAAATTAGTTAGGGGATTAGATTATTACACCCGGACCGTCTTTGAAATTCAGCCTCTCGACCAAGGTGCTCAAAGTACTATATGTGCAGGAGGTAGATATGATGGTCTGGTCGAAACTCTCGGCGGCACTCCAACTCCCGCTATAGGCTGGGCTGCTGGAGTTGACAGGATGATTCTGAATTTATTGAAGGAGGAAGCTGGGGAAGTTCCCTTGCCAAGCCCTCCAATAACGATGGCATACAGTGGAGAATCTCCAAAAATGCAATCTATAAGTATTGCGCGGCTGTTAAGGAATGCCGACCACACAGTCACACTAGCTCCCCAAAGAAGCCTTCGTTCCCAGCTTCGATACGCAGCAAGTTTAGGCTCTAAGTATGTGGTAATCATCGGCGAAAAAGAATTTTCTGAAGAAACAGTCACTCTGAGAGATATGGACGCTGGAAATCAAACATCAATGACTTTAGAAGAACTATTGCCTGCTCTAAGTAAAGCTAAAAAGTAAGATCAACCATTACATTAGCAAAGCCTGGGGAATACTCACGGATTTCTTCAGCTTTCTCTTGGTTTCTCCAAAATTCCACCGTTGAATTAGAATATTTAATCCCTGCACTTACTGAGATCTGGAAAACTCCATTCTCAAAAATATCAGACTTGTACCATGCGTCAGGTTGACCTGCCCTAACTATTCTTGCAAATACTGGAGAGCTGCCAGCTGATACTCTTACTCCATCGTCTCGAACCACACCTGCATAAATAGCTGGTAGTCCGGGGAATGCGCTTCTGCTTGAACCTGAATCAGCTTTCGAAATAATGTTTAGTCCTCCTTCAAGCTGTGCCAATACGAAATCATTTATTGATTTCGCATCCATGGCGTAAAACTCACCAGCACGCCCTAAGCCCAAACGAACCATTTGCTCTGTGGTCATCCTCGTGCCTACCAGTTGACCTATATTATTGAAAATACCTCCTCCTTCCAGTCCATTTGTAGAAGGTACTTGCAGTTGGAGATAACGAGTTCCAGAACTTAAATCAGTTCTTAAACCGACAATTGAGGCAGTTCTTTTATCCATAGGTGAATTAAGAGTCTGTGGATACCCCACTGCTAGAATCAAACCGTCTATCTGCATAGCGCCTTCCCCCCCCAGCGGTGAAAAGTTATAGTTTCCTGCAGTATTCATTGGCTCAAGTAATGCAATATCCAAAGTATCATTTCTTCCAACGACCCAAGCTTGGCCAGTGCGTCCATCATTAGTGGTGAATTCTCCAAGTGGAGCATTGCCAAGGTTTCTAGATGTGGTGAGGATTCTCCCAGCAGCATCAATCATTACACCTGACCAACGAGTCTCACCCGATTGCATACGAACAACAGACCCGCTAACCGTGTCTACCATTTCCTCTAGAGTAGGCGTAGGAGTGGGCGTGGGTGTAGGAGTGGGCGTGGGTGTAGGTGTAGGTGTAGGCGTAGGCGTAGGGGGTGCCGGTGTAGGCGTAGGTGTAGGCGTAGGCGTTGGTGCCGGCGTAGGAGTAGGTGAAGGTGTAGGTGTAGGCGTAGATGTTGGAGTTGGGGGCACAGGCAGCACAGGAGCTGGGGTACTACACCCCACGATCATTGCAATTGACCCAATCAGAAAGATTGCCGATATAAATGTGATTTTCAGGTTTGACATCAGTGCCGCTTACCCATCAAATAATTTTAATAACCTATTTTACAATGGTATATAGTGCTGGGTTCAAGTATGATCACTGACCAACTCTTTCCATCCTTTACATTTATTCCCATTTTTAACATCTCGCCCGCTAAAATACCGTGCTATACTAACAAAACGCCTAATTAGGCATTTCTCCGTGAGCAAACATGGCTGATCGCTTACAATTCATCCTAGAACGTAATTCTGAAATCGAAGATTTGCTAGCTATGTCGGATGTTGTTTCCAACGTTGAAAGAGTGAATCAACTTGCCAAGGAAAGAGCAGAGCTACAGCCAGTCGTCATAATTCATCAAAAATTGCAGGAAGCCCAAAGAGTTTTATCGGAAACACAGACACTTTCAAGTGATGGTGACCGAGAAATCGCCGAAATGGCCAATCTTGAACTTCCTGATTTATTGCAGAAAGTTGAATCTTTACAGTCAGAGCTCACTTATGCACTTGTCCCAGTAGATCCTAACGATAAAAAAAATGCAATTGTTGAAATCAGAGGAGCAACAGGTGGGGATGAGGCAGCCATTTTTGCAGGAGATTTATATCGAATGTACGCAAGGTTTGCTCAAAAGTCCAACTGGAAGATCGATGTTGTAAATACTAGTGAGTCAGAGCAAGGTGGTTTTAAAGAAATAATTTTCGAAGTAAGTGGCCAAGATGCTTACAAATACCTAAAACACGAAAGTGGCGTTCATCGTGTTCAAAGAGTTCCTGCAACAGAAACACAAGGCAGGATTCATACTTCAACAGCTACTGTAGCAGTACTGCCTGAAGCTGAGGAGGTTGATATTGAAATAAAAGACAATGAATTACGTATCGATATCTTTCACTCAGGGGGTGCCGGCGGGCAAAACGTTAACAAAGTGGCTACCGCTGTCCGACTGGTTCATCTTCCAACGGGGATAGTAGTGACATGCCAGGACGAAAGATCACAGTTGAAAAACAAAACTAAAGCTATGACTGTTTTACGTTCAAGGCTTTTAGAAAAGGAAACCAGAGAAGCGTCAGAACAAACCGGAGCTTTAAGGAAATCCCAAGTAGGGAAAGGTGAGCGCTCGGAAAAAGTTCGTACCTACAATTTCCCTCAGGATAGACTAACTGATCATCGTATAGGGTTAACAATGCATGGTTTAGATGGAATCCTTGCGGGTGAAATAGATGGAATAATAGAAACACTTATTCAAAAAGAGCTGGCCCGAGCATTAGAAGAGTCATCGCTTTGAAACGCCTTGAAGATTTGATCCGTAGCACTCGCAAAAATTTACAATCTGCTGGGATCTCTGAATATTTGCTAGAAGCTGAACTTATCTGGATGAAAGCCCTAAATCTGGACAGGGCGAACCTTTACTTAGAATTTAATGAATCTCCAAACGTTCGATTTATAGAATATGCAGCAGGGCTAGTTTCGAGAAGGATGAAAAGGGAGCCACTTGCATACATCTTAGGAAAAATTGAATTCTTTGGCAAAGAGTTTAATGTAAAACCTGGAGTATTAATCCCTCGCCAAGATACAGAAACTGTTGTAGAGGAAGCAATTAAAATTTTAGATGATTATGGCTCTACTAGCACTACAATATTTGACGTAGGGTGCGGATCAGGGATAATTGGAATTTCTCTTGCAATTCGGTACCCTCACGCACGTATTTTCTCGATTGATTCCAATTTGCAGGCATGTATCTTAACAAAGCAAAATGCGGAAAAACTTGGTGTTGGTAGCCAATTGCAAGTAGTTCAATCTGACCTGTTCACAGCAATCAATTGCGGTGCTGATTTAATAATTGCGAATCTACCTTATATACCCACTTCTGATATTGAATCCCTAGAGCCAGAGGTGAGGGTGTTTGAGCCAAGAGCAGCGCTTGATGGAGGAATTGATGGTTTTTCTGTAACAAAAAGAATGCTTACCCAAAGCAGTGGTTTAATTAAATCTGGAGGTGCGATTTTATTGGAACTTAGCCCAGAATTAACTGATATCGCAAAGAATCAAATTATGGAAGTCTTCCCAAATTCCATATTTGCTACCCAACGTGACCTATCAGGACAAATAAGAGTGGCAATATACACACTACCAAAATTAGCCTCTGATTATAAATATTAGTCCCACAATTATTAAAACTACCTCAACCAACCGAACAAACGCCTGCTCTGAAATTCTCGTTACCACAAGTCTTCCAGCAAATCCCCCTGCAAACATTACCATGCCTATGGCAAGGCCGATTAAAAAAAGACGTAAATCAAGAATGTCAAAGCTTTTTTGCACCAACAACCTGGATCCACCAGATACCGCATTCGCTACTCCCAATGTACCCACGAATGCGCCTCGAGTAAGTCCATATGCCAAAAAAAATGGAGCACCTAAAGGTCCAGACGCGCCAAATAACGAACCAATAGTTGATTGAACTGCTCCTACGAATATAAAAGCACGCAAACGCATACGTCGATCTTTGGATATTGGGGCATAGCGGTAAACTACTAAAACCAAAAAAAACAACCCTAATAGTCTTGTCAGAGCGCCAGTCGATACACTAACAAGGATTAAGGTACCCAGGAAAACCGTAGGCATTCCTCCAACGCACCACCAAAGTACTACTTTCCAGTCAACTTCCTTCCAGTTAGCAAGTAGTCTAGCGATATTAGCTATTGTCATAGCCACAGAAATTATTGGTACTGTTTCTTTAACACCAAAAGTAGCAGCAAGAATAGGAAGCATTATTATCGCGGTACCTATACCTACCACACCGCCTATTATTGCTGATAAAAAAGCCGCAATCGCTATTGAAATAACAACAAGGAAGTCCATATTAGATCCATAGGGGTCTATTCAATAAATTCAGCAAGGTACCTATCAAGTTTCACAGATTAACTATTCGAGACCCCTAATTATCAAATTGATTTAACACCAGCAACTATCGCTGCAGTCATTTCACTGGTCGTAACCCAGCTTTCATTGCTACCAGCAATATCTGCTGTTCTCAAACCCTCTGCTAAAACTCCTTCTACGGATTGCTCAATAGCTTTGGCTTCAAGCTCCATACCAAAGGAGTACCTCAGCATAAAAGCAGCACTAACTATCTCACCAATAGGGTTAGCTTTACCCGAGCCAGCAATATCAGGTGCCGTACCATGTATGGGTTCATATAAACCTCTTACTTTGCGAGTTCCTGAAGATCCTATACTCGGCAACCCAGCAAGACTAGCAGAAGGTAGCATGCCCAAAGACGCAGTCAGAATGGCTGCTTCATCAGATAATATGTCTCCAAACATATTGCTCGTGACTAAAACGTCAAAATCCGATGGTTTTGTAACTAATAGCATCGCGCATGAGTCTGCAAGTTGGTGCTCCAACTCCACGTCTGGGTAGTCTAATGCAATTTCATTTGCAATCTCACGCCACATTCTCCCAACTTGCAGCACATTAGCCTTATCCACAGAAGTAACTTTCTTTTTTCTGCCACGCGCGAGTTCGAATGCTACTCGGATAATTCGATCTACTTCACGTTCTGAATAAACCATACTATCTACGGCCATTCTGCCTGCTTTGTTAGTCCAGCGCCTTTTAGGTTTGCCGTAATACAATCCCCCAGTTAACTCTCGAATTATGATCATATCTGTATTGCGCACTCTGTCATTTTTTACTGGACTAGCATCCTCCATGCCTGGAGCAACTCGAACGGGTCTGATATTAGCAAAAAGACCTAATGATTTTCTAAGTCCAATAATTGCTGCTTCAGGTCTTATTTCTGCATCATCCCATTTAGGCCCTCCAACTGACCCAAAAAGTACAGCGTCTGATTTTTTAGCTGTATTTATAGTGCTCTCCAACAACGGGACACCGTAGGCATCAATAGCGCTCCCGCCTACTAAATCATTTTCATAATGGAAAGAATGGCCAAATTTGGCTGCTACTGAATCTAGCACCTGTGTTGCAGATTCAGTCACTTCAGGTCCTATTCCGTCTCCAGGCAATAATAAAATATTAAATTCGCCCATGTTGTTTCCTATAATCCGTATTATTTATTTTCTTGTTTCCTCAAAAGCAGTGATATCATCTTCGTGTTCCAGAGTAAGCCCTATTGCATCTAATCCGTTCAAGATACAGTAACGCCGGAATTCATGAATTTCGGGATTTTCATGCAATACAAACTGAGCTTTAAATCCATGGCTGTCTGATACTTCACAAGTTTCCAAATCGACTGTTAGGGAGTACCCAGTCAATTCATTAGCTCGTGCCATAATGTTATTTATTGTTATTTCAGGTAATAAAACTGGCAATAAGCCGTTCTCAAAACTATTCTTTTGAAAAATATCAGCAAAGCTTGGTGCAATTACCACCCTGAATCCACCATTCATCAATGCCCAAACGGCATGCTCTCGTGAAGAACCACTGCCAAAATTTGGACCCGAAACCAAAATAGCAGAACCATTAAAGGACTCATGATTTAATTCAAATTCAGGATTTAATGACCCGTCTGGAAGGTACCGCCAACGCTCAAAAAGATTGGGGCCATATCCTGATTTTTCAATTCGTTTTAAATTCTCAGCAGGAATGATCTGATCGGTGTCTACATTTGGTCGATCAAGAGCTGCTACAACGGACGTAATTTTCTGAAAAGACTCCATGTTTACTCCCAAGACCTGATATCTACAAAATGCCCTGCTATTGCAGCAGCAGCTGCCATGGCAGGACTCACTAGATGAGTTCTTCCTCCAGGGCCTTGGCGACCCTCAAAGTTACGATTAGAAGTGGAAGCTCCACGTTCTCCAGAGGCTAATTTATCTGGATTCATTGCTAAACACATTGAACAGCCGGCCTCACGCCATTCAAAGCCTGCTTCAACCAAGATTTCGTGCAAACCCTCGGCCTCAGCGTCTTGTTTTATCTTCCATGAACCAGGAACTACCATCGCATTAACTTTAGGTGATACTTTCTTACCCTTTACAACCTCAGCTGCCGCTCTGATATCCTCTAAACGAGAGTTAGTACAAGAACCGATAAACACACGATCAATACTTATATCTTCAATAGCTGTATCGGCTTCTAAGTCCATATATGTTAATGCGCGCTCTATGGCTAATTTATCGGCAGGGGAATCTGCCTGAGAAGGGTTGCCTACTCGCCCGGTCACCGGGGATGTCATTCCAGGATTGGTACCCCAAGTTACCATAGGTTCAAGTTTTGTAGCATCGATTTCTACAATCGCATCGTACTGAGCACCCGGATCACTGGGCAGCTTCCTCCATCTT
>PBEP01000023.1 GCA_002719775.1 Chloroflexota bacterium | reverse complement strand
TCTGGTGGGAACAACGCTGGCCACACGGTGAATAATAGTTTGGGTGAATTCAAATTACGGCTAATACCTTCAGGTATTTTTTGGCCAAGAGTAATTCCTGTGATTGGAAATGGCGTTGTCGTTGACCCAGAACAGCTAATCAATGAGCTCACTGAAATTGAAAGTAGCCATGTTGATACTTCAAAACTAATAATCAGTGATCATGCTCATGTAGTTATGCCTTATCACATTCTTCTAGATCAGCTAGAAGAGCAATCAAAGGGTAAAGATGCAATAGGAACAACTGGAAGAGGAATCGGACCTGCGTACATGGACAAAGCAGGGCGAGTTGGGATTAGGGTAGGTGATTTAGTTGCTCCAGATTATTTAAAGCTCAGGTTGAGTTCAGTTTTACGTCAGAAAAACGAAGTGCTCACTAAAATATATGGTGCAGAACCTATTAACTTTGATGATTTATACGAACAATGCATAGATTTTGGTAATCGACTTCGAAGCAACATTGCCTCTTCTCAAAATGTCATTTTTACAGCACTAGCAGAAGGTAAAAAGGTTTTGCTAGAAGGTGCACAAGGCGCACTGCTAGACTTAGATCATGGTACTTATCCATACGTCACATCCTCATCTCCCATGATGGGTGGTGCTGTCATAGGATCTGGTGTTCCACCAAGTCAGGTAGCAGAGACAATTGGGGTTTTCAAGGCTTACTCAACACGTGTAGGAGCAGGCCCAATGATTACTGAGCTTCATGATTCTGTTGGCAATGAGATAAGAAATCTTGCATGGGAGTATGGAACCGTGACTGGTAGACCGCGGCGTGTTGGATGGTTTGATGGAATCGCTGCAAAGTATAGCTCCCAGATGAACGGTTATTCTTCATGCGTGCTAACTAGGCTTGACGTGCTAGATGAACTTCCAGAAGTTAAAATTTGCACTGGCTATTTAATAGATGGCAAAGAAGTAGACTTTTTCCCCGCATCATATTCTGACCTAGAAAAAGCAAAGCCGATATTAAAGACCATGAACGGTTGGAGCAAACCAACAGCAGGTGCAAACTCCTATGAAGCCTTACCTGCAGAAGCTAAAGATTATATCAGTGAGATTGAGAATTTAATTGGAGCACCAATTGATTTAATCTCTACAGGGCCTCATAGGGATGAGAGTATCATGCGAAGAAACATAATTGGGTAGCATGGAGGATTAGATGAAATTTGGATTTTTTAATGATTGGAACCTTGGTGTAGTACAAGGCGATGACATCATTGATGTCAGTGCTGCATTAGGTCAAATACATGTTCATACTCCGATGGAGCTAGTTCAAGCAATAATTGAAAATTTTGATGACTTAAAGCCACAGCTTGAAGAATTCACAGTCGGGAAAAAGGGTGTTTCTATTTCAAGCGTAAAGATTTTACCTCCTGTCCCAAGGCCTGAAAAAATCATATGCATGGCAGTGAATTATCTTGAAGGTGAGAATCCTCCTATGCCAGAAATCGATGCTTTCCTTAAAGCTTCAGACTGTGTCATAGGTCCAGGTGAAACTGTAATAATGGATCCTGAATGCAATGCAAGTATATTCCATGCGGAACCAGAAGTTGCGCTAATCATTGGTAAACAAGGGCGTCACATCAAACAAGAAAATGCGATGGACTATGTATTGGGGTATACAGGCTTTTATGACATCTCAGGTAGAATTAACGTCCGCGGAAGCCAGAGCTTTTTTCAAACAAAATCATGGGCTACATTCGGCCCAATGGGCCCTTTCATATTAACAAAAGACGAAGTGCCGGATCCACAAAATATAAATGTCAAGGTCTGGAATGGTGATTACCAATTCCCCGGTTACAATACTGGATTAATGGCTCACAAAATTCCTGAGTGCATAGAATTTGCCAGCGCAATCATGGAACTTAATCCAGGAGACATTATTAGTACAGGTACTAATCACCAGAACTTAGGTGCAATTCAGGATGGTGACGTAATAGGTATGGATATTGAAGGAATTGGAACTCTTTCTGTGAAAGTTTCAGATCCTGCCAAACGGGAGTGGGCAAGAGGCAGGGACGAGGATATGGCTGCAAGGATGAGGGGAGAGTCCAAATAAGCCACCACAAATATCAACACCAGCTTATATTTAAGGAATAAAAAAACACGTATACCTTCAAGTGGCTGTTATAATTATTCCATGACTCAAAGAAATCATCTTATAAGCGTTGCTGTTCATGGTTCAGCTGGCAAAGTAGGCCAAGAAGTGGTTCGCGCTCTGGACTCCACTGACAACATGTCTCTGGTTGCCAGTATTGATCAGGTGGATCCCTTTTGGCTTCCTGTAGGAGTAGAGCATTTCAAAAACTTTGACTCAGCAATTGATGCCAGAAAGTTTGAAGTGCTCGTTGATTTCACTAATTCTGAAGCCACAATGAATATTATGAAATCTGCGATTTCTGCAGGTGTTCGCTTGGTAATTGGTTCCACTGGTTTTACTAATGCTCAAATATCAGAACTGCATGACGAGGTTTCTCGACATGATACTGCTGCGATTTTAGCTCCTAACTTCACCATTGGTGCAGTTTTGTTAGGCAAACTAGCAAAGATAGCAGCACCATTTTTTGACTTTGTCGAAGTTTCTGAAGAACACCACGAGAACAAAATTGATGCGCCGTCTGGAACTGCAATATCAATAGTCCAATCAATCAAAGAAGGTCATCCTGATAAATTCATGAGAAATGAACCTTCTAAAGAACCGATTGGTAATACACGTGGTGGATCAGATAACGGAATTTCAATTCACAGTTCAAGACTGCCAGGGAAACTTGCTCATCACCAGGTCACTTTTGGAAACACTGGCCAAACACTAACTCTAAGACATGACACTATAAATAGAGAGTGTTATATGCCCGGAGTTTTATTGGCAGTTAATGAGATTGTCCAAAGAAATGGATTGATAATTGGACTTGAAAGTCTTTTAGATATTTAGGAGAAGAATATGTCTTCACCCAATGTAGCCGTAATTGGTGCTACAGGAGCTGTCGGTCAAGTTGCTTTACAAATTCTTGAAGAGCGTGCTTTTCCGATGAACTCCTTAAGATTATGTGCATCGCCTAGTTCGGTGGGTAAAAAAATAACATTTAGAGGGGTCGAGATTGAAGTTGAAACTCCGACCGAATCTTTATTCAAAGATACCGACATTGCATTTATTGCTGCCGGTTCCTCTCTAAGCAAAATTTACGCACCATTAGCTGCTTCGCTAGATTGTATAGCAATTGATAAAAGCTCTGCTTTCCGTATGGACCCCAAGGTCCCATTAGTTGTGCCTGAAATTAACGCTAATGACATTTGGGCTCACGAAGGAATTATTTCTGTTCCAAATTGCTCTACTACGCAAATGGTGATGGCATTATCTCCCCTCCATGATGTAAATCCTATAAGAAGAGTAGTGGTTGATACCTACCAGTCAGTATCAGGGACTGGTAAAGCTGCGATGGAAGAACTTCAAGTACAGTCCAGTCAGATTCTTGAGGGTTTACCTATAAAACCTGAAGCATACCCTCATCAAATTGCATTTAATGCACTCCCTCAAGTAGAAACATTTCTTGATGATGGGTATACAACTGAGGAAAGAAAAATGCGAGATGAGACTCGCAAAATTTTACATTCTGATTCAATAAACATATCAGCAACTTGCGTGCGCATCCCTGTACCTATTTCTCATAGCGAAGCTTTACATATTGAATTTGAAAAGCCTATGAGTCCCTCAGAAGCTCGTTCTCTTTTAAGTTCTTTTTCAGGGGCAACAGTATTAGATGATCCCTTTGATTCAAAGTATCCTCTAGCTTCCTCAGCTACTGGCCGTGATGACGTATTTGTAGGGCGCATTAGGGCAGATGATTCACATCCTAACGGGCTGGTAATGTGGGTAGTATCTGACAATTTGAGAAAAGGTGCAGCAACCAACGGTATTCAAATTGCTGAGGAAATAATTAATAAAGATCACAGCGCTTAAATTTTCTCAGCAAAAACGATATTTCTTATTAAATACTTACGTCTAGTACTACAGGGCAATGATCTGAACCCAGGACTTGAGGCAGAATAAAGCAATCAGTAACGTGGGGTTTCAGCTTTTCGTCCACAAAGAAATAATCAATACGCCAGCCAACATTTCTGTCTCGAGCTCTCGTGATAGTATCCCAATAAGTGTACTGATCTGGATTAGTATTGAAATGACGGAAAATGTCTACAAAGCCTGAATCTTCTAATTGATCTATCCAAGCCCTTTCTTGTTCTAAAAAGCCCGATGTCTGTTCGTTTGCTTTTGGTCTTGCTAGATCAATGGGTTTATGAGCTGTGTTCACGTCACCACAAAAAATTACCAAACGCCCCGAAGATTTCAAATCATTAATATAGCCCAAAAATGAATCGTAGAATCGCATCTTATAGTCTAGCCGTTCAGGGTTTGCCTTACCGTTGGGAAAATAGACATTAAGTAGAATAAATGTTCCATAATCAGCAACGAGAACTCGTCCTTCCTTGTCCATCTCAGGATTCTCAATCCCTGTCCTTACTGATAAAGGGGGTAAATTCGTGTAAATGGCGACACCGCTATACCCCTTTTTCAACTCAGGCCAATTGAAATAAGAATCATAATTCTCAATTTGACTAACTTCTGACGGTAGTTGTTCAAGAGTTGATTTAGTTTCCTGAAGGCAAATTACGTCAAGGTTGTATTGAGCAAGCGAATCCCAGAAAAGGTTTTTTTTATGGAGAGCTCTAAGGCCATTCACATTCCATGACAAAATACGCATGCATACAGCATATATCATTAATTATTTAGTATCTTGCTATGTGCAAAATGAAATAATAGAGTATGGATAGTGAGCGGAGTTGAAATGGCAAATTTTGGAAGATTAATGACCGCAATGGTTACGCCCTTTACGTCAGATGGTGCAGTTGATTATGCACAGGCAAAACATTTGGCCAATTCGTTAATTTCTTCTGGGACTGAGGGTCTCATTGTCACTGGAACTACTGGTGAAAATCCTAGCTTGAGTCATGATGAAAATTACAAGCTCTGGGCTGAGATCAAAGAGACAGTAGGTGAAAGTGTCCCTGTTATAGCGGGGTCTGGCACAAATGGTACTAATGAAACTATAAGCCTTTCCAAAGAAGCAGAGAAGGCTGGTGTAGACGGCTTACTAATAGTGGTTCCTTATTACAATAAGCCTACTCAGGAGGGGATTTTTCAGCACATTAAATCTGTAGCTGAAAGTTCTCCGCTTCCGATTCTTCCATACAATGTACCGAGCAGAACTATAACGAATATGACTTCTGAAACTTGTCTAAGAGTTTCTGAAATTCCCAATGTTTGCGGCGTTAAGGAAGCTTCGGGGGATCTTACCCAAATCGGTGAAATAATTGCATCAGCTCCAGCTGATTTTAAAGTCTGGAGTGGAAATGATGCTGATACTTTCCATGTGATATCAATGGGTGGATACGGGGTAATAAGTGTTTCTGCACATTTTATTGGCAATCAAATTCAAAAAATGATTCAGAATATCCTTGAAGGTGATCTAAGGGTTGCATCAGCCGAGCATTTAAATCAACTGCCAATCAGCAAGCAACTATTTGTGATAGCAAATCCAATACCAGTTAAATATTGTCTCAACAAAATCGGCTTTCGAGTTGGTGATCCGAGATTGCCGCTAACACCACCTGATGATGCAATTTCGCAATTATTGGATGAGATGATTTCTCGTTATGAGATTGACCTCCCATTGAATTAATTATTTGTAATTTAACTATATTATGACTCGAATAGTTTCATGGAATATCAGAGCTGGTGGCGGTAAAAGGATTGAATTAATTGCACAACAGCTATCTGATTGGAATGCAGATGTTGTTGGATTATGCGAGTTCCGTGGTACGCCTGCAAGTATGTGGCTGCAATCTGAACTGGAAAGCCTGGGCCTAAGGTACCAATCAACGACCGTAAATCGCACGAATGCACCTTTGAATCGCCTTCTTATCGCTTCAAAATGGCCCATCACTCCAGTAAATGCTCCAGTGATACCAAAGTTCAGTCAACTTTGGTTACCAGTCCATATAGAGTCACCCGAGCCCTTCGGGTTTTGTATGGTTCACATTCCCACGTACTCTTTTGCTGGCCGTGGGAAGTACAAATTCCATGATTCAATTCTCCGTGTAGCACGTAATTGGCATAATGGTCCTGCAATTATTTCTGGCGATACGAATACAGGGAGAATCGGAATTGATGAGCAGAATCCTGTATTTTCAAAGGAATCTGACTCATGGATGGTTAGTATGGAAAAGAACAATTGGAGTGATGCTTTTCGGTACATATACAAAGATCAAAGAGCATACACATGGTACTCACCAAATGCCGGTAATGGCTTTAGGTTAGACCAATCTTTCATTAATAAAGATCTTCTGGGTCGTCTTGTTGAAATAAAATATGTCTGGTCTGAACATCCAAATACTACTAGGCGTGATGCAGTCAGTGATCATGCTGCAATCCTTATAGACCTTTTAGATGCTTAGCCTTTTATGTTAATCAAAAGCAAGCCCAATATGACGATTCCATAGCATACAATCGCTCCGGATAATTTCTCTGATCCTTTGGTTTTTTCTATCCAGGTTTTCCCTAAAATTAAAGTGACTACAGCGGAAAATGACCCGAAAAGTGCAAGGAACGAACCTAAAAGTGCGCCATAGAAAATATCATTTGTCCTAAAGAAGTCAGAGGTGTTACTTTTTAAAAAAAAGATGAAGGCACCTAAAAGAAAACCTATGGGAACTGAAATAATACTCCAGATGAATAGTCTCTTAAAGAGAGAAAATAGAAATGCCATCTATCCTCTCCTACGGCGATCATCTCCTCTGTCTCGATCGCGGTTTCCGGTTCTTCTCTCACCTGAGTCCCTAGAAGGACGAGGCGAGTAATCTTCGCCTTCAAGTATTGCTCTACGTGAGAGATTTATCCTTCCGATACGATCAATTTCAATAACTTTAACCTCAATTTCGTCCCCGACTGAAACCACTGATTCGACGCTTGCAACATGCTCGGATGAAAGTTCACTGATATGAACTAATCCGTCTTTGCCAGGTGAAATTTCTACGAAAGCACCGAAGTTCATCAACCTTGAGACTTTACCTGAGTACGTTTGCCCTACTTCAACTTCTCTAGTTAATCCTTCTACAATAGCCAAAGCTTCAGCAGCAGAGTTTCCATCGACTGATCCAATAGTTACTCCACCGTCATCTGAAACGTCTATACTTACTCCCGTTTGTTCAATAATGCTTCGGATAGTCTTTCCGCCTGGGCCTATAATTACTCCTATTTTGTCTACAGGGACTTGGGTTCGGACCATTCTAGGAGCATGATCACTAAGCTCAGTTCTATTTTCCGGTAAAGTTTCAAGCATGTGTGCCAATATGTGAGCACGACCTTCATTAGCTTGAAACAAAGCTTTACGCATAATTTCTGGTGTTATTCCGGATACTTTGATGTCCATTTGTAAAGCTGTAATTCCTTCGCGAGTTCCAGCAACTTTAAAGTCCATATCCCCCATGAAATCCTCAACACCTTGTATGTCAGTCAAAATCGCATGGTTTCCTTCATCGTCGGTCATTAAGCCCATAGCGACACCTGAAACAGGTGCTTTGATTGGAACACCAGCGTCCATAAGGGAAAGCGTACTCCCACATACTGATCCCATTGAGGTGCTGCCGTTAGAGCCTAATGCTTCAGAAACTAAACGCAAAACATAAGGGAATTCTGATTCATCTGGGATAACAGGAACTAATGCCCTTTCTGCCAAGGCACCATGTCCTATTTCTCTCCTGCCAGTTCCGATACGGCGTGCTTCACCAGTTGAGTAAGGAGGGAAATTATAATGGTGCATATATCGTTTGTTATCTTCTGGACTTAAACTGTCTAACCTTTGTTCCATACTAAGTGACCCAAGCGTGGTTAATGTAAGGATTTGGGTTTCACCTCGCTGAAATAAAGCTGATCCATGAGTTCGAGGGATTAATCCCACCGAACTTGATAGTGGTCGAACTTCATCTAATTTTCTTCCATCAGGTCGCTTACCTTCGTTTAAAATTTTTGAGCGGACGACTTTTTTGACTAAATTGTCATAGGCTTTTGCTATCGACTTAGGATCATAGTCAGTACTAAATGTATTACTTACTTCTTGCTCAATCGAGTGCATTGCTGCAGAACGCTCGCCTCTGCCTTCACCTTGATCTATGACTGCTTCTAATTTTTCCTTTGCAATTTCCTGTATTTTTGAGATAAGGTCAGTCTCTTCGTTATTTTCAGGGACTAGATCCTGTGATTTTTCCACACCTAATTCAGCAATGATTCGATCTTGAAATTCGACAATAGCAACATTATTTTCCTGCCCAATCCTTAATGCCTCTAAAACGATTTCTTCATCAACTTCTTTGGCTCCAGCCTCAACCATTATCATAGCTTCACGGCTACCGGAAATCGTTAAATCAAGGTCGCTGACTGCTAGTTGTTCAAAAGTGGGATTTATAGTTAATTCACCATCAACAAGGCCCATGCGTGTAGCTGCGATAGGTCCATCAAAAGGAATACGTGAAATGCTAAGTGCAGCAGAAGCCCCGATAATAGCAAGAATGTCAGGCTGATTCACTTGATCTGCAGACAACACTGTGGCTATTACCTGTAGCTCGTTACGAATACCTTTTGGGAACCGAGGGCGTATTGTTCGGTCTGTGAGACGAGCTGCCAAAATTGCCTCGGTGGTTGGTCTTCCCTCTCTGCGGAAAAAAGACCCAGGGATGCGACCTACAGCATATAGGCGCTCCTCAAAATCCACTGTGAGTGGCATAAAATCAATACCGTCTTTTGCGGGACCAGCAACCGCAGTAACTAAAACTACGGTATCTCCGTAGCGTACTACAACTGATCCGTTTGCCTGCTGGGCTAACGATCCAGTCTCTATTGATAAAGTTCTTCCAGCTAATTCAATCTCGTATTTATTCATGAGGAATTCCCCTCTCATTCAGCAGAGGAGAAAACGGGATGAGGGAAATAGTCAGTCTATTCCTATTAATTAACGTCTAAGACCTAGTTTGCCAATTAACTGCCTGTACTTAGCCGTATCTTGGTTAGCCAAATACTTTAGCAATCGCCGACGGCGGCCAACTAGCATAAGCAGTCCGCGTCTGGTTGAATGGTCCTTATGATGATATCGCAGGTGGTCTGTCAGCCCACGAATTCGCTCAGTCAGCAACGCTATCTGGACTTCACTAGAGCCAGAATCTCCCTGGTCAACTTGAAAGTCTTTTAGTATACGCTGTTTGTTTTCAGTACTGAGCATTGAGCGATTTATCCGCTTTCTCTACTTCTGGTTTTTTTATTTCATATTCATTATACATCTTTAGCACCCATTGCGTGAAGTGATGTATGGTTCTGTTGGAGGTAGAAATATGACTTTGTCAATTTGGAATGAATTAATCGGTGCTGATATCCGCTTTATCAAAGGGGAAAAGTACACGAGCAGGATAGCAGAAGCAGGCCAGGAGCACAGAGAAACTTTAATCATGACACATGGGGGTGGAGGACATCTTGAAACTTTTGCAAGAAACATAATTCCATTAGCAAAAGATTTACATACCATCGGTCTGGAAATTCTTTGGCATGGCTTAAGTGACGCACCTGAAATCTCTGATAATCCCCAAGCCCAAGTAGCAGATCAGATAATAGACCTGATGGATGCGATGAATATCGACAAAGCCTGGGTTCATGGTGAGGCATACAGCGGTTCAGCAGTTTCCTGGTTAGCTAGAACTCAACCAGAACGCCTTAAAGGCGTAATCTTTGAATCAGGAATTGGGATGGATTTCAAGGAGGGAAGTGTAAACCCTCCATTACCTCCTGTAGGTGGAATCCCGATGCCCCAAAGGACATTAGAGTTACTAAAGGACCCTACATGGGAAGGTGTTAAAGCTAGGCTATTGATGGTCATGCACCGTGATCACCCGGAGCAAGTATCAGATGAACTTGTAGACACGCGCTTACTTCACTATAAGAGGCCTTTTACTAACGACGCACAAACTCGCTTCTACCAGGCCTTAATAGATGGAGTGGGTAAAAACTACTATGCATCAGAAGAAGAGATGGGGCAATTGAATTTGCCAACTCTTGTCGTATGGTGTGACGGTTCTGGTGGCTTTGGTCTGGACGCAGGAGAAAGACTCGCGAATATCATCCCTAATGCTACTTTCCGTGCTTTGCCACAAACTGGATTTTGGGCCCATTGGGAAAATCCGGATGTATTCAACCAAGCAGTGGCTGAATTTATATTAGCGAACAGTTAATTTAGATTAATTCAGCGGAAAGGATCACTTCCTTTCCGCTGAATTAAGAAGTTCAAATTGCGTCTCCCCCATGCTGCCCGTCACTTACACGAATCGCATCAGAAACGGGAGAAACAAAAATTTTCCCATCTCCAATTTCGCCTCCCTCAGCGCTTCTGGCAGCACCAACGATTGCATCAATTACCTTCGCTTGCATTTCGTCTGCAACAATCGTTGTGATAATGGTCTTCGGTACGGAGGAGCGGCTAGCCATCTGGCCACCTCTACCTACAAAAACCTCTACGCCTCTTTGTCGTCCCTGTCCTGTAACATTGTGATAAAAAAATCCCTGGCATCCAGCATTCACTAAGGCGTCTGAAACATGCGCTACGCGCTCTGGCTTGATAATTGCCTCAATTCTAATCATAACGATCCCCTTTAATAGAGTTTATGCCTAACTCGAGCTAATCAGCCCCATCACCTACAAATGCACGCTCGCCGTGAGCTGATATATCTAAGCCTTGATCTTCTTCCCTTTCACTCACACGCAAACCCATGCCTGGAATTACGTCCAAGACTTTCAAAATAACAAACGTTACGATAAATGAATATGCGATTGTAGCAAGTACAGCTACTATCTGCACACCTAATTGAGAAGCATCACCTTCAATCAAGCCTTCAATTCCACCTGTAAATGCGCTAACTGTAAATATTCCAGTAGCAATCGCTCCCCAAATCCCACCAACTCCATGCACTGCAAATACATCTAGAGAATCATCAATTGCAACTTTTGGCCTGAGCAATACAGCTGCATAACATAACAAGCCGGCTCCAAGGCCAACTCCTAAAGCTCCCATAGCTCCTACAGCGCCTGCCGCTGGAGTAATGGCAACTAACCCACCTACCGCTCCCGTAGCAACGCCTGCCGCACTCATTTTCCCGTTTTGTACTTGTGACAAAATTCCCCAGGTGAGAGCAGCAGTGGCTGCAGCTGTATTTGTAACTAAGAAAGCATTAATTGCAACGCTATCTGCCGCAAGCCCAGAACCCGCGTTAAATCCAAACCAGCCAAACCACAGCAAGCTTGCTCCAATAACTACGTAGGGTATGTTTGCTGGCTCCATTCCAGGTGATCGGCGTTTTCCTACCAATATGGCTGCAGCAACCGCTGCGACTGCAGCATTAATATGGACCACTGTTCCTCCTGCGAAGTCCAGAGCATCCATTTCTAAAAGCCAGCCATTACCTGCCCATACCCAGTGAGCAATTGGTGCATAGACAACGGTGATCCATATTACGAGGAAGACCAAGTAAGTTGTGAATTTGAAACGTTCTACTATCGCTCCCGTTATTAAGGCAGGCGTTATAATTGCAAACATCATCTGAAAGACAGCAAATAGCATGTCATCGCCCGGGGCTATGCCCTTAAGGCCAATTAGAGATAAATCTCCAATATATGCGTTACCCTCTCCAAAAGCTAAGCTGTATCCCCATAAAACCCAAACCACACTGACAACAGCTATGCTCATGAAGCTGAGCATGATTGTGCTAATCACGTTCCTACTACGCGAAAGACCTCCGTAGAAAAATGCGAGTCCAGGAGTCATAAGAAAAACCAACGCAGAGGCCATCAAAAGCCATGCAATAGAACCTGAATCCATGAAATTCCTCCCATTGGGGTAAACCCATTTGTGAATACAATGGGCTACAAGCTTTTCGTATGTGTTACCAGTACGTTACAAATCTGTTACAAGATGCATGTCTATGCAAAAATAATTAAATGGACTATCGGCAGAAAATATTGTTAGACATGCTAAGAAATGCCAGGGCGTCGGGGTTGTTACATATTCCTAAGAAACTCCAGAGTGATTTCAAAAATAAAATATTTTCAGATGCAATATTAGAAGGCTCTTCGTTCTTTTTGTTTACAGAGTCAAAAAGGCATATCAAAGGAGAGTCTGAGGCCAAAGATATGTTTGAGGTTAGTCAATATCTCATTGGTTTTTTTCACGGTATGCTACGGCTAAATGATTATAATCTACGAATTGAGCAAAATGGTGGGAACACTGATTTAGTGGTTGAAGAGATGCGAAAAAAAATTGAACTTATTTCGTTTTGGGCTGATCGTAAGAACTAGTTACTAAACCATCCTGCTCTGTAAATCCAAAACTGATAAGCTCTCAACATATGCTTGAAGTTTTCCTGACCGTAATCCTGCCTGTTTTTGTTGTTGCTGGTCTTAGTGGTGTGCTTCAGCGTTGGAAAAATCTCAGCGTTGGGGCTCTTAGCCCAGTCGTCGTTTACCTTCTTTCACCTGCACTCGTATTTATGTTCATACTGAATGCAGAGTTACCTAGGTCAACTTCCATAAAGCTAGTTGCTGCCTCTATTTTGTGCACAATTGGTTTTGGTGTGATAGCAGCGCTAGTAAGCCTCGCAACAGGTCAAACTAGAGCGCTTCGCTCAGGCTTTTTGCTGGCTACTATGTTCCCGAATGCTGGCAATATGGGTCTCCCTATGAGCTATTTAGCTTTTGGTGATCCTGGTTTAACTGCCGCAATCGTTATATTCGTAACACAGGGGTCTATAGCGTGGCCAATTGCAATCTTCATAGCTGCGAGATCCGGTTCTCATGGCTTTGGGCCGCTAATTACAGCCCTTAAAGTCCCAACAATCTATGCAGTTTTCGCAGCTGCTTTTGTTCGAATAATCGGATGGGAAATTCCTATCGGCATCAGCGTTCCTCTTCAATTTATGGCGGATTCTTGCATGCCTCTGATGCTAATCATTCTTGGTTTTCAACTTTCACAAGGTATAGAAATTGAAAGGTGGAAAAGTTTAGCTGCAGCACTTTTAATCAGGTTAGTTATCTCTGTACCAATAGCTTATTTCATCACATTTGTCTTAAGTATAGATGGAGTTTCTCAAAAGACTTTAATAGCGGTTTGTGCTATGCCAAGTGCTGTTTTTACTACCCTGCTAGCACATGAATTCAACTCCGAACCAAGGTTTGTAACTAGTGCGACCATAGCAAGTACTTTTGCCAGCCTTGTGACATTAACAATTGTTATTTCGGGGTTAAACTTCGTATTAGGATGATCCTATTTTCTTTTTCTTTTAAATTCCCGCAAAACCTGATCGGCCATGTACTCAGAATCCCAAATTGCCCATGCCCTCGGGTACGCTTCATATATTTTATGGAATAAATCTTGAGTATATTCATCCAAACCAGCATCTCCGATTTGATCCCAACCTGAGCTATTACGCGCGAAATCAAGGCAAACCTGCAACATCTTATTTGCTGTTTCTAAATCTGCTCCGGATGGATTTGCCTGTAGGAACATGGATGTGACTTTTTCAATTGAAAAAGCAGTGCGCGCAGGAGTTGTTTCTAAAGATTGAGATTGGTCAAATTTATGGCCACAATTACTACAGAATCGATCATTTTGGTCAGTTACTCTAGAACCACACTGTGAGCAAAAGTTATTCATTTTATTCGCTTACCAATCTTATCTATTCACGCACTGATTTTCTAAGTCAACTGTTGTTTCTGCAAATATGCAAAGGTCATTCCATAACGAATCCGATAGAAAAGCAGTTTCAGCAATACCAACTTCGTATGAATCCAACAAAACATACTCAGATCCTAGATTTTCAAGGTCAATTAAATCTTTCCTGATTTGGTCCATTGTTCCTTCACCTGCTAGCCGGGTCTGATCATCCATGGGTGCACTCCTAACCCAGAACTTGATCCTAGGGCATAGAGCAGGCATCGGCATTTTTAGAGAATCTGCCATTTTCTTTAACTTGGGTATCCCCTCATTTTTAAGCCAATCCATCCGAAAGTTAATCGGATGCCAAGCGTCTCCTAACAAAACCGCCCGCCGCAATGATCTGTCAGAAGATCCGCCTACCCAAATTGGAGGATGAGGGTTTTGAATGGGCATGGGCTCAGAATAAAGATCCTCGTAATTTATATATTTCCCATGATGAGTTGCTTTCTTGTTTGTCCAGAAAGTTTTTATGGCTTGAATATAGTCATCTGTGATAGCTCCTCTTTCATGGAAAGGAACTCCTAATGCTTCATACTCCAGCTTAGACCACCCAACACCTACACCTAAAATAAATCGACCGTTTGAAAATTGATCTATGTTGGCGGTTGCACGAGCTATTGCAATGGGGTTTCTATAAGGCACGATCAGTACGGTCGTTCCTAATTCAATACTCTTTGTCTGTGCAGTGATCCAAGCAATGGTTGTCAGTGGATCAAAAAACGGTGCAGGGTACCTAGCATGAACATCTGGCGTAACAGGCAAGTGGTCAGAAATCATTGCAAAGTGAAATCCAAGTGACTCAATACCTGTAGCCCATGTTGCCAAGTGAGAAGGAGTGGCCTTGCTCCCAAAATTAAGTATATTAACTCCGAATTTCATGTATCAATTATCCCTTGAGGAGTATACAAAAACCTAGACAATTAACGTTAGGATACGGGAACATTTCAAAAAGGTGCCAAACATCATCTTTTACTCTGATTCTTATTATTGTTTGGTAGGGTTTTCTTTATAGACGGCAAGTTAAAAAACTATTTAACAAGAACCGTACTTTGGGGAATAAATTGCTCGTTATAGATTCTCAAGTTCATGCATATGAACAAAATAACAGAAAGCGCCCTTGGCTAGGGCAACTGCAAGGACCTGACTCAGTAACAGGAACTGAAATGATAGAAGCCATGGATGCTGCCAGAGTCGATGGGGCACTCCTAGTTTCTCCTTATAATAAATATAGATATGACGGAAGCTACGCACTTGAAGTACATGCAGAATACCCAAATCGCTTTGGCCTAATAAAGCCGTTTAATCCATTATCCGAATCAGTATCCGAGGAAATTGCCGAATGGGCACTGATTCCGGGTGTAGTAGGTGCTCGATTAATGCTTTCGTCCTATGAACTTGAACCAGATTACCCAGGTTTTGATCGAGTACTCCAGCAGGGTGCTGATTCAAATATACCTATAAATGTTATGTGTTCCGGGAAACTTGATTCGTTTCATAAATTAGCTTCAAGGCATCCAAACACTCGCCTAGTTGTTGATCATGTAGGTCTTACTCAACCATTTATGCCCCCAGTACCGCCAAATCCTTTTGAGGACATTCCTAGTGTGCTGGAACTTGCGAATCTAGACAACGTAGCTATAAAAATTTCAGGGGCTTGCACGTTATCTAAATTCCCTTTTCCTTTTAATGACATTTGGGAGCCTTTAGGTAAGGTTTTCAGAGCATTTGGCCTTGAGCGATGCTTGTGGGGAACCGATTGGACCAGAGCGCTGGAATTCTTAAGTTACGAAGAAGGGGTAGATGCATTTGTCGAATCAGGACCCCTGACTGAAACAGAACGACAACTGTTAATGGGCCAAAGCCTCATGAAAATTTATAATTGGAGTCCAAATAGCACTTAGATCGGGTCTTCTGCTCTCTAATTATTGACCGGAGTACATTTCAAAAAATTCGATCTCTGTAGAAATTTGAATTTTTTCGAGCTTTCCAAACAAATCAAGCAACCAATCTGGAGCTTCGTTTCCTTCACGGTACGCAGACATTAGAGCTTCCTCCGTCCACTCCATATACACTGTATCTGCTGGCCCTGGAACTGTAGTTCCACTTAAGTAGACACGAACTGGTCTTCTTTGGTCTAGCGATTCGTACCCCCGTCCAATTTGCGTAATTATTTCAGCAGCTTCACGTGCCTTGCCTTGTTGGATTTTGAAACTTCTCCGTATAAGGAACATAATCACCTGCCAATCATTGTTTCACGTTATGATAAAGCACATTCATAACCTACGCGATTGAGCTGAGCGTACGATGGTAGAATGACCCTATTAAGTGGGTATAAGCAGCCCAAGGAGACCAAATGTATTACCTATTAGTGAGTTTAAACATCAAAACTGAATCAATAGAAGAATTCATACCCGCACAAATTGAAATGGCACAGAAAGTTTTAAGCGAACCCGGGTGCTTGCGCTATGACTTTATGAAGGATAATGAGAACCCCAATAAATTCTATAGATGTGAGATTTATAAAGACGAGGAAGCGTTTGAAGCGCATGGAGCACTGCAACACACTAGTGACTTTAGAGAATTAACAAAAGATTGGTGGCTCCCCGAGCGTTTATCCGCAATCAAAACCACAGATATTTTTATTTCGGAAAAGGGTTCATAATCAACTGAGTTCAACTTATCGGTTAGTCATTTTCTTTTTTAGGTTTAAAACCAACAAGAAATAGAATTACGCCAATTCCAAATAGCACACTTGCAATAATGGTCCAAACATCATTGTTACGCAAACCTGAAATTAAAAATAACACTGCACAAAGAAGAAAAAGCAACCAGCCAATCAACTCAATGGAACGTTTCATAAGCACACTCTATAGTTATTAAGCACATTTGGGTTTTATGAATCAATATGATACGGAGCCGGAATAGGTTCATTGACGCGAGTAATGTATTTTCCGCTAGCGCACACTCCGCACCTTCTTGATAGATACCAGATTTACTTTTATTCAGCCATTATTTGTTGTCACTACAGAGGGTTTAAATGCCAACGATGACCCTACACATTCTTCGATTTTTAGGGGTGATTTTATTCCTCTGGAGTCTTTTGACCCTATATTTTATTTACGTAAATAAGTACTATCAGTTGGAATGGTGAAGTTTGGGAATTTGGTGAAAAATTTAGACTTGGATCGGGAACGTCCAACGAAACTACGAGGGAAGTCAGCCTTAAATTACACCACGCGTGCGTCAAGAAAAGTTAACGAGCTAATGTCTCCTGCTGGGCTTTAATTCTCTCTGCGTTAACCTCTTCAAACCATGTTTCAAGCTCTCTCACCATAACTCTAGTACGCTCTGGGTATTCGCTGGCAAGGTTAGTGTTCTCGCCATAATCAGAAGCTATGTTGTATAACTCTGGCTCTGGTGGATCATCTCGAATAATTTCGGGATCAGGATCTTGCATCAATGATGTATAGCGCCCTGAGTTGTACTTTGCGTCATGATCAGCAGCTACATACCTATTGGCATATTCTTCATCTAACGACGTTGCAAAGCGGAAAGCCAATCTTGGGCGAACCAATTTCCAGTCACCATCTCTCATCGATGCATTAGTGGTTACAGATGGCGGCATCTCACTCCACTGCCAGAAACGATGAGGCTCAACCCAAGGTGCCTCACCTCTCAATGCAGGCAAAATATTAATTCCATCTATTGGTAGGCCATCAAGTTTCGAAATGTTAGCTGCTCCCAAAAGAGTAGGAAGCCAGTCAACAAAATGAACAAAATCATTCAATTCTCGAGCGCCCTCAGGAAGCCCATCAGGCCATCTCATAATCATAGGAAGGCGAATCCCTCCCTCATATACGGATGTCTTAGCTCCACGAAAGCCACAGTTGAAACGAATGAAGTCTGAAGCATCCATCCCCTCAGGAACAACATCGGGGCGGAGGTTAAAATCAGGACCATTATCACTTGTGAACATAAT
>PBEP01000022.1 GCA_002719775.1 Chloroflexota bacterium | reverse complement strand
GTATATCACATGGAATGACCATGTACATTGGCCAACTAACTGGTTAGTAGCGCTTGAGAACTCGATGGATTCCCACGTAGCTTACCTGCATCGTGACAATATCGGAGTGTTATTGGCCGGAGAGCACGTAGGAGCTAGAGGCGCTCAAGGATTCAAGCCGGTATTTACTGGAAACGGTTTCCGTGGACCTACCATGGCTGAAGTTCAAGCTGGTAGAGCGTCTACGTCTGGAGGGGCAAAAGTCCCTGACGCAAAAGACGTTTATCCTGATGGTAAGACTTGGCCAAAAGGTAAAGTTCGAAACTGGTGGAATTGGATATTTTCTGTGCCATTCTTCTTCCTTAGGGTTCCTGCTCCTGCCACCTATAACACTGAATGGTGGGGACAAGGACACCGGCTTCCTGGTTATTTCCGAGCTGGTGGAGCGGGCTTTGGCCCCAAGGGAATTAAAGGCATGCTTACTGGCCGTGGCGGCGCTGGGTTGCATGGCATGTACACTCGTTGGCCTGTAGCACTTGGACCATGGAGTACCCGATTATGGTATTTCCATTACTCGAGGCCAAAAACTGTCTTCCACAAGTATTATCATAAGCTTATTTATAATATTTTTGGACGCTGGGCAGTTGAATATAACTTTTCTATTCAAGATGGCTCCATGATGTTCAACCAAAGGTATGACTGGCCTGAGAAACTCTCTGGTCATGATGCTGAGGTTATTCAGTGGAGACGACTTGTTGTATCAAAAGCCTATGGTGGTCGTTATGCCCAGTATGGTTATGACCATGACAAAGATGGCAAGGGTATTGATGAGCGAAAAGTCGAAGCACCAACTGGGATATTTAGTAAAGATTCAGTCCCTGGTAATGAGATTGCTGCAGGGTAAAAGCTTGTTAAGAATATAAAAGCAGGGGCCTTAATTAAGGCCCCTGCTTTTATAGCATAAGGTTACTAAGATTGTTGATTGGATTTGCTCAAATAGGGACTTAGATCCCAGTTTGGGTAGCGCAATTGTGCGCTTTTTATCGTTTGTTTAGTCCAAAACGGATCACCTGGTAAGGGAACCCCAAAGCAATGCAATTGTTCAGGAGAAGCATTATTAAAAATAATATGCCATGGATGGGATTCTCCTGAGTACTGCCAAGCTGTAAACCCAACTAAATCATTCGTCGCAATTTTGTAGCTAGCAGTCATCGCATATCTGTAGCCTTTTTCTTTCGTGAGATTTGTGCCTCTATGAAAAACATCAATGCTATAAGCAAAAATACTTCCTGCTGGCCCAGCTGCAGATCTCTCAAATTCACTTAATTTTGATTGCAGTTTTTTATCATGTGGGTCTTTTATGAACCAATTAATGGCTTCAGGGATTGTATTGCTGTCTCTTTTCAAAACATAATGGGTTGCACCATCTTCTTCGCCAACATCTGTAAGGTATATTAAAAAGTTCACAGTATTTAACTTGCTATCTTCAGAGGGCACGGTCAAAGTGTGGTTTCTGAAATCACAATGCCAAGGCTGATTAAAATCAGCATCACCAGCATACTTTGCCCATGTTGCCGCAGCCTCTAACCTGACGTCATTAGTATCCAGAGCTTTTTGTGCAAAATTAATTAGCTTAGGATGCACCCCTAAAAGATTTAAGGAGGGTGAACAATTGGCAGGAATCGAGAATAAATTAGAAAACTGCTCACCTGCAAATCTATGTTCATCTTGGTTGGTCTTAACTAAAGGATTCCCTCCGACTTTCTGACCATACAGAGCCTTGAAATCAGCAACAGCAGATTTGACTTCTTCACTGGAAAAGAAGTTGGGGATTACAACAGCGCCATCTTCTTTCCAAGCTTTGATTGCATGTTCTGAGAATCTTTCAGGCATATAGCACTCCTAGGCTTAAAGCTAATATAGCTCGTGTATTAAACCCCATATATCAAAATACTAAGCATAGCTAAGAGCAAGCCTGCAGCAGGCCACACAACCCAGTATTGGGTTTCAACTTTTGCCTGCTCTTGGTCTTTTGCTTTAATGAAATATTTTCTGACCCACCAGGAGACGAAGACACCTAATGCAGCTAAGGCAATAATAATGAATGAATCAAAAAATACGTACAAAAACATTGTTACAAGGTAAGCAGGGACAAAAATTATTAGGTAGTGCCAATTCATATCGAACTCCTATCTTCTATTGTTTGGTAGTTCGTTTTCATTCTGCACTCAAGAAGCGGTTGAAAATATTCGATAATAGTTTTGAGATATTGTTGTCAAAGTTATTGAAAGGCAAACTTCCGCAAAATGTTATTGAACCGGTTGAGAAGACCGCACCACCAGCAGAGTTTTCAAAGTACAGCATGTCCGCTCTAATTAACTCTTCGTTTTTCACTCCTGGTAAATTGGTTAGGTGAGTAAGTTGTTCCTCGGGAACAAGTACAAATGTGGAATTGTGGTTTTCAGAAGAAGCTACAACTGTCGCATTTTCTGGCGAACCCAGAAAAGGGTCATACCTATCAAGCTCAAAACCAGCTGCGCCGTTTCCGCTGAATCCAAATTCTCCAATCAAATCATCGTCAATATTTTTGAACATCCAATTGAATTCTTCGCTATAGCTTTCACTTGTTCTCCGATAGTACGATCCATAGAACTGACCTTGAGAAGAAAAACCTACCCCAGCTAGCATTTGCGGTGGTCGTCCACTACGTCGCCATAGACCACCATAAATCCCATCAAAAGCATTGTAGTACTCCCCTGGTTCGGCAGCCCAGGCACGAATCCCACCTTCGCCACGGCGTATCTCTATTAACGAATTGTTTTCAGGATGCGTTGCTATCCTCCAGTAAAAACCATTTCCACCAAGGTATGCCAACTTTCCGCCCTGATCTCTGTATTGTTGAAGAGCATCAAGCGTCGTTTTTGTGTGATATTCAGGATGGGATCCTGTAGTGACCATTGAATAACCATTAAGTAATTCAACACCTTCAGCGTCTAGTTCATAGTCAGTTATTACATCAAATTCATAGCCCTGATTCTCCATCCAAGAAGTCAAATGACTATCTGCCTGAAAATGACGTAACCCAGAACATTCGCTTGCACCAAATGTTAAGTACCCCGACCGTAGATTAAATAAAGGCCTTCGGTAACTAGCGTGACAAATACCACTTCTATCTGAATGGAAATTGTATGTAGATAAACCGTACTCCGGGAATTCTGCAGGGTTCCAGGGATATGCGTTCCAATTAGCAATTTTATCGAGCCAACTTTTGTTGTAGTCAGGACGTGCGTGATTTCCATAGATTGTGTATGTGAATGTAGACGCAAGGTAGGCCAAACGTGCAGTTTGCTTGCCTTTTGGCGGGCAGATAAAAAGTGGGATCGTATCGTAATACTGATCTTGTTCTAGCCGGATCCCGTATATGCCAGATTTGTGGTCTTTAGGAATTTTTATAACAAAATCGGTTTCCCACCCGAAGTCATAAATATCATCCTCATGAAAATGAATTGCAGCATATTGCCCTGGTGAATGGTTCCACGACATCTCTGATCCATCCCAGTTAGAACTTGTCATAGCTCTGCTCGGATAATTGATTAGCTGACCATCTAAGTCGTAGGGTCCGATATCGTGAACTTTGGTGGTTGGAATCCCGATAGAAAAATCCCACGATGCGAAAACTGGCAGAGCAGAAATTTCAGTGAGGTTTGCATCTGGACTTAGAGTTTGGTTGTTATCGAAAATCTTCGGAGCTTCAATTTTGCCATTAAAGTGCAAAGAGGCATGCTTATCTTGATTGGCAGCAACAATTATTTTTTCGGAACGAGTAGATGCGATCTCTGTGATTCCCGTAAATTGAGTAGTGGTTGTTTTTGATATATCAGAGTCATGAAAACCAATGCTAATAGTATTAATGCTGCTGCTATAGCTAGCCCACAAATCAGCCCATTTTCTTTCACGAATTTTCACCGGTAGGAATGCAGTCACCCAATCGCCATTAGCCAAGAGGACTCCTGCTTCTGGCTGCCCTGACTCGTTAAGGCCCATTCGAAAAGTAGACCCGACATTTGCAGACCCGATTGAAAGAACAATTTGGGATCCTCTCGATATCAGGGTGGGCCAGATCTTTGCGCTTACAAAGAACTCCTCAGGTAGTGTAGCCGTGTCAGGCAGTTTAGCTGCCATGTACGAACCAGGTGTAAAGTCCTGAGACCTAGCTGGGTAGCTTCCTTGAAAATCGCTTTCAACATCTTGCTCTACTACACCTATTCCATCAGGATTAGGATCGGCAGAGATTATCCTCACTAAACTCGCTTGGTAAGATCCAAGAAGCGCACTGCTAACTTTAATTTGAACCTCATCTCCAGGTCTAGCCGAAAGACGGTCTGCATATCCGAGTAGTGGTGGTCGGTTTATATCATTCATAAAATCTCAATTCGATCTAGTCGGCAAAATTTAGTTGCGGTTTTTTGAATCAGTTACATACCAATTCTGATCCCCCATTACAGAATCCCACCAAATTTCCATTGAATTGGAGTCCATAGATTTCCAGCTTGTCGTAGGGTCTTGCAAAGCTTTCCCAACTTTTCTGCTCAACTCGACCAAACCATAACCATATTCGACCTGATCCATATTCCAACTAGATAAACCTTCTGCCATTGAAATCGACGAAGATAAATAGTCTGCTAGTTTTACTGCATTTGTCATAGCGTGAACAACACCAGATGCAGAGTTGGGCCTAACTGTAGTAGCAGCATCTCCTAAAATACATAATTTACCCGAAGCATAGACATTGGAGTGCATGTCGAAAATAGACTGAATAAAAGGTTTTTCAGTTTTATGAACGATATCAGAAAAATACGCAGGGAATAATCTTGATGATTCATTCTGGAGGTAATCAGTTCTATATTTTGGGACGTAACCTGGTTGTACAGAACTGTTTCCATGGGTTCTTCCAGCTAGGGCTTCATCAAGGTTTTCCTTGGCAACATTTTCATACCAAAGCCAATTGATAAGACGTTCTCCTTGCTTAGTTTCACCATTAAAACCTGGTATCAGATAGACAATTCCATGTCCTTTATCAGACATGAGGGCATGTTGTCCGACCAATTCATTTACATTTGATTGTAAGGGACCCTCTAAATTTGGCATTTCAGTCTCTGGAATAAAACCCCTCCAAGCTATGTACCCTGCGTAGTTTATGCAGGAGCCAGAAGAGACTAGTGACCTACCTATAGAATCTACCCCATCAGCACAAACTACCAAATCAAACTTCTCGGCTGTGCCATTTTCGAAATGTAAGTAAGCACCAATTTTATCTTGAGTAATTTTGATTACCGGAAGTCCAGTGTGATACGAATCGTCGTCGACTCTTGACCGTAAATCCCTATATAAAGCGCCCCAATTAGTTAAAGCTAGGGCACCTAAGGCCTGTGTCCAAATTGTTTTCCCCATAAATTCTCTGCTTGGTACTTTGTAATACCTATTGGATATTGTGAGATAGGGAAAATCGGCACCTAATAACCCGCGAGACTGTAGGTTTTCGAGAGTAGGTATTGGTAGGCCAATACCTGCACCTCTATCTTCTAATCGACCCATCGACCGTTCATATAACTTTACGGTATGCCCTTGTTTAGAAAGGGAAATAGCAGTCGCACATCCCGCAATTGAACCTCCAACTATTCCGACATTCAGGTTTTCCAATTAGTTATCCGAAATCATTATTTTCAAAATTATATATGGTTCTTATTTGAATTAGTGATTTGACATAAAATATCTTCAAATAATTTTTGTTTTCATGGAGCCATTATGGAAAAAACCACACTTGGAAGAACTGAATTAAGAATTTCTCGTCTTGGGGCAGGTCTTTCTGAGATTGGAGGGCTTTCTTTAGAAAATGAAAATGATGTTGCGAGGATACTTAATGATGCTCTTGATTCAGGAATAAATTTCCTTGATACGGCAGCATGCTACGGAGTAAGCGAAGAACTCGTTGGTAAAACAGTTTCTCACCGTAGGAGTGAGTATGTACTTGCCAGCAAATGTGGGCACATAGCAGGTGACTGGAAAGGAGAAGCATGGACAAGGGAAACAATCGAGCACAGCATCAATCGGAGCCTTGTGCGACTCCAAACAGATCACTTGGATCTCATGCAACTCCATTCATGCTCCCAAGATATTTTGGAAGAAGGGGTATGTATCGAAACTTTGCAACGTGCGAGAGACGCTGGGAAGGTTCGTTATATCGGATATAGTGGAGATAACGAACCTGCTCACTGGGCTGTAAATAGTGGCATATTCGACACACTTCAAACCTCATTTAGCCTAGTGGATCAACACGCATATTCAACCGGGCTGTTGCAAGCTGCAAAATCCCAAAACATGGGAGTAATTATTAAAAGACCGATCGGGAACGGGGTTTGGGGGGCACAATCAGCCCCAAGCTCTTACTCTGAAGAATATTTCCGCCGTGCACAGGAAATGATGGCTGATGGCCCAATCCAAGATGCTCCTTCGGATAGAATTTTGCTAGCAATGGGATTTACTTTTGCTCATCCAGAAATTGATACCGCAATTATAGGAACAAAAAATCATGGGCACATGCTCTCAAATATTGAGATGGTGGATTCCCAATTGCCAATTTCTAATGTGACAGTGAGCCAATTGCATGAGGTTTTCGCTGCACATGATTCTGCCTGGATTCAGCAAATATGATTAAAGCGAATGGGAAATATTTGAACATTTGGCAAATTGCACTAAGCTATTACAGATCGTAAGAATTAAATGGAGCTACGATGATAAACAGAGACAAACGCGGAAACATGGCTAAGGTTGCGTACAGTTGTGTGAAATGCAACGGTATTGAATACAGAGCAGGGCAGTTACGCACAACGGGTTCTGGGTTGACTAGATTTTTAAACATTCAGAACCAAAAGTACTCAACGGTTTCATGTACTTCTTGCGGCTACACTGAGTTATACAGAATGGACGGATCTGGTCTTAGCAATATCCTGGATATGTTCACCAACTAAAATCGTTTAATTTCTCAGCGCAAAAGCAGTCTTTCCTAAAAGAACGGCGGTTCTATTACTGGCGTGATTTGAAATTCCCCTGTCTTTTTACAATCGCCAATAGTTTTCTCGATATCTGAATAGTCCGCACCTTCTAATACGATAAAAAATATGTGCTCAGTTGGATTAACCACCCAAGACTCTATGGTGACATTATTTTCTTTAGCATTCCCTCGGACCTGCTTCCAGAGCTGCATCATTTCTGGGTTTTCATCAGGAGGACCGAAGCAAGTTTCTTTGGTGTGCGTATGAATTACATGGTACTTTGGCATTAAGATCTCCTCTGGATGTAAAGTTTTAGCTTATTAATTTAAGGTCTCTAAGGGTGTTTATGAAATTATACTACATCGTTTAGCTTTAATTCTTGATAGAAAGTAAAGTTTATTGCCATCACTTAGTCGCTGAACTAAACAAAACCTCGCAATTGCACAACATGCGCTACTCTTTCTACTCCTATTTGAAACGATGCAGAACGTGGAGTAATTAAGCCACCACCAGTTCTGTCCCGAACTTCTTGGTATGAACGGAGTATCGTTTTTTTGAGTTCTTGGTTTACGCGCTCCTCTTCCCAACGAAATTCCTGTAAGTTCTGTGTCCATTCAAAATAGGAAACAATAACACCGCCGGCGTTCACAAGAATATCTGGCAGAATGAGAACTTTACGTTCATTAAGTAGTTGGTCTGCTTCCGGAGTAATCGGATGATTCGCAGCTTCAAGAATGAGAGATGCCTGTACCAAGGAAGCATTATCTTCTGTGATTACATTATCTATAGCCGCAGGAATCAGCACGTCACACTCTAGTTCCAGAAGCTCCTGATTAGATATAGGTTCACCGCCAGTAAATCCTGATATGCCTCCGGTGTTCTCCTGATGTTCTCCCAGCGATTTAACGTCTATACCTTTGCTGTTGTAAGCCCCTCCATCAACACCACTTACAGCTGTTACTATGTATCCCATTTCTTCAATGAGCTTCGCAGCCCAGAATCCCACGTTACCAAATCCTTGAATGGCTACGCGTGTCTTCGAAGGATCTAACTTTAAATCTTCTGAGACCGAAGATAGAACGTATGAAACACCCCTGCCTGTTGCTGATTGTCGGCCTAGAGAGCCTCCCATTTCTACAGGCTTTCCGGTTACGACTGCCGGAGAATGGCCGTTGGAAAGTCCATATGCGTCCATCATCCAGGCCATTGTTTGTGCATTTGTACCTAGATCAGGCGCAGGTATATCTCTGTTTGGCCCAATCAGATGTTCAATATTTTGGGTGTAACGTCTTGTGAGTCGGTTCAATTCACCTGTTGATAGTTGCCCAGGATCTACTTGAACTCCCCCCTTAGCACCGCCGTAAGGAAGTCCAGCAAGAGCAGTCTTCCATGTCATTAAGGAGGCCAACGCACGGACTTCTTCAAGGTCAGCGTTGGGGTGGAAGCGTACTCCTCCTTTATAAGGACCTCGGGCACCGTTATGTTGCACCCTAAATCCATTGAAAACATTAACCCTTCCATCATCCATACGCACAGGAACTTGTACTAAAAGTTCCCGCCAAGGCCTTTTGAGCATTTGACGTAAACCATCTTCCAGACCAAGGCGATCTGCAGCTGCATCAAAAAACAAATTTACTTCTTCGAATACGCTATTAGGCATACTTGCTCAGCATCACAAAATAAGATCGTTTAATAAGCTTTAAGCTTACTTCTTTCATCAACTATTAATTAGAGGAACAGATTACCCCTCTAGGAAAGTAATATCTGGGGGACCTTGAATTGTAGCGTTTTTCATGGCCTGCTGTTGTTCAGCGCTGCCCATAAATTCAAAAAATGATTCCTTAGACGCGACTGTTCCAAAAACTACCACAACATTTGGGTTATCCGCACCTCGGTATGCTAGGGCATCTATTCCAGCTGCCTCACGCGCACTTTTGCGACTCGCGAACGACGTTTCAAATTTTGACCAATCTTCTACATTCAATTTTAGTACAGCTTTCATGCTTATTTTCACCTCTAAATCATCTTAACACTAAAACGTAATTCCAAAATACTTGGCAGAGGTAATGTGATCCAGGACTACTGAGACACAATAATTGCCCATGATCTATACGACTAGGTTTGTTAGTCACGATTACTGCTATTTGATAAACTTAGCTCATTAGAAAACAAGGCAGATTTGTATGGCTGACCAACCCAATATCGTATTTATCATGGCGGACGACCATGCAGCTAAGGCGATAAGCAGTTACGGCGGTGGTATCAACCAAACTCCTAATATTGATCGTCTAGCCAAAGAGGGTATGCGGTTTGATCATTGCTACGTAACAAATTCGATTTGTACGCCTAGTCGTGCTGCGATACTGACTGGGACCTACAATCATGTAAATAAGGTATTTACGCTTGATACTTACCTAGATAATCGATTGCCTAACGTTGCTAAGCATCTTCAAACAGGAGGATATCAAACGGCAATTGTAGGTAAATGGCATCTGGGTGAAGGGAAAGACCATGAACCGACTGGCTTTGATTTTTGGTCAGTTCTTCCAGGGCAAGGTGAATATTTTGATCCTCTAATGATTGAAATGGGTATTGAAATTGAAGTTCCTGGCTATGCCACAGATGTAATAACTGATAAAAGCATTAACTGGCTTGAACAGCGCGACAAAACAAAACCGTTCTTCCTGATGTGCCACCACAAAGCTCCTCATCGTGAATGGGAGCCACATCCTAAAAATAGAAAGCTTTTTCAAGAAGATGTCAAAATACCTGACAGCTTTGATGACGATTATAAGAACCGAGCAAATGCTGCATCACAAGCTAGGATGCGAATTAAAGATGACTTGAAATATGCAGACCTTGGGCTAGTGCAACCAGAAGGGGGCTCCGAAGTTGGGCAAAGAATCATGCTTCGAAGCACACTCAGGAAAATTCCGAACCCCGAGGACGTCACGATGTTGCGGTTAATTGATAAAGATACTGGAGAAGTATTCAAATTCAACACAAATGATGAATTGAGTACATTTAAATACCAACGATATCTAAAGCGTTACTTGCGCACGGTTGAATCAATTGATGAAAGTGTAGGCAGGATTTTAGATTACCTAGATGAAAACAAACTTGCTGAAAACACAATCGTTATCTACACATCAGATCAAGGTTTCTTTTTGGGTGAACACGGCTGGTTTGATAAAAGATTCATGTATGAAGAGTCGTTTAAGATGCCGTTCCTTGTACGCTACCCACAAGAAATTCAGCCGGGTTTGATTTGTAAAAACATGGCATGTAACGTCGACTTCGCGCCCACGTTCCTTGACTTTGCAGGACTACCAATTCCCAACTACATGCAGGGTAATAGTCTTCGACCTTTGCTTAAAGATACCGTTCCAGAGGATTGGCCTGAGGTTGCTTACCATAGATACTGGATGCATCGTGACCCTAACCACAATGCTTATTCTCACTACGGGATACGGAATCAACGCTATAAGCTGATCTATTGGTATAACGAGGATTATGGCCTTCCGGGCACCAATAAAGGTGGTGAAGAACGAGAATGGGAGCTTTTTGATTGTCAGACGGACCCTTTGGAATTGTTTAGTGTTTTTTATGACCCTTTGTACAAGGAGGTTGTGGAAATGATGAAAACCAAACTTGAAAAAAAGATGATAGAAATCTGCGACGTACCTGAACACACTATTAATCCAAAGATATGATCTGGAAATTTGCTTTAGGTATAATCCTACTCACAATTATTTCATGCTCCGGCGGATCTGGTGCCGACCGGATACAAACTGAAGTGGTTGATCTCGCACCAACTGTTACTTCAATACCTACTCCCATGTCTGTGCCAACAGCAACTCCATTACCTACTCCTACGTCTGTGCCAACAGCAACTCCAGTACCTACTCCTACGTTCGTGCCCACAGCGATTCCGGCTATTCTACAAACAGAGGCACTAAAAACTCAGCCAACTCCTACTCTTGCCGGTGGACAATTTGATGTGCGATATGCGGATTTAACGTATAAGTTTGCAGGGCCTTACGGCATTAGCAACAGGATTTTTAAGCCAGAGAATAACAACGGAGGCGCAATATTGTTCCTTCCTAGTTGTTCTGGTGTTCAACATTACAATTCATCAGACATTAAAGAAAACTGGGTAGACATTTTTGTTGAACGAGGCTATACAGTCGCGGTTACCGACTATAACGAAGGTAGAAATGCCAGTGATCCTTGGAACTGTGGTAAGGACAAACACCTGTCACATAGTCGCTTAGTACGTGACGTATACATTGGTGTGCAGGCTCTTTCTAATGTGCCAGATATCAATAAAGATAAGATTTTTACAATAGGAACTAGCCTTGGAGCACAAATAGGTGCGAGTGCTGTTGACGGTCACTACATTGACGAAGTCAAGGAAAATGGTTGGGCAATCCCTAGTGCCCATGTAGGGTTGTACGGTGGTTGTGGCTATACTTCACAACAATATCTCGAAACTAGCGTGAATCGACCTGTTCTATGGTTGTCAGCATCCGACGATGTTGAGGTTGGAGAAGGATGCAGTATTGAGCTTTTTAATAGCATTAAGGAGAAGTTTCCCGAGAGTAATTTCATTACCTATGATGGTGCGACTCACTGTTGGGACTGTAAACAGCTAGACGGGTTCAAGAAGAACACACATTTTGGCGTGCAGGAATATAGATATGACCCTGATGTTACTGTTCAAAGCCAGAATCAAGCTTTAACGTTTATAGAGAAGTTCATGCAATGACAACAATGAGACGCTAGTAACATTTCCATAATTAAACCAGTGATATTTGGAGGAGCTAACTAATGAATTTTAAAGAAATAATCAGAGATAAAACTAGAGACAACCTCTGCAAAAAACTTTTAGCTATAAATATAGACTGCACTTTATCGGAAAGGGGCATTATTGAAGAAAAGTTATTTAATCCATGGCATAGAAAAAGCTTAGGCGTCATTAAAATCAATTCTGATTCCCCAATTGAATACATAAACATAGTCAAAAAACCTGGGGGTAAGAATTCTCCTCCAAGATGGTGGAATTACTTTGCAATTCCTGCTGTAACTTCTAATTCTAAAGAAGGCTATTTTGAAGTAAGTTCAATCAGGAAAAAATCTTTTCCTGTTTTTGGTAAGGTAACATCAATAGTTTGGAAATCTAATACTAATGGTGAGAATTTAGCAAATAAATTCACCCAAGATGCTGAAATTAACTCGCTTGCATTTAAATTAGGTGACATCAAAGTTCAAAGCCTACATGGAAATCCTTCTGGTTACAGTATAGAAATTGAATTTGCTCGATCTATTAGATCAGGGCTTCTATCGCTTTCAGCTCCAAATATTACTATCGATATTAATCAGTGGAGTACCATCAATAAAATCGCAAATCTATGCTTTGAAAATTAATTTGAGCTATGCCATTTTCTTATCCTTTTTCGCGATACGTTTTTCTTTTAAAGTTTTCACAGCAGTCTTTTTAATCGACTTTTTTGCATCTTGACCTTTGCCCATATTTCTCCCCTTAGATACTTTTCATACTTAGAATAGTGGAGCCACCGAGCGGATTTGAACCGCTGACCTGCTGTTTACGAATCACTTGACCCTGTATTTCATGGTCTATTCTGGACTCTACTGATACCTACTAATACATGACTTAATAGCTTTAATTATTAGCTTATGGGCTGACATGGGTTGCTGTCGATATGTCCTGAGACATTATTAAAGTAATGACGTTGGAACTGACGTTGAGACGATTTGCGTTGATGGACGTGATTCTCCAATACTAATACTGAATTAAAGACAGTACATTCTTATGAATCATTCCTTTGAATGTTAAACTGGGCGTAGCAGCGGAGCGTAAACATGCCCAAAAACACCAATTCTCGACCAACATTTGTTGATCTTTTTGCAGGATGCGGCGGGCTTTCCTTGGGACTCGAACAGGCAGGATTTAAGCCGATTTTCGTCAATGAAATCAATAAAGATGCCTTGGAAACCTATCAATTTAACAGGAAAGACGAATTTCCATATTTGAGTGAAGAGATGTTTTTCGCTCATGACGTGAAAGAACTGGTTCTTGACTCAAATCGCCTTGAAGCACTAAAAACTGCGTTTCTAAATTTCCATGGAGTTGACGTTAAGAGCTTAGAAAATGGCCTAGATTTGCTTGTCGGGGGACCCCCATGTCAAGGCTATTCTGGAATAGGCCATAGACGTTCATATTCGGTGGACAAGGAACAGCTTCCTTCAAACCACCTCTATCAGGATATGGCATTTCTTATTAGCCAATTGAAGCCTAAATTATTTTTATTTGAGAACGTTAGGGGGTTGCTCAATTCGAGATGGACACAAGATGGTTCCAAGGGAGAAATATGGAGGGACGTTCAGAAAACCTTCCATGCCTTGGATGGATATTCAATTCGTTCCCAGCTTGTATTTGCCAAGAATTATGGCGTCCCTCAGAATCGGCCGCGCATCCTCATGGTAGGTATCCGGAACGACCTTGGGTTCAAATTTGATGATGAGAACGACGACAGCATAGCAGCCGGATTATTACCTCACCCGGATGAATATTCAGTCGCACCACCCCACCTAGAAGAACTGCTTTCAGATTTAATTGATCTTCATTACCAGAATGGAGGTTCAACGCAGGTATACCCGTTCGACCCCATGAACGAAATCCAATCATATCTTAGGATGAACAGGGAGGGGCATGTAGCATCGAAAGGCCAACCGATTACTGAGCATGATTATTCTAACCATTCACCGCATGTGGTACGGAAATTCCAGCATATGATTGAACATGATGGTGAAATACCAGATGAATACAAGACTAAAAAATTTTCACAGAAAGTCCTCAAGTCAAAATGGACTGCTAGCGGGCCTAATATCACGGTGACTTCACTTGCCGATGACTATGTCCATTGGGCACAACCCCGGTCTCTGACAGTACGTGAATGCGCAAGAATTCAAACTTTCCCTGATTGGTACGAGTTTAAGGGAAAACGAACGACCGGGGGAATCCGAAGGGCCGGTAACCCCAGAGAGTCTAACCATGAAAGAGAAGTGCCCAAATATACCCAGATTGGGAACGCTGTACCTGTGAGACTCGCCCATATATTGGGACAGCATTTTCGTAGTATATTGAAAAAATAAAAAAGGTTTGAAAGTTTACTGTTATTGGCACTTAAAGGAAGAAACGCAATCATGGTAATAGACTTGAACCAGCATTTACTAAACCTCGAAAAAGATCATGAGGACTGGCAAGAATCGCTTGAAGAAATTTACAACTTCTTAAAGCCATTATTGCATGGTCAAAAAGGGTTGATTCAAAAATACAAAGTTAGAACTAAGCATGATGAACATAAAAAAGAGAGAATCAGATTAACGACAAATCAATTTTTAGATTTAGTAAACATAACCAATTTGGATGAAGAGATTCATCAGTACGGCAAGCAAATTTTTAAAATCAATAGAACCTTCCAGAATGTCCTATTTCATGATTATTTAAGGGTGATCCAATATTTAGTAGAGATAGACTCGGATCAGAATTTGCTTACAGTACTAAGAGTTCTAAATGGTGAAATCACGAGTTCCGCAAAAACTCAAAGCCGATTTAATTCAATCATTGCTCGAATTTTTTCTGAATCAGCCGGACAAGGAAATAAATCTCAAGCCGGTGATGCAGCTGAATTGATTGCTAATACTTTACTGGGATCTGTAGGTTTAATTGAAGGAAAACATTACAGAACCCAATTTAAATCAAGAAGTGGCTCTGATACTGACTTTGCTTTTCCAGTAGTCGATGATTATAAAATTCAGGATGTCGAAGTTTTCATGGGCGTTCAAATTAGTACAAATGATAGGGCAAGGTTGATAGGTAGCGAGTTGAAAGAAGGCGGAGAACGATACCTCTTTTCTTGTAATGGTATGTCTTTTTCTTCAAAAAGAATTAAAGATATAGGTGACCAAATAATTAGTTCATTTAAAAATTCAAATGTGAAGCTGATTTGCTATGAGCCTGAAATACGATCGGAGATTAATCGAATAAATAAACGCCCTCTTGGTAAAGAGCAGAGATTGGATTATCTGGAAAACTTCACAGTTTCATTCCAATCTTTTGCTGAAAAAATGCAAGCTAGGTATAACTACATTTTTAATTAGTGAGATGACATGGTGATCCAAATTATTCAATATTTGGAGAAACCACCTTCGCCTTATAATTATTCCATTGTTCTTTAAAAATTATTCGCTTCTACCATAACCAACTAGTCGAATCCCAGTTGTACCGGAAACTTGAACCTCCATACTGAGGTTCAAGATTTGAGAAAGAAAATTCCCTGCCAATGTGATTTTTCATGGCTAGCATTACATTTTCTGGTATATCAACTACTTTAAAATATCCAGAACTATAGTTGCCCCCCGTATAATCGACCCAAGCAAAACCCAAGTTCTCATCGAGGGACTCAAGTCGCCCGATCACAAATACTCTACTTCCGCGCATTTTCCATTCTTCTTCTGATGTAGCGGTTTCCAAAAATTTTTTGCATACCGATTTATAGTCACACCAACGGCAAACTTCAGGTGCAGGATTGGACTTAAAATTGTTGCTTGAAACGGCAATTTGAAACTCTGATAATCTTTTTAAAGCTTGAT
>PBEP01000021.1 GCA_002719775.1 Chloroflexota bacterium | reverse complement strand
GTCGTACTTGATGAAGGACAGATTTCAATGCATGATGTTTATTTACTGCATGGATCAGAAGCAAACTATTCCAAATTCCCGAGGAGAGCATTAACTCTCCGGTATATGCCCGCAACATCGTTGTTCGATAGGGATAAAGCACGAGAACTATACGAAAAATCTGGCGTTTTTGACAACTCAGAGAGCACAATATTTCTGATGTCAGGAACCAACCAGGTCGCAGAGAACGATTTTAGAATTCGCTCACTATAAGTATTCGCAATTATCCGCTGGCGTTACAGATTATATGCTGAGGAAGCTGGGTATCAATGAAATATGGAATGCTAAATTTCTTCATGAAGGGTCACTATACTGTAGGAATTGCTCTGCTTATCCTACTTGGTTTTAGTATTTTAGGAATCCAGAAAATTCTGAGCGCCAACTCTGATTCTGGCTGGTGGGGAGTATCTTCTGCTTCTTTATTAGCAGGGGCTATTCTAATCTCCTACATACCCCTCTACAGATTGTTTTATTACCTTGCTAATAAATTCTGGCCATCAAACCCCAATAATTTCATTGAACGTCTTTTGAGAAAGCTATTGGCATGGGCAATTATTGCTAAAGGCCTAAGCTTCGCGGTGGCCCTAATCATTCTGTTTTCGCGTTTTAACTAATGGTGTGCTAAAAAGATGGCAGGGGTGGCAGGATTCGAACCCACGGCCAGCGGTTTTGTAGGTATCTGACCGGCTATCACTGGGTACTTTTAACACCCACCAATACCCACTTCATATTCCTACCTTAGCCTTAACAAAGCATCCAAGGGCTTCAGTATGTTTTCTTTGGCTTTCTTTGGCAATGGTGCTATTTACACCAGTTTCCAGATCGGCAGGAATCAAGTGCTTTTTGGGCGCGTTCAATTTTTATATAAGTAATGCATTAGTTACTTATAGAGTAGGCCAAAAGGGCTTAGGATTCGGGGGATAAAATCCAGCCCTCAAGGCCTCGAGATTGGCTTCATTGTTTAGGTAAATACCCCACTCAATATCCTTATCTGTATCTATCCATCGGAAGTCCTTAAACATGGCCTTCTTATATCGCTTCTGAGAAGCCTTCGTAGCCTGATCCTTCTCATTCTGGATTAGATACTTAAACAAGTCGCTTGATCTAACTTGTCTACTGTTCTCTTTAAACATGGGTCTCTTTGACATGGGAGAGTTGTTATACCAAGTCTTAGTTAGTTGTGATATAGGTGTTTGTCACTGGGGGAGTCATGGGCGAAAAAGAAAATAAACCCTATTGGGAAGTTGCGAAAGAGGTGAGTGAAGAGGCGAGTAAAAGAAATGCAAGAAATTCAGTATTACCTATCGTTTTAGGATTGCTAGTAATTTTTGGTTTAGCATTTGGAGTTGTTGTATATGTGTTCAATTCAACCGCTAACTTCATTGATGAACTGGCTGGTGTAGAAAACATATCGAAGTACAGCGACTCTTGCAGGGAGGATTTGCCAGAGCTTGAGCAGGCTGTTGCCAAGAATCCGGAAAACTTAGAGGTTATAAATACGCTCGGATCTTTTCAAGCGGATACTTGCTTCTTTTATGAGCACGCAAAAGAGAATTTCAACAAGGTTATTGATATTTACGAAAATCAATCCAATCCGTTATTCCAAGATAGCTATAGAGACGATTATATTCAGGCCCTATCTCTGCTTAATAACATCATGCCGATCATCATTTCGAGGGAGATAGATCGGAATTGCCCACCATCGCATACTGATACAGATGGTAGAGCCATTTGGTCAGATGAAGACAAAGAATGTGCCAAGTTCTTACAGGAAAAAGGGGAAAGTGAAATCGCCGTTTTGGAACAAAAGCTAAATGCAGTACTTCAGCAAAATCTAACTTATGAACACAAACTGAGTTGTTCAGAAGTTTTATCACAACTTAACAGTGATGTATCAAATGATCCCAATTACCTATGGGCTCTTTCTGATCTGGCAAACTACCAGGATGAAACTTGTAACAACATCCCTGCAGCAAGAGAATATTGGGTACAAATCATGGACGTCGCTGAAAAAATACATAATCCTGCAACCGAATACAAACAAACATATGTCCTTGCCTTTGAAGGACTTATGCGTACGTTTGGTTGGTATACGCTTGTTAAAGAGGAAGAGTGTGTAGCAACATTTGGTCACGGTTCAACGAAATACTATGAATGTCTGGAGCCCACAGAGGATGAGGTTCAAACAGGAAGGGAAGTATTGATAAAGAGATTTGAGGCTAATAGGTCGAATCCGAATTGGAATTAAACGGTAGAGCTTACGCCCTACAACGGTTTTCGAGAACTAATTTTTACGTCTCTCAGCCCTATATTACTGTACCTCAACAGCTGTAAGTTTACGACTATGAAAATAATAGCCTCCGTAGATAAGTACACAAATAGGTACACATAAGTACACAAATTAAATGTAGGGGTAGGGTTTGAGTAATCAGGCGGGGTATGAGGATATGCGTGACGATGTGACGACTTACCTAGCATCCAGATCGTAACTGCGAGTAACTGGTTGCTACGATCGACTCAATTGCACCGGTACGTTCATGAAAATACCACTTTAGTAATGGAACATCCTTCATTACGGGCCATCGCTTGCTCTCCTCAATGTCACTCTCTATTAGCCATCGTTGGTCATTAGGTTCGTAAAAAGCTTGCAACTCTCCTCTTGTTTGCATAACCCAAAGGCAACTAGGACGCCCAGGTGAATCAACATACTCTCTAAGGTCCAAATAATCTTCCAAAGCCTTAACAACTTCAGCTTTCGTGTAGAGAGACGGTGCAGATATTGGAATCGCAGTGGGTGTTGGTTTTGGTGTGGCTACAAAACCTGCATCAGAGGCTTTTCTTGAAAAGCCTCTAGAATTATCTGGGTCGAGTTCTATAACTTTGGTGAAATCAGATGTAGCCTTCTGGAGATCTCCCAATTCTTTATACGCAACTCCCCTGTAAAAATATCCAATCGGGTGCTCACTCTCGCCCTGCCATGTGATGAAGATATTATAATTTTGTTCTGTGCAACCTTCAGGCATCGAACCCCATTCTGGAGGCTTTCCAGCCCATGTGCAATCAATGAATTCTGTGAAACTTTCGATTGCCTTTCCATACAATCCAGAATCCAAATAGTTAATCCCATCAATCAACCACTTAATTGTTTTTTGGGTTTCAAAATTGGATGAGAATTCACTTGAAGTTATAGTTTTTTCGTCAACTTGCAAAAGGTTAGCCAGGTTGTCGAATGAGTCTTGAAGCAGTCCCAGTTCCCAGTAAAGGTAAGCAATCGTTTGATATGTATTCCTTTTTTCATCCTGTACTTCGACTGGGTCTGTACTGGTCGAAGGTAGAGTCAAAACTATATTGAAATCATCCAAAGCAGCTCGGAATTTCTCTAACCTAGTATGTGCTACACCACGAAATATGTAAGCGGAGGTGTCACTTGGATATAATTTAATATGTCGGTTGATATTTTCGATTGCTTGTTCTAGTTCATTACTTCCAAAATATTCGAGTGCAGCCTCTTTATCCGGGGACGTAACAGGCTGGTTTGTTGTGGATGGCAGAGCAGTTGTTGGCAGAGTAGGTGTTGCAGTAGGAGCTACAGGTGGCGTTGGTGTAGGTGTATTTGTCGACGTTGATGTTGGTGCTAGTGCTTCAGTTTTTTCCCCGTCGGTACCAGATTCGCCTGAGCACGAAATAATTGTGAATAACATTAAAGCTAAAGCAATTTGCCTGATCATGATCTGAATATTCCAAAGAACCCCAGTATTTCTAATCTCAACATACTTGGACGATATCAAACGTTTTAGTTATTCACAAAATCGATTCTCAGAGACCCAATGGTGATAATAAAGTGATAATTTCTATACTTAAGGGTGATGAGCACTCAGTAATATCATCACATTTAGCCTTAAAAAGATGGCAGGGGTGGCAGGATTCGAACCCACGGCCAGCGGTTTTGGAGACCGCTGCTCTACCAGACTGAGCTACACCCCTACAATTTGGTTAATTATAACTTAAGGATATGTTGATCATCTATAAACTACGGGGAAATTGATCTCGTCAAGTCCGATCCATTTGCATCAGTATGAAATCTTTCCCCGCTCGCCTTACTCGCCTTACTTCGTTAAACCCAACACTCGCAAAAGATTTTCTTGCACGATTGTTCCACTCTAGGGTGTGTAAGTATAACGTTTTAATTGTTTCATTTACAAAAATCTCATCTACCAGCAAGCTCATAGCAATTCGACCGAACCCTTTACTCCAATAGGCCTTATCACCAATCATTATTCCCACTTCTGCTTGACCTGAAACAGTATCGATGTCGTATGCCATGCAATTTCCAATATGTAACGTTTTATCAATTTCTATTGCAAACCTTTTAACCCAAGGAGTTGGATATCGTAATTCATCTTCATATCTTCTCCTGTATTCCATAAAAGACATTCTGGTAGCTGCAGTAGCATCAAGTTCTGCTAATTCTGGATCCGTTCGCCATAAATAATCATTGCTGGCGTCTTCTAACCTTTTGGGCCTTAAGGCTAGCCTCGCTACTTGATTTTGATTTTCATTGTCCAGGCTTTGCATTAGATTCTGAACCTATAAGCTCTTTTGCTTTAAGAATTACTTCGATTTCGTTTTCGTAAGTGGCAACTCGGAGTGCCTCTTCTAACGAAAACCAACACACTGAATCAAATTCATGATCATGTTTTTCAAAGCTACCACCAGATTTCACCATGAGGTAGAAATGAACATGTTTATGATACTGGATATTTTTCTCTTCATTAACAAAAGAGTAATTTATTACTCCTATTTTATCCTGTATCACGACCTCTAATCCTGTTTCTTCACTTACCTCACGGATTGCAGTTTCTTCTAAATTTTCACCAATTACGGGTGTACCCTTCGGCAAACTCCAGAGCCTACTTTTTGTTCTCCCACACAAAACAATTTCAATGCTCCCATTTGAATGCCTATAAACTACTCCACCGGATGAAACAGGGTACTCAATTTTTTTGTCGGAAATCATTAGCTCTCCTAGGGGCGCATATCCATTCCAGACTGATCTAAATCTGCAACTTTCAGGGATTCTTGCACAATTTCTCTAGTGAAATCATCTTCTGATTCTAGTAGTGCTTGTAATGCTTTCTTAGCAGAGCTCCCTCCGATAATGCCCAATGACTGAATTACAGCAGACCGAACCTCAATATCAGTATCAGCTAGCATCGCAATCAAAATGGGTACGGTGGACTCTGCCATTTGTTCACCAGCAGCAATAGCTGCTTCATATCGCATGGCTGGATCTTCACTATTTAATTCCTCGACAATAGTAGGTATCCATATCGGATTACATGATTTACCCATAGAGAAAACAGAACTCTGCTTTAACTGATCGCTTACTTCCCTATAAGCCCATAGTATCCAATTAGTCACGTCGTCAGTCTGAAATACAGAAATTGATTCGAGAGCTCTTCGCCGTAATTCAATGGATTCATTCTCGTCACTTAATGCATCAATCAAAGGGGTATAAATTCTTTCACCGTCTTTGTCTAACAATTTTCCCGTAACCGACATAAGCGCAAAATGCCCCAAATTAATAGCTGCTGCAACCCGCACTGAAAGTTCAGAGTCTTTCCTCAACATATCGCATAGCTTGGGAATTAGTTTGCGTTCTTCAGATTCCCAAAGTCCTGCGATAGCGCTTTCTTTAATTTCACTTTCAGGGTCATCCAAAGCTAATCGAAGAATAGATGTAAAATCGAGGTCTACAGACTCTTCCGCCATTTCTGAAACACGTATCACAATTTCTTGACGTAACTTTGAACTTAAACTCTGCCAATCTTTAATCGAGATCCGCAATTCACCGAAATCAAGATCACTTAGCATTAGTAGATTTTGATCAGAAATATTCTCTTGTTTTATTTTCTTGTAGAACTCTTCAAACACAAATTATGCCTTGGATGCGACTGAAACGTTGTCACACAAGATACTGGGAGAAAACAGACTCCCTCCAAGCCAACGGCCATCTTTACCAATAGAAATTGAATCGTTTAAAACCTTGTACACATTACCCGAAACCATAGTGTCTTTAACTCGACCTGTAACCGCTCCATTTTCAACTTTGTAACCAAGCAAAACATTCGCGTTGAAGTCACCGCCCAGAGCATTACCTTGTCCAGCACCTAACAAATGCTCGACAATCAATCCTTCCTTCAATCCTGAAATCATATCTCCTAGTGAAATTTTACCTTCTTCAACAATTATCACAGATGTGCTGGGGGAAGGAAGTGAGCCCAAGCTCCTTTCACCATGGCCTGTACTATTGGTTGCTGCTAGCCCGGCGGTTTGTAAGTCGTAATAGAAATTTGAAATCTTTCCTTTATTGACTAAAGGCATATTTGCACTTGGAATACCCTCATCATCACAAATTCTAGATCCTGTAATGTTGGGTAGGGTTGGGTCATCAGTCAATGAAATCTCAGAACTTAAAACCTGCTCGCCCATTTTCCCAGCCAAGGGTGATGTTCCAAGCAAAACGCTTTTCCCGCTCAGTGCAGAAACCAAAGGGCTAATGATCACACTAGGAACTGCAGACGGCAAAAAAATGACAGGCATGTGGCTAGTTTTGATGCTCGAGCTGTTTTTTGCCCATTCAAGTTGACGGAAAATTGAATTCACTGTTTCATCTATTTCAAAGTATGGGCCTACAGAACTTCGTCCATCGTGGACAAAGAGCATGTCATCACCCCTAATTAAGGTTGCCTCAAATCCATACCCGAAAGAAGTTTTTTCATAATGGAAATGCCCATTAGCAGAATTGACCATATTCACTGACATCTCATTACGGCCTACTCCACCTTCAACTTTGACATCTGGATGTTGAGTTCTTATTTCTTGAATAATTTGATTGCCCAGATCTACCATTTGATTGATGGTGACTAAAGGTATTTCATCACTGGAAACTGGAATATCTTCAAATTTTGAAACACTGGGGAAATCAAATGCGGCATTTGGTCCTAGCAAAGCAGTTTCAAGAGCTGATTCAACCAACAAATCAGGGTCAGAAAGGCGGGAAGTAGCGCTAAAACCAACACGCCCGTCTTTAATTACTCTTAGTGCTGCTCCTCTTGTTTCATGTGACTCAACCGATTTAACGGCATTAGCCTCAAACGAAACAGGAGAACTATTCGAATGAATATAAAAAACCTCTGCACTCTGTGCAGATTTCATAGCTTTATCTAATATTTCATATGCGAGGTCTTCCAATTTACGCCCCACTTAAGAGGCAGTTTTGAATTCTAATGTGAGGGCTACCGTTTGAGACTGGAAGCGGGCTTTGACCTGCTTTACCACAACCGCCACCTTGGTTCATTTCCAGATCTCCCGCTATCCCGTCAATATTCTGAAGAGTTGTGAAAACGTTCCCACTCAGCATTACAGGCTTGCATAGCTCTGCTATCTTTCCATTTCGTATCCGATATGCTTCACCAGCTGAAAATGTGAACATTTCCATACTTGTCATACCTCCATACCAGTTTTTGACATAAACGCCATCTTTCACATCAGCGATCAAATCCTCAGCAGAACCCTTACCAGGCTCTATGTAGGTATTGGTCATACGAACGATGGGCGCGAAACGGTAACTTATTGCACGGGCGTTTCCAGTTGGTCTTTCGCCCAATTTAGCCGCTGTCTCACGAGAATGAAGTCTACCAACAAGAATCCCTTCATGAATTAATTGCGTCCTTTGGCCAGGAACCCCTTCATCATCGTATGAAAAAGAGCCTCTAAGGCCAGGTTGAGGGACCGTAGCTCCGTCAACAACATTTAATATATTTCCCCCAAACCTTCGGCCAAGTTGCATAATTTCTTGCAATTTTGGTTCTGTATATATGTGATCTGCTTCAGATAGATGCCCAAAAGCTTCATGGATAAAGACTCCTGCAAGTATAGGATCCAAGACAACCGTGTATTCGCCACCTTCAATAGATGGGGCACTAAGCATAGCGATAGATTTATCAGCTACTTCCTGTGCTTCATCAGACATGCCTCTCACAAATGAAAAGTCGCCTAGGCTACCTAAACTCACTCCAGACTGTTGTACGTCACCGTTTTTAGTAGCAATGGCTGAGAGTCTCAAATTTATGTCTACTCGTTCCTGTTCTAAATAAGTTCCCTCGGAATTGCCATAGTAAACCCTCTTATTAGAATCCCCATATGCCACAGAAGCAGATTGCACTCCCTCTGTGCCCATCATTGTATTTACATAGGAATCCAAAATGTTTTTTTTCTCAGAAAGTGAGACCCTCGAGGGATCTTCTACTAGCGTTGGACCTTCGATTGAAACTACTGGTTCGACTTCCGCAAGATTTACTGGGTCTCCAGATAGTACATTTGCCTGTTCTACGGCTAACGCAACCTTCCCTTTTAATTCAGAGAGGTTATTAAATGAGGAGAAGCCCCAGCCAGCGCTGGAAAGTGCCCTAACGCAACCACCTAAAGCACTCGATCTCCCTATATCTTCTAAATCCTTCGATCGATATCGCAAATGGCGACTCTCGCTTTCTTCGATTCTAATCTCCACGTAGCGTGCTTCTGAATTTCTGATAGCTTCTTGAATTTGTTCTCTATAATTAAATGTAGTCATGCATGAAGTTTATTCGCACAGCCGATGCTGATCAATCGATATTTCAATAAAAGTCTCAATTAGTTAAAATTGCTATAGGGGTAAATATGAAAAAGCCAAACATATCAGGCTTGGCACACGTCGTGCTTCGAGTAAAAGAACTGGATCGATCTGTTGAATTTTATGTAAGAGTTTTGGGTCTTGAGGTTACATCAACTGCAGGAAAGCGTATGGCTTTTTTAAGTGCGCCCCAGCAAAAAATAAAATCTCACGAGCTTGGACTACTTGCTTTAGGTTCAGAAATAATGCCTTCTGAAAAAAACCGAGTGGGCCTATACCATGTTGCTTGGCAAATGGATACCCTAGATGAACTTGAAAATTTCCATGCTCACTTAGTGAACGAAGAGGTAAAAATAGTAGGCTACGGAGATCATGGCATTTCCATGGGAATATACTTTCTAGATCCAGATGGTAATGAAATAGAAGTCTTTTATGAATTGCCGAAATCAGAGTGGCCTTCCAATTTGAGTAAATTTGATGGTAAATTCCCCTTGCCGTTCAATGTGGAGCGTTTGAACGTTAGTTAGCTTTAATATACTATGCATCTTAAGCATCTCTGGGATTCAGGAGGGAAACATGTGGCGAACAGGAATAACCATGGGCATTGGTTGGCTCGCTTTAATTGCTAGTTTCATCAATATGATAGTTGACTTTTCTAACGAAGATTGGGGTGCGGGTATCACAAGTATCGTAGCTGGAATCGTAGTAATAGCAATTACAACTGGAATTGCGAATTTTCTTACCAGAACTATCAATCCCCCGGAGTAGCAAGGACTAGTCCGTGACAAGATTTGAAGAAGAAATCGTCTCTCCCTCTGCAAAAAGGCAGAATTTAAGGAAACACCTAAGGGGCGGTACGTGCTTTCAGCCAGCTTCTGTTTTTGACCCTGTCTCTGCTCGCCTGGCTGATTCTTTAGGTTTCGAAATAGCTATTTTCCCTGGATCTTCTGCAAGTGCTGTAGTCCTGGGTGCTCCAGACATTGCCCTTTTATCTATCAATGATCTTGTCGACCAAACAAGACGGATCACTCGTGTTTCTAATCTTAGCCTCATCGTTGATGCGGATAATGGATACGGCAACTCAATCAATGTAATAGCAGCTATAAGGGACTTGGAAGCTGCTGGCGCATCCGCTATTACAATCGAAGATACAGTTCTTCCACAAAGAAAAGGTACCAAAGGGGAACATCTAATTGAGTTAGACGAACTTCTATCAAAAGCAACAGCAGCTTTGGAGGCGCGTGTTGACCCTGAAACAATAATTATAGGTAGGACACATGCTTTAAGAACGGGTGGAGCGTTTGAAGCGGAAAGAAGAGTACTGGCGCTTGCTTCATCTGGCGTAGATGCAATTTTCCTCGTTGGTGTCACCAATGAAGATGATTTGAAGGTTATTTATAATTCTTCTAATGGCCTGCCGATACTTTTAGGAGGTTCAGAAGTAAAGCTTTCTGAAGCCGAACTCGCACGCTACAACGTCAGCATCATAATTAGAGGACATCAAACTTTTCAGGCTTCTGTTCAAGGCATTTACAGCGTGCTACTCGCACAGCTTAATGGGGAGCTTGAGTCTTATCCAGTATCAAATCTAGCATCAACAGAAGTCATGGACATGGCAATAGGGAAAAATTACTTTCGCTCACTGAATAGTAGGTTTTTAGGTTAAATTATTTATCTGTTGTTTGTTCTTCGCGAATCATGGACTTCAAGTATGTTTTTATTGAACGCCCGAATTCCTTTTTTTGCCATTTTCTTACATCGTCAGATTTCAATTCCTTGTCTACAGAATTCATATTTAAAGAAACACGCTTAAGGCTATCTACAGGCCAAATTAATGCTGGGTCAATTTTAAGAATTTCTGCATGCTTTTGTCGCCATTGCTTAATTTTGCGCAAACGTTCCTTAACAATTGGGTTTGCTAGATACGGACTTAATCTGCCTTTGATTAAAGCTTTTTGAGGTCTTTCAATTAATGGAGCAGCCATGCCAGTATTTATAGCTGCATGAATGCCTTTACCAAATCGACGGATTATACCCGGAGATAACTGCGGAACATCATCAAGTTTTTTACTAGGATCAGCAGCTAATATACCCAAAGCTGCACTAGGGATTATATAACCTGGTGGTCGGGCAGAAGTGATTGCAGCTTCTGTCCTAAAATTTAACAACTCATAGAGAATAGCCAACCCTCTGGAATTAAGTCCTTTAGATTCTTTCATCCTGAACAATAACTCTTCTTGGTTAGGCTTAGAATATCTGATTTTTTCTAACCTTTTAAATTCTTCATCCGCCCATTTTCCCCTACTAGTGGATTTAAGTTGCTGAGATAATTCAACGCTTAGCTTTTCAAGATGCGCGACATCTGATCCTGCATATTCGAGTGCAGAGTTGGAAATGGGCCTTATAGACCAATCCTGTTTTTGTATAGCAGGGTCTTTGGGTATTTCAATCTTTAAGACCTCATCTAAAAGGTTAGCTAATCCTAGTTTTTCAAATCCTAATAACCGAGCAGCAACATAAGTATCGAATATACCGTATATTTCAAAACCCCAATCTCTATTCAATCCACGAACATCGTAATCAGCTCCATGGAATAATTTGGTAATTTTTTTATTAGATAGCAATTTCCGCAAAGGTTCTAAATTTACGACCTTAATTGGATCGATTATAAAAACCATACCTAAAAAGCCAATTTGAATAAGGCAAACTCGCTCGGGGAATCTGTGGCGACTATTAGATTCAGTGTCGATTGATAAAACAGTAGTGCCTTTGGCAAGTTCAACTGTTTTCTTCAATGCTTCATCGGTTTCTATTAGATGATAGTCCATAATTATAATGCTCCATCACACTAAACATCACCAAAAAGACAATAGCCATGAGGTTCAAAAGCTGATTTTGCGAGGATCCGCACTAGGAGATCACTCGCCGTAATTTTTCTTATTTTTTCCGCCAGTTTCCGGTCCAAATGCTGCCATCAACAGTGCACTTATGAGCAACCATGCTCCAACTAAGGTAAATGCCTCTTTGGGTCCCCAAATTGCATAAATAGCTCCTATTAATAAAGGTGCAAGGAGAGCGCCACTATTCTGGAAAATTGCCCATACACCAAGGAATTCGCCCCTCCTATCCTCTGGTGCTAAGTCCATAGCATAAGCCTGAGAAGAACCCATTACGGTTCCTTCAGCAATACCATAAAAACCCACGACAAAAAGCATGGCAAAATAGGTATTGCTATAGGCCATACCTATTGCAACTATTCCCAGCATTAAAAGCCCGGGAACTAATGATTTTTTTCTACCAAATCTATCAATGAAGATACCATTGGGGAACGCTACAGCGAGAGTAAGAGCACCAGAAAGGGTTACAATTATGCCAATCTGGTTTTCTGTAGCTCCAATAATTTCTTGAAGGTGAACAGGGAAAATAGACATGAATACGCCCTGACTCATCATACTTAGCCCAAAAGTAACAACGGTCAAAGCAAAAAATGCACGTGTTTTAAAAAAGCTGAAATCAATGCCCCTTCTAGGTGAATCTTTTGCAGTTCTTTGCCGTGCTGATTCTGGTCGCGTTTCTGAAATCATTAAAATTACCATCAGCAAGGTTATTGATTTAGTAATTCCGTTGAACGCAAAAACATACCTTAGATCAATAGTAGCTAATGCCCCAGCAATGATGGGGCCCAAAATCATCCCCACCCGCATGGACATCGTTCGTGATGCAACCATCCTTCCTCGGTTATTTTCATTTGAAACATCGGCAATTAAAACTGATGAAGAGGTAACCCACATGGAGACGCCTAACTGACCAATGAATTCAAGGATTGCAAACTGCAAAAACGAATCAACAAAAATTTCAATAAAAGATGATCCAGCTCTAAGCACTGTTCCTATTATCACCATTGGTTTTCTTCCAATGCGATCTGTTAGAAAACCAGTAATAGGGCCTGCAATTGTCCTAGCAAGTGCGTTGGTAGATGCCAAAAGAGGTGCAAAGAAAATTTGACCTGAAACCAAAAAAGCAAATAAAGGCCTAGCTAAACTCTGAGCTCCTGTACCAAGGCTCCAAACAAAGTAGGAAGCAAAGATGCCAGTAGTTGAATTTTTGTATAATTTCGCATCTGGCTTATTTGATTTAGGAAGATTACTCAATAATTACGTTCTTATTAGTTCCTAGTAACTCTGTTCTTCAAAGTCCACAAGGCAAGAGACATGCTGAGTAGAGCTACTAAAGCAACTGCAAAAATACCTTCAATTAGTGCATTAAAATCCCATCCGACCATGATTAAAGATCTCATAGCTTCTAGTAGATAGGTCACAGGGTTATACATAATGACCGTTCCTAACCAAGAAGTCATTGCCTCACGTGGAATAAACACAGGGGCCAAGAAAATGAAAGGCATAAAGATTATAAAACTTAGGTTTACAGCCGCAGGGTTTCCCGTTTTAAGTGCAATAGCATATGGAAAACCAGCAAATGCCAATCCCCAGAATCCAGAAATGATAACGAATACAATCATGCCCAGCGCACCAGTTTCAAATCGAACCCCTACCAAGGTAGCTAATATAAGTACTGGAATGGTCAAAGCAACAACCAGAACTAGATCAGCAACCATTAAACCAAGTAATAAGGACAACCTGGTTACTGGAGTCATGCCTAAGCGATTGAAATATCCCCCTTGAATATCTAGAACAAGTGACATCGCTCGAGATATTCCAGTTACTGCAAACAAAATAGCCACTGGAATTTGAAAAGCTTTGAAATCAAACCCAGGAGTAGCAACTAAATCCTGAAACATACCAATATTTACCGCAAAGAAAAAAGCAGGGAAAAGAATAGCAGGAACAACAGTCTCAGGATCGCGAGGTATTGAACGGATAGCGCGCCTAGCCACGGTTATTACATCAATAATAAAACCTGCTTTTCTTGCTAAAGGAGTGTTTTCAGTATGGCTAATTCTCACAAATCTTTCCATTCTTCTGCTTGCGCTTCTTCTGCTAAACGCAGACCTGTAAAATGGAGAAACACATCGTCCAAAGTTGGTGTTCTTAAAGTAATTTCATGAATTGGAATTCTCGATTCATTCAATGCAATAGCTATCGGCCCAATTGACTGCGCTCCATTATTGACAGATACGGTCAAATTATCACCATGTGATTCGACGCTCTTAACTAATGGCAACTTGGAAAATAATTCAACCGCAGTATCTATCCTGTCCTTTAGTGTAACGAGAATGACGTCGGAACCAACAGATTTCTTCAATATGTCCGGCTTATCCTCTGCTACGATCTTTCCGTGATTAATTATTCCGACACGATGAGCTAATTGGTCAGCTTCGTCGAGGTATTGGGTGGTTAAAAAGATAGTCATCCCTAGCTCATGGTTAATTCTGCGAATTTCTTCCCAAACTTTTGATCTGGAAATCGGATCAAGCCCAGTAGTCGGTTCATCCAAAAAAAGAATTGCTGGGTTATGAATTAATGCCGCAGCTAAATCAAGCCTCCGCTTCATCCCCCCAGAGTATGTTTCAATAAGTCTGTCAACAGAACTCCCAATATCAACGAGCTCTAAAAGTTCATCAATTCTTTTTTTTGTGATGCTCCCGTTAAGCCCATACAAACGGCCTTGTAAGTCTAAAAGTTCTCTACCAGTTTGCTTGTTATCTAGTGCCGCTTCTTGAAGTGCAGCGCCTATTCTTAATCTAACTTCTGTGGGAGATTTAACAACATCAAAACCTGCTACATTTGCTGTTCCCGAGCTGGGCAGTAACAATGTCGTCAACATCCTGACGACTGTAGATTTACCAGCACCGTTAGGTCCTAAAAAACCATAGATTTCACCAGGTTTCACAAAAAGGTTTACATCATCAACAGCTCTAGAATTTCCAAATTCTCTGACAAGCCCTTTAGTCTCTATTGTATAACTGGAATTATTTGGCATTAACAAATCACTAACGAACAGAGGTATAGCCACCAGGGATTCCACGCTTGGCTAGCACAAATTGCCACAGCTGGATATGCCGAGCCCTAAATCCTCCAGCACAAGTTAAAAGATAATAATTCCACATTCGCCTAAAACGTTCGTCGTAATTCTGACTTAGCGTTGGCCAGTTACTTTCAAATTTATGATGCCAGGCCATTAATGTCTTGTCGTAATCAGCACCAAAGTTATGCAAGTCTTCGACCATGAAAAGACCTTCAATAGACTCTCCTACCTGCTTAAGAGAGGGTAATACACCATTTGGGAAAATATACTTATCAAGCCACGGGTCTATTTGATCAGTTGATCCTTGGCCGCCGATGGTGTGAAGTAGGAAAAAGCCATTTTCTTTTAACAATCTATGTGCTGTTTCGAAATAGGTTCTGTAATTTTTGGGCCCCACATGCTCGAACATACCCATTGAAACAATATGGTCAAATTGACCTTGAGCGTCTCTGTAATCAGCTAGTGTTGCGGTAACAGGTAAATCTGCATAACGATCATGGATGTACGCAACCTGCTCTTTCGATACGGTTACCCCTTCACATATTGCACCGTATTTTTCTGCAGCATATCCCATG
>PBEP01000020.1 GCA_002719775.1 Chloroflexota bacterium | reverse complement strand
CCTATTAAATTGGGAATCTCCCCTAAAGGAGCATCAGCTTCAAGCTGTCCTCTACTTGCTGCGGTAAACGTTCCTGGCATTTGCGCCTCCTCATACGGACACAAGTCCTCATGATGATCCGTGAAACGGATACTGGCATATTAAGCCTCAAAATATAATTTTTCAAACATAATAATGAGTTATTTCGATAAATATCGACTTTTTGACGCTTTTGAATCAAACATCTATCTTTAAGGGGTAACAACTCTAAGGATTATTTCTAAATAATACGAAATGGATGAATTTATGCTAAAGAACAATGCCAGTTATGTGTCTTCAACTAGAAGTGCCGTCCTCACTCAGGGTGGTTTGGTTTGTTCAGCATCTCCTTTAGCCGGTTCAATTGGTGCAAATGTTCTCAAGTCTGGTGGCAATGCATTTGATGCAGCCATAGCAGTGGCAGCTGCAGAAGCTGTTGTATTACCTCCAATGTGTGGTATTGGCGGTGAGGTTTTTGCCCTTCTCTATGAATCTTCAAGTGGGAAGGTCTACGACATCACTGGTAGTGGTCGCGCACCAAAAAATGCGACAGCAGAGTATTTCACTTCGAAAGGCTATACAAAAATGCCCCCAGAAGGGCCGCTTACGCCAACGGTGCCCGGGGAATTGCATGCTTGGCAAACTATATTAGAGCAATTCGGAACTCAAGACTTAGCCAATTTAATTGCACCTGCAATAAGGCTAGCTGACCAAGGTTTTCCATTGCCCGGTAGAATTGGTACTTACTTCGAAGCATATAAAGACAAAATATCGAATTACCCCTCTACAAAGAAAATCTACTTAAATGGAGATTTTCCTTTTGTGCCAGGTGACCTTCTAGTGCAAAAAGACTTAGCCGAAACATTAAGAAGAATCTCAAGTAAGGGAATTGATGAATTTTATCAGGGCGCATTAGCTCAAGAAATAGCCGATGCGATTATCAGCGCAGGCGGGTTGATGACATCTGAGGATTTAGCTGGCCAAAAAACGGTTGTCACTGAAGCTCAAGCATCTACAAATTATAGAGGCAATACAGTCTTCGCCAGCGCCCCGCCTTCACAAGGTTACATGCTTTTAGAAGTACTTAATATTTTGGAGAATTACGACTTGCGCTCGATGGGCTGGGGTTCTGCCGAATCTATCCATTTGATGGTAGAAGCGCTGAAGTTAGGGTTTATAGACCGCCTAAACTACCTCGGTGACCCTGATTTTATTGACGTACCTTTAAATACAATTATTAGCAAAGAATATGCAAAAATCCGATCTGAAAGTATTGATCCAAAATTCTCGTCAAATGATCCAAGCGCAGGAACTCCTGATCAACTTCAGTCTGGGACTTCTCAAAGTACTTCGTACTTCAACGTAATTGATTCACAGGGTAACTGTGTATCATTTATCCACAGCCTATCTCAATATTTTGGTTCAGGATTTGTCGCTGGAAACACAGGAGTCTTATTGAACGATAGGGCTGGTAGGGGATTCTATTTAGTCGAAAATCACCCTAATGTGATTGCTCCTCTTAAACGAAGCATGAATACAATTCAAGCTTATATGGTTATTAAGGATGGACGCCCAATCTTGGTAGGAGGTACCCCGGGAGGAGACCGTCAACCATCTTGGAACATCCAGATGATTACGGCCCTATTGGATTATGGAGTGAACGTACAGGCTGCAGCCGATACTCCTAGATGGCATCATTTCCCAGGAAGTGATCCAGCTACATCCGATTTGCCGTTTGAATTGCGCTTCGAAGAAGGGTTTGATGATGAAACCTTAAAGTCGCTATCAAATAAAGGCCATGATGTGAAGCCGGTACCCGAGGGCCAAACACCAGGCGCTGTGCAGCTAATTCAAATAAATCCTTTAAGTAACACGAGAATTGGAGGCACTGATCGTCGAAGCGACGGATATCCAATGCCTGAGTAAAAGAAGAAATTAACGCAGTGATTCGATTTGCAATTTAGTCATGGGTGCAATGTCCATAGATGCCAATCTACCTAGTCTAATTTGGCCAATCCTGACTCTTTGTAAGTCCTTAACATGGATTCCTAGGCCCTTAATCAATAGCCTGATTTCGCGTTTTTTCCCTTCATTGAGAACAATAGAATATTGATTATTAGATCTATTTATTGTCTTAACAGCCAAAACTCTAGCGAACCCTGATTCTATCTTGTATCCCCTAGTTAATTTCTGAATATCTGATTCAAGAAGTGGTTTATCTAGAAACACTAGATATTCCTTTTCGATTTTAAATTTAGGATGAGTAATGCGATATACCAAATCACCATCATTGGTCAGAATCATTAAACCTGAGCTTAAATAATCCAATCGTCCCGCTGGAACTAATCCTGGCACCTTATATTTTTCTGGCACTAAATCTAAAACAGTAGGCCTATTCCTATCATCACTAACAGAAGATAAATATCCTTTTGGTTTATTGAGAATTAAGTGGACTTTCTTGGTTTGTCCAATACTAATTTGTTGCCCGCTCACTTCCAGTAAATCATGGTTTGAAATTAAATGCTTTAGGCTAGTAATTAACTGTCCGTTAGCTTTGACTTCACCTTTCATAATTAAAGAAGCGCAAACTCTCCTTGAACCTATTCCAGATGAAACTAAGTATTTCAAAACTGAGATTTCTTGTTCCAACTTAAACCCCTTGAAGCCTTAAATAAGCCAATGAGTTAGAATACTGTTACCGTGGCCATTTGGCCAATCATCAGCTAAGGCGCTAAACATGAGTAAATTATTAGACAGCTTTGATCAAATCTCACAAAACTCTCCACAACCAATAGGATTTGGAAGAAAGGCAGAGTCTATTAAAAAATCGCCATTGCTTTTAATCGCAAATGTCGCCACTGACTCAGATGCGCTACTTGTTAGCAAATCACCAATTGACGCTGCAATATTGGTTGATGTTACAACGAAATCCCAAGTTGCAAAATTATCAAAAAAGCTTGAAGGAACTTTATGGGGTGTTATGCCAAAAGTTCCCAAGGGTGAGAATTTCAAAGGTTCAGATTTTCAAGTTTTTAATTCTGCACTTACTCCAGTGAGCGTATTAAAAGTTGAAGATCAATCATCAATTCTAAAAATTGATCCTGAAATGGAAGATAGTACCCTAAGAATTATTGAAGATATTCCTATTGATTGCTTCATGATCTCACTATGCGAAAATGAAGATTTAAGGCTAACTGACTTAATCCAGATATCACGCGTAAGAAGTGTAACTGGCAAATGGTTGCTTGTGCATTTAAAAAGATTCCCTGGAAAAACAGAGCTTGAAATGCTGAGGGATTTGGGAGTAAACGCAATAGTAATAGATTTAGATAATTTAGATTTAAAACAACTTAAATCAAACTATGATCTTATGCTTAGCCTAGCTGAGAGCACATCCATGAAGCGCAATGATAAACGAAATGCCAAAATCCCTGCTCTTGGAATTCCTGGTGGAGTTGCTGCTAGCTCCGAGCCTCTAACAACGCCTGAGGAACTAGACGATGAAGATGATGGATATTACTAAGGTAGCGGGAATAAAGCGTGCTTTTAGCTGGATTTGACATTTTATTAACGCAGCCCGGTTATTTTTTGCTTTGGCTAATACCAATAATAGCTGCCCTTGTAATTAGCATTTCTGTGCATGAATTCAGTCATGCTTATGCAGCATTTTGGCTAGGAGACCAAACTGCGAAAAATCATGGCCGGCTAACGCTGAATCCTTTGAGACATTTAGAACCCGTGGGTAGCATCCTGATTTTACTCATAGGCTTTGGGTGGGGAAGACCTGTTCCAGTAAATCCAAGTCTCGTAAAAAGTGGACGCAGAGGATTGGCTTTAATAGCAGCAGCGGGGCCTGCTTCAAATATTTTCTTTGCTCTGTTTATAGCAATTTTTTTTCAACTAGGTTTCTTGGATGTACAAACCTATCATTTTTCAAGTTGGACTCAATTTTTGGCGCTTGGTTATGTTGCTATTTTTTTTCAACACTTACTAACGTTAAATTTGATTTTAGCTGTATTTAATTTGTTACCAATGGCCCCTCTTGATGGTTCTGGGGTTTTAAGGGGAATTGTACCCGAGAGTTGGCTTCCCTTTATAAGTCGCATAGAGATTTATGGTCCAGTATTGCTCTTTGGGATTTTTATGCTCCAATTTTTTATAGGCGCTAGGATCTTGGGGTATCTCTTTGATCCAGTGTTAAACTTGGCGAACAAGTTGGTCGGATAGGGTATAGAGGAAAGTCTTGCATCGAATAATCAGTAGCCCAAATAGACTTTCAGGAGAATTGACACCCCCAGGTGATCGGTCGATTTCAGTAAGAGCTGTTATATTGAATTCCATCTCTTCTGGTGATGCAGAAATTAGAAATTTCGGATCAGGGGCAGATTGTTATGCAGCTATCAGAGTTCTAAAAGACCTTGGGGCAAAAATTTCCAAAATCAATGACAGCGATTTTCTGATCCAAGGTGATTCTTTTACAGAACCTCATAAAGTTTTAAATGCTGGCAATAGTGGGACAGTAATGCGCTTGATGGCTGGTCTGCTTTCTGCTCAACCATTCTCCACTGTAATCACTGGTGACCGTTCATTAAGGTCACGGCCAATGGAAAGAGTGATTACACCATTGAGGCTGATGGGTGCTGAAATATCTGGCAGAGAAAACAATACTCTAGCACCACTATCTATCCAAGGCAGGCAGTTAAAAGGCATCGAATATGGCATGAATGTCGCAAGTGCCCAAGTAAAAAGTGCCATCTTAATTGCGGCTTTGTATGGAGATAGCAAAACTGTTATCAATCAACCTGATTTATCTCGAGATCACACAGAAAGAATGCTCAAAGATATGGGAGCAAAAGTCGAGATTGATGGTCTTAAAATATCTATTTCACCTGGGAAATTAACTTCACGAGACGTGACTGTACCTGCAGATATTAGCTCTGCTGCATTCTGGCTCGTAGGCGCAGCATGCCATCCAGATGCCGAAATAAGGGTCAATAACGTAGGTGTGAACCCAGGACGTACAGGCATTCTGGATGTCCTTAAGTCTATGGGTGCGAATATTGAGGTTCTGAACCACCGTGAACAAAGTGGAGAACCAGTCGCTGATTTGATAGCGCGTTCTAGTGATTTAATCGGCACTGAAATTTCTGGGTCGATGATACCCAGAGTACAAGATGAGATCCCAATCCTAGCTTTAGCTGCATGCTTTGCGAAAGGTAAGACTGAAATTAAAAACGCTGAAGAACTCAGAGTAAAAGAAACTGACAGGATTCATACCATAGTAACTGAGTTGAAGCGTCTGGGGGCAAAAATACAGGAAACGGCAGATGGAATGCTGATAACTCAATCTGCTCCATTAACCGGCAATAATTGTATAAGTTATGGTGACCACAGAATAGCTATGATGTTAGGTATAGCAGGATTATTGAGCAAAGGAGAAACTCAGATCAAAGGATCAGAACATGCTTCCGTTACCTACCCATCTTTTTGGAATCATATTTCTAACCTTATAGACGGAAAAGTATAAGCAAATGAATCCTCTGCTAATTGTTATTTCAGGTCCTTCTGGTGTCGGCAAAGATGCCGTTTTAGATGCAATGAAAAAGCACCAGGGGTCAAAATTTCATTTCAGCGTCACTGCTACAACACGAAAACAACGTCCATCTGAATTAGATGGTGTCGATTATCACTTTCTCACAAAAAAACAATTTGACAACCTAAGTGCCTCTTCTGGTTTTCTTGAGTCTGCAAATGTCTATGGGAAATGGTATGGAGTCCCCATAGGTCCGTTACGCACTGCACTACAAAATCAAAAAGACGTTATCGTAAAAATTGATGTTCAAGGAGCTAGAACTATTAAGCACTTGATCCCAGATGTTATTTTGATTTTCCTGAATGCCCCTTCAAGTCAAGAGCTTGAACGAAGGCTGAAAGAAAGAAAAACAGAAACATTGCTAGATATCGAACGCCGATTATCAACTGCTATTCAGGAAATGGAGGAGTCAGAATGGTTTGATCACGTGATTATCAACCAAACAGATGACATCGAAAAGACAGTCGATCAAATTTTGAAAATAATTGAAGCTGAAAGATGTAAAGTACCGCCCAGAAGCGTATCACTCTAACTAGGCTAATTTCTTCCACATTCGATGAGACCTAGCGATGTATCCTGATTTGTGGTAAAGGATTTCTGCACCTGAATTCCCTTCAACCACAGTCAGGTCAATAGATTCTGCTCCTGATTGCTTTGCCCAATTTTCCGCATGGGAGATTAGCACTGTTGCAATACCTTCCCTTCTTGCTTGGGTACTGACGACCAAATCAACCAACTCTGCGAATTTTCGTTCAACGAAACCCTCAAATGCTGTTGGGGTTTTTTGCAACACAGTGACAGATAAGCCAACTATTCCTCTCTCGTCCTCTGCAACAAAGACCTCTGTCAAGTGATCTCCAATTTGTTTGTCTAGCTCATCCCTGCTTCTAGTGAATTCAGATGGGTGTTTGAAAAATGATGGCAATAATTCATAAGCTATTAAGTCTGCTTCCCTGTAGAGTAATTCAATAGCTTCAAAGTCTTTTTGTGTGGCTTTTCTAATATTCAATTTCCTTCATTCTCCTTTACGGTACAAATTGTAACTCTCAACTTATACTTCTGGAATGAGAATTCTGATTTCTCCTCAAGGATTCAAAGGCACTCTACCTGGCCAAAGTGCAGCTAATGCAATAGCCGAAGGTGCTAGGAGGGTTTTTCCTGATTCTTATCTCGATTTAGTCCCAATTGCCGACGGAGGACATGGGTCTTTAGAAGTGTTAGCGCACCCATTAGGCGCATCGATTAGAAAATCAAAAGTCATTGGCCCTTACGGCAAATTAGTATTTGCAAACTGGGGCGTTTCTCAAGACAAGAAAACTGCAGTATTGGAAATGGCTGAAGCATCTGGTTTAGTTCATGCAAAAAAAAAGCACCTTGATCCTTGGACTGCCACAACTTTTGGAACGGGGCAACTTATCCGAAAAGCTTTGGATCTTGGCTGCAATAAAATATTAATTGGCCTAGGCGGAAGCGCAACAATGGATGCTGGCGCTGGGGCTCTCCAAGCTCTAAAAGCTATGCTGACAGGCAAAGAAGGTAACCAGATCTCGTATGGGCCCAGAGGTTTGCTTGACTTAGAGCATGTTGATATAAGCCAGTTACCTGAAAGTGTTCTTCAAGCTGAAATTCTTCTAATCACTGATGTTAACAACCCTTTATGCGGAAAAAATGGTGCTTCAGCAATTTATGGTCCCCAAAAAGGTGCTCTAGAAAAGGACATATCTTTATTCGATAAGGCACTAAATAATTTTGCTCAAGTATTGGACAAAGATCTCGGAATTCAAGTCAATGGAATACCAGGTATGGGAGCAGCGGGTGGTCTTGCAGCTGGGATGTCGGTCATAGGTGCAAAAATTACATGGGGAGCAAAGATGATTTGCGATCTGTTAAAGATTGATGATCATATTAGAAAAGCAGACTTAGTTATAACTGGAGAAGGTAGAATTGATAAACAAACACTTTTTAATAAAGCTCCTCTAGAAATTGCTGCAAGGTCAGTAGCACTCAAAACTCCTTGTCTAGGAATTGGCGGGAGTATTGAAAATGGTATCGAAGAACTTAATCAATATGGATTTTTCGAATTAGAGCCTACTATTAAGAACACGGATCCCGTTCCAGATTTTGAAGACTCTTATCAAAAGTTAGTGGATGCTTCAGAGCGAATTTGTTACAAAGCGCTCAATGGTGGGTATCTAATAATTAAGTGATCAATATAGTACGTGCCTCGCCCTAGCAAGAGTATATTCGTGCCGTACTTTCGTAATCACCCTTAATTCATTGAGGCTATTTATAATTGCGTCGGTTATTTGACTGTCTAGGTTAGTTGATGCTTCTGAAATGGCTAAAAGAGTTAGTGATTCTATTTGTGCAATGTTTTCTGAAGCCTTTTCCAAGAAAAATTCAAGCTCAACTATATTAGTGAGTCTGTTATTAGCGGCAATTGAATGTTCATATAGCCATATTGGTAGATTCAACAAAATAGTTTGATCAAAATCTTCGTATATCACAGCAATATGCGATCTAAAATCGTCGACAACTTTAGCCGCAATATCCCTCTGGCAAACAGTTAAATCTAAGTGTACCTGAGAAGATAAATCTTTCATAAAAGGCCAGACTTTAGCCTGAAGCAAGCAAATTCTTGAAACATCGGCGAAGTCCTGATCATAAGTTAAAACAACTAGAGCAAAATCTTCGGCATACTGACTTTTTAGCACAACATCTATCACATCATTGGCTACAAAGTCTTTCGATGCAAGCCACAGATACTCATTATCATTTCTTAGGTTTTTGTCTGGATTAATTGCTGCCTCTTTATAAGAGTATCCGCCATCAAGTGAATAGGATATTGAAATTCTTGAGTTACTATTCAGTGATTTTTCTGACGAAATGTTTATGGGCAAATCTGTGCCGAAATAACCTGAATGTGGGGAATTAATGATTATTTTTGGCGGAGCTTTGGTGACTTCAACATTAAGTATTACTATGGATGAAATAACTGTACCTTGCCGCACAATGGACTCGAAGCCATACACCCCAGCTTCCACAGGTGTGAATTGGGGTTCTTTTGTTTTGGGATTATTTAGCAAAACCTCGGGGCCGTAGATCTGCCTCCAGTCATACTCTGCATCGAGATAATTTACTATCTCTGGTAGTACTAATTGAACATTCTCTCCTACAACCGACTGTTTCAGAAACTTTTCATGAGGTGTGGGAGTTGGGTATCCAATTGGAGTTTGAATAGTTCTTTTTGAATCTTGGCATCCAGTAAATATAGCTAATGCAGCAGCCATCAAAAGTATTAACTTAAGCATTCCTATCCAACTAAAACCATATGAACGATGCCGGGGCCATGTACCCCTATAGTCAGAGTTTGTTCAATATCAGCCGTTCTACTAGGGCCAGAAACAAAATTTGTATAATTTGGATATCTGCCTCTAGTTTTCTGGAACTGCAACCTCACCATGGCAAAGTAATCATCTAGGTTTTCTAAGACTTGGTCTGCTTGAACAATAGCCACAAAAACAGGTGGAGCCAAAGACGTTAGCCTCGCTACACCTTTTCTAGGTATTAGTACACAACTTGCTGTCTCTGCGATAGCAAATGAAACACCAGAAATGCCCAGATCAGCCTTGAAGGCAACTTCTTTCAAGTCAGACTTGGATCTGTAGCGCCCTGAAGCTAAAACTACAGGAGTGACTTTCTTACTCCTTAGTGCACCGTCGACATTCACAGATTTAAGGATAGTCTCAGTAGTTCTCACAGCTAATTTTGCTTTAACTGACGCGGCGATTTCACCAATTTTCTCAGCCGCACTTTCGTGATCACTGACGCGATGCACATTCCATCCCGCAAAAGAAGCATTTTCAATAAGTTGGTCGAGAATTTTAGACTTGCGAGCCAAATTTTTTGCAGTAATTGTTCTGACTTTTTCTTGCTGGCGAGTGTAGTTTGATTTCAAAGGCGGATAGTCAGGAGCGTACAAAAGAGGAGTTTTTCTCCCTATAGCTTCACGAACTAACTGCAAGAAATCAGATTTGTCAGTTTTTGTTTCTTTCTCAACCATCAGTTTCCTCTGAAAACTTCTCTTGCCATAATTGAGCGAATGATTTAGGTGCTAATGCTGGAAAGTCACGTGACTTAGTCCAACCAGAAATAAGAGGCAAAGGGAGATTTCGAATAATTCCTTTTTTCGTAACCACCACTTGTAAAAACCTAGCTAGATTTGTTGCTCTCTCAATAGAACTCCTAGTACTAACTGTTTTTCTCCACTGCCCAATCATTAGTCGCTCAATCCATGAAACAGATCTTTGAGAAGAATCTCCCTCAACAGCCATATGCCTTAATTTAAGTAACAATTTGGGTATATCGATTTTTACAGGACAAACATCTCGACAAGCTCCGCATAGGGTAGAGGCGTACGGTAAATCTTTGGATTGCTTTATGTTTGTTAGAACAGGAGTAATAACTGCTCCGATTGGACCAGGGTATACCCAACCGTAAGAATGGCCACCAACTTTTCTATATATAGGGCAAGTATTAAGGCAAGCGCCGCATCGGATACATTTCAAAGCTTCCCTAAATTCTGGATCTCTCATGAGGTTTAAGCGACCGTTATCCACCATGATTAAATGGAATTCTTCAGGCCCATCTTCGTCTGTCGAAAACTTTGGACCACTCACAAATGTGTTGTAACTTGTAATTCTTTGTCCAGTTGCTGATCGAGGCAAGAGCCTAAGAAATAAACCAACGTCTTCGATAGCTGGCAATACTTTCTCAATCCCGCTAACGGCTATATGAATTTTCGGGGTCGATGTTGTCATTCGACCATTACCTTCATTTGTAACAAGCACTACAGTACCTGTTTCTGCGACAACGAAATTGGCCCCAGAAACTCCGATATCTGCAGTGGAAAATTTCTCTCTCAGTGCATCTCGAGCAATAATGCAGAGTTGCTTAATGTCTTGAGTAGGAGCAGTCCTAAGCCAATCCTGAAATAACTCTGAAACTTCTTGTTTGGTTTTGTGCATTGCGGGGGCGATAATGTGAAATGGCGGTTCATCAGCGAGCTGAATAATATATTCGCCCAAGTCTGTTTCTACTGGCTCAATACCAGCTTTTTCAAGAGCTTTATTTAACCCCATTTCTTCTGAAACCATTGATTTACTCTTAATCACTCTTTTAGCTTCAGCTTTTTTAGCTATGTCTAAGACAATCCTATTGGCTTCTTGAGTATCTTTTGCGAAGTGAACATGCCCGCCATTCTTTTGAATTGTTCTGTCAATGAGATCCAAGTAATAATCCAAATTTTCCAAAGCATGCTTTTTAATTGAGCTTGCTCTCTCTCTCATTTGATCCCATGATTCATCTCCAAATTCTTCAATAGCACCTGCACGGGCTTCAATGAAATGTCCCATTACGTGTTCAAGGGTGTTCTGTAGCTTTGGGTCACTTACAGCTTGAGATGATGCTTTTTTAAATTTTGCTGTTTTAACTTCGGCCACATTAGCTCCTATCGGCATCGGGTGATAGTAATTGTGCGATATGCATAGCTTCTTGTTTCATACCTTGGCGACTCATAGCCCCTCGAATATGCATCAAGCAACCACAATCATTTGCAACTAAAATATCAGCTCCCGAAGATTCAATATTGCGTAATTTTTCTTCTAGAATGGCTTTTGAAATTTCGGGGTACTTTACGGAGAATAAACCACCAAAGCCACAACATCGATCACTATCTTGCATCTCGGAGAGCTCTAAACCTTCAACCGACTTCATTAACTCCCTTGGTTCGTCTGAGATCCCGAGTTCACGAAGCAAATGGCAAGCGTCGTGATATGTCACTTTCGCATGGTAAGACGCATCAATATTTTGATGCCCAGCAACATTGACTAAAAACTCTGACAGTTCATGGGTACGCTCGCTCAGCTTTTGAGCACGTTCAAGCAAGACGGGATCATCTTGAAACAATTCAAGATAGTAGACCTTTATCATACTGGCGCATGACCCAGAAGGAACAACGACGTAGCTTTCTCCTTCAAAAATATCTAGAAAACGTTCTGCAATTTTTTTAGCCTCTGACTGAAAACCTCCGTTAAAGGCAATTTGTCCACAGCAAGTTTGATCAGAAGGAAAGTCAACATCGACACCGGCTTTTCTAAGTGAATTAACAGTGGCAATTCCAACTTCCGGAAAAAATTGATCGACAAGGCATGTAACACACAAAGAAGCCTTGATCGACTGAGTTTGTCGATTAGAACGGTACCGGCGTCTGGGCATGTGATTACAGTAGCAGAGAGTAATGCAACCAACAAGTTGAATTAGTTCAAGTATTAGCTATTTAATGATGAATTTGGCAAATCAAGGTTTGCGCATCGTTCGCACGTAGATTCTGGAATTAATCCCCACTTCATTAGGTACCCAAAAACAAAACACCCAGCACAAAATCCTAAAATAGATTCAAGTGCTGCAAAAATAACGATAATTGAAATCAATATGTAAGCAGCACCTGTTAAATTAAGGAGATACATTAGAGCCAGTGCAGCTAAAGTAATAAACATTCCAATGGTTTGTGCAAATTGCTTTGGCGGACCTGGCACTGGCTTGTCTTTTTTAATCAATCGAGGTACTAGAACTTTTGTGGTCAAGCTACCCACAATGCTTAATTTCGGTCCGGTTAAAACCCGGGCTGTGAATTCATAGAAAAGGAACCACAGTAGTAGAGGCAAATCGAAGCAAACTGATAAACCTGCAATCAGCATAGTGATTCCAGCTACAGTCCTAGCAGAATATTCATTTACAGGATGAGGAAATGAAAAGAAAGATTCATTCTCTTCAGGAGTTATAATTTTACGATTGTTATTTTGAGGCATGAGGTTTACAACCTTAAATAATAAACAGGTAAACTAGATGCTTGCATGCAATACATTAGGTGTCAACGGAACTTTTGGTTATTGGTAAATGTACAGGTTTGCGCTAGTCTAATGTGAAGGAGAAATTAATTGAGTAAAGAACCTATTCTCGGCGTACTTGATCAATCGCCAATTCCTCGTGGCACTACGGCAGCAGAATCACTGCAAGCTACGGTTGAATTAGCCCAGATAACTGAAAAACTTGGATATCATCGCTTTTGGGTAGCTGAGCATCACAACTCAGGGTCATTTTCAGGACCAAGTCCTGAAACCATGATCGGCCAAATAGCGGCCAGAACCAACTCAATTAAAGTCGGAAGCGGTGGCGTAATGCTCACTCACTATTCATCGTTCAAAGTTGCCGAACAATTTAGCGTGCTGAATGCATTTTATCCCGGCAGAATCGAGCTCGGTATCGGGAGAGCGCCGGGTAGTGACCAAATAACAATGGCAGCCCTTGCCTATCCAAAAAACCCTGCAGATGTTAACCATTTCCCTCAGCAAGTGGTAGATGTATTGGGTTACTTAAACAACACAATGGTATCTGAGCATCCCTTTGCACAATTACGACCACTTCCCGGACCCGCTCCTGAAGAGACTCCTGAAGTTTGGTTATTGGGTTCAAGTGATTATAGCGCTCAATTAGCTGCCGAATTAGGTGTTGCCTTTGCATTTGCTGATTTCTTTGGAGACATTCGCAGCAGAGGCCCAGTAGTAGCTGAGTTATACAGGAACAATTTTAAGCCTTCCGCATATCTAGATAAACCTAGGGTCAATGTCACTGTTCAAGCGATATGTGCAGAAACTGAAGAGAAAGCTGAGTATCTCGGGGCTAGTAGAAATCTAAACAAAGCAGGGTGGACATTAAATATAAAGCCAGGGTTGATTCCTCCTGACGAAGCTTTGGAAATTGAGCTAACTGACCAAGCGAGAGAGTGGATGGGTAAATTTAAAAGTGGTTATATCGATGGGAATCCTAGCCAAGTTAAAGCGGGGATTTTAGAGGTTGCAGATTTGTATCAGGCTGATGAAGTTGGCATAGTTACGATTACTTATGACTACGCAGATCGCGCTAGATCGTATGAGCTTATTTCTCAAGCGTTCGGTTTGTCTTCTGATTCAAGTGTCTCCCAGGCAGCAGCAGGGTAATTAGGAGTATGTGTTGAAAATTTTGGTAACAGGTGGTTCGGGTTTAGCAGGTACTTCCATTGTGAATCTTCTTTTGCAAAAAGGTTATGAGGTTGTCAGCGTTGATTCTGCTCCTCCTTCCAGTGGCATAAGAAGAATGCCTGATATGGAATCTGGCCTTACTACAGTGACGTTAGACACAACTGATTTTGGCAAAGTGGTAGCTGTCACTAAAGGTGTGGCTGCTATTATCCATCTTGCAGCTATACCTAACCCAATATGGCGCCCTGAGCATGAAGTTTTCAGAATCAATATGCTTTCTAATTGGAATGTTCTTGAAGCTGCAGAAATCTTCGGTGTGCCAAAGGTTGTAATGGCATCTTCAATTAATGCAATTGGAGCTTCTTTTTGGGAAGCTCAAGTCCGAGAGTACATGCCGCTTGACGAGGATAGTCTTAGTAAGGCTGCAGATGCGTACGCACAATCAAAATTACTCGGAGAAATCATGGCGGAGTCATTTTGCAGGCGTAGGAATTTGCAAATCGCCAGCCTCAGATATCACGGGCTTTGGTCTCGTGAACGCCAGTCTGAGTGGAATAAGGGCAGTAAATCTGACATTTATCCAGCCAAAAAAGATGACGCAAACAACGAGCGAATGGCAAGGAATTTTTGGAGTTGGACAGACCTTGATGAAGCAGCAGAAGCTACAATTTTGGCGTTTGAGAAAGACTGGGTTGGCCACGAAGCTTTTTTCATACAGGCTGATGACACTACTGTTACAACGCCAACAGATGAATTGCTGAAAAGATGGTATCCCGACGCCGAAAGGAAAACCACAATCAGCGGTTTCCAGTCTCCAATAAGTAACGGCAAAGCCAGAAGAATGTTGGACTGGAACCCAACTCGCACATGGCGTGATGCTTAGGAAATTATAGCCCAATGAAAATCACTGATGTTAAAGTGCACGTGATGCACGCCATCCGCAGAAATTGGGTTTTTGTCAAAATTCTTACTGATGAAGGTATCTATGGCTGGGGCGAAGGCACGCTTGAACGCCAAGAAAATGCTGTAAAAGAATCCGTTTTTCATTTAGCCCATATGGTTGTTGACGAAGATCCTACGCGGATCCAGTACTTGTGGCAGAAAATGTACCGACACGGCTTTTGGCGTGGTGGGGTAGTAATTGGTTCAGCTCTAAGTGCGATAGATCAAGCACTTTGGGATATTACCGGAAAAGTCTACGGCCAACCTGTTTATAAACTTTTAGGTGGTACTCTAAGAAACAGAGTCAAGGCTTATTCACATGCGAATGACATAAGTACTGCTCACAATTTAATCGAACAGGGATATAGTGCCCTCAAAACATCAGGATGGATCACTACCAAACCTGATTTTCTAGATGAAGAAGTTCCTTCCGCTTTGGCAGAAAAAATATCAACAATGCGGAATGAGCTTGGCCCAAATGTTCAAATAATGATTGATAATCACGGCCGCTCAAGGCCATCGCTAGCAATAAAGCAGATATCGGCTGTTGCTCAATACAATCCTACATTTTTTGAAGAACCTACTCCTCCAGACAGCCTTGATACTCTTGCGGTAGTACGCAATGCTAAACCCAGCATTGACTTGGCTACTGGGGAGCGTTTGTTTTTCAGATGGGGTTACAAAGATCTCCTCGGACGAAACCTAGTTGATATAATCCAACCAGACGTGTGTCACTGTGGCGGTATTTCTGAAATCATGAAAATATCGTCAATGGCAGAGGTTGAGTCTGTCTTAGTTGCTCCTCACAACCCTAATGGCCCGGTAGCCTGTGCGGCTAGTGTTCATGTGTCAGCTGCAATGCCTAATTTCATGATATTAGAAACAGCACGAGATATGCCATGGCATGATTCGGTTCAAATAAAGCCACTCACAATTACTAATGGGTTTTTTGATATCCCGACAGAACCTGGCTTGGGTATTGATTTAGATGAATCCGTTATAGCCTCCCGACCCTATCAACACATTGAGCCTAATTATTCATCGTGGGATTCTGATGATGGTACACCCAAAGATGTCTAGTAAATTAATATATTCGGTAGATGCTTAAATAATGAATAACGTTGAATTGTTAGTCAAAATCCTGAAAAATTCAGGTATTGGAAATGTTTTTGGTGTTCCGAGTGGTCCTGTATTACCTCTGATCGAAGCGCTGAGAAATAGCGATTCTACTAATTTTGTTTTAACCGCTAGTGAAACAAGTGCAGCATTCATGGCCGAAACTTCTGGAAGGTTGAGCGGAATTCCAGGTGTTTGTGTCTCTACTTTAGGCCCGGGTGCAACAAACCTATCTACAGGTGTAGGAGGTGCATGGCTTGATGAATCACCCTTGATAGCAATTGTTTGCACGTACAAAGAGTCTATGCTTGAGAGAAGAACTCAAATGCGCATAGACCACTTGTCTCTGTTCAGTAGTTTTACTAAAGGGCAAATTCGATTAAGCAGGTCTAATTTTGAAAGTAATGTTAGAGCAGCTTTGGAATTAGCTAAAAAGGAACCGCCTGGGCCAGTACTTCTGGAACTTCCTGAAGACGTCGGGCTTGCACCTGCTGAGGTAATGTCACGCAAAATTCACTTAAATACAAAACCGGAAACCTCTCCAGCATTCATAGATGAAATGTCCGAGTTATTATCTGCTTCAAAACGCCCTTTAGTGGTAACTGGCCAAGGCTTTACAAGAACTCGCAACCCTCAAAGGCTTTTTGAATTTCTTCAAAAGCAAGGGCTACCGTACGTCAGCACTCTTCATGCGAAAGGCTTTTTGCCTGAAAGTTATGTAGGTTCCCTAGGTGTTATTGGAAGAGCTCGAAGGACTGATGTGAAAGAGATAATTCAGTCATCAGATTTGATAATAGCAATTGGGTATGACCCTGTAGAAATTAACTACGAAGAATGGCTGGAAGGAATTCCAGTAGCACATTTAAGCTGGAGTGCGGCAGATTCTCAGTCAGAAGTTGAGTTTGTCTTAGATACATTTGGTGATTTGGATTCCCTGATTTCTGATTTGCTAAATATAGCTCCTATTACTAACGAATGGTCATCAGAGCAATGGGTAGATCATCAAAAACGATTTCAGGAAAATTTACGTCCGTTATCTCAAAACTTTACCGCCGATAAGGTTTTGGATGTTCTTAGAAAAGCTTTGCCCGATGATTCCATCCTAACGTATGACGTTGGTGCACATACGCATCAAATCGCAAGTCAATGGAGGACTGATAAACCAAATTCAATTGTAGCGACGAATGGGTGGTCATCTATGGGATACGGAATGCCCTCTGCTTACGCAGCGAAATTGCTCTACCCCGATCACACAGTTGTCGGAGTAGTAGGCGATGGCTGTTTTCAAATGACCGTTGGGGAGCTGGCTACTGCTCGTAGGTTGAATCTGAAAGTCCCCATCATTGTTCTAAATGACGGCTGGTTGGGATTAATGAAAGTAAAACAAGAAAAAGCTGACCTCGGAATTGGTGACTCTTACTTAGGTGCTCCTTTTACAAGTCCCTCTAATTACTTTGGAGTCCCCTGTCATTCTGCGGATGGCCCTGAATCTTTTGCCGAATTACTGACATGGGCATTATCAATAAATGGCCCTAGTGTTATCGAAGTAAATATTGATGTTGAAAGCTATTCAAGTACCGTTTTTGATTGAAAGTACTTCGTGGAAACATGTATTCTATAGTTGAGGTAACATGGTCAATCGACTCCTGTTAATTTTACTTATTTTCCTTATGGGCTGCTCTTCGTCAGCTCCAGTTGAGCATATTTGGGAATTAACAATTAAAGATGATGCAGTAATTGGGAAATCTGAACTTGAAACTAAGCAAGGGGACTCAATAACATTTGAAGTAACGGGTAATGTAAATGGCTCCATACATTTGCACGGTTACGATATTGAAATCCCATTTGATGCCAATTCCACAAACTTTAAAAAGGTTCAGTTAAACGCTACAGGTATATTTAATTTAGCTTTGCATTTTGAAAAAGTGGATGATCATGATCATGACCATGATCATGATCATGAATCAAACGATGAGACAGAAGAGAAAATAGTAGGTCGACTAAGAGTTAATCCCAATTGAAAGTACTCATCAGTATCAGCTTAATTGGATCATGGTTCCTCTTATTCCCTCAGAAATTAGTCAATGCACATGGCTTTGGCGAACGTTATGACCTACCAGTGCCGCTCCCTTTATATTTATTCGGAGCAGCTTTAGCCGTATTCATATCATTCCTAATTCTTGGGATTTTTGCTAGAGGTGAATTAAAAACCTACAGCTTCCCAACAATTAATTTGCTTAGGTTTAGGTATACACGGTTGTTATTTAATCAATTTATCATGGGAATTCTGAAAGCTGTTGGCGTTTTAGCATTAATACTGATGGTTGTAGCGGGTTTTTATGGTTCGGATGATCCAAACAAAAACATTGCACCTACTTTGACATGGATAATTTTCTGGGTTGGTATACCTTTTATATCAATTTTGCTCGGAGATATTTGGCGGATCTTAAATCCATGGAAAACTATTTACGAACTTGTAGATAAGCTATTTGGCACATTTAATTTAAGGCGGCTAAAACATAAAAGTACTTATCCAGATAGGTTAGGCAGCTGGCCTGCAGTGTTGTTTTTTGGGGTTTTCAGTTGGACGGAATTGGTAGACCCAGATGGTATTGAACCATCCAAATTAGCGGTTTTGTGGTTTATTTACAGCTTAATTACATTCGCGGGGATGGTTTTGTATGGCAAAGAATCATGGATAAAAAACGCTGAGTTTTTCAGCATAATATTTACATTTTTTTCGCGCCTTTCACCTCTTAAATCAAGAAATAAAGAAACTTTGAGTTTAAGGCCTTGGGGACTGGGATTAATAGAACAAGAAAGTCAGCCCAAGGGTCAATCATTCCTTTTGATCTTCATATTATCCACTGTTACTTTCGACGGTTTCAAAGAAACTGGATTATGGGTAAGTGTAGTAAATTCACTACAAGATTGGCTGTCAATATTTAATTCAAATATTTTCTTAGCGGCTGGAAGTGTAGGAATTGTTTTTGCACCACTGATATTTTTGTTACTCTTCTGGATTACTTGTTTAGTATCTAGGGGTATAAGCAGAACCCGCCAAAGTACGTTTAAGTTATTAAAATTGTATGCCGTTTCGCTGATCCCAATTGCAGCCGCCTATCACATAGCTCATTATTTTTCATACCTATTGATACAGGGTCAGCTTATCATTCCACTTATATCGGATCCTTTCGGCTTCGAATGGGATCTTTTCGGCACAATCGATTATAAAATCAATATAGCCTTAGTGAATGCAAAATTAGCTTGGCTTGTCGGCCTGATTTCAATAATCATTGGCCATGTCATGGCTGTTGTTACCGCACATATAATAGCTATCAGGTACATTGAGAGAAGAGAAATGGCCCTTCGGAGCCAATATCCGGTGCTCTTATTAATGGTAGGCTACACTATTCTTAGTTTGTGGATATTGGCTCAACCCTTAATTGCACACTAGCGGTGATTAATGCAAAGCATAAACCTTGAAGATAAAGAGGCCATGTTTGCTGTCGGCACTCAGCCAAATTGCGTTTCATCTGTTTGGAATATCACATCAGAAAATGATGAAATTGTTATCTACTCGAAACAGCCGGACTTGTGTTTTGTATTCAGGATAAAACCTAATGCCAAAGCGTCATTATCAAAAATTACTTACGTAACTGAAAATACTGAAATATTAATAAGGGGTTGGAGGCCACCTGGTCCAGAAAGAACAAGCTGGGAGAATGGTCTTACTATTGCGATCCCAAACCTGAGAACTACCAATCACCATGAATTAGGAAAGGAAACGAATATCAGTGAAATTTTTTGGTGTGAGCCAGCTGATTCTGGTAAATTAACATCGCTCAGTATTTGGCGTTCTGAGAGTGCACCCTCAGGAAAAGCGATCATGAATTTTCACTATAGAACACACAATTACACTCTTATTCAAAATCATAGTGAAATTCGGTCCGGACTTTTAAGATATCTTGATGATTCGGTGAGCTATGCAAAGAAAAGTAACCAAGATTTAGATTTCTTAAAAATAGACACTGGCGCGAATGGTGAAGCATTGCTTTATGACCTAAGAGGAAACTAAAAGCTTTTGCTATCTAATAATGGTAAAGTTTTCAGGTTTTAAAGCAACCCCAAATCCTGGTGCATCACTAGGTATAAGTTTCCCGTCAACAGCATAGGGGACACCAGGCATGAGAACCGCGTCAGCCAAGCTTACACCCGGAGGAGATCCAATATAGTATTCACCCCATCGAACGGCTGGCATGGAGAAAATTGCATGTTGCCCATATGGCGTAATAGCTCCCCCGTGAGGAACCACGCTTAATCCAGCTGCTTCAGCTATTGCACATATTTTTATAAGGGGGGTTAACCCTCCTACCCATCCAATGTCTGGTTGAAGAATGTCAGCTACATGTGATCTGGCTGCTTCGAAAAAGGGTTTGGTGGTATACCAATGCTCGCCGGTTGCCAGAATTTGCCAAGGAAGGCGGCGACGTAGTTCTTGGTGTGCAGAAAATTCCTCTGGTCTAAGAGTTTCTTCTATCCAGCTTAATTGATACGGCCTAAGCCTCTCAGCCAGCTTCACAGTGTATTCAACATCAAAAGCCATCCAGCAATCGAGCATAATTTCAATATCTTGGCCAACAATTTCACGTGTTGCAGCAATCAATTCAACATTCTTGTGGAGTCCATCCAAGCCATCATGAGGACCATAAGGACATGGGAGCTTAGTAGCAGGGAAACCTAATTCCATATGCCAATCCACATCCCCGCCCGTGGGATAGCATTTTATGAAATCTTTTTGCGGGCCACCAATCAATTCGTAGACTGGTTTATCCAATACTTTTCCCTTGAGATCCCAAAGCGCAAGATCTATCGCGCTTACTGCATAGGATGCTAATCCTGAGGCACCAAATGGTGCACATAAGCGAACCATCATATCGTAAATTTTTTCAGTAGCCATAGCTGGTTCACCCTGAATCCTTGGGCCTAGGTAATCACTAATTATCGAACCCAAAAAATCAGCCCAGTAGAAAACTGAAAACCCTTGAGAGCCATCATCGGCAGTCACCAAGACACCTGCAGATGGATTAGCTGTACTATTGGCTGGAGGCATCCATGAAGGTCTATAGGCAGAGTAGCGGGGGTATGGCGTCATAGGGTTTGCAACAGGCCCGGAAGCTGACCAGGGTGGGCGACGGCCGTTTTTATCCCATACCTTCCTTTGCTCTGCCTTGAATTCGGTTAAACCAAAATCTACAACTTCTACTTTTTTAATTTTCATAACTAAATGCCCCTTATAGGGATTATAACAAGATGTCCATTAATGTGATTTTCCATAGAAACCACACCTGCCCTGAGGACACTTTATGGAATCAAGGCCTAAAGTGCCTCGGGTTTATGCTTAGGTTCTTTAGCAATACCCACTAAGATTGCCGCTAAGAACCAAGACATTGCCACTACCGCAAAGGCTAATACGTACGTACCTTGGAAATCATACAAAGCTGCTATTACTAAAGGACTTGAAGCCCCCAGCAGTGTCATGGCAGGTCGCATTAATCCAAAAATTGCACCAAGGTTTTGTCTACCAAAATATCTAGCAACCAATAAAGGCTCTAAAATTATAAAAGAGCCTATGCTCAACCCCTGAAAAATACCGAAGATTATTAATTCGGTCATCGAATCGACAGTCTGCAAGAAAATAACGCATGAGCAAATTAATAAAAGCCCAATGACTAATAATTTTCTGGGATGAAATTGATCACCAAGAAAACCCCAAATCAGCCTAGAAGCAATCGAGAAAATGGCATAAAACGAAACGGCATATGCTGCAGTGCTAGCAGAAAACCCCACATCGATAAAGTAAGGTTGCCAATTTACTTGGTATCCAGCCATTCCCAAACTTATAAAAGCAAATGAAGCCGCCAATAGCCAAAATGCCTTCGTCCTCACAGCCATAGATCGAGTATAAACTCCATCATCAATATTATCCTTGGAGTTTGAAGTTTCCTCCTCTGTTGTAGGGTCATCGTTATCTGGTAGCAAACCAATATCTTCAGGCTGAGTTTTTACCAGTCTCGAAAGTGGTACCAGAATTACCATTAAAGAAATTCCTAAAATCACCCATGTATGGCGAAAGCCAAATTCATCAGAGAAGAATTGAACCATTGGGGGGAATATCAGAGGAGCCAGAGCGCTTCCTGTAGCTGCAATTCCTAGAACTCTACCCCTTTTCTTAATAAACCACTTTGGTAAAACTGTCTGAGTAAGGCCCATACCAGCCCCCATTTGAGCCGCACCGCCAATCACACCATATAGCAAGTAATATTGAGCCAAAGGGCTAAGAATTCCAAAACTGAAAAGGTCACCGATAAACCCCATCCCAACCATAGAAAGGCCCATAGCAGAAACTGATATCGTCATGAGGGTACGTGGCCCATTGGGTTTATCGAACCATGGGCCAATCCAGGGTGCAACAAATGCAGTCGATAATGCTCTGATTGCAAGACCAAGGCTATATTCTGTACGTGTCCAACTGAATGCTTCAGTCATAGGTATCAGGAAAGTACCAGCGCACCAGACAGAAATGCCCGCAGTGAACGCACCGGCGATAATTGCTACAGCAACTACTACCCAGCCATAATAAAAATTAGGGAATTTGCTTAACAACATTACGATTTATGCATAGTAACACCTAAATAATAGAAAGTGCTTCCCAAAACCCCTGTATGTATTTAAGGTGCATAGATGGCTATAAACATTACTTTAATTGCTCCAGAAATCCCCCAGAATACTGGAAATATAATTAGATTATGTGCAAATACTGGGGCGAGACTTAACCTAATTAAGCCACTAGGGTTTAATCTAAATGACGCTAACTTAAGAAGGGCTTCCTTAGACTATCGTGACTTAGCAGATGTTTTTCTGTATGAGTCCTGGGAGGAATTCTTATCATCATCAAATCCTCCGAATATTTATGTTACGGTTCCGGATGCAAAAATTTCTTATGACGAAATTTCATTCACTGAGGGAGATGTGGTTCTATTTGGATCAGAGAGTTGTGGTATTCCAGTTTCAATACTTTCAAAAATACCACAAAAAAATCATTTTAAAATTCCAATGATTCCTTTTAATAGAAGTATTAATTTGTCCAATGCTGTAGCTGTAGTAATTTATGAATCTTGGCGTCAACTTGGATTTAAAGGTCAAGCATTGACTCACAAAAAGAATGACGACTATTTCACATAAAAAATAGCCATCCAGAAAAATAGTATCAGTTCGAACGAGGGAAATTATGTCACTAGGTGATAAAGCAAAATTGGGTTTTCCAGTACCCCAAATATTTATAGACGGCAAAATCGATATTCATTTAATCCATAGGGTAGCAGAACACGCAGATCGTTTTAATTTCGATAGTCTCTGGGTTCAGGAACAGCAAATAGGAACCGCACCTTCCCTTGAGCCTTTAACTCTTCTCAGTAGCCTTGCTAATAAAACGCAAAATGTAAAGCTGGGAGTCTCAGTATTAGTTATGGCACGCCATGATCCCATCCAACTTGCAAAACAGGTGGCGTCTTTGGATCATCTTTCAGCAGGTCGGTTAATACTGGGCCTGGGTGCGGGTAGCAAGGATGTTTCGCCTGGCATCACCGGTATTCAAAAGGATAAGAGGCTTTTGCGGTTAACCGAGGGTTTAAATGTAATGAAGTCTTTGTGGACTTCCAATGAATCAAGCTTTCAAGGCAAATTATGGGGTCTGGATAAGGTTTCAATGTCGCCTATGCCACTTCAAAAACCGCATCCACCGATATGGTTCGGCGCAAGGGCAGAAGCAGCAATTTCGCGCGCAGTACTTCATGGCGATGGATGGATGGGTGCTGGTTCTTCTTCATTCTCAGAATTCAAAGAACAAGTTCAGTTAGTAAGAATGATGTTGGAAAAACACGATCGTGATCCAGCTACGTTTCCCATAAGTAAAAGAGTATATATTGCATTTGATGATAAACCGGAAAGGGCAGAGGGAGAAATTCGCAACTGGTTTGGAGAGTATTACAAAAACCAAGATTTAGGATCCAAAGTCAGTATATGGGGGCCTGAAGGAATCGTGATTGAACAGCTAGAGGAAATTGCTGATAGTGGTGCTGAAATGCTTCTTGTTTGCCCAGTATATGATTTTGAGAATCACCAGAAAGCCCTTACAACGCTATGGAATCTCGATTAAAAATGAGATGTGTGAAAAATGCCAGTACTAGGTTTTAACATAGAAGAGAGGCATATTTATGCTGCTGGTAGAATCTTTGGTCCAGTAGGTAGATACGAAAAAATTACAGGCAAAGTTAAGTTTGCTGTTAATCCAGCATTAGCTATTAATAAAACAATCACAGACTTAGAGTTGGCCAAATTAAATTCATCTGGGTTAGTTGAGTTCACATCAGATTTCAGCCTTTTGATCCCTGAGAACAAAAGTATGAGCAACCAAAAGTTAATAGTCGATGTAGTCAATAGAGGCCGGCCCAGGTTTGTTTCAACAATAAACTTAGCTGAAGCAGAGCCACCAGATTCCACAGAAATGCCTCCAGGGGATGGGTATTTATTCAAAAATGGATACTCTGTTATCGCTATTGGGTGGCAATGGGATGTTCTCAGAAATACTAACCTTTTAGGACTTGAGGCTCCCGAGGCCGAAGTTATCAGTGGCCCTGAAAAGGGACTTGCCATGGTAGAAATAAGACCAGATAGAATTCAGCATTCACGTCTTTTGGCTGATCGAGTTCATCAACCAAATCCAGCCGCTAAAGAAAATGATTTAGCCAAGCTTTACGTCAGACACTGGGAAGACGATTCACCGAAATTAATTAATAGAGAGGAATGGGAATTTGGAACGTTAATTGGAGGTAAATTAGAACCATCTCGTGAACATATTTTTTTAAAAAATGGGTTCCAGCCAGGTTTGATTTATCATCTCGTCTACTCTCCAGAGAGATGTCCGGTTGTGGGAGTAGGTCTGCTTGCCGTACGAGAGATCGCTAGCTTCCTTCGAGCTCCCAGTCCACTCAATCCAATGCCCAAAGGCTTCGATTGGATTTTTGGCTATGGAGTTTCTCAAACTGGAAGATTGTTAAGACATCTCATGTATTTGGGCTTGAATACTGATGAACAAGGGGGGAAAGTTTTTGACGGCCTCTTACCGCACGTTGCTGGAAGTAGGATGGGTGAATTCAATCATCGCTTTGCGCAACCTTCAGTACAATCTATGCCAGGGTTTGGTCATCTTCCACCATTTTCTGATGATAATAATAAAGACCCGTTTTCGCAGAAGACAGATGGTCTTTTAGTCAAATTAAGGGAAGCAAATACCGTCCCAAAAATCATATATACAAACACTTCAGCAGAATATTGGAGAGGTGACGGTTCACTCTCACACATCAGCATGGACGGTCGAAGAGATCTTGAACCAAATGCAGATTCTAGAATCTATCTTTTTGCTGGCACCCAACACATTGATTCTAAAAGTCTTGCACCACCAGGATCTGACGCGGCCGATGGAACCATGGGCCAACATTTTCCTAATATTATCGACTATAGGCCCTTGTTACGAGCAGCATTTTTCAACCTAGACAGGTGGGTAACACAGAACATAAATCCACCTGACAGTAACCATCCGAGGTTGGATGATCAAACCGCAGTATCCAGAGACACAGCTTTGGCAAAATTCCCAGAAATTCCTGACATGAGTAAACCAAACTCTGAATTTCTTTGGAGCTTGAGGGAAATTGATTTAGGGGAAGCTGCCTCAACGGGAGTCGGGTCCTATCCCCCTTTGGAAGGGCGTTTCTACCCTTGTTTTGTTTCTGCGATCGATGTTGATGGAAATGAACTAAGCGGCATAAAGCTTCCTGATATCAGTGTGCCTCTTGCTACGTATTCGGGTTGGAATCCTAGACATTCAGAAAGCGGAGCACCTGATCAAATTATACCAATGCAAGGTTCTACTCACTATTTGCCTTTAACTGAGGAGATAAGGAAGCATTTACAAGATCCAAGGCAGTCAGTTGAAAAGCGATACAAAAGCAAAGATCATTACCTTAGATTGGTTGAATTCGAAGTAGAAACATTAGTAACTGACGGCTATCTGCTTCTTGAAGATTTTGAATTTGTTGTTAAATCTCAATCTTCAAAATTTGACTCCCTAAGTCAACAGGAGTAACTATGCAACAACACATTTGGGAATTAGATGTCTACGGTTTCACCACAATCCCTAACGTACTTTCTAAATCTGAAATAAAAAATCTATTAACGGCTTTGGAAGAGGCAGAATCAAAGGTTGGAAATGAGCAAGTTACTAGAGGTCAAGCTTTTGTTCATGTAGCAAACCTTCCAACTGTTGATCCTTCTTTTTTTAAAATTATTGATCACCCAAAAATATTGCCCTTATTAGAGTATCACTTGGGTGATTCAATGATTTTAGGAAGTCTTAACTCCAGAAATGTGCGCCCTGGAGACACGGAAGATCAAGATTTGCACAGTGATATTCCTCAACTGCTGCTAAATAACCAATCGCCAGTAATGATGAACACTATTTGGATGTTAGATGATTTCACAATAGAAAACGGGGCCACAAGAGTAGTCCCAGGATCTCATAAGAGCGGGTTGGACCAACCTCCCCAAGAAATGATGGTCCCTCATATAGTCAATGCTGTGGGAGCTGCAGGAACTGTTTTGGTTATAAACGGGCAAGTTTGGCACGCAGCCTCAGCAAATCAAACCAGTAAACCCAGACGAGCTTTGTTTGCTCATTACCGAAAGCACATGCTCTTGTTCCAAAATGACCCACACGACGATTTTCCTCTTGAATGGTTCAATTTACTGAACGATAAGCAAAGATCCCTCATGAGAATGAAAAAAGGACTTAGGGAACGCCATTCTTCAGACGCCCATCTGCGTTAGAGGTAAAGAATTACTGAAACTTCAACTGTGATTGTTAACAGTCTTTTCTTCCTAGATTTTCCAATTCGACAACAATCTCTATTGGAGCGTTACGTGCAACTATCAAAACCAAATTTTCAGTGGAAGAAGAATTAACTGGTTGGTGGTTTGCTTGAGATGGAACATAAATGAAATCCCCCTTTTCAATTTCTTGTTCTATTTCTAATCCTTCTCCTGAAAGAAAGCTACCTCTACCTTCGGCAACATAAAGTGCAGACTCACAATTCACATGGTAGTGGGCAATAGAACAGCGCCCCGGGGGCACTGTAGCAATTGCCATGTGAATTCCCGTAGATCCAGTCAAGATCTCTGAAACACCAGCTAACCGACTCATCGCTCCTGAGTTGATCTCAACTTCCCGTTGTGAAGGTCTAGTAATCACAATTGCATTTTCTTGGTCATGTTTATGTTCCATATTGACTCCTGGTGACGAATATCAAAAACCCAAACACTGGAAAATTCATTCCCTTTGGGACCATAGGCTTGAAAAGGGTCCACAGCTGAACAAAAATATTAGAGTTTTGTTAGGGTATTTTATATTTTCTCATTAGTGTACATGTATGCAGAATTCGAAAAAAATCACAGATAATTAGAGGATATCATTGGTTTAATAGAGTAAACTTGCGATATTAAACAGTTTTTTGGAATTTAGAAGGAGTGAAAACACCATGAAATCAATTAATGCATTTCGTTTGCTATTGATATCGGTGGCACTGGCCGCTTTTGCAGTTGGCTGCGGAGTGTTCGGTGGGAGTGAAACAGTTAAAATTGGACTCCTCAGTCCGCAAACTGGTCCAATCGCACAATACGCACCTGGATTTGAGGACGCGGGGAAAGTGGCAATTTCGGAACTTAATGCCACTCATGACGGAGATTACAAGTTTGAATTGATTGTTGGTGATTCTGGTTGTGACGGCACTCAAGCAGCAACTTCTGCCCAAACTTTAATAGATAGTGGTGTCAAAGTAATTGTTGGTGCAGCCTGTTCCGGTGCCACGCTAGGTGCAATCGCTGTTGCTGCACCTGCAGGGGTTCCAATGGTGTCGTATGCAAGTACCTCACCAGCAATTTCAACTGCAGATGATAATGGTCATCTTTTCCGAGTTGTGCCAAGCGATGCTCAACAAGCTGTTGCTTTGGTAGCTGTTGCATCTGCTGCCGGTGCAAGCAAACCTGCAGTTCTATATATGACTAACGACTACGGTGCTGGACTTGGAGATAACTTTGCGGCAAATTGGTCAGGAGATGTATGTACTCAAGTTGGTTATGACCCAGCAGAGGGTTCTTACAACGCATCAACTTTGGCGCAATCTGTGATCGATGGTGGCTGTGATTCTGTTTTATTGATGTCCTACGCAACTGATGGAGCGGCTATTATGGAAGCTCTATCTGCTCAAGGTTTCAATGGCCAGATCATTGGTGCTGACGGTATAGCAGACGCAGCATTTACGGAATCTTTTACTGACACATCAGCAGTTAGTGGACTTATCGCAACGAGGCCAAGGCCAGGTGAAGAGTCTAGTGCTAAGTCAAGCTTCGAAGCAGCATATGCTGCAGCAGGTGGTGCAGACGGAGCTATTTATACTGGTGAAACTTATGATGCAATCAAACTAGCAGCTGCTGCCATTGTTTCTGATCCAGACGGTAATCTGGTTAATGCTTTAAACAAAACTGGTGTGAATTATGCTGGAGCCAGCGGAACTCACACGTTCGATGCAGCTGGTGATGTATTAGGCACTGGGTATGAAGTTTGCCAATTTGATGGCACAAACTTCTCCTGCCCTCGCATTTGGACGGCTGATGCTGGATTAGCAACTAACTAACTTCCAGTTTAGTTACTAGAATAAGAAATCGGTCTGCTTTCGCAATAAAGGGAAGCAGACCGATTTACGCACATGTAATAGTGTTATCCAATGATGAGAGTCCCAATTGAAGGGTATGATTGCCTTTGAACGCAATACGGCACCAGCGGTTACTTAAAACTCCATGGCTACGCCAACTCTTATTTGGCTTATTTTTTTTATTCGATGCTTATGTTGGTGCAATATATAACTTTGGCTTGGTTGCAGGCTCAGGCTTATTCTCTGGTCAGTTCAAATGGATAGTTTTATCAGCTGAAATGATGGCTTCTGGTTTAATTCTGATTCGCATCGTAGTGAACCAAGCAACTCCAAAATGGAAAACCCCAATCATTATATTTACTCCCATTCTTGTGGGACTAATTGCGTTTTTAGTCCTCGAAGTTTTGATATCAGGCCTTAATCGCTCTGCCACAATCAACTTTAATCTTTCCTCAATTTTATTGAGTGGCCTGTATTGGTCTGCTGTTTATCTAAGCATAGCAATAGGTTTAACACTGACTTATAAAGTTCAACGATTCGCGAACTTTGCTCAAGCGGAAATGATGCTTGTTGGTTCTTATGTAGCGCTAACACTTATGTGGTCCGACACTTTTTTCTCTATCTCTGATGCTCCTCAAGATGGGAGTATCAATTGGACTTTATTGATTTGGGCTTCAATCTGCGCTTTTATCGTCACTAGATTCACAGGCTTATTGATAGATCACTTAGTTTTTAGAAGACTTCGCAGAAAAATGGCGACTCCCCAGGTGATGATGATAGCTTCACTAGGAGTTTCAATGGTGCTTCGTGCGATATTGTTCATGCGATTCAGCGCGAGTACTTTCCGCTTCGTCCCCGACCGAGATTGGAGATTGAGCACCTCTACAATAGATATTCCTACAGGGTTACTCAACTTAAATCTTGGAGATCGCGTGGCTACACCGCTCATGGAATACTCAGCAAACGTAAATCCCTACGGCTTTGCTTATTCAAAAATAGCTCTGGTATTTGGCATATTCGCAGCAATAATATTTCTCATACTATTGCTACAGAAAACTCGACTGGGCAGACAAATGAGGGCAGTAGCAGATAACCCTGATCTTGCAGCTTCTAGTGGTATTCATCTCGAACATGTACATAGAAGCACTTCATTTCTTTCTGCGGGAATAGCGGGTTTGGGTGGATCACTATTAGCCGGCATCTTGCCAATAAATCCTGAGCTAGGCCTAATGTTATTACTACCAGCATTTGCTGTGATCGTATTAGGTTCAATTGGATCAATTCCTGGAGTTCTCATCGGTGGACTCATAGTTGGTTTGCTAAGAGCCCTATCGGAGCCCGTATTGATCGGTGCTGGAAACTCACTTGACCGACCAACAGCTAGTGGCTTTGCTGAGGTAATGCCCTTTATTTTCCTTGTAGGGTTATTAATGTTAGCGCCAAGAGGTATTGGCTCTGCAATAGAAAGTTGGAATATAGAGCGAATCAGGAAAAGAAGAATGAACGAGACTGCCCCTTCCTTTCCATTTGATGATGAGGATCTTCAAGCTTCTTCAAAGATTTCTCAGGAAAGTAAGTCTTTAATAGATTATTTTGGACGCACTATTAAAAAAATAGAGGCATCAATTGATTTATCCAAAGGCTTTATAGCACTATCTTGGAATTTCCTTAAGCAGTATCTGGATCGTGCCTTAAAAATCCTGAACCTCTTATTCGCTATTATTAATTTCCCTTTTTCAACTATGAAGCTCCACACCGGTAGGCTTTTAAAAGTTAAAAACGACACTGAACGAGGTTCTTGGACACTTTTTATAATCCTATTTTTAGTTCTTTTCATCATTGTCTTGCTCCTTCCTAGTGTAAGTGCCCTCACGAAAACTCTGCAGGTTGCGCGCATATTCACACTCCTGGGTATTTTCGGGCTAGCTGCGTTTTCATTGAACTTGCATACTGGAATTACCGGAATGACAAATTTTGGGGTGATTTTCTTTGTAGGGATAGGCGCAGTAGTTGTTGGTTTGTTATCTGCACCTGTTGAAACTAATGGGTATGGTTGGAATCCTTGGGTTGCCACAATTGTCGCAGTAATAATCGCAGCGGTAGCAGGGTGGTTACTTGCTTATCCAACTGCTCGGTTAAGAATGGACTATTTTGCAATTTTGACGATTTCACTAGCTGAAATGTTGCGCATTTCACTTCAGGCTGAGCCATTGCTTAGGGCTGGTACTGTCACTTCTGGTATAGGTATTTCCCAATTCGCTCGCCCATTTGAAGGTTGGTGGAAAGGAAGTCCATCAGAAACAGTAGGAAATCTTTTGGGCCTACCTGCTGGCGCACCGTACGTAATTCTGCTCGCATCCATGGCTATCATTTTCACTATCTTGGTCTGGTATTTGCTCAATACACTTCTTTCCTCACCTTGGGGCAGAATATTAAGGTCCATAAGGGAAGATGAGACAGTGAGTCAACATCATGGCCACAATGTTCTGACTCACAAAGCAGCTAGTTTGGCGTTAGGAGCAGCAATTGCTGCCCTCGCAGGAGCACTATGGGCTTGGCTAAACACTAATATTTGGCCTGATTTTATGAATCCTGTACGTACTACATTTTTGATATGGGCAGCATATATTGTTGGAGGACGTGGCAATAACCGCGGGATGATTATCGGAGCTTTTATAATTGTAATCGTTGAATTTGTTTTCAACGTCATGGTCGTTTCTCGAGGAAGTGCAAGCCTTCCTTTCCATGGTTTAACTTCGTTTCTTGACAGTGTTTTTTCCTGGTTAATTATTAACGTTGGAGGATTGGTCTGGTCAGAAAGGTCGATAAACGAAATATTTGCACACGGCAACGTATTATTATCACTACCACATCTGAAATTAGCACTTATCGGTCTTGTGATTATTAGTGCGCTGCTTATGTCTTCTAGGGGGTTGATCCCAGAAGTCCCCAGTAGGCCGAAACGTCCTACTGTAATTGAAGATAGTTCTCCTCCTGATACCTACGAAAATGTACAGCCCCAACTGCAAGCTTTTGGAGATGAAGGTAAGTAATTATGGCTGAACCAGCGTTGCGTATATCAGAATTGACCAAAGATTTTGGTGGTCTAAGGGCTGTGGATAATATTTCTTTGCAAGTTGACGAAGGTGAGCTTGTGGGTTTAATCGGCCCAAATGGGTGCGGAAAAACAACTACGTTCAACTGCATTTCTGGAATGCTTAAATTAACATCTGGAAAGGTAGAAGTTCTTGGGCAAGATGCAACAGAAATGCGGCCAGACCAAATACAGCGCTTAGGGCTAACAAGAACCTTTCAGCATACTTGGCTATGGCGCGAAATGACGGTAGTAGAAAACCTACTTGTGCCTCCCCGTCACCAGTTTCAACCTAATGCACTATTAGCATTATTGAAACCAGGTACACGCGAGTCAGAAGCAAAACGAATCCAAAATGCATATGAGGTGCTAGATCTATTAGAAGTTCCTCATATGGCACACAACCTAACTAGTGAGCTATCAGGTGGACAGAGTAAATTGGTAGACATTGGTAGAGCATTAATGAGCGATCCCCGCTTTTTGTTACTCGATGAACCTGTGGCTGGAGTTGCTGGCCCTCTTGCTGAACGAATTTTCCAGAACCTGCGCCGGTTGACCACAGAAAGAGGTATCGGCATGTTGGTAATCGAACACAATATGGATTTCATCCTGCGCCGTGATGTTGACAGAATTATTGTAATGAACAACGGCCAGGTTCTAATGGAAGGATCACCTAAAGAGATCAGAGAAAGTCGGGATGTAATTGAAGCATACCTAGGAAGCTCAGGGGAAGTGCCAAATGACTAAGGTTTTGGAAGTCACTGGTCTTGAAGGTGGGTATGGAAGTGTTCAAATTTTAAACGGTATCGATCTGTATGTTGATCAAGGAGAATTTGTCACTATTATTGGGCCAAACGGTTGTGGTAAATCTACTTTCTTGAAAGTGCTATTTGGGCTCACCACTCATCATAAAGGTTCAGTTCTGCACAATAACATAGAGGTGTCTGCATGGCGCACTGATAGGTTAGTTAAAAGAGGCATTGCCTACGTGCCTCAGGTCGACAATGTATTTCCATCATTATCAGTTAATGAAAATTTGTTGATGGGTGGAATCAATATGAAATCTGACGAGATAACAAAAGGAATTAACCGTGCTTGCAGGATGTTCCCCGATTTGAAATCTCGAATGAATGATCTTGCAGCGTCACTATCTGGTGGAGAACGGCAAATGCTTGCTATTTCCAGAGCACTAATTTCAAACCCTAGTTTCTTGATGTTAGATGAGCCTACCGCTGCCCTATCACCTCGATACCAAAAAGAAATACTTGCTAATATTGATCGTCTCAGAAATGATGGAATCTCAGTGCTTTTAGTAGAGCAGAATGCAAGATTGTCGCTTGCAAGATCTGACCGTGGTTATATTTTTTCAAATGGGAAAGTGGTGTTTTCCGGGAACGCAAAAAGCATCCTCAATGATCCTGATATTGGGGGTTATTTCCTAGGAGTAAATACCTAAAAGGAGAAGGAAATGAAAGGTGCTGGTAAAAAGCCAGGCAATACGCAAAAGGAAAAATTGGAAAGCCTAAAGCTAGAGGTAGATGATCTTAAAGTAAAAACCGAACAATTATACGAGATGGTACGTTTACATGCAGAAACTCCCGATAGTCATATTTCAAAATCAATAATTTATTGGTCCTTTGGAACAGTACTTGCCTTAGTTATTGTCCTTTGGTTATTACCCTTAAGGTAATTAACTGGAAAACAATTTGTGCAAAGTTTAGTGCTTTTTAATTTAATATCACTAGGAGAATTGATCCGATTAAAAGGAAGACACCAGCTAGTTCAATTTTGGTCAATCGTTGGTGAAAAAGCAGTACGGTAAACGCTAAAGCAAATAATAATTCAGACTGGCCTACAGCTCGAACAGGAGCCGCACGCTGCAAAGCAAATGCAGAAAACCATGCAGCTGTAGAGACTGCCCCAAAAAACCCAGCAGCCATAGCAGGTTTCCATAAAGTAAAAGCAGCTTTCAATTCTCTTATACGAGAAATATACAGGAATATTACAAACCCCAAAGCTTGGCCGACTATAACGAGAGCTGCTGTAACGCTTGCCCTGAAAACAAAATCAATATCTGGAAAAGTGTTTATTGCTGTTCTAAATGAAACAACACTTACCGCAAGTGAAGTCGCGGAAAATAACCCAAAGATGGTGGACCTAGAATACAAACTAATTCGAAGTTCTGTAAAACTGAATGTACTCGTTCTAAGGGAAAGTAGGAGCATTGAGACTATACCTATGACAATAGCAAGGCCGAATTGAGTAGTAATAATTGCTGAGAAAAATGAAGCTTCAATTATCGCAGCTAAAAGAACTTCAAATTTTGAAAAAGCGACACCTACAAGAAAATTCTTATAACTAAATAGTTTGATTAAAAATACAGTAAAAAGAATCTGAGAAATTCCGCCAATTACAGACCATATTACAAATTCAAAACTGGGTTTTGGGAAATCCTGCTTAGAAAGTATTAGTATGACTAAAAGCCATAACCAAGCAAATGGAACCGCATATATGAACCTAATTGCAGAAGCACCGAAGTCTCCAAGAGGCCCTTTCATCTGTCGCTGAATAGCAGTTCTGGTAGTCTGTGCTAAAGCCGCAACCAACGTAATAGGAATCCACAATTCCATTTACGCACCTCTATTATTAAAAAAATAAGTTATTTGAAAATTTATAATATGAATTGGCACTTACGTATTAGCCTGTGAGAGACCTTCAATTACAAAAGTATTAGGAATCATAAGAAGAGATTCTGGAGGTACAATCAATTTTGCTGACCTGCTTCCTCCTCCTAAAATTAAATAGTCCAAATTCATAATCGTGTCATCAATATAAATCGGTAAAGCTGAGGGAAGTCCGAACGGTGTGACTCCACCAATCATCATTTGTGTAATTTGGAGAGTATCATCAGCATTTGCAAATGATAATCTTGAAACTCCCATTAGCTGCCTGACTTTTCTATTTACATCTAGCTTTTCTACACCGCGGACTATGCACGCTGCGTACTTTTTTTCGCCTCTCTTAGAGGCTACGATAATTGTGTTCCCAGTATGGTCTAATTCGAATCCATACTTTTCGCAACAAATCATAGTGTCTGCAAACTGTGGGTCTACCTCCACCCAATCATAAGCAACACCTATCTCTTTCAACGAGTTTTTTACTCTTTGCTCGATTTCTTCATTGCTTAGCAAAACCACCTCACCCCACCCATATTAGCCTAGTCAAACTTTCACAAACTTCTTTTGATGCGCAAGCAAACACTATATTTTTCGTAATACTGATTTCGCGGTTATCTTTTCGAAAAAAATCTACTGCAATTGAGCTAGCAAATGATGGGTCACTTATAGAATCAACAAAAATAAGTACTTCAAGAAAGCTCTGCAAGTTATCTAGCTGAAAATACCCTTTATAACTTCTCTCAAGTCCTTCATAGGTCCAAGATGAGGTAGTTTCCTCAGTTACGATGAACCCTGACAAAAGCAATTCATTCAGACCTATTGTTTTTCCAGCATTGGCTGTTTCTGTTTTGACAGAAGGAGTGGGAGTATTCAGTGACTGAATCACATCACTAAACCCTCCTACAGTTTTTTGTAACTCTTCGGAGAGAGTAGACAGTCCACCAACTGCTTCACTGATAGCTTCCAGTCCAACTGGTGTAGGGATAACAATTGTAGCCCGGAGATTTTCAGTGCCAATCTCAGATTGTGTGTAATTTGGCATCTGCATCGAGTTATTGAATTCTGTATCAACGTTAACTTCATCTACTTCGACTATGACCTCTGTAGGGCCACATGCTGATCCAAATATAATAAAGAAAGTAAGGAGTAAAGCTTTTAGCATTTCTAAAGATTACACGAGAGGTAGAGTTCAAAATAGCGTATTTGCAATCTTTTAGCTTTGAAATAAGGGATTACGATCGTTATTTTGGTTGATATCAATTCCATTTTTAAAGCTTATCAATTACAAAGACTTGGAATAAGATATTTATCGAAGTTATTTTTGCTCCATTTATTAAGTTGGTGAAATGATGCCCCCGATACTAACGCTTTCAGGTCTTACGAAGACATTTGGCAATGTTTATGCTCTGGATTCCTTGGACCTCATACTCGATTCTGGCTCAATTCACGGCTTTGTGGGTCCAAATGGAGCTGGAAAAACCACTATGCTATCAATTGTATCTGGGCTTAAGCGCAAGACCTCAGGTGACATCAAATTTAGCATTCCACAAAACCAGATGATGTTAATGCCCGATACTCCTGATTTTTTTCCTCTTTTGACTGCTCAGGAAGTCGTAGACCTCGCAAGATGGCCCTTCCGAAAAGAAGTGAATGTAGATGCTGTTTCAAAAATATTAGAAGAGGTTGGGTTACAGGATTCAGCTGATCGGCAAGTTGGAGGTTTTTCTAGAGGAATGAAACAGCGCCTTGGTCTAGCTACGGCTTTAATCGGCAAACCTCAGCTTATCCTGCTGGACGAGCCATGTTCAGCATTGGATCCCATTGGGCGAAGAGAAGTTTTAAACACGATCTCTCAGATGAGAGGAAAATCTACTGTCTTGTTTTCTACTCACATTCTAAGCGATGTAGAGGACGTTTGTGATTCTGTAACGGTAGTTAATAAGGGCAAGGCATTGTATGGAGGTAGTGTCAGTGGAATTAGAAAATCCGCTGGACAATCATTCGAAGATGCAGTGCTTGAGTTGCTCCTGTCAAAAGGTAACGTCGAATGAATTTGTGGAAAATGGAACTCATTCATTTATACCGTAGTTGGCGCGGCTGGACTTTAATAGGATTTTACCTATTAGCAAGCATATTGGCGGTTGTTATAGGAATATTCATCGACCGTGCTTATGCAAATTTCTCCCACGCTAGAGCGCTAGATTTGTACATGACTATCTCAATTGTCGGGTTATTAGTGTTCGTCGGAATTGTTGTTTCCTCTTTAGCTTTTGATAGTAACAAGGATTCTTCGATATTCCTCAGAACCAGATTCACCATGAAGCAAATAATTCTCACGAAGTTAGTAATATACTTCTCGTTTTCTGGTATTCTCTTCTACTCAGGATTTATCTTAACTTTAATCATCAGCATGTTTCTTTTTGACACTTCTGATCCCCTTAATCTCAATTGGGTACTATGGGGTATTTTTTTGGAGCTAATTTCAGGCTTTTTCTATGTGTCACTCATGTTATTCACCTCATCAATTTTCAGAGGCTCTGTTGCTTCAGTATTGTTAACCCTGGCAGTACTTATCGGAATACCGATCATTGGTACAACACTAATAACTGTGGAGTTGCTAATGCGTGGGCTCATGGACACTCCTCCAGTAGAATGGGAGTATGTGTCCTATGTAGGGAGAACACTCCTTTGGTGGCCCGCAGCTTTAAGCGATACACAGGCATTTATGTCTGTCACAGAATCAGAAGTAAATTCCGGAATGATTTCATTTTTTGGACAGGTCTTTGAGTTAGACGCGCACTTCAGATACAAACCCCTCATCTCTACTCTAATTGCTTCCCCAATACTTGCATTACTTGCATGGCGAAGGTACTCAAGAAGAGAGATCTAGTCCCAATATGTTAATAGAGGTTAATAGTCCTATGGTCAGTACAATCTACAAAGGCATTTGGCCAGTAGCCCCCACCCCTTTCCACGATAATGGTACAGTCGATGATCAAAGTATGAAAAACGTTCTCGATTGCATGGTGGATCAAAAAGTCGATGGCATATGCATCCTTGCAAATTTCTCAGAACAGTTCTTAATTTCTGACCATGAACGTGACCATTTAACGAGACTTTGCTTAGATCATGTCAATGGACGCGTGCCTGTAATTGTGACTATCAGCCATTTTGCCACTCCTATCGCTATTACGCGTGCTCAACTAGCCCGTGATCTAGGTGCATCTGTAGTAATGATGATGCCTCCTTATCATGGGGCTTTACTCAAAGGAAACGCAGAGCAAACATTTGAACAAATTAAGGCAGTAGGCGATGTTGGAATACCCATTATGATTCAAGATGCGCCATTATCAGGTGTTGATCTTCCAGTATCATTATTAGCAAAAATGGCTAATGAAATTGAAATGGTGAAGCTATTCAAAATTGAATCTGCTGGAGCAGCTAACAAGTTAAAGCAACTGCTAGCAATAGGCGGGTCTGCAATTGAAGGTCCTTTTGATGGTGAAGAGGGCATTACTTTACTTGCTGATTTGGATGCGGGTGCAACCGGATCCATGACCTCAGCACTGATTCCAGACCTGATAGGTCCAATCATAAATGCACATTTATCCGGGAATCGTGACATTGCTAAAACTTCTTATCAACAAGTGTTGCCGATCATTAATTATGAAAATAGACAGTGTGGATTCCGTGGAACAAAAGCAGCAATGCTCAAAGGAAAAGTAATTAAGTCAGATTTTTCACGACATCCGATTCAGCCCCTTGACCAGAGTTCGAAAAATGGACTCTTCGAGTTAATGGAACCACTCGACCCAGTTGTTCTTAAGTGGGGTCTTAGTTAATTAAAAATCAGAAAGTGTTGGTTTTTGATGGAGCTAAGGCTCTATTCAATCAAGCCTGCAGCTTCCAATTTCTTCTGAAGTGCGACTGCGTGATCTTCATCTATTTCTAGAACCTTATCAAAATATTCAATAGATTTTTTGTACTGGCCAATTTGAAAATAAACTTCGCCCATATGGAAATATGCTCCCAATCCTTGCTCAGTTTCTGACCAAACATCTGATTCCATTAAACGTAATTCAACATATGTTTCCGAATTATTTATAGATTCTTGGTATCGACCAAGATCTCTTAGTGTTAAGGCCAAATAGTGATAAGGCCAAACGTAGCTCTTGTCTAGCTGATTAGCCATTTCATAATCAACTAAGGCTTTGTCATATTGTTCTAGGGAGGCATACGCATGCCCTCTCGCCATGTATGCCTCCAAATGCTTAGGGTTTATGTTAATGAACCCCGTTAAGTTTTCTATCGCTAAGGGATAATTCCGATCCTCCAATAGTTTTAAACCCTGCTCGTAATAATTCAAACCCTCAATGGTGGGAGCTGCCAGAGTCTGCTTCTCAGGTGCTGAAATTTCAGTTTGAATGGGGGGGCCAATATCGGTTTGGTATCCTTCTGGGACTTCTAGGGTTATGCTCACTAACAAGCCATATGCAAATAAAGTATGTACTAATAAAGTGCTTACCCCTAATTTCGCTTTACTCTCACCTGCGCCTTTTCTAGCCCATAGTGCTCCAGCGACTGGGAATATGAAGACTCCTATCACCATGCTTATGAAGGGCAGTACAAGTGGGCCCATTGTTGAGCTCCCCATTACAGAAATTCCCGGAAGAAAGCTGGATGAAATACCACCAAGCAACATCAGAATGAAAAATCCTGGAATTAAGCCATAAAAAAATGAAAATAGGAACCCTAGGCATATCCCTTTAAATACGCTCAAATCTTCGTCCGTCCTACTACACAGTTGGCTATGTAGATTTGCATTAAAATGCTTTAGTTATTACTAGCTTTTGCTCTGAGCACTACAACTCCGAATGCTATTGATACAATAAACATGCCCATCCAAGCAGCAATATCCATTGCGTCTTCTTGTGCAAATACAGAAATGATATGGACAACCCCGATAATCAGATATAGAAATCCAATTCCCCTACGTAAAGAATCTTTGAATTGATCAACTAAAGCTACAGCAAAAAAAACGAAAGATATGCCCATCAGTAAATCAGCTACATCAGTTAGGTGATATCCAGTTAGATAAATTGCACTGGCACTTTCCGGTGATGTTTCAAAAAGCCGAACGGCACCAAAGTTAAGGCCGACAGAACCCATCATTATGGGAATAACTAACGGGAATAATGTGGCAGAGACAACTGATAGCGAAGACCATTTACTTTCATCAATTGCTCTGGAAGCAATTGAAAGACCACAAAAAAGTAATGTGATCCCAGTAATAAAAAGCGCCATAACCCCGATGCTACTTGAAGGATTTTTGGCTAATTCTAATAACTCCTCTTGAGCTGTTTCAGCACTAGTAGGCCACATAAGAAATGCAGTCAGTATAGCCAAGGGGCCAACGATTAAGAGCCATCCTGAAAGAATTCTAGAATTCATAAAAACTCCCTATATTGGACATAAATATAAAATACTATATTGAGAAAATTACTCCAGCGGAGATGTCATCGCTTTATACGTATCTTATGGAAGGACAGAATATGAAATCATTTAAATGGCATGGGATTCCAGTGAATTTGCCAAATAAAAAAAGTGAATGGATCGCACTTGGGGTTTTATTAGGAAGTGTCTACGTAGCAATAGGTTTGGTTATTGTATTCAAACAGATCTAAATTCAAGTAACAACCATAGTCAAATTTGGGTATATTACCACTCAGGAAAAACTGTACTTGTGTGGCGGGAGTGCATGGGAGTCGAACCCACCGAGGAATACGTAATATCCCCCCAACGGTTTTGAAGTTCTTTTACCACCACTTCTAGCCTTAATACCTAGCACATGCTTATAGAGCTAGTTAGGCGTACACAACCACCAGTAATCAACTGAATCAGCTACAGCTTTCTCTTAGCTTGGGGGTACTAATGGGGGTACTAATCCTATGGCCTCGATGCCAGGGGGAAGTGATATTGGCTATGTGCTAAAGGCATCAGGCTCATATTTACAGCTAAATAGAGCTTGGCGGGAGTGCATGGGAGT
>PBEP01000019.1 GCA_002719775.1 Chloroflexota bacterium | reverse complement strand
TATATCAGGACTGATAGTCCTGGTTTTTGTTTTGCAAATTTATGGTGTGCGTAGTATTAAAGCCGTATTAATTTCTTTGTTTGCAGGGTTTCTTTGGGCAGGAGGACTCTCGCTTTTCTTTTATTCATTACGATTTGAGGAGGTTTCTCGAGCAACTTCTTTATGGATGACAGCTCCTATTTTTTCGTCTTGGGTTGCAGTTTCTTTCTTTGGGGAGAAATTGAATACAATGCAGTGGTTTGCGATTGCCTCCGTAGTAATTGGTGCATTGATGATGTCCTTCAAACCCGTGGAGGACGGGGGAGTGAAGTTTGATAGAAGGGCATTATTAGTATTGTCTTTAGCATCCTTTGTTACAGGATTGGCTTTTGTAATAAACAAGGAAGCTACAAACCTAACGGACGTCTGGACAACTCATGGCGTAAGAAATATATCTATGGGGCTAGGGCTATTTGCATTTTCATACAAAAAGGGAGTTATTAGTGATGCGTATGGGGTGCTAAAAAATTTCAGGGCTATGATACTTTTTGGATTCGCAGAACTTTTACTTGCCTCAATTGCAGCTTTCTTGGTGGTTGTAGCTCTTAATATGGGGCCTGCATCACTAGTTGCAACAGTAAGTTCAACAAGGCCTCTACTAGTGTTGATTTTGGGGGTTTCTATGAGTACTAAGTATTTCAACGTCCTTGGAGAGACGATTGATCGTGATAGCTTGCTCGTAAAGTTTGTTGCTACCCTGGTCATAGTAACAGGGGTAAGTATACTTGCCCTCGCTTAGCGAAATAAATCCTTTGTACTATCCCGTATAATCGCCTGGATTCCATTCTGGCTCGGTGTATAAGGGTAACCTCGGACGATTGAAACAGGTACTCGCCCAAGTTTATGAGTAACAAGTTCAGATGCAGCAGCAATCTCATCGATCACGGCAATTGTAGTGGATTCTAATTGGCGCCCGTCAGGGTCAAATTCACCTCTATAATCTACTAAAGGTTCTATCCCAGATGAGCCTATAGCTACGTTAATTGCACCTTCTCTCCAGGGGCGCCCGAAAGTATCACTGATGATGACGGCTACATTTTTCCCTGAGTTCTGTAAAACACCCTTTTTAATTTCTGAAGCTGAAGAATCAGGATTAATAGGTAAAAGAACGACTGTTTGGTTGGTTCCAGCATTGGAAGCATCGATTCCTGAATTTGCACAAATAAACCCATGGGTTGTTTCTGTGATTAGAATCCCGTTGTCCATTCTCACTATCCTCACTGATTCCCGTAAGACAAGTTCAACCAGCCTGGCATCTTTATCCCACTTAGCGGCATAGCCCAATGCAAAACTTGAAGGTTCAATATCGTTTAAGTTTGCTACTCTACCTTCAGATTTAGAAACTATCTTTTGTGTCACAATTAAAATATCACCATCATTTATAGGCGTATTTTGCTTTTTTGCAGCGATTAATAACTCGGAAACCAAATCAGTGGTTTCCGAGACTTCTGGTATTCCATGCAGGCCAATTATTGAAACAAATTTATCCATGAGAAATTACTACATTAATCAAAGTACTTTGATTAATTAATATAAGATTTAATAGTATAATCATTATACTAAAAGACTTGGAGGGTACCATGAGTGAAGAACTAGAAGGGAAAATTCAAGTTGATATACGTTACTGCTTAGGCTGAGGTAAATTCCCTATGGCTGCCTGGACGGCAGCTGAGATTTACGTCGCTGCAGGCGTTAAAGTTGGTCTGTCTATGACACCTGTGGGTAAAGGTCGGTTCGAAGTTTATGTAGATGGTGAAATTGTATACAACAATAAGGAGCATGAGACTTCCGGTATTACAATTGAGTCAGTCAAAGAAATTACAAAGCTAATTAAACAAAAATTGGAAAATCCCGTTGCAGCAGGATAGTCGTGTGTATAGGCACTAGCTTACTTTTAGGAGACATTCGTAAAAAATAAAATGCCTCCATATATTGAAATAGATGTAGACATCTGCCCAAACACTGATTTCCCCGCTTTGAAGGTTTTTCAATCGACTGATGAGCCATGGGAAGTTACACAAGTTGTTGCCCCACTTCCTGATGGGACTTTAGGTTCTTGTGCGGTTACGGGCTGGGATGACGAAGGACCTGTAGTTGCATATGCCGTAAATGTCTTCGACTCTGGAGAAGGAACGGTTCTTTTAATTTATGGCGGCGAGCACGGAATTCGACTTAAGGCATCAGACTCTATTGAGCCATGGTCTGTTAATTCATCAAATCAATGGGGAGAGCCTTGCTTGCTTTTACCGGCGGGTACAGCCACTAATAATTTTGAAAACCTTTGAAACGCAATAGGTTCGATCGGAGTTTATAGCGTTATCTGTACTGAAAGGACCTTTATTTACTTTAATTGGTCTTAATTCGAAAGTTTGTAATGGATTTCTAAATACTGAGGGCTGTATGCCATTACAGGTAATTCCCACCTATTCTAATCGTGCATATCCTCCTCTTTAGTATCTAGATGACATTGGTATTGCTAATCAGCATCGGTATTTGCTAGGCATATTAAAGGACTTTTAGAGCATGGGAGAACGTAAATGCTTGAAGGAATAATCTCAGGAATTATTCAGGGTATTTTTGAGTGGCTTCCTGTAAGTTCGCAGGGAGTTATCACCATAGTGTCTGAACTGTTTATGGGTTATGAATTCGAATCTGCGATAGCACTTGGAATATGGTTACATTCGGGTACTTCTCTGGCGGCATTAATAATTTTCAGAGAAGACCTGAAGGTGCTCCTATTACAACTAAAAAACTCAAATACTAATAATTTTAGCCGTAATTATGCCTACACCACATTTATTAGTGCGATTATCGGAGTCCCAATTTTATTGTTTCTAGGCGAGATTAATATTCAATCAGGATCGGTTGTCATGGTATTAATTGGATTAGCGATGACCAGCACCTCAATTTTCTTGAAGTTTTCCAGAGTGATTAAAGATGAGAGATCTTTAGCGGATATTAGCATCAAGGACTCTATATTAATTGGGACGATGCAAGGGCTTTCTGCAATTCCTGGACTGAGTAGGTCCGGAGTGACTGTCGCTGTAATGCTAGGAAGAGGGCTTGGAAGAAAAGACGCTCTTAGATTTAGCTTTATGTTGAGTATTCCTGTTAGTTTAGGTGCTGCGTTAGTAGCGGGAATTCGGTATGGATTGCCTCAAAGTACAGTTGGGGCAGTAGGCGCATTCACTGCGCTGCTGGTGGGGCTGGTCAGCATTAAAGCACTTTTAGTACTTTCTGGCAAAATTAATTTTTCCCTGTTTATGGGAATTGCTGGTATCGCGATTTTGCTCGGGGGATTATTTCAAATAATGGTTAGCTAAGTGGCTCAAGCCCTAAAATCCTTGATGCATTGTTATGAAGCAAATCTGCCGATAATTCGGAATTACAAGTTTCTGAAATCTGATCTAGCAATAGTTTAGGGCTCAATAAAGGAAAATCAGACCCAAATAACATGTGCTTACTACCAACAGAATTTGCAACTGTCTGATATACATACTTATCATACAAAAATGGGCTCGCTGCTGAATCGAAGTATACATTTGAAAGCGCGGTTTTTACTTCAGGCATATGGCCGTAGAAAGGGAGACCACCTCCCCAGTGCGAGCAGATAATTTCAACCTGGTTCCATTTTTTAATTAAGCTAAAAAGCTTTGCAGGGGTAGTGGTACCTTTACCAGGATAACCATGCCCTACTGGCTCCGAAGAATGAAACATGACTGGTATACGGAGTGCCTCAGCGTATTGCATCACATGATTCAAGCCCGGTTCATCAGGCAACTCTACTGATTGACTAGAAGGGTGAAGTTCTCCAATACCCGAGGCACCACTGGAGACGCATCTTTCTATCTCACGTATCGCGTCATCCCCCCAAAGAGGATTGATACTGATAAAAGAGCGGATGCGATCTGGGTATTTAGAGGAAGCCTCTAACAAATAATCATTAGATGTTTGCGCTACGGATAGTTCGGTCCATCCGTAATTAACAACAACTGATATTTCTATTCCATTCGAATCCATACTTAAAATTAAATCTTCAAGATTGGCTATTTTTGAATTTTTATTCGAAAACATTTCTGCAAATGTCAGATCTAATTTAGTGAGGTTATGCTTGTTACTTTGGAAATGGGGTGGCAGCAGGTGCGTGTGAAAATCAATAACCACAGGTAGCCTTAATTGTCACCACGTGAAATGCCTTCATCTCCGGAGTATTCTCTATTAGAAAAAACTCCTATTTCTCTTCCCTGATGAACATGAATAATTAGATCATCCCTCGATAGACCAGCTGAATCTAATAATTGAGCATCGAGATCATCTATAAGGTCTTGTATGCCGTCTTGCGTAAACCTTTCAGATACACACAGGGTCGCATGAACTATCGGGCCAATAAAATGGACGTCAAATCTCCCTTGAGCCTGATCTTCATCAAATATTGTGTAAACTTCTGAATAGGGAGTGCGACATTCTCTTTCAAACCTAAGCTCCAATTGACCCTCCTTCACTAATCCCGTATTTGCCCTGCTCCAAGTGCGACCCATTTATATGAGGTTAATTCTCTTAAGCCCATAGGCCCTCGCGCATGCAATTTCCCTGTACTGATTGCGACTTCAGACCCCAGTCCAATCTGGCCACCGTCGTTAAAACGAGTGGATGCGTTTACCAGTACTAAAGCTGCATCCACATCTTTAGTAAACTGGTTCCCATTGTTAACATCATTAGTGATGATAGCTTCGGAATGGCCGCTGCCGTGCGTCTCAATATGTTGAATCGCTTCATTCATTGAATCCACCATTCGGAAAGAGGCTATAAGATTTAAGAATTCTTGGCCATAATCTTTCGAAGACGCTAGTTTAAGTTTTTCTTGGTCAAGAGATTCAAGTAAAGAAAGAGTCCTTGAATCACATCGTAATTCGACACCATGATTTATTAACGATAAACAGACTTTTTCGACAATCGCCGGATCAATCGCTGAATTGATTAAGACTGTATCTAAAGCATTGCATACTGATGGTGCTTGAACTTTTGAATTTACAATGATGCGCGTAGCCATTTCTGCATTGACACTGGCGTCAAGGTAAATATGGCATACTCCTATACCTCCAGTGATAGCCGGCACCGTAGCTTCTGAAGCTACAAATTGGATCAAATTAGCGCCACCTCTTGGAATAATCAAATCGAAATAACCATCCATTTTAATCATATCGTGCACGAGCATTCTGTCCGCTGATGACAGCATTTGGACAGAATGTTCAGGGATCTCAGTTTCTGAAAGTGCATTTGCAATCAACTTTCCAAGAATTAAATTTGTGGACTGTGCCTCACTGCCGCCTCTCATTACTACCGAATTCCCTGATTTGATGCATAAACTTGCAATATCTACGGGCACTTCAGGGCGTGCCTCAAAGATAGTACCAATTACACCCAAAGGCACTCGACGTTTTTCCAATTGAATTCCATTAGGAAGAGTTCTAGATTCTAAGATTTCACCTACCGGATCTGGTAACTGAATGACTCTTTCTATACCAGCAACCATGGATTGTAGTTTTTCTTTAGTCAGTAGCAACCTTGCTAATACTGCACCATCCANACCTTTACTTNTTGCCAAGGAAATATCTTTTTGGTTTGAANNGATAATCAATTCTTCATTTGAACGTAAAGCNTTGGAAATNCTTNCNAGTGCAGCGTTTTTTTGCGATGTCGAAGCAGTACGTAAATTACGNGCTGCAANNCGAGAATCCTCNGCCTTTTTTACGATTTCTGGAGTGAANNTTCGCATTAGAGAACTACCATGTTATTTCGATGAATTGCGGCATCACCATAATGGTGNCCTAATTTTTGTGCNATGTCATTCGAATTNATTCCNCACAAAAGCCNCAAATCTCGATGTGAATATGAGACAATGCCACAAGCAATACGGTCACCATTTTCACCAAGAACCGCTACGACATCCCCTCTCTCAAACGAACCGTGAACCGAGCTCATCCCTGCAGGCAATAAGGAACCCTTTTTAGTCCGCAAGGCCTTTACTGCTCCTGAATCTATCACCAATTCTCCATCAGTTTCTGCAAGTCCACTTAGGAGCCAGCGCTTTTTACTTTCGATTTGATTTGAAGTAGTTTCAAAGAATGTACCCACTGCTTGGCCACTGGCAGCTTTTAAAATCACATCTTCCTCATGCCCTGAAGCAATTATCACAGGTACTCCTGAAGAAGTAGCCTTGGCAGCTGCGTATAATTTTGAAAGCATTCCACCTTTGCCTGCAGATTCCGTTGAAATTGGTTCAGCCATAGCAAGGATTGAATCGTCAATATTTTCTACTTTAGGAATTAAATTAGCTTTGGAGTCTCGATGAGGGTCAGAAGTATAAAGGCCTCCAGAGTCCGTTAATAACAAAAGTAGATCTGCGTCAATAAGGCTGGCNACNATGGATGAAAGCGCATCATTATCACCAAATCTATCCTGAGAAATTTCTTCAGTGTCTACCACATCATTTTCATTAACAACAGGTAAAACAGATTGTTCTAGAAGNCCAGTAAGGGTATTTCNNATGTTTAAATAACCTTGCCTATTTTCGACATCATGNCGCGTAAGNAACGCTTGGGCTACTGTAATACCTCTTTCCTGAAACATTTTNTGGTATAAGCTCATTAAATGACCTTGACCNACTGCAGCNAATACCTGACGATCAATTANNCCTTGTNTCACTGGNTTTANTAGAATTTCCCTNCCNGCGGCAATAGCTCCAGATGTAACTAGTATGACTTCGGCACCNNCNCCCATTACATTAGCAATCTGTGATGATAAAGAGGAAATGATNTGNTGGTCTAAACAATCTGATCGACCCGTGAGGACATTGGTCCCTGCCTTTACGACAATTCGATGATGTTTTAGGCTATTTTTAGTCTTTTTGCCAATTGAGGACTTGCTTTTCAGGCCCATGAACTATCTCTCGGTTCAAATTCTAACGCCTTAATTATACCCCTTGAATTAGATTTCATGGCATAAGACTGTATGTTAGAAAATTTTGATACCCCTGATATAGTTGGTTCATAAGATTTGCTTCATCTGACCCATCTCAAACGAGATGGGTGGTTTTGCGTGGATAATATGTCACTTAATGGACTCTTCAACGTTCTTACTGATGTAGGTGCTTACAATCATCTTATTTCTGCATTAAAGAGCTCAAAATCCGATGCTTTCAGCACCATTATCTGCGATTCTGCGAAGCCTTTTGTCATAGGTGCGATCTGGCAAGACACAAACCATACATTACTGGTGGTTTGTCCCAGACCTGAGGATGCACGGCNGTTGGTTACTCAACTTGATGTTTATTTTGGCGAAGAATCNCCGATTTTCCATTTTCCNGAATTAGAAGTCATTCCGTATGAGAGAGTAACCGNTGACAGACAACTTGAGCACCAGAGATTAGTATGCCTTAATGCATTGTCTAGGCATCGAGAGNACCCTAGCCCGCTGGTAGTCACTTCTAATATTGCGTTAATGCAAAGAACTATTGAAACAAATCAAATGAGAGAACTCTCTAAGGTTATAAAAACAGGAGACAGGATAAATGTTGAATTCACTTTAGAATCTTGGGCGAATATGGGCTACAAATATGANGAACATGTTCATCAAAAGGGTAGTTTCGCAAGAAGGGGAGGGATTATTGATATATTTTCACCGCAGATGAAATTGCCTGCCCGTTTAGAACTNTGGGGTGACGAAATTGAAGCGATTAGATTGTTTGANCCTTTAACACANCGTTCAATTCGNAATGTTGAAGAATTATTGNTAATTCCTGCCCAAGAGTTATTACCTAATTACGCAAATCANGATTTATTTAATAATCNNTATTCAGAGATGNGTTTGGCTTCAATTGGAACAAAAGAGNAAGAACGCATAGCCGANGAATTAGCTGANATATCTGCTGGNATTACAGTTCAAAGCTCATCCCTTTACTCNGGATTCTTTCAACAGAATACTTTGCTNGACCATATTGACGAGAACGAGAATATTTTAGCTGTNNTCAATGANCCTNCTGAAACTAAANAAACGGGAATAGATTGGCAAGAAAAAGCAGATGGGCTGCTTAATTTAAAGCAAAAACGATTCGAGCTACCATTGGGCTTCAGCAAGCCTTATTTTGAATGGGAACANATAAATTCAANTTTNGCTAAATTCAAAACCCTTGGTGTTACTAGATACCAGATGGGNNCGAGTAACGAANCCTTTCNNATCCCNATTTATCCAGCTCCCAGNTTTAATTCNANTTTGCNTAAATTTGGNATAGCAGCAGATCAATTCAANCCTTTCTCGATAAACGTAATAGCCACGCAGCATGCTCAAAGANTGANAGAACTTTTACAAGAGTCAGATGTTCCAGCTATCGAAACCGATGAGATGAAATTAANGCCATCANCATCAAANATCCACGTGATAAGAAATTCTGCNGATGGGGGNTGGATTCTTAGGCCTGAACCAGATTCAGATAANACATTAGCTTTATTTCTTACTGACAAAGAGTTATTTGGGTATACGAAAAAGGGCCAAAGGAAGAGGCGTGAGAATGCGGCAAATAACATGTCTCTTTTTTTGGATGACCTAAGCCCAGGACAGTTTGTTGTCCATATTGAACATGGCATTGCTAGATTTTCAGGCACTCAATTTTTTGACCATGATGNGGGAGAAAANTCTGCGCAAGAGTATNTANTTTTGGACTATGCCGCTGATGACCGCCTTTACTTACCTTTGGAGCAAATTGGCAGGATATCCATATATTCAGGTGGTGATGAAAATGCGCCCGTATTAACACGGTTGGGATCTTCAGAATGGTCTAGAAAAATTCAGAGGGCAAAAGACTCAACTCGCCGTCTGGCATTTGACTTAATTGCTATTCAAGCCCAGAGAGAGACTGAAGAAGGACATTCCTTTTCATCAGACACTGTATGGCAATACGAAATGGAAGATGCTTTTCCTTACATNGAGACTGANGATCAGATCGCTGCTATCGCAAATGTNAAAGAGGATATGGANCGCCCAAAGCCAATGGATAGNTTGATTTGTGGAGATGTTGGCTACGGTAAGACAGAAGTTGCTTTGAGAGCNATCTTCAAGGCAGTAATGGATGGAAAGCAGGCGGCGATATTAGTGCCAACTACAGTTTTGGCNCAACAACATTTTCAGACCTTNACAGAACGTTTAGGACCATATCCAATTAAGCTAGAAGTTTTGAGTAGATTCAAGAATGCGCGNGAGCAAAACGATGTGATTTCTAGGCTGAAGAGTGGCGCAATNGACATAGTAATAGGGACTCATCGATTGGTTCAATCAGATGTCGGNTTTAAAGACTTAGGCTTGGTAGTTATAGATGAAGAACATCGTTTCGGTGTNAATCATAAGGAAAAACTAAAAGATCTTCGAAGATCAGTAGATGTTCTTTCACTCACGGCCACACCAATCCCTAGGACTTTGCATATGGCATTGGCAGGTATGCGGGATATTTCGAATTTGGAGACTCCTCCAGAAGAGCGCTTACCAATTAAAACCTANCTAGCAGAGTCATCTNGTGAGTTAGTACAAGAAGCGATNAAAAGGGAGATTGACCGTGGAGGGCAGATTTATTATCTGCACAATAGAATCAGCTCGATCAATTTTGCGGCCGGANCTNTGAANGANTTAGTACCAGACCTTAGAGTAGTGGTTGCGCATGGNCAGCTCCCAGAAGATGAACTTGCGAAGACAATGGAAGTATTTATTGATGGNCGTGCAGATGTTTTAGTCTGCACNACCATCATTGANTCAGGNTTAGATATTCCNACTGTAAATACNTTGATTGTGGATAGGCCNGANCGACTTGGTCTATCACAGCTCTATCAACTCCGAGGGCGNATTGGTNGAGGNTCTTTAAGAGGCCATGCTTATTTAATTGTAGAACCAGGGCGAAGCTTGACTGAAATTGCTCAAAAGCGACTTGAAGCAATTGTTGCTGCCAATGAACTAGGTTCGGGATTCAGAATCGCAATGCGTGATCTTGAAATTCGCGGGGCCGGTAACCTATTGGGTGCAGAGCAAAGCGGGCACATTCATGCAGTTGGTTTTGATTTATACACCAGACTTTTGTCTGAAGCAGTGCAGGAATTACAAAAAATAGGTCCAAGTGAATTAAAACAAGAAAATCAGGATCCAGTAATTGATCTTCAAATCCCCTCATCGATACCTGCGGACTTAATCAACGATTTAGCGACAAGAATTGGTGTATATCAAAGAATGGCTAAGTTGAAAACTATAGATAGTATCGACGATCTGGAAAATGAGCTGGGTGACAGATACGGTAAAAATCTGCCTATGGAGCTTTCGAACCTCATGGTTCATTTGAGGATCAAGGTGCTTTCACGAGAAGTTGATGTGGAAGCATTAACCCGAAGAAAAAATGAAATCACCCTTAAATTGAAACACCCAGTAGGAGGTGCGCGAGTGCCCCTAGAACGTGCATTAGGTTTCGAAGCAAGAGTAGGTCACCAACAAATTAAAATAGTAATCAATTTAAAAGAGAAGTGGTTAGAGTCGATTATGAGTGTATTGCAAGCTCTTAATGAATTCAGAGAAAAGTACAATGAAAGAGATAGCGTTCTTAATTATCGTTAAATTGGGCTCTTCCGCTGTTCCTAGGTCGTTCCGAAGGCCTTCGGCCACCCCTGCCTCTACCTCTGCGTAAGGTTTGCGGGCTTCGGTCTTCATATTCTGAAATTTCTTGGTACTGGAAATTGCCAGCTGGGATAGGCCCACGAAGACGCATGAGAAGTTCAGTCTCATTAGCCTCGAGTTTTTGTATGGAAGGCCAACCGGATACCGAAGTGGACTCTTCTTTCAATCGTAAAACGGCCAAAAGAAGAGACTGATTTTCTTCGGTCATATTAGCAAAATAGACCTGATAAGCCATAGTTATCTACCAATTTAAAGGGGATTACCAAAAATCACTACAGTCATTCTAACACAGACCTATATTTTCAATAAAGCACCTAATGATTTCCCATAACGATATGGTCGCTATTCTGGGTTACACCATTACGTATCAGAGTATATTGAAATTCGCTTTTAAAAGAGGCAAAAGTTTCTCTATGCAAGGTATCACATAAAACTTTTCCGATTTTGATATGTTTTTTGATTTATTTCTGTCGATCAAAATCGCGTGGATTCCAGAACCAAGTGCACCGTGGACGTCACCTTCCAATGAATCACCCACATGAATCATTTCATGTGGGTGTACTCCACAAGCTTTTAAAGCTGCTTCAAATATTGCGGGATGGGGTTTGCTATGTCCCACTTCCCCAGAAGAAACCATAAAACTGGACAGTCCTTCTAAGCCTGAATTGTTTACCACTTTTGTAAGGCCTTCAGCGATGTTCGAGATTATTCCTATTTTTAATTGTCGTGAAATTAAATTTTCTAAAATCTCTCTTGCACTCTCATAGCTTTTAAGTTGTTTCGGGGTACTTTCTATCCTCTCCCAGACTCTTTGGGCATTTTTTTTAGTAGCATCAGGACAAAGTATCGCTAATAAAACTCTTTCATACTCTATGAGAATTTGATTTCTCTCAGAATAACTCCGCATTGAAAAGGGTGAGATCGAATTCTCAAACGCTAAATATTTGTCAGCTGATGCGCAAGCTTCTCCTATTTTTTCAGCATCTACTTTTAACCCTTCAGCTTTGGCCGCTTCTAGCTGGAGCTTCTCGCCTGAGGGATCCCAAGTAGCAAGGGTTCCATAAAAATNAAATGAGATTGCTTTTATCATGTAATTCTTATATCAGTACTTTAGGGATAACAAAATACCGCGGTGCCTTACTTGCTATTCTTTCATAAAAACAATTGGTGATTCTCATTAAAAATCTATCGCTTAAATTCGCATTCGATTTCAAGGGACTGTTAAAATCAACGGACGCATATAAAAAACATTTGTCATGGAGTTCAAATGACCACCGATATATCCCATAAATTAAGTCAACAAGACCCAGTTATTGCAGAAGCACTAGAAAATGAAGTTAAACGGCAGCGCCGCAACATTGTGTTAATTGCATCTGAGAACTACGTAAGCAGAGCTATTATGGAAGCACAGGGTTCGGCACTTACAAACAAGTATGCCGAGGGATACCCTGGAAGAAGGTACTATGGGGGTTGTGAATTCGCAGATGTGGTTGAAGAATTAGCCCTTGATCGTGCCACGGAAATATTCGGATCTGAACATGCCAACGTTCAACCTCACGCTGGGGCACAAGCGAATGTTGCAGCATATGCGGCACTTCTTGAAATAGGGGATAAGGTGATGGGGTTGAGGTTAGACCATGGGGGGCATCTCACACATGGTAGTCCTGTAAATTTCTCAAGCAAGCTGTATAACTTTGTTTCATATTCTTTGCACCCAGAAACAGAACAACTTGATTATGAGGAAATTGCAAAAACGGCTCGTGAGCATCGACCTAAGGTTATAGTTGCAGGGTTTACTGCTTATCCTAGAAGTATTGACTTTGCAAAATTTGGACAAATTGCTGATGAAGTAGGTGCGGTTTTGATGGTTGATATGGCTCATATAGCGGGCCTTGTGGCTGGAGGTGTGCATCCCTCGCCAGTCCCGCATGCAGGGATTGTTACATCGACTACACATAAAACTTTAAGAGGTCCACGTGGAGCTATGATTCTATCAAGGGCAAGCCATGCGAAATCGATTGACCGGGCAGTATTTCCATACGGACAAGGTGGACCGCTAATGCACTCTATAGCTGCAAAAGCTGTATGTTTTGGTGAAGCATTATCTCCAGAATTTCAGGTTTATGCGCAATCTATCGTCAGCAACGCGAAAGTCCTAGCAAATGGACTGGAAGAACAGGGGTTCAGGATTGTGTCGGGTGGCACTGATAATCACCTAATGTTAGTCGACTTGTCCCCTCTGGAATGCACTGGCAAGGAAGCTGAAGAAGCATTAGATAGGATCAATGTGACTGTCAACAAGAACGCTATTCCAAATGATCCAAACCCTCCAGGAATTACTAGCGGTCTGCGACTTGGTACTCCTGCTATAACTACACGTGGATTTGGTGCCGAAGAAACAAAACAAGTTGCTTCAATTATTGCCCGAGCGATACATAACAGAGGCGATCATTCTGTGGAGACTCAATTAAGAGAAGAAGTGGAAGAGCTTACGGCCAAGCATCCTGTACCAGGGTTAGATTTTTAACTTGCTTGAAATTAGACACGCTAAACCTTGTGAGTCTCCTTTAATTGTTGAATTTCAAATCAACATGGCAATAGAAGCTGAGCAATTAGCTCTGAACCATGAAGTGGTAAAAGCTGGAGTAGAGGCCGTATTTGAAGACTCTTCTAAAGGTACCTATTGGGTTGCTCTGCTTGATGGTTCTATTGTGGGATGTCTTTTGGTTGTACCTGAATGGAGTGACTGGAGATCAGCTACGATTCTTTGGATACACTCTGTGTTTGTAGTGCGGAGTGCACGAAGAAAAGGTATTTTTTCTACTTTGTTCAAACATTTGAAACACACGGTAGCGAATTCAACGGAATTTGCAGGGCTGAGGCTTTATGTTGACAAGTCTAATATCACCGCACAACAAACATACGAGTCTTTAAGTATGTCTCGCGATCATTATTATCTCTATGAGTGGTTAAAGGAATAGTTTTCCTGCCCCAAATGATTTGCTATTTTGTCGGCGCTTATTGCCTGCTATAATCCACAGGTTACGAGGAGATTGATATGCGTGATTATGAATTGATGCTGATACTTCACCCAGATGTGGACTCTGAAAGAATGACTGTCGTCTTGGACAGAATAAGACGTGTCATATCAAATTCAGGCGGTGACATTATCGAGGAAGAGAATTGGGGTAAGAAAAGGCTAGCCTTTAAGATAGCTAACCAGACTGATGCCAACTACCATATTGTTTCGATAAGTATGGATCCTTCTCTTTCCGCTGAGCTAGAGAATTCACTTAACCTTCTTGATGACGTAATTCGGCATATGTTGGTCAGACAGGAAGAGGTTGCTGTTTAAATTTAATTTGTGCATGATTCGATTGCATCATATAAGAGGTGAGCTGATATGGACGGATTGAATAAAATTATGGTGATCGGCAATGTGGGAACAGATCCAGAGATGAGATATACACCCTCAGGGAGTCCAGTCACATCTTTCAGGATAGCGACTAGCCGTTCTTATACAGCGCAGGACAATGAACGAAAGCAAGAAACTGAATGGTTCACAGTAGTAGCGTGGAATAACCTTGCAGAGCAAGTTAACCAGTATTTAACAAAAGGCCGTAGGGCTTATGTGGAAGGAAGAATCAAAAGCCATAGCTTCCAAGGCAATGATGGACAAATGAGGTTTCGGAATGAAATTGTAGCGAGTCGAGTTTTGTTCCTTGATCGCCCTAGCGATACAGAGAATCAAGGCGACGATTTTACGGTTTCTTCGGACTTCGAAACGGTCGTCTCAGGTGCAGACGACCTGCCCTTCTAGGGTGGCATTTGCGATTGCATAAAGGCCATCCCCTAACGAGTAATCTTTGAACTCGTTGCGGTCCAGGGCATAGGAGATTAAAAATGACTACTCGTCAAGGTGGTAGACGCCGAGAGGGGCGCCGCTTTTTCCCAAGAAGGAAAGTTTGTTCTTTCTGTGTGGATAAGATACAGGCAATTAATTATAAGGATTTTCAACGACTTAGGCGCTATATTTCTGATTGGGGGAAAATAGAGTCACGTAGGAAAACTGGCACATGTGCCCCGCATCAGAGGATGCTAGCTGCTGCTATCAAAAGATCTCGTTACGTAGCTCTCTTGCCATATACAGGTGCTCATAGCCAATTTGATCTCAGTTACAGAGCAGGGCCAAGAGCTGATCGTTTCCGCCGTGACCGGGACAGAAGTGAATCAGAAGGAACAAATAGAGATGCAGTTGAAACTCCATCTAATCTTCCAGTAGAAGAAGCTGCACCTGTTGCAGAGGCCACTGATAGCACAGAAGAAGTAAATGAAGAGAGCTCTTCGGATATAGATGCTGAAGAGTCTAAATGATGCTATTGATGGTTTTATCGTACTGTTGGTGTAAGTCTGCTTTTAGGTGTTCTTATGAGGCAGCGTAGAAGAGCTGAACGACAAAATATTTATGCTGAATCCAGATTATCAAAATCTGGAAATGAGAACTCAGAACAATTTAGGCAACGGCTATTAATTTGGTTTGGAGCAATCGTCGCTGTAAGTTTGATCCTCTGGCTTGCTTTAGGTACTTATTTCAGTAGCTTTAGGCCTCCACGCCAAACTGTTGCTGAAGTTGCTGGTCAGAACATTCAGTTAAGAGATTTAGTGCCTGCTTCTAGAATAATGGCTGCTGCGCTCGCAGCATCAGGCCAACAAAGTGCAATTTTCGAACCACGAGAATCTTTAGAGCTTTTGGTAGGAAATAAGGTGCTATCTCAATCTGTTCAAGAATTAGGCATCACACCACCTGCTACTATTGATGTTAATGCTGTTTTAGCGCGTGCATTTCAATCTGCTCGACTTGGTGAATCAAGTACAGATGGCTTGGGAGAATTGGGACAATCAAGATATTCAGAGTTTTTGTTGGACTTAGGAGTAAATGACACTGATTATAGGGAATATATCGCCGGTGACATTATGAGAAAATCAGTGAATGAATATTTCAAAGCCAAGGTTCCAGATGAGCAAGAAGCAGTTAACTTGAGTTGGATTGTTGCTTCAAGCTCTATAGATGCACAAAAAGCATGGACTCAAATAATTGAGGGCCAGCCTTTTGAAAAGGTTGCGTCTATATTCAATAAGGAAAATTATTATTCAAATGAAAATGGAATTCTAGGATGGGTTCCCAGAGGGGCATTCCCTGAATTTGATGCTCAGACCTTTGAGGCTGAGAAGGGCCAAATCATAGGCCCAATCAATTCGTCTTTAGGGTTCGTGGTACTTCAGGTTAATGAACTACCTGCTAGTAAGCAAATAAGTGAAGAATTACACGATATGCTTGTTAGACGGCAGGCCGATGATTGGTTTACTCAGAAAACTTCAGATTTAATTTCATTTGTTGACTTTGACCAAAACGACGCTGATTGGTTAATCAGCAAATTACGGTAGTGTGGTTGTGATAAGGGAACGGAACATTGGCATTGGTCTTTTAGGCTTAGGTACTGTAGGTGCTGGGGTTGTTGAGATCCTCGCACAAAAAAGTGCCAGCTATGAAAAAAACTTGGGCTTTTCAATTGAACTAATAAAAATTCTGGTCGCAGACTCTCACAAAACTAGGGACATTCAAACCAATGCAAAAATTACGACTGACTTTATCGACCTTATAGATGATCCAAGAATTGATTTAATTGTAGAGGCGATTGGCGGTGAGACTCCCGCGTTAGAGTACATAAGGAAAGCTATTGATTCTGGCAAACACGTAGTAACTGCAAATAAAGAAGTCATAGCGAAGTATGGCCCCGAATTAATTAAGCACGCAGTCGATAATGGAGTTGGTATAAGGTTTGAGGCTAGCGTCGGGGGAGGAATCCCCATATTGCGCCCATTGTCACGAGATTTATTGGCTAATGATTTTAATAAGATCACTACTATAATTAACGGCACTACTAACTACATGCTTACTCGGATGCGCCTTCAAAATGAAAATTATTCGGCTGCTTTAGAAAAATCCAAATCCCTTGGCTACGCAGAGCCAGATCCTACAGCGGATGTTGAGGGAATTGATGCTGCTTATAAACTTGCGATCCTTTCATCATTAGCTTTTAAAGTTCGCGTACGCTTCGAGGAAGTTTATGTCGAGGGAATTTCGAATTTAGATTTAGCTGACTTTGTTTACGCAAAAGAATTAGGATACGTGGTTAAACTGCTAGCTATTGCTGAAAAGTTCGACGATGGAATTCAAGTAAGAGTTCATCCTTCTTTTGTGCCTATGGAACACCCGTTAGCAAAAGTTAATGGTGTGCAAAATGCGATTCAGCTCAGCGGAGATTTGGTAGGATCAGTTATTCTTGAAGGCCCCGGAGCAGGTAAAAGCCCGACTGCATCAGCTATTATGGGAGACATATTTGAGGCAGCTGAAGCAATTTTGGAGCAAAAAAAATTACCTCCTTATCCATTTGGGGGAAATGCTGCCAAGATTCAACATATAGATCTTCTTCACTCACAATATTACTTACGAATCAAAGTCAAAGATCAGCCAGGTGTAATGGCTGAAATTTCCCGAGCCCTAGGAGATCGGGATGTTAGCCTTGCCTCTGTGATTCAAAAAGATTTGGCTGTTTTGGATGGATCGACAGAAATAGTCGTTACAACGCATTCTGCACTTGAAGCTTCCGTTAGGGATGCTATTGCTTCAATTAGAACACAAGATGCCGTAATTGATGTTTTTAATTTAATCAGGATCGAAGAAGTGATCACATAGGGGTTTAGTTACTATGGGCGTCATAGATAGTTACGCGGATTATTTACCTGTAACTGAAAATACTCCCAAACTCAGTTTGGGAGAAGGAGGAACGCCATTGGTTCGTTCATCCTTTATTGGACCTCAGTTAGGGATACCTGATCTTTATTTTAAGTTAGAGGGTTGTAACCCTACAGGCTCATTCAAAGACAGAGGCATGGTGCTGGCGGTCGCAAAAGCGATAGAAAATGGCTACGGAAAGATTTTGTGTGCATCTACAGGTAATACAAGCGCTGCTGCTGCTGCTTATGCTGCATCAGCAGGTATAGAAAGTGTGGTTTTGGTGCCACGAGGAGATGTCTCTCAAGGTAAATTAAGCCAGGCTATTGCGTATGGTGCGAAGGTAATTGTTATAGATGGAAGATTTGATACAGCATTAAGCATCGCCCGAGAAATGGTTGATACTTTCAATATGTGTCTCGTTAATTCTGTTAATCCATACAGGCTTGAGGGCCAAAAAACCGCGTCATTTGAAATTGTTGATGAAATAGGGCTATCCCCTGACGAATTGTTTATACCAGTAGGCAATGCAGGAAACATCACTGCTTATTGGAAAGGTTTTAAAGAGTATGACGAGAAGAAACAAAAAGGTGTTCCCAGAATGATGGGATTTGAAGCTGCAGGAGCGGCTCCAATAGTGTTGGGCCGTACTGTGGAAAGCCCTGATACTATCGCATCTGCTATTAGGATAGGTAACCCTGCTAGTTGGGTAAGTGCGGAGCAAGCTCGTGATGAATCAAATGGTTTGATTGACACGGTTACTGATGAACAAATCATCGAATCGTGGAAGAAGCTTGCTCGGAGCGAAGGTATTTTTTGCGAACCTGCTTCTGCAGCCTCATTAGCTGGGCTATTAAAATTGGCAAATAATGGCACGGATTTTAGCGGTCATAGGGTAGTTTGCGTTATCACTGGTAATGGGCTTAAAGACCCTTCATTTGCTGCTGAAAACGCTGAATCAAAGCCTTTGAATGTAGCTGCAAATATAGATAGCGTTGCTGCAGCTTTGGGTATTTAATTATATCCATATCGGTGACATCATTTAGATGATAATTTCAGGAGTTATCGTTGGTTCACAGTTTCAAAAACCTAAACTTTGGTGAAAGTGAAAATGTATGGAACGATTTGCTTTCAAAAGCAGAGAGTTCAATATTTTTAACTCATAAATGGCAAAATATTTGGTGGAAAATTTTTGGAGATTCATATGAATCAAAGATCATTTTACTGGAAAATGCTGAACATATTTTAGGAATAGCACCCATGATGCAGCGAGGTGCCACGCTTTCATTTATAGGTAACCCAGATTTATTTGATTACCACGATTTCATTATCAATCACAGTCAAGATTCTGATACTTTTTATGACGGCTTCATTAATGCTATTAAAAATGAGAATTGGACTACCTTAGATCTTTCTTCTATTAAGGAAAATTCACTGACTCTCGATTACCTCCCGGAAAGACTTCAGGGCATTGGGTGTACGGTTAATGTTGAAATTGAGGACGTAGTCCCTGGACTTAATTTACCTTCGGTTTGGGAAGAGTACTTGGGGAATTTGCGTAAGAAGGATCGTCATGAATTGAGAAGGAAGTTAAGGCGACTGGATTCTGCTGGTGAGTACAATTTGGTTACAACCACTAATGAAACCTTAGAAGGGGACATAGTTACATTTTTAGACATGATGGCAGAAAGTAAAGAAGACAAAAGGGATTTCATGGATCCGCAGAGGGTAATTTTTTTTCAAACAGTAATCTCAGAAATGCTCAATGAAGGCTTAGCGAAATTATTCTTTCTTGAAATTGAGTCAAGAAAAGTTGCCTCCGCATTATGTTTTGACCTTGGGGCGAGTAGGTTTTTGTATAACAGTGGATACAGAATTGAAGAATCACAATATAGTGTCAGTTTGCTGCTAAAAGCTCTTACAATTAATGACGCTATCGAAAAACAAATGGCCTATTACGACTTTTTGCGCGGTAATGAGCAATATAAGTTTCATCTAGGCGCTGAAGAAATTAATTTAATGAGATTGGTTGCCAGTCGATAACATGGAAACAATGGATCTACAAATTCAACCAATTCGTCGTATTGCATTTATTTCAATACATGGGTGTCCGTTAGTTGTCCCTGGAGAAGGGTCTGCGGGAGGAATGAATGTTTACTTAAAAAAAATCGCACCATTGCTAGTAGATAGAGGCATTTGCGTAGATATTTTCACCAAGTCACATGAATCCCAAACATTGGAAAGAAATTACTTAAGGGAAAACCTACGAGTAATTCATGTTCCTGTTGAAGACCATGAGCTAGAAAAAGAAAAATTCCTACCCTCAATTCCATTTATTACTGAATGGATCAAATCCTTTGCAGAGCAAGAACAATTTGGTTACGATTTAGTGCATAGTCACTACTGGCTCTCAGGATTGGTAGGAGAGTCTATTGCTAAGTACTTCGCGATTCCCCATGCAATTACTTACCACACAATAGGCTTAGTTAAAGAATCACATTATGACTTTGAAGAACCAAATGAACGCAAGACTGCTGAGGCATCAATCTCTGAAACAGCAGATAAGATTATGGCTTTTACAGCAGAAGAAGCTGGCGATATTCAAAACCTTTTCAGCGTCCCTACAAAGAAAATTTCAATAGCACAAGGAGGAGTTGATTTAGGGCTTTTCCATCCTTCTGATCCAACTATAGTTCGTCGAGCATTGAGCCTAGGGGATGATCAGAAAATAATCCTCTACGTCGGAAGATTGGATCCGTTTAAAGGTCCCGATATTTTGCTCAAGTCTATTGCTGAAGTTCCTAGAGCCGTTTTAGTTATCGTTGGCGGAGCCAAAGACGATGACGGCAAGAAATGGCTACAAAAATTATCTGTGGATTTAGGTATTCAGGGTAAAGTCATTTTCCTATCGGCTATGCCTCAAGAATTCCTACCATCATATTATTCAGCTGCAGATATACTGGCTATACCTTCTTACCACGAAAGCTTTGGACTAGTTGGCCTCGAAGCAATGGCTTGTGGAACGCCAATAGTTGCAGCAAATGTAGGATCTTTAAGGACTTTAGTTGAAGATGGTGTGACTGGGTTTTTGATAAACGAACAAAAGCATTCAGCTTATACGCAAGCTTTTAATCGATTATTAAATGAGCAGAATCACAGCTTACATAGTATGCGAGAGGCTGCTATAAATTTCGTAGCTACAAAAGGATGGGAGCAGTCTGTTGACCAGCTGTTAACAGCATATTCAGAAATGATTAAATTGAAAGGATCCAATCCCAAGGTTGTCAGTTGCGTAGCCTAATATCTTTCTGAAACCAATAAGACTCCCATTTTGGTTCAAAACCTAAGCTCTTGTATAAATTTACAGCTGGGAGATTTTCAGAATCCACAGTGATATTAATGGGATTTGCTTTGCTGTTGATCAACCATTTCAATCCGGCTGCGGTAATTGCTCTACCTAACCCTTTGCCTTGGACTTTCGGGTTTACTCCAACCATCCCTATGGCTCCTGGCTCGCCTGAGAGTCCATGTTCAGACCAACAATAACCCACGATCTCACCATCAAGACTTTCGACTATATCGACATGATCTGGAGGAGGCAAATGCCTTTGTTTTATACGATACTTTACTTCTTCAGAGGTGTTCTTCTGGAAACCCCATGTACCTACAAATGCTAAATTCTGGACTCGAGTTAATTCCTCAATATCCGAATCCACCATATGTCGGATTTTATATTCTGCACTTAAGGAATAACTTAGATTGATTGAATTTCCTAGTGATAAATGAGAATGTGTCCGGACGTGTTCAAATCCCCTGCTCTTGCAGAATGCTATTGAGTGTTGCAAATTTTCAGGAATGTCCATCTGGAACCATGATTGACCTAAGTTATAAGAATGCGAAATGGCATGCTCTAAAAGAGCAGTTCCAATTTTCTGTCTTCGAAATTCAGGGTTAACTCCTCCACTTGCTATTGCCCTACCAGTATCCTTCTCCAAAATTAAGGAAATAAACCCTACTAAATCATCATCTAATACAGCAAAAAAAATATCCCTTTCAGGGAACTGCCAAGGGCCCGAAATTGAACGCTTTAAGTTTTGAATGTCATTCTTTGAATCAGTTAAAGGTTGCTCATTAATAGTACTAATCAACTTGTTATAATCTTCAAGGTCATCCCAGTTAAAAGAACGGATTGTAATTTTTTTCAACGTGAGGATCCTTTGATTTGACTAGCTTTAGATACCCAGGGTGCGTATCATACAGCTAGTTATGTCTTTCGCCCATATTGGAGACCAATGGAAACCTTTGAAGCACCAGATAAAGCACTGCTTGTAATCCCACACCCAGATGACGGTGAGTCTGGGTGCGGAGGTACAGTTTCTAAATGGATTGCCGAGGGTACCAAGGTTCTTTATGTAGTTTGCACGAACGGTGACAAAGGAACTTCTGATTTAGCAATGACTCGTGACCGTTTAGCAAAAATTAGGTACGAAGAACAACAAGAAGCTGTAAGAGCACTTGGCGTCCATGAATTGGTTTGGCTTGGTTATGGGGATGGTGAGCTGGAGGACAATTCAGAGTTTCGTGAGTTAATTGTTCATGAGATTCGGCGTTTCAAACCGGACGTGGTATTAGCCATGGATCCTGTAAGAAACCTTAGTCATAGCCATAGGGATCACAGGAAATCTGGTCAGGTGGCGCTTGATGCATGTTTTCCCTATTCTCGAGACGTATTGCATTATGAAGACCAGATCAGAAAAGATGGACTTGAATCCCATAAAGTAAAGACTATTTTGCTTTGGGGCACTGAAAACCCAGACATTGCTATAGATATCGAGGATACGATTTCTAACAAACTTGAAGCATTGGCAAAGCACAAAAGCCAACTTTCCATGGCTAGAGATGATATGGATCAATTTGTAAAAAGCTGGGCTAAAAGAGCAGCAGAACGCGCTGAAGGAACAGGATACAAATATGCTGAAACATTCCGCAAGATCTCATTTAGGCTATAATTTTGCCGATGTTCCAACAAAGACACATTTGTAGATTGACACTGTTGGTTCACCAGAAAGATAATCTCCTGTAGTTTTTGCGGAGGTCCCTTAATTGCCCGATAAACACACATCCTCTCCTATAGCATTTCTTGATGGTTCTTATATGCCATTGGGAGATGCAAGAGTCGGTATCATGACGCATGCACTTCATTACGGAACTGGTGCCTTTGAGGGAATTAGAGGCAACTGGAACGAAGATGAAGGTAAAACTTACATATTCAAATTAAGAGAACACTATGAAAGGATGCTAAGAGGAGCAAAGTTATTATTCATAGACATCCCTTATTCTATTGATGAACTTTGCGAAATCACTGTAGAGGTAATTCAAAGGAGCGGATTTACTGAAGATGTCTATATAAGGCCAATGGCTTATAAAGGCGAAGAAAAAGTAGCAAACCTGAACTTAAGAGCTCTTGGTGATAGTTTCTTTTGTTTAGCTGTCCCCTTTGGTCAATATATAGACAGCGATGGTGCCATCAGTTGCTGTATTGCGTCATATAGAAGAATTGATGACACAATGGTACCTCCTCGATTCAAGCTTGCGGGCCTTTACTTAAATTCAATTCTTGCCAAAACGGACGCACTTGCATCTGGATTTGATGAAGCGATTATGCTTAATCAAGATGGGCATGTTTGTGAAGGAACTGGAGAAAACATCTTTGTCGTACATGGGGACAAAATTGTGACTCCAACATTGGAAAGCAATGTACTACCCGGAATCACAAGGCAAACAGTTATTGATTTGGCAATCAACGAACTTGGTTTCGAAGTCCAAGAAAGACCTATTGATAGAAGCGAACTCATTGATGCAGATGAAGTTTTTTTGACTGGAACCGCTGCACATATTCAGGCTGTAGGATCTATAGACCATCGTTTGGTTGGTTCAGGATCTGTTGGTCATTTGACTAAAAATTTACAAGATTTGTACTTCCCAATTGTTCGTGGGCAGAACCCCAAGTATTTACATTACTGCACTCCTGCAAGTTACTTAGGGGTAAAAAGAACATAAGTTTATGCTTGAGCCTTTTGCTTTTGACTATGCTCAGATGGTCTTTGTAGCCACGCTTGGAGTTATCCAGTTAGTTGCAGCTAGGAATAATTTGCATGGGATATTACTCTTGCGCAACAATTTGCTTTTGACTCAATTTATAGCAGCTGCCCTGATAGCAGGCTCTTTTGTTTGGTTCTTTTTTGGAGGAGAACCGCGGAATATACCTGACACCGGCCCTGGCTTGGAGGCAAATACCCAAACTATTGTTTTTGCTTCTTCAGCTTCTCTAGCAATAGCGCTAATTTTCTTCGTAAGTTCTATCTTGAATCATCGTTGGGGTTCAAATTATATGAAGATTTCTGGTTCTAATAAAAATGACAATGTTGACGGGATTTCTGTATTTCAAAAGACCACATTTTTTTGGGCCACAGTTAAATTCTTATTTAGACTTTGAGGGTAATTAATTGGATTCATGGATAGTCAAATTCCTTAATAACGGGGTAGATAGTTTCAAAATTCTAGATGAATTTATGAAATTAATGATGAGTGATTATTTAGTACCGGTTACGTGTTCCTTGGTGATGCTTGGGTTATGGTTTCATGGCCCAAAGCATGCACATAGGGAATTGAATCAAATCACAGTTTGTATAGCAGCTGGTGGAATTGGAACAGTGAATTTGCTGATCGCGATTTTGAATGCAATTTACTTCAGACCAAGGCCGTTTGAAGTACTGGAACTTAATTTATTGTTTTATTATCCAACCGATTCTTCTTTTCCATCGAATTTTGCAGGTGTTGGATTCGCTGTTGCAACAGCAGTTTTTTTAAGGCATAAAAAGCTAGGCATGTTTCTAGGTTTGATTACGTTAGTAGGTGCTGGCGGACGCGTATATGCAGGTGTTCACTACCCTAGTGACATTTTGGGTGGGGCTATAGTTGGTGCTACAGCCTCACTTTTTGCTTATTTCGTTTCGAAGAAGATAGCTGTTATTTTGCAAATTTTTCTAAAACTCGCACGTAAAATACATTTTGCGTAATTTTAATTGCCGCCCTTTTTTATTTCATGTGGGTATAATTTAGTTTGGTGATAATTATGCCGAGAGTAGATGGTCGTGAAATAAATCAACTTCGCCAAGTTTCTATCGAACCAGGTTTCCTGGAATTTGCTGAAGGCTCTGCCTTGATCAAAGTAGGTCGCACAACCGTTGTCTGTTCAGCAACAATTGAGGAACGTGTACCTCAGTTTATTCGGGGCCAAGGGCGAGGTTGGATTACTGCTGAGTACAGCATGTTACCCCGTGCAACACTCTCTAGAACAGACCGATCTCGAAGTTCCTTAGGTGGTAGGACTATGGAAATTCAAAGATTGATAGGCCGGTCTTTACGTTCTGTTGTTCAGTCCCAATCTTTGGGCGAAAGAACAATTACTTTGGATTGTGACGTAATTCAAGCTGACGGTGGAACTCGCACGGCTGCTGTCACTGGAGCATATGTAGCTCTTTATCAGTCTTTAATTGGTCTTGTCAGGAAGAAAATTTTGCACCATGTTCCAATAGATTCAGCAATAGCTGCTACTAGTGTTGGCGTCGTTCAGGGAGAGCTTCTTCTTGATTTGTGCTATGAAGAAGACGCAAGTGCAGATGTAGATTTCAACGTAGTCATGTCAGACAAGGGTGAATTTGTTGAAATCCAAGGAACTGGGGAAGACCATCCGTTTAGCCGAGATCAAATGAATAATCTCTTGACTCTTGCAGAAAACGGCATTAAGCAATTAATTCACATCCAAAAGGAAGTTGTCAATAATTTGTGAGAGTGAGGGAATTTCTTATGAAAATATGGGTTGCCGTACTCTTAGTTTCATGCTTTTTAACATTTACGATCGCTTGTGTTACTGAATCACAAAAAGATGAATCCTCTCAAATCAACCTAGATGAACCAGCCCCCCAAATCTTCCCGGATGTCGCCAGCGTTGTTGAAGCTGTAGCCCCTAGTGTAGTTCTAGTTAGAACGCGTCAGTCATTAACTGATCGATTTGGTCGAACCAATCAAGGTACCTCCAATGGTTCGGGCATTATATTTGATCAGGAGGGGTACATACTTACCAATAATCATGTCGTTCAAGAGGCTGAATCGGTCGATGTTGTACTGAGCAGCGGCCAGGAAGTTAATTCTAAAATTGTGGGAACGGACCCAAATACTGATTTAGCTGTATTGAAAATCAACCCTGCGGATGTCGAAAATTTGGTTGTGACTAAGCTTGGCGATTCGTCAAATGCAAGAATAGGAGAGTGGGTCATCGCAATCGGCAACCCACTTGGATATGCTGGATCAGTAACTGTTGGTGTGCTTAGCGCTAAGGATAGAACTTTGAAACTTCCTGATGCGCGGTTGCATGATTTGTTGCAGACAGATGCTGTAATTAACCCCGGAAATTCCGGAGGTCCATTACTAAATCTTCGAGGTGAAGTGATTGGAATAAATACTGCCGTAATACGCGGTACTTTGGCTAGCGGGAAGCAAGCTGAAGGCATTTGCTTGGCTGTAGCAAGTACTACTGCTATCCCAGTAGCGAACCAGATCATCCAGAACGGGAAAGTTCTATGGCCTAGGATTGGAGTAGGTATCGATGATGTAACTCCTGCCAATGCTGAAAAGTTAGGACTATCAGTGGATCAGGGTGTGCTTATATTGTCTTTGGCAAAAGATGGACCTGCGGAACAGGCAGGCTTAGAACCAAATGACGTGATAGTTGCCTTAGACGGAGAAACTATCACTAAATTTACGGAATTGCGGAGACTGATGCTGCAAAAGTACTCGATTGGAGATACAGTTACAATAAGTATATTTCGCGGGAATGATCAGTTAGACTTTGAGGTCGTTTTGGATGAACTTGTTTTTGAATAGTAGGAGTTTCGCATGATTTCTGATAAAGAATTACAGTTTATTAAAGACACACCCTTATACCGTCTAGCAACAGCTACCCCAGACGGAAGGCCTCATGTAGTTCCCATGACTACACGCATGGACGGAGATGCTATTGTCATAGGAGGTCTTGAATTTGATAAGTCTTACAAACGAAGACTTATTAATAAAAATGAGTGGGTGGCATGTGTTTGGGATACAAACTCAGAAGGAATTAAAGGTGTTGAAGTCCGAGGCAAGTTGAGTGCGACCGGAAAACTTTGGGATAGTAGTGAATATTTTATTTTAAATCCAACCAAAGTGTTTAGTTGGGGCATAGAAGAACCAGCAACCGAATCGTTCAAAGCAAAAATGAACTTTGACCTCGAGAATCGTGATCACGAACCTACTCGACGTTAGAAACTTCATGGCCATCTAAAATTGCTGCCTTTAACACCCTTGCTGGGCTTTATTAACTGAGCCTTGAAGGAGTTACTTTGGCTGTAGACGAGGCAAAGAAACCTAAAATTTTCTACGGTTGGTATATTGTTTTAGCTAGTGTCTTATCTAATGCATTGCTTTCTGGCATAGTTTGGGGCGGATTCGGCGCTTTTATAATTCCAATTGAAACCACATTTGGGTGGAGCAGATCTGCTATTTCAGGAGCGATGGCACTTCGCCAATTAGAATCAGGTATCCTGGCACCTTTCGTAGGATGGGTCGTCGATAAATTTGGGGGCAGATTGGTGATTATAGGAGGCGCTATCACTACAGGGTTGGGCTTGATGGCACTGGGATGGTTTAGCGTTGGCATAATCTCATTTTATTTTTTTTTCATAATCGTAGCTATAGGAACTTCAGGTGTCAGCCATGCAGTTACTTGGCCAGTCATAATAAGTCGCTGGTTTGATAGGAAGAAAGGCTTAGCTGTTGGAATTGCAGTTACGGGCCCTACAATTGGAACAACATTAATTATCCTGAATACAGCACTTGAGGATCGTTTTGGATGGAGGTCGGTTTTAGGTGTATACGGGATCGTAGTAATTTTATTTGTAGGTTTAATGGGCGTAATAGTCAGGGATCGACCTGAAGAGTTGGGCTTGAATCCTGATGGTGATATTAGCAACCACGAACAACTCGGATCTAACTCTCTTCAGTTGGATTCAGTAAATTCTAAGGGATTAACGTTCCAAGAAACTATACGTACTTCCTCTTTCTGGCTGCTGGCAATCTATTTAGGGGGTATGTTTATAAGTAGTTCGGGTTTCTTAACGCATGAACATGTTTACTTTGTTGATGATCTAAAGTTTAACGCAAGGGATGCTGCTGTTATGGTCACTTTGACCTTTGCATTCAGCGCAATTGGAAGAGTAGGTTCTGGTTGGCTGATGGATCACATGGATTACCGAGTTGTGATGGCCGCGGCATCTCTCTTAATGTCCTTTAGTTTCCTTTATGCTCAGATATTTGAAATCACCAATTCATGGCTTGCGTTGCCGTTTATTCTTGGGTTTGGTATATCGTTTGGAAGCAATATTCCTATGAGAGCCGTTTTGGCTAGCATGATATTCGGTAATCGGGCTCTTGGATCAGTTATAGGCATACTTAATGGAGCCATAGTTGGTGCTGGTTTGATTGGACCCCTAATGCTTGGAATTATTTATGACTGGAAAGGTTCATATTCTATTGGTATCGGTATGATGCTTATTTTGTGTTTTTCCTTATCGCTAGTTCCGATGCTCATGAAATCACGCCAATCTTTAACAGCGGTGCAATTCGGTGAATGAGCCAAACGATAAGGGCATAGATCAATCAATATCTAATAAAAAAACGCCATTCAAGGTATTTTATGGATGGTATTTAGTTGCTGCGAGTATGTTTTCTAATGCTTTAGTTTCTGCTGTCTATTTTCAGGGTTTCTCTGCTTTTGTTATACCAATTGAGACAACTTTTGGTTGGAGTCGCTCTGTAATATCAGGCGCTGCTTCACTGCGTCAAGCTGAAGCAGGGCTTTTTGGTCCTCTTACGGGATTCCTGCTAGATAAGTATGGCGCTAGGAAAATAATTATTTTTGGTGCTTTAATTGTTGGATTTGGGCTTATAGGTCTGGGATTTGCTACGGGAATTGTCATGTTTTATGTGTTTTTCCTATTTATATCCATGGGAACTTCTGGTGTGGGACACGCCGTTACGTGGGTAGTTGTGGTAGCTAGATGGTTTAATGAACACAGAGGCTTGGCTGTGGGGTTGGCTGTTACTGGACCTGTAATAGGAGCACCAATGGTCGTAGTCAATTCGTGGTTAATTGAACTATTCAACTGGAGGATAGTACTTGTCAGTTACGGGCTGATTATATCGATTTTGATTCCCTTAATCGCAATTAACGTTAAAGATAAGCCAGATAATAGTTCAGCAATCAAATCAAATCAGGGGAAGTATAAGGAAGAAGGGAAAATTGGCGTCATAGCCGAAGCAGAAGAATTCAAGACTCTTTCACTCTTTAAGGATAAGAGCTTCTGGATGTTGTCGGCATATTTGGGGACTCTATTTATTGTTAATAGCGGATTCCAATTGCATCAAATACCTTACTTTGTTGAAGATCGTGGCTTTTCTACCACGGCTGCTGCAATTACTATTCCCTTGGTTGTGTGGGCTAGTGGGTTTGGGAGAGTTGGAGCCGGATGGCTAATCGATAAAGTAGATTATCGAGTAGTTTTGATATTCATTTGCCTATTTATGACCCTAGGCCTCTTATATCTACAATTGCTCGCTCCAAGTAACACCTTAACAACTTTGCCTTTTGCTCTTCTATTTGGGCTTTCTTTTGGAGCTACGATACCTCTGCGAGGTGTCTTAGGAAGCATGATATTTGGAACTAAAAATCTGGGATCAACTGTCGGGTTACTACAAGGAACCGGAGTTGCAGCGGGTGTTATAGGACCAATTTTGATGGGAGTTTTGAGAGACTGGTTTGGTAATTATGAAATCGGTATTTGGGTGTTAATTGTAATTTCCTTATTGGGGATAATTCCAGTCTTTCTTATGAAAAACCCAACACATGAAACTGTAAAAAAACTAGGTGCCTGATTTTGAAATACCGAGTTCGATTTTTGTATTTTCAATTGTTTGTTCCACATGGTAGGTATCATTTGGAGGATCTGCAAAAACCATTTCTTTCGTTAAGGTTTCTGCACAGAAATAGTTATGAAATTTGCTTAATGAACCGCTGATTTCTTCAGTTGCCCCACTTACATAAGTAATTATACGGTCTGCAATGTCTAATCCTGCTTCTCTTCGAAGATTTTGAACTCTATGAACTAGTTCACGCGTTAAGCCTTCTGATTTCAGATCGTCAGTCAATAACGTGTCGATAGCTACTACTAATCCTCCGCTATCTTCAGATGCAGTTGCATAACCATCACGCTCCTGAATATCTAATATCAGCTCGTCAGGCTTAAGTTGGAATTCTCCAATAGTAATTTCTTTAGCATTGTTTATTGCAGAAGCTAGTTCTTGTGGATCAAATGATGCAATTGCCTCCTTGACTTCATTTAGTTGCTTACCGTACTTGGGCCCCAAAACAGGAAGGTTAGGCCTTATGGAAAAAGTAGCAAGATCACCCAAGGATGAACTTTCCATGGATTTTACATTTAGTTCCTCTATTACTTGTTTTTCTATTAAAGGAAGAAATGGCTCTTCTTCTGGTCTTGTTTGAACGAGTATTCGTGAAAGAGGCTGCCTTACTTTAAGACCGTTTTGTGCCCTTGCAGCTCTACCTAAGCTCGCGATACGCATCGCTAATCTTGTTGCCGAAGAAAGGTCATTATCAATCAAAAGAGGATTTGATGTCGGCCAAGTTTCAACATGTACGCTTTGTTTAAATTTACCTTGTGAAAGATTGGAGTACATATAATCTGCAATGAAAGGGGACATAGGAGCAATTAGTTTAGTCAGAGTTAGAAGGCATGAATATAGTGATGAATATGCAAGATTCTTATCACTATCATTTTCTGATTTCCAGAACCGACGTCTGCTTCTACGAACATACCAATTTGAAAGTAAGTCAACAAAATCTTCAATTTTCCTGCCTGCATCTGTGGGATTGTAACTTTCTAAGGCATTGGTCACCTCAGCTACAAGGAAATTCAATTCAGAAATAACCCAACGATCTAGTTCATTTGGCAAATCAGAAATTACATTTGGCCCTGGTGTTCCATTTTCCCAAAATCTACTATTGTCACTGGGTGAAAATCCATCGATTGATGCGTAGGTAATGAAAAAAGAGTAAGTATTCCAAAGCGTAAGGAAAAAACGCCTAAGTGATTCCTTCACTAAATTTGTAGAAAATCTACGAGCAACACCAGTGGGGGCTGCAGTATATAAGTACCATCTTAGAGCGTCTGCTCCATATTCTTCGATAACCGTTTCAGGGGTTACGACATTACCTTTCGATTTAGACATTTTCTCACCATTCTCATCAAGAATTAGTCCAAGTACGATCACATTCTGATATGAAGGACGGTGAAATGGGTCGAACAAAACTGACTCTGCTAAGAGGCTATAAAACCAGCCTCGTGTTTGATCTATAGCTTCTGTAATGAAATCTGCAGGATAGTAAGGACTTGAGACCAAATCACTGATGTTATTTAAAGTCAGTGTCCCATCTGGTGTTGGTAGCTTGACTGGATATTTCCATTGAGAAAATGGCATAGCCCCTGAGTCATACCAAGCATCTGCAACTTCAAGAATTCTGCTCATCATAGAATTGCATTTTGAGCAGTGAATTTGAATTGAGTCTATATAAGGACGATGTAGGTCAAGATTTACTAATTGGCTTTTTACATCAGCGGTTACTCTGGATTCCAATTTCTTAAGGCTGCCAATACATTCTAGATGATTGCATTCAGTGCATCTCCAAATTGGTAAAGGAGTACCCCAATACCTTTCTCTAGAGACTGCCCAATCAACATTATTCCTTAGCCACTCTCCGAAACGACCTTCCTTAATGTGCGCCGGGTGCCAATTGATACTTTCATTACCTTGAAGAAGCTCTTTTTTGTATGCAGTCGTACGAATGTACCAAGAAGATTTAGCGTAATAAAGCAAAGGAGTGTCACACCTCCAGCAAAAAGGGTATGTGTGGTAATAAATTGCTTGCTTAAAAAGAAGTTTTCTGTGATCCAAATCATTTATGATTTGCCTGTCTGCGTTTTTTACGAACATCCCTGAGCCAGGGAACCCTTCATCGAGTATTCCATATTGATTGACCGTATGCTGTGTAGGTAATTGGTACTTTGCACCAAGATCTGAATCATCAGATCCGTATGCTGGTGCAGAATGTACAATCCCAGTGCCTTCGAGGGTCGTAACGAAATCTGCAGCATAGACCATCTGTAATTCTGGGGCTGTGGCTTTTTCCTTATAAGGAGCTTCATACCGTAGACCAACAAAATCACGTCCATAAAAATTATTATTCACGACCCAGTCTTCACTTAGCACGCTGTCCTTTAGTTTCGTTGCTAAGATTAATTTTTCTTTTTTGAGGTCGTTCTCTGAGCTTGACACAACCACGTATTCTTCTTCTGCTGATATCGCGAGTGCAGCGTTTGCGCTTAATGTCCATGGTGTAGTAGTCCAGACGAGGAATGAAATTTCAGTATCCTCATCAAGCCCAAGTAGATCGTAAAATGAAGTATTTTTATCACTTTCAGTTCTCAAAATAGGGAACCTGACGAAAATAGAAGGATCAGGTGTATTTTCTTTATAGCCTAGTGAAAGTTCATGTGAGCTTAGCGAAGTGTCACAGCGAGGGCAGTGCGGTGTGACTCTAAAGCCTTCATATATCAAATTCGAGTCCCATAAACTTTTAAAGATTCCCCAACTATTTTCGATATAACTATTTTCGTAAGTTATGTACGCATCCTCCATGTCAAGCCAAACTCCTGTTCGCTTGGTCATGGTTTTCCAATCTTGAATGTACCGAAAAACGCTTTCTTTGCAGCGCTTGTTAAATTCTTCTATACCGAACGCTTCGATTTGATTTTTGCTCGATAAATTTAGCTCTTTTTCTACTTCAAGCTCTACCGGAAGCCCATGTGTATCCCAACCACCTCTACGAATTGGTAAGTACCCCTGCATGGCTTTGTAACGAAGCATCACGTCTTTGTAGGCCCTTGAAAGAACATGGTGGATTCCTGGCATGCCGTTGGCAGTTGGGGGGCCTTCATAAAAAACAAAAAGTGGGGATCCTGTTCTTGCCTTATTAAGTTTTGCTAATATGTCTTCTCGATCCCATTTGGCTAAAATTTCCAGCTCCATTGCTGGAAAGTTCATCTTTTCTGGGACACTTGAGAATGTATTTTTGCCAGAAGTCATATGTTCCCCTTAAAACAAAAACCCGCCCCATTAAGGGACGGGAATACCCGCGGTACCACCCTTTTTGTTTGTAAAAACAAACCGCTTGTTGCATTAGCTTCTAGATAACGGCTAGTACCGGCCATTCCTACTTAATTTTCGGATGACAGCTCGGAAGAGATTTCAATCAAACTTATACGTACCGGCTTTCACCAATCCCGGCTCGCTAAACGATTCAGAAGGATCTACTTGGCTTCGTTATAGCTGATATTGAGAAATTAGACCATGTGACGGATTCCGTCAAGTTGCCAGCTAAGACTCTACTTACCACTCAGGCAAAATTTGGTTTATTTTGATTGATCTTCGGTTGGTACGTATTCCACTTCAGCAAAGAAATCAAAGGCACGTTGCATTCTGTATATTGCGACTATAAATCCCAATTGAATTATCAGGAATCCGAACCATCTTAGTGTTTGAGAAATTGCAGTAGCGAATGACAATGAGTTTGCGAGTAAAGGTCCTTCCCATCCGGCCGTTATCCCGTGACTTAGCGTGAGTAAAAATAAATACCAAACAAGTTTTGTGCTTTTTCTGACTTCACTTAACACGAAAAGTCTAATTATTAATGTTGCGATAGTGATTTCTACAAGTGCCCTAAGCGCGCACAGGAATGTTAATAAGTTTGAATTCCCCAATCCAAAATCTGCTTCGAAGGTTGGGAATCTAATAGCCTGGCAAAAGATGAAAATCAAAGCATAACAAATAGATAAACTAATACCTCGGCTCATCAACCTGAACGCTACCAATAAAACAAAGAGATATATAAATACATAAATTGCTGCTGATAATATACCTGCTGAAGCATCGAATTCGTTTGATAAAAGCCCCGATACCAATATAAACAGAGAAGCTAGTCCAGCAGGAGGCCATACAATTAGTATCAGTGGAAGACGCCGGCTTATTGCATAAATTCCCATGATGACCACTGCGGCTAGAATTATTACATTGGGTAGCGGGAGTCCACCTAATTGGGGACTGAAATTGCTACTGGACCAAATCCAAGAGAATACCGAAGACATATAAATAGCAAACAATGGAGCTCCCAATTTTAGGAGGAGCATATTATTGTTCAATACCAGTTTGCTTTTTTGGGGTTCTAATTCCAATTGACGAAACTAAGATCTAAGGATTCCATTCTATTTCTATTTTTTGCTCGGAATGATCATTACTCTTCGATTTTGTCCCTCACCTTTGCTTTCGGTGGTGACGGACTTACTAGATGAAAGTGCCATGTGAACAATTCTACGGTCAGATGCATTCATATATTCTAATTCAACGGAATTTCCAGTTTCTGAAGCGCGATTTGCCATTTTTTCAGCTAAGCGTTGTAAGTTGCGCTCTTTTCTTTTGCGATAATGCTCAATATCAAGAATGACTGGCATTCTTGAGCTCTGGTGATCAGTTTGCTGAGATAACATCATGTTTACAAGCATCTGTAAGGATCTAAGAGTTTCACCTCTTTTACCTATCAACAAACCCGCATCCTCTCCCTGAATGTCTATTACTGCCGGTTCATTTTCATCTGCGCCAATGGATCTTATACTTGCCAGCGCTATGACATCTAATGATTTTAGAATACGGGAAACTATGGACAAGGCATCGCCCGCAATTCCATTTGCATCGATTCTTCGGACTCGAACTTTTGCAGGCTCAGAACCTATGCCTAAGATTCCTGATCTCCCGTGACTAACGACGTCTACGGCGACCCCTTCTCGGCCGACGCCTAACTCTAGAGTCGCTATCTCTATCGCTTCTTCCACCGTCTTCCCCGTAATCTCCAGACTCTGCTCTTCCATTATCTTCAGACTCCTTTTGTGGCAATTCCGTTGCACCAGTATTTTGAGAAATTGGTTGGTGCGACGTACCACTAGCTAAACCGGGTATAGCATTACGCAAACTCCCTGTACCCGTAACAAATGTTTGAATGAAAATTCCGACTAAGTTTGATACCACCCAGTAAATTACAAGACCACCTGGGAAGAACAAGCTGAACATCCCAAACATAATGGGGAACATCCAAACCATCATTCTTTGGGTCGATTGCTGAGTGGGGTCGGTACTACGAACTTGAATCATTCTTTGTTGAACGAACATCGTGATTCCAGATAAAACAACTAAACCTAGACCAAGCACGTTCCTGTCCCTGGAAGGCTCGATTGCTAAATCCATTCCGAGGAAACTTCGGTTGACAGGGACTGCAGAATCAAGCATGGGAAGCCAAGAATAAAGCCTGCTTGATAGGCCGGCTAAATTTTCAGGAGTAAAAGGAAGAACATTGTTTATCGCCCAAAAGAGACCAATAAATATAGGCATTTGGATTACTAGAGGCCCTAAGCAACCTACAGGATTAACACCCATTTCTTTGTAAAGCTTCATCATTTCTTGGCCACGTTTTTGTGGGTCATTTTTGTAACGTTCTTGCAGATCCTTTAAACGAGGCTGAAGGTTTTGCATCTTTTGAGTTTGTCTGACTTGTCGAACGACTAGAGGGTACGTTGCTCCACGGACTAAAAGTGTAAAAACGATTATTCCCAAGCCTAAATTATTGAATAAAATTACATACAATAACATGAGGGAGTTAGTCATGGGTTTAGTGACTAGTTCATTCCATAAAAGCCCTAGGAATTCCATATTAATACCCCGACTCTAAATCGCGAATCCAAGATAGGCGACGAGTATTTAAATCATAGGCATGTAGTTTTTTGTCAGTGCTGTGAACATAAACAATGCCTTGATTACTGACTAGAGGGGCCCGAATCTTCTCTCCTATCCTTTGATCCCACAAGCGTTGTCCAGTTTCAGGGTCTAAAAGAACTAGATTACCGTCGTCAGAACCCAGAGCTACAATTCCCACTTCATTTACTGGCGTGGAAACAATAGGACTTACAACATCCCCGGTTGGATATTTCCATGCCAAGGCTTTCGATTGCTGATCAACAGCATATAAGCGTCCATCCAAGCTAGGTATGTATATTTTCTGACCATCTGAATAAGGGTTAGCCCAAAACCAATTGTCAGCATTTAAAATCACGGCCTTTGACCCTGAAAGAATATCGACAGAATAAAAAGACTGACCAAATGTGCCTACGTACAAATAGTTATTAATAAGCAAAGGCTTAGCAACGATCGCTCCATCAAGTTCTATAGGGGCATCCCAAACTGGATTGCAATTTTCAATATCGACTGCGTACAAGTTGTGATCTAGATCCCCAAAATATGCAACACCTTCAGAGATTCTCGGCCCTCCCCATATTGCGCCAATTGGATCCGCTCCTCGCGAAGGGAAAACACAGCGTTCACGTAAGTCTAAGTCAAGCACGTATAGCCTGCCTGACTCTGCTGTTTCTGCAGCACCGAAAACTATCCGATCGTCACTGATTGCTAATTCACCTACTATAGATTTAGCTAAACGATCACCTTCAATTTCGAAAGAAATCTCTTGGGTCAAGGTCTGGGCATCCAAAGCATAAACGATACCATCGAAACCACCGGCGTATACAGTATCGTTAAATACGAGAGGGGAAGANTAGAAGCCAGGGAATGCGTCTGTTCTGCCAGCATCGGNAACTTCAAAANTCGCTATAACCATACCTTGCCTAGTAAGGTCTAAAGCCAGAANCTGNCCTTTTGGTGTGCCAACATAGCCAATGTCACCTTCTATTGATAGCCCTGACCACGCTTGAGATGGAGTGGTGCGGTTCCCGACACAGCCGGCGAAAATTTGGAAGATAAGGACAGCACCAATTAAAAGTAATAATAATCTTTCCATGCGAAGTTTATTCATTTATTGCTATGCCTTTCATGCATTGATGAATAAATTCAGAAGTAGCACCAGGGATACTGGACACTTTAGCAATAGTAGTAGATTTTCTATTCTGGAACAGGGTCATATCCTGATCCTCCTAGCGGTCTGCAACGCATCAATCTCCTGAAAGACAACCATGCTCCCTTTATTAGTCCGTGCCGATTTAATGCTTCTTGAGTATAAACTGAACAAGATGGATAAAACCGGCAATGGCTTGGCCACAACGCTGAAAGAAATCGCTGATAAAAAGAAATAAGCCTTAACAATAAAGGCCTCATGTTTTATTTGCTCTTTGTACTGTTTCATTATGATCGGCATTCAAATGTGCCTGATTGATAACCCTTATCAATCCATCACGAAGCTCAGAAAATGTGGCATCAAGTGCAGCAGGTCTAGCTATGAATAACAAATCCCAACCTGGCACTATATGCGACCGCCTAACCACCTCTCTCATTCTGCGACGAATTAAATTTCGATTCACGGCCAACTTAGATATTCTTCGGCCTACCACAAACCCAAAACGCCCGTGCGAAAGCATGTTAGGCGCGTATCTCAAAGCAACCATACGAANCGAAGTTGAGGCACCAACTTTTCTCAGGGATTTAAAATCTCTATCAGCCTTTAACCGTTGAAACTTTGGGAAAGCCTCACTCTTTGTTGGAAGAGCCTGATTTGAACTCTTTAAACAGTTAAAAGGTGCCTGCCTTTCGCTCTTCGTCGGCTTAGTACACGTCTGCCACCAGGGGTTTGCATGCGACTGCGAAACCCGTGAACTCGAGCTCGGCGTCGTTTTTTAGGTTGCCATGTTCGTTTGGACACTGACTAAAATCCGCTTCTATTAGGATAAATTTATACTTGGGAGTATAAACTTGGGTGTTATTGGTGTCAAAGAAAAAGTATAAGAAAATAGTTCAGTGGGTGAATTCATAGTTTAGTATGTTTATATTTGAACTTCCACGTGATTAATAAATGGCAAAAAGAATAAAACAAAGAGCAGATATCGCTTTGGTGGAACGTAGTTTGGTCGATTCGAGATCCACAGCTCAGTCTTTAATTCGAGCAGGCCGAGTTTTGGCAAACGAAATTAGGCTTGACACACCAGGGCAACTGATAGACCGAAATGCTGAGATTAGGCTGATTTCAAAACCAAAATACGTAAGTAGGGGCGGGGAAAAATTAGAAGGAGCATTATACGATTTTGGTTCTGATGTTTCTGGGTTAAACGTTTTAGATGTAGGAGCTTCCACAGGAGGATTTACTGATTGCCTGCTCCAGAATGGTGCAAATCTCGTTTATGCAATAGATGTTGGCAGAGGTCAGCTTAGCGATCGCATAAGAAAAGACCATCGAGTAGTCGTAATGGAAAAAATAAACGCTAGGAACCCATTTAGCTTACCTTCACGCATAGAATTAATCGTAATGGACCTTTCATTTATTTCCTTACGCAAAGTAATTCCAAATCTTATGGAACACCTTGTTATTAAGGGAAAATTATTAGTATTAGTTAAACCTCAATTCGAAAGTGCCCGTTCAAAAATTGGTAAGGGAGGAGTTATTCGCGAACCTGGAATGCATGCTCAAATAGTTGGCGATTTTTGCAAATGGGCTATCTCGATGCATTTTCGCATTTTGGGTATCCGNAGGTCTCANTTAACAGGAAGTTCAGGTAACAAGGAATTTTTCGTNTATATGGAACGAAATCTTTTAAGAGAATAAATAATGCTGCTTAATTTCTANCNTGGAGGTAGAATATTCAGGATTNACAAAAGAGANANCATGCACACTCCAGNNGGTNTGAATAAGGATNTACTCGATGCCCCACATGAGGAATGNGGAGTGGTTGGNGCATACCTTCCTGGATCNCNTGNTAGTGCCGCTGCCAGATTGGTTTTTTTTGCACTTTTTGCTTTGCAACATAGAGGNCAAGAAAGTGCTGGNATNGCAGTTGGTGATAACACTACTTTAAGAAATTTTGCCAACATGGGTTTAGTTTCAAATGTATTNCGTGAAGAAGACTTGGATAGGCTTCCAGGNCACATAGTAGTGGGNCATACCCGTTATTCAACTATGGGCTCTAGTAATTTAAAGAATGTTCANCCCATTGTCTCACGAAGTCCTTCTCTCGAGTTAGCACTAGCACATAATGGGAATGTGATTAATGCACCCGAATTGAGGCAAAGATTAGCAGAAGATTTTTCCGTGAATTGTCAGGGTTCTTCAGATAGTGAAGTAATAGCACATCTTTTGTCGTGGACTCCNGCGATGAGTTGGCCTGAGCGAGTTGACTCTCTACATCGTTCATTAAAAGGTGCGTACAGTCTTACCATAGCTACTAAGGATCANCTTNTGGCTATTAGAGATCCCTTAGGAGTAAGNCCTTTATGCTTGGGGCGTTACGGNAATGGTTGGGTTGTAGCTTCNGAAAGTAGCGCTTTAGACCATGTGGGAGCACAGTTTNTTCGNGAAGTCGANCCNGGAGAGGCGATTGTTTTTGACCAAAAAGGCTTAACNAGCATCCCATATTCTCGAAAAGATTCTAGGACTGCACANTGTGTGTTCGAGCAAATTTANTTTGCTCGCCCAGATTCAATATTAGAAGGNAAGTTNGCACATATTTCTAGGGAGAGAATGGGNGAAGCCTTAGCTTTGGACTTCCCAGTTGAAGCGGACATAGTGATTCCTGTTCCAGACTCTGCTAATTCGGCAGCTGCTGGTTATGCGAGAGCTGCAAAATTGCCGTTAGAGTTCGGGCTAATTAAAAACAGGTACGTAGGTCGTACGTTCATTCAACCTGACCAACATTTCCGGGAGCTCGGCGTTAGAAATAAATTCAACCCAATCCCCGAAGTTTTGGCCGGCCAAAGAGTTGTTGTTGTTGATGACAGTATTGTAAGAGGGACTACNACTCCTCATGTTATATCCTTGCTTCGCGATGCGGGTGCCCGAGAAATCCATATGCGAGTCTGTGCACCCCCAATTGTCAATCCTTGCCATTTCGGCGTAGACATGGCTAACAAAGGTGAGTTTATTGCCACGGGAAATACTTTAGAAGAAATCCGGAGAATCATTGGCGCGGATACTCTGGCTTATCTCAGTGTGGAGAGATTACATTTAGCGGTTGGATCAGATCAAAATGGATCTGGTTATTGTGATGCCTGTTTTACTGGCAGATACCCGATACCAGTTCAATTACAACTTGATAAGTTTACTCTCGAAAGGCCAGAAAATTCAGTCTTAGAATAAAGGACCATCATAGGCTTGGATTTGGAGTGCTGAATAGTGTTTTTACGTATATCCAAAATGGTTTTGCAATTTTGCATGAGGAGCTGATTGGCAGTCTGTGTGAATCATGAACAAAGTAGATATTGTTATACCAGTACTGAATGAAGAGTTTGCATTATCAGGGTGTGTCGAAAACCTTTTGCATTTCGCACAAACCAACCTTGAATCTTACGATTTTAGGATTGTGATTGCTGATAATGGGTCTCATGATTCAACGCTAGATGTTGCCCAAAAGCTGTCTGTAAAGTATGGCAAAGAAAAAGTTATTTATTTTCACATGGAGCAGAGAGGCAGAGGTAGAGCTTTACGTAAAGCTTGGCTAGAAAGCGAATCAGATGTTCTTGTATATATGGATGTAGATTTATCCACAAATTTAAAAACACTACCAGAGTTGATATTTTCCATTACAAATAACAATTTTGATCTAGCAGTTGGTAGTAGGTTGAAATCAGGTTCAAAAACTACAAGATCCGTAAAGAGGGAACTAATTTCACGCACTTACAATGTATTAATTAAGATTCTCTTCCGGACTCGTTTTAGTGATGCACAGTGTGGATTTAAGGCAATTAGCAAAAAAGCTGCTAGNCAATTAATTCCNTTAGTTGAAAATAANCATTGGTTCTTTGATACNGAGCTTTTAATTTTGGCCGAAAGGACTGGTTTCAAGATAAAAGATATCCCCGTAGAATGGGAAGAAGATTCTGATACTCGTGTAAAGATAATNAAGACAGTTTTAGAAGACCTCCGTGGNCTAGCTAGACTCAGATTCTCTCCTNCTCCTACCATTTCGAGAGAAANAGCNGAGTCAAGACTTGAAAGTCATAGAAAAGACTGAGAGCACCCAGAATATGAATTACCGTGAGCCAGATTTTGAAGTCAGACCATCGTTGATAACAGGAGATACTGCAGAGGTTTATTTGCACAGAACTCAACGTGTGCTTCGTAATCAGGGTTTGAACCCTGTAGTAGTAATGGAATTTTCAGTTACTGAATCTGGNGTCTTATGCGGCACNCGNGAAGTGAAAGCAGTANTNGAGAAGGTCACATCAGANGGTAATNGGGAAGTCTGGGCTCTTAGTGAAGCTAGTGACGTTACANCNGGTGAGGTTTGCTTGTCAGTGAAAGCCCCTTATTCATCTTTTGGATTATACGAGACAGCAATTACTGGNATTTTGGCNCAGTCAACAGGATGGGCTACNGCAGCTAGAGCTCTTTCTAATGCAGCAGNAACCCACCCTGTGGTGTCAGTTGGTGCACACAATGTGCACCCATCTGTCGCTGCAGTCATGGATTATGCAGCGGTAGTTGGAGGATGTGATACNGGGTCNACNGAATTAGGAGCTAGNCTGGCTGGTACNCAGCCAATCAACTCTGTTTCTGGGGCATTATTGCAAATTATAGGTAGCCCAATAGAAGCACTNGAGGCNTTTGATAAGTCAGTAGCNGCTGATGTTCCAAGAATTGCTTACTTAGACCCTAGAGGTGATGTTACTGAGCAAACTGCTGAGATCGCTCGGTCAATGAGAGGTAGGCTTTCAGCAGTTAGGTTGGCTAGAATTCCTGGCGGCAAAAGGATTCCAGCCAAAGTTATTTCAGAGGTTCGGAGTAAACTGGATGAATTGGGTTGTCCTGAGGTTTACATCGTTCTAAGTGGTCACCTGAGCCCCCAACGAATATCTGAGCTACTGGAGGATTCAGCACCAATAGATGTTTTTCATGATTCAGGGTATATCGCTAGTGCAAATCCGATTGCTTTCAGACCAAATATTCGTAGTATTAGTGATCGCTCTATTCCTCAGGAAATGGAACCATCTCCACAAAACACTAGATTAATAAGGATCCTTTGATTNCACAGTGTGNCTGCCCAATACAAAGCGACCAGAATTTACAATTGCAGCGGCTGATGTCACTGGGTTTTCAAAATTCTGAAACTCATCTTGTTCAATAATTGCCCTAGCTGCTTCATTTGCAGAGTTGGCCTTGAATTTACTTTTTTGATTTGAATCAATCTCACTTAACTCGTATGTAGCCACATATATAACCTTGCCTGCTTCCATATTGATACTCTTAACGACAAGTGCGTCTTTGCGTATGATTCCCAGCCATGCTTGGCGCCCTTCTTTCGGAACAATTGCTGCTATTCTTGGTGTATTAAAAGCATCACGCTCAAAATCTAGAGCAAGCAAGCTAATTGAAAGTGCATCGCGAGGAGGTAATCCTAATTCTAGCTTTTCTGTGATTGGGTCAGTATGTGATCCATTGCTCGCAACCACATGGTCGTTCGAGATCCTAATTGCGTTGTATGAAATATAAGGATTTTTTTTCAAATCATCCTCAGCTCCTTGGCGGGGTACAATCACAACTTTATCTTCAAGAATGATAGCTTCCCGGTTAGGGAATGAACGACTGGAAACTCGATATAGAGCTACATTGTTCGATTCTGAGGTTTTCCCAACAGCTACAATTCTACCTACGTACATTTTTTAGCCTTTGCCTGTTTATGCCATAACCAAACTAGGGTGTGCGTCAAAATCGAGAGTAAGTTCATTTGGCCCTTGGCTAAAACGATAAAACGCAGCAGCTGCAATCATTGCACCATTATCTGTGCACAACTTTGGTGCTGGGACAAGAACAGGGACTTCTGATTTACTCCGACATTCTTCTCTTAATCTACCATTAGCTGACACCCCACCACCAAGTATCAGCCCTCTAGCGCCATTAATTTCACATGCGCGGGCTGCTTTTTCAGAAATCACATCCACAACCGCTTCTTGAAATGCTGAGGCTAGAGTGGGTATCAGGCTTGCATCTCTGCTTTCACTTTGATCTGAGTATAGTCCCAAAGCCTTAGCGCGATTTAGTAAAGCAGTTTTCACCCCACNGAAGCTGAAATCTAGAGTTCCGGGCAACCATGCTCGCGGCATACTCTCAGTAGCGGTGGATTCTTTGGCAATTTTCTCGATTGCTGGTCCTCCAGGGTAACCAAGGCCAAGGATTCTTGCAGCTTTATCGAAAGCTTCACCAACTGCATCATCTAATGTTTGTCCGAGAACTCTATACTGAAGATGATCAGACATTAGGACTAAATGAGTATGAGCTCCGGATGCAATTAAAACTACTAATGGGAATCCTGGATCTATTGCCGGATCATCATATTCTAACCATGCTGCATATGTATGACCCTCTAAGTGATTTACAGGTATGATCGGTATTTTAAGCGAATAGGATAAAGACTTAGCAAAGTTAACTCCGACCATCAAGGGNCCAGCCAAGCCNGGTCCGTTGGTTACTGCTAAAGCATTAATTTCACCGATGGACACATTCGCATCTTTGAGGGCTTTCTTAACAATAGGCACAATTTCTAATACGTGCTGTCTTGAGGCTACTTCAGGGACAATTCCGCCATATCGAGAATGAATTTCAACTTGTGATGAAACTATATTAGAGAGTACTTCGTTTCCATNCTTGACAACTGCAGCTGAAGTTTCGTCGCAAGANGTCTCTATTCCTAAAATAAGCATGAATGCACTTCACATAATATTGCAATAATAATGGCGCCAAGGCCAATATACATGCTAACATCGCGCCCACGATTATGCCTAGCAATAAAGGAGTTCAGGATGAACGAAGGAGTAGGCAATTTGGAATATNTTTTAATAATTTGTTTNGTTTTATTATCAGCATTTTTTTCTGGTGCTGAGGCTGCATTATTGTCGGTGCAGCGAGTCCGAATACGCCATCTTGCTGAATCTAAATCTTCAGGAGCTTTGAGAGTTTTGAAAATGGTTGAAAAACCAGAAAAATCACTTCCTCCGATTTTACTTGGGAATAACCTTGTAAATACAGCTGTTGCAGCTGTATTTACTTCAGTAATGCTTAACTGGCTTGAGGATGAAAATAGCGCAGTGCTGTTTGCTACCGTTGGAGTAACGGTCATTCTTTTGATTTTTGGTGAGACTATTCCTAAAACCCTTGCTACTAATCGCGCAGAAAGATTTTCAATAATCATATCCCTACCCATAACTGCGATTGCCTTCTTGTTTTCACCAGCTACGTGGCTTTTACAAAATTTTGCAGCCCTAATTGCTAAGATTCTAGGTGTTTCAAGGAAAGATCACTTAATAACAGAAGAGGAAATTAAATCAGCTGTATCTTTAGGAAGTGAGATAGGTGCTGTAGAGCAAGAGGAAGCACATGCGATAAAGCGATTGTTAGAACTTGGTGAACGACATTCTAGTGAAGTAATGACTCCTAGGCCAGAGATTGTTGTAATCGAAAAAGGCGCAACCATTTCTGAATTCTTNACCGTTTATGGTAAAAATTCACACACTAGATTCCCCGTAACTGACTCTGTTAAGGGTGATGTAATCGGCTTGGTATCGTCCAAGGATGTATTGAGGTTGATAGCCTCAGGAGCATCGATGGACACACCTGCAACTGANCGTCTAATTTCTCCATTTTTTGTCCCAGAAACGAAAAGAGCAGATCGTTTACTTGCNGAGATGCAATCGGGGAGCCACCAGATGGCNTTGATAGCNGATGANTTTGGTGACTTTGCTGGNCTGGTAACTTTAAAACGATTGGTCGAAGGTATTGTGGGCTCCACTACAGGAGATGACGAAATACCCGAAGATGAAATTGTTACTTTAGGGCGTGATACATTTGATGTCGATGCTGGGATGTCAATTCCTGATGCGAATGATCGAATAGGACTGGATTTACCTTTCGGTGATTATCAAACTATTGCTGGTTTGGTGATGGAAAGGTTAGGAAGAGTGCCTAGTGTTAGTGATCAAATAGTTATTGACAATCTGAGCATTCAAGTTGCACAGATGAAAGGGTTACGAGTTTTGCGTGTTTTAGTAACCCGTACTCCAGCACCAAGCAATCAGGATGACTGATTTGAAAAAAAATGAGCAGTCACCAAAATTAAGAATTGCTGAGGCTTATGAAGCTACTTTACTTAAGCATGCTTCTATTGTTGGGAATGGCCCTATAATCTTCGCTGTGTCAGGAGGGCCTGATTCTTTAGCAATGTTGTTTGGAGCAAAATTCGGTAAAACAAGCGACTCCCCTCAAATTATTGTGGCTCATTTTTGCCATGGGATCAACAAAGAAATGGATCAGAGGTCAGTAGAGTTAGTGAGGTCAGTCACTAACTCTCTGGGGCTTAAATTAGCAGTTGGATCANCTGACGTGCGTGCATTAGCAATAAAAACAAGGCAATCCCTAGAAACTGCAGCCCGGCAATCGCGGTACGAATTTTTTGATTTGGTTGCTCGAGAAAATTCTGGCACCTGCATAATGGTAGCGCATACAATGGACGATCAGGCGGAAACTGTTCTGTTTCGTCTAACTAGAGGTACGGGTCTTCGTGGAGCTACTGGAATTCGCGAACTNACNTCACTCAAANTGACCNNGCGTTCATTGAAAATTTTACGACCACTTCTAGGNATATATAGATCTGAAACNATNCAAGTATGTATAGAAGATGGCATCACTCCAATACAAGATTCAATGAATTCNGATTATCAATTTGCAAGNAGNAGAATACGGCACTCTGTTTTGCCTGAGCTGNAAAANATCAACTCGGCANCTGTAGATGCTTTGTCTAGATTCGCTAATTTATCTCAAGAAGCATATGAAATCATTANGGAGAAATCTTTGACTCTCCAAAGAGGNANAGAANGAAGNTTTCCTGAACANGTAATATGGAATAGNNNCCATATNTTTGACTTGGGNCCTTCNGTTGTAGGCTATNTATTTCAAGACGCTTGGGAGTANTTAAATCAATCAAAATCGNNTNTATCGTGGCAACATATTGCTAAAATGTCCGATTTGGTTTCTTCTTATAGAAGCGGAATGATTCATTTGCCTAAAGGATTTCGGTTTATTGTAGAGCAAAATTCGGTCAGCTTAATTTCAAAAAATGCAGCTGAGTCTACTAGGCCTTTAAGTGACCTCCCAGTACCACTTGCTATTCCAGGATCTAGTAATATTGGCTCATGGGTGTTCGAGACACGGATGTTCCGAAATACGTCGAATCAACCGCTAGTACAAGATAATCCATTTATAGCATTCTTTGATGCTGATTCAATTAGGTATCCTGTTGCGCTGAGGCGTCGAAAAACGGGNGATACCATAGTACCACTTGGAATGNANGTAGGAGTAAGTGTTAAGGATATTTTCTTAAAAAATAAGGTAAGACGTAGATTAAGAGATGTTTTACCAGTTTTAGATTCTCAAAACGGAATTGTTTGGGTCGTAGGGGTAAGAATAGCAAATTGGGCTCGAGTCAAAGATAGTACTGAAAGAATTCTTCAAATATCAGCTCGAAGATTCGATTGGCAATCATTGGACGGGTTTTTTAGCTAATGGGATTCAGTTTTCTCTAACTGGGTTGCTTTCATGATCATCTTCACCTAAGTANAAATANCTAAAAGCCTCCGCCATAGTGTATTCNGATTGCTGGGCTGCAGTGATCGCCATATTACGAATAAATTGTTCAAACTCTGAATTGGGTGATCTGACTTGACTTTTGTGGGCCTTTAAAGAGTTTATTTTTATTTCAACTGTCTCAGATATATCNACAAAAAAATTTGCATCTNTGCCATGCATTCCNAGATATAAATGATCAACTACGTGNGGTTCCAGGCCCTCTTCTTTTATTAACTCAGGCCACATATGAACATCTCTTGCTGACGGGAAAACGGCATCCATAGTAGCATCACCCACCGCTCTGTGGTCAGGATGATTTATGTAATTCCCTACCCATCGAGCNGTTGGGTTNTCAGTAATTACTGCNGATGGNTTATGTNTCCGAATTATACGGACTATCTCTTTTCTAAGTTCTAAATTATTTTCAACCATCCCATCTTCAAAATTCAAAAATTCGACATTTGTTACGCCTAAAATTCTGCATGCTGCTTTTTGTTCTTCCATTCTAAGGAGAGCGAGTTTTGAAGGGTCCATGTTTTTGTCTGTGGTGCCTTTGTTTCCATTAGTTACTATTACGTATACGCCTTCAACACCTTCTTTTGTCCATTTTGCTATAGAGCCTGCGCACATANACTCTGCGTCATCAGGGTGTGCAACTATAACCATGACCTTTTCTCCAGGGCCTTGGAGTATGCCAGTAGGGTTATTCATGGAGAAATCCTTTGAATTTACTTTGTTATATTACCAAGCCACCATCAACTGAGATTACTTGGCCGGTTATATACGAAGCATCNGGACTTACCAGGAACGCTACAGTTCCAGCGACATCTTCTGTATTCCCTAATCGGCCCAATGCAACTCTTTTTTTTACTTCACTTAGAATTTCTGTGGATAAGCCAGCCACCATTTTGGTTTTTATGAAACCAGGAGCTATAGCATTCACAGTTATGCCTCTGCTACCTACCTCTTTTGCTGTGGTTTTTGTTAGCCCAATTAGGCCTGCTTTAGCAGCTGTATAATTGGACTGTCCCGGGTTGCCGTAAACCCCAACTACCGAAGATATGTTTACTATCCTTCCGGATTTCTGTCTTAACATATGAGGCAAAACAGCCTTAGTGCATAAAAATGCGCTCTTCAGATTAGAATCAAGAACATAATCCCAGTCGTCTTCACTCATTCTTAGTATTAAGCTGTCCCGTGTCACACCTGCATTATTGACTAAAATATCAACNCCACCCATAAAATCAATTGCAGATTNGATAAGTTCACTAACCTGTGAACTATCCGATACATCAGCCATAACTGCTGTTGATCTACACCCTAATGAAATGATTTCGGCGACTATGGATTGTGCTGAATCAAAATNNGATCTGTAATTGACAACTACATCTGCCCCATCATTAGCCAAACGAAGAGCGATAGTCTTGCCTATGCCATCACTACTTCCGGTTACTATCGCTCGTTTTCCTGAAAGCTTAGTCATCACTACTCATACCTACCTGTTTGACTACGGACATCATTTCTGCCTTCATCTCATCTACTAAATTCAATTCGAACATTTCTTTAGCTCTTAAGATAGCGCTACAGATATGTTCAGCAGGGGAGCGTCCATGTCCAATTACAACAGTGCCATTTACACCAAACAAAGGCCCTCCTGCAGACTCAGCATTACTAGCTAGCATTCTAATAGCTTTGGAAACTTCAGAATCCTCCCCAACCATTCCTGAGATAAATTTTGAAGCTGCTGCAGCCAGACCTTCTGTGAACTTTAACAATATGTTTCCCACAAATCCATCGCAAACAACAACTTCAGCCTTTTGTGAAAATATTTCGTGGGCTTCGATATTCCCTATGAAACATAGGCCGCTTCTTTCCAGCAATGGGAACGTTGATTGGACGAGTCGATTCCCTTTGCCTGGTTCGGATCCTACGCTTAATAGAGCTACTCGGGGAGTTGCNACCCCTTGTACTTTNCGAGCAAATGCTACTCCAAGTGCGGCAAAGCTGACTAANTGTGAAGGNCGAGTGTCGATCTGAGCNCCGAGATCAATAATCGATGTACCTGGGGCAAGGCCTATGAATGGCCCACCCAATGCAGGTCTATCCAGCCCGTCAAACATTCCGAGAGCAAGTACTGCAGCAGCCATAGTAGCCCCAGTAGACCCCATAGATACCAACCCATCAGCCTTACCTGCTTTTAGAATCCCCGCTGCTGTAGCTATAGAGGATGCCGGGTTTTTCCGTAATTCACGTACTGGGTTTTCACCTTCTTTTATAAAACCATTCGCAGGTACGATTTCAATTGAAGTTCCACTAAGGTCATGTTTGTTTAGTAATTCTTCCAATTGGTTTTTTTCGCCCGATAGAATTACGGGTACACCTTTCCTTGCTGCTAAAACTGCTCCATGGACTGGCACTTCTGGTGCATTATCACCACCCATGGCATCCAAAATGATTTTTGTTGACATAGATTTCACCCTCTAGATATTCAAAGTTGCTTCACCAGTTATAACTTCTAGGCCATCTTGTTTAACAACTTTAACTGAGTAAACAATTATGGANCCATCATTTNATTTNAGCTCTGCNGATGCAGCAATTTCGTCTCCCAAAAAAACTGGNGCACGNAANTTAACNTTCAGNGAGCCTGAANCATTCCATTCCATTGGGAATGNTTCATACATAATTTCAGCNATTGANGAAAGAATAAGCATTCCATGGGCGATACGTTTGCCGAACATTGTGCCAGCAGCATATGNTTCATCTAAGTGAAGCGGATTATGATCGCCACTTGCNTCGGCATACCTTGCTACCTGTNCGATTGAAATTANTTTNTGAGTGCCCTTGAATTTNTTGCTTAATCATATCAAGCNTCGCTCTCTTTGATGGTAATGGTTGCGACCTGTTTTATTATCGGACGATCCNCTTCAGTGACTTTGATNTCAATTTTTANGAANCTGACNCCTCTTCTAANTTCGTTCTGTANAATGCTTGATAAAAAATTNATCCTAGCACCAACACNCACCGATCTTGATGAAGAGATTTGGTGGGAAATATGNACAGCTCCTTCGGGCAGCGAGATAGCTTTCATTGACGAGCCTAANGACCAAGCNGCTATAGCTATGGAAGGNATATTCAATTTAGATGAACTNAGNGGAATAGAAGATCCNATTGCATTAAGATANCAAANCAAATCNTCCTCTGTGATTTCAAAGGATTCATTGGCAATNATTGTGCCTGNTTGTAAGCTNTTTATTCTCAAAGCGATTGAATTATACCTAGAGATCATTCATTCGGTGTCNTAGCATAAACTTTTCTGAATAACTTGTAACGAGAATGAGTATAAAAATGTTTAATCCTGACGAATGTCCANTATGNGGNGCAGATCTTGAGTTTAACCAAGTTTTTTATGTTTGCGAGGGTTGCTTTACACCTTTCAACCCAGGTGAATTAGAACAGGTTTACCTAAATCAAGCAAAGGAAAGTGCCGAACTAGTTGGTGATCAAATTATCGTAGAAAAAAAGAACAAAGTTGCGACGGTCATAATTAATCGCCCAGAACAGAGGAATGCAATTTCCTTAAACATGTGGCATCGCTTTAAATATTTGTTTGAAGAGCTAGACGGTGATTCTGATATTAGACTGGTAGTACTTAGAGGCCAGGGTTCAATATCCTTTTCTGCAGGTGCAGATATCAAAGAGTTCGAGCAAACTAGAGCTACTCCTCAGCAGGCACGGCATTACCGGCAGGCATTTGACTCTGCATGCGATGCACTTTATAACCTGAATAAGCCTTCTATAGCCGTCATTCAAGGTCATTGTTTTGGCGGTGGATTTGAGCTTGCACTATGTGCTGACTTGAGAATTTCTTCAGAATCAGCCTCATTTGCGATACCAGCAGCAAAAATGGGATTAGCGATACCTCACTCATTTGTTTCCAAAATAGCATCAATTTCAGGTCACGGTAATGCTGCTTATATGTTGCTAACTTCTAGGAGCATCACTTCAGAAGATGCTCATAGAACAGGGTTGGTAAATGTCGTTATAGAGAATAATGAGTTAGAAAATTATCTAAAAGATTTGACTGTTCAAATATTATCCCTTTCGCCAAACTCACACTCAATTCATAAACAAGTTTTGAGAGATATCGAGAATTTTGGAGCACCGGCTAATGTGCCATCCTCTAGACTAAATGCTCCTAGGAGAGCTACTGAGAATCCAGATTTTCATGAGGGTGTTAGGGCATTCCTAGAAAAAAGAAAACCCGATTTTGGGTTAACTGAGAAGTAAGTAGCGTTAATTAATTCTGCGCAACCCAGGGATCAATAAGGCTAGGAATAGTGCACTTCCGAAGCTTATTCCTGAAAAGCAAAACAACGCCACTTGAGTTCCTAAGATCGCGGCTGAAAAACCAGCAAATGCTGCTCCAAGGCTCATTAATGCTTGGTCGTATGCAAGAAGGGACATAACTCGGCCGCGCATGTTATCAGGTGCCGATTCAGCTAATAAAGCTGTGAATAGCGGTATGAATGCAGACTGGGCAAAACCAACAAAAAACACCACTATGAAGGCTGCAAGAGTTGTCGAAAAATAGGATGCTGAAGAGTATAAAGTCATCAGGAAGCCCATACTTGCTAGGGATACCAGCAATATAATTCCCCTATTATTTGATGGATTAATGTATGCAAGAAAAAGGGTGCTAATTATTCCACCAACCCCTAATACGGCGTACATGATTCCAAGGCCGGAATCGTGCAAACCTAAAGGTCCTTTAGTAACCAAAGGAATAAACACTTGAATAAAAGAGGCCCCAAATGTGAAATAAATAGCAGCAATTACGAGTGCTCCTTTAATAGGAGGAGCACTCCATGCAAATTCCAAGCCTGCTTTCATGTTAGTAGCTACTGCTACAGGCCCGGAGTAACCTGACCTTTCCTGAGCTGGCGCATTTATTAATAAAAGCAATGGTAGACCGATAGCATAAAGGACTGACATCAAATAAAAAGAGCTCAAAATACCAAATACAGCAATAACGATCCCTGCAAGAGCTGCTGAGAAAACTCGCATCAACTGAACACTGCCGCTATTCAGGGCCATAGCGTTGGTCATGAGGTAAGAAGGCACCAAATTGGGTATCATTGCGCGCCTTGCTGGTTGATCAAAAACCATTGATGCGCCACGAGCTAGCGCAAATATGTAAATATGCCAGAGTTCTAACCAGCTGAGGGATATAGTAACCGCGAACCAAATTGCATTAAATGTTACAAAAAGCCGGGTGGCGATAAGGATTAATTTTCTATTCCAGATATCTGCAACTACACCTGCGAAAACACCTAATATGACAGCAGGTAAAGTTCGAATCCCCATGATTAGCCCAAGGTGTATAGCGGATCCTTCAGTTACGTCGAGGATTAATATGGGGAGGGCCACCATTTGAACCCAAAAGGCAGAGGAATTTGTCATTTGTGCGATCCAGAGCAAACGAAAATCCCTGTATCTAGCAGAATCGAACACACGAGCTAAAAAATTGTTGTTCCAGTTTCCTGGATCCTTCGTATTTTGATTTTCTGATTCTGAATAATTATCCATATTCATATTTTCTACTTTTGATTGTATATAGTCACCTGATACCAGCGTGACTGGTTCCAATACCAACTCACTTTGTCTAAAATACTGCTAAACCTACTCAGGAGATTTTTAATGGCACTTACCGAATGGGTAAACGTTGCTAAGGTCGGTGATTTAAAGGAAAACGATATGATGATGGTTACGGCAGAATCTGAGGAAATTCTGTTGGCACTAGTTGAAGGGAAATATTACGCAATAGATAACTGGTGTACTCACGCGGGAGGAATGCTAGATCAAGGTATACTACATGTAGAAAACCTTGAAGTTGAATGCCCTCTTCATGAGGGATATTTCCACCTAGATACTGGCACAGCTCGCATGCCCCCGGCTGAAGATGATGCTCTAGCCTATTCAGTGAAAATTATTGGGGATGACATTTCTGTCGGCCCGAAAGAAAGTTGATTTTCTCGATAATTCTTTGCCGGTTTCATAACGAAAATTTAAATCCATGCAATAGCGCATGGCTAATCTAGATGTTTGAATAATGAGACATCACTTGCCCCAAAGTTATTTGCATGAATTTTCGAAACATGGCACACCTGTTATTTTGGTCGGAGATATACTTGGAGGGTCTGCCTCCTGGAATTTTTTGTCTGAATCACTTGGTCAGGAATTACGAGTGATTGGGGTATCTCCTATGTTGGTTGCCTACTCCGGACAAGGTCAACTACCCCCTGAACCTTGGAGTATTAAATTTGAGGCTGAGGCATTGGCAACGGCAATGGATAATTTGGGCATTCCAAGTGCTCATATCGGAGGTTGGTCGCTGGGCGGAGCAATTGCAGCGGCATTTGCAGTTCATTATCCCCATAGAACAAAAACCTTGATGTTGATTGAGCCACAAATGAGATGGGTTTTACGCGAATTAGGAAAGCACTTAGAGGCTGATGATGGCGCTGAAAAATTTAGAGGATATGGACATGAGATTAGCCAGAAAGAGTTGGCTGATTTTCTGCATGAGGTAGGCGCTGTCCCATTTAATGAAGATCCCATTCAAAGCAGAGCTTGGCGGCTAGCATGGGTTCATCGCCTAGCTATTAGGTATGCACACAAAGTGATAGATGAGACTGGTGATCTTTCATCTCTTAGAAAGTTAGATATGCCCACTTTACTTGTCCGAGGTAACTTATCTTTGGATTCGGATATTGGTATTACAGATGCTTTGGCTAAGTTGATTCCTAAAGCATGTATGCAAATACTTGAGGGGAACCATACAAGCCATTTTGCTAATCCAGACGCGTTTATGAATGAGTACATAAAATTAATTAATTCGGCTATAGAGAATTGAAACTTGAAAACGTTCTTTTTGCTTGTACTGTCTAAATCAGGGATTCTATTAAAATGCCAATTGTTAATCCAATCCCAGTAAAAAAATGAATAGAAGCAGTATGAACCATGAGTAAGTTCATCTCGCCCTTGGCACTACTGGCGAACCTGAATTTTAGAGCCCTAATAGCAAGAGGAATCGAAACAAAACTGATTAAAGCCCAGCTACTTAAGATACCCAATGTAGCCGAAAGCATAATGATCAAATACGAAGAGCATAAAACCATGAAATAAGTTCTTTTGGCTCGAGCAATACCTAAAAAGCTAGCTAAACTTGTTTTGCCTGAATCTGCGTCCTCATCAAGATCTCTTAGATTATTGCAATACATGATCAATGCAACTAACAGTCCGATAGGTAGCGAGACTAGTAAACTTCGAGGAGTTAGTTCAAGGGTTTGAACATAGTACGAGCCCATCACCATGGCAGGGCCCATTAAAATAAATACTACTACTTCACTGATTCCTTTATTACCCAGAGGAATTGGACCTGCTGAATAAAGTATTGCGATAATCATGGCTGGAATACAAAAAACTAAAATCGGCCAGCCAGTTTGGGAAAATATATAAAGGCCAAATATTAAAGAAAGTATATAGGAGGCCACTGTTGCTTTTAGAACTGACTTGGGAGAGAGAAGCCCTTTTGCTATGACTTTGTGAGGTGCTAAAAATTTTTTATCACTACCACCGCGAATGTGGTCAGAGTATTCATCTGTTAGATTTGTAGCTATTTGGATCGATAAAGATCCGAATAGCGTGGCTAAAAATAAGTACCAATTTAAGTTTGCAGCGTTAATTGACAGTGCCGCTCCTACAAAAATAGGTACAACAGATGCTGTCATGGAAAAAGGCCTTATTGCCCAAACCCAATGTGAAATTACCGGTAAATTAAAATGGCCTCTCAAAAACTTACCACGGTTGCTGCCTGAATTTTGAGAAATCTGGAGGACGCTTTTCTATAAAAGCAGTTCTGCCTTCCCATGCTTCTTCAGTTTGATAAAAAAGGCTAGTAGCCCCATGCGCTATTGCTTGCATTCCATAGACCCAGTCTGTATCAGCATTGAAAGAAGCTTTAAGAAAGCGTAAGGCTGTGGGGCTTTTTGATAGCATCTCCTGAGCCCACTTTTTACTTTCATCCATGAGGCTTTCAAGCGGAACAACTGTGTTAACCAGACCCATTTCTAGGGCTTCTTTTGCACTATATTGGCGACAAAGGTACCATATTTCTCTCGCTTTTTTCTCACCAACGATCCTTGAAAGGAAAACGCTACCAAAACCCGCATCAAAAGAACCAACTTTAGGACCTGTTTGGCCGAAAATTGAATTTTCGCTAGCGATTGTCAGGTCACATAGTAAATGGAGCACATGTCCACCTCCAATTGCATACCCATTCACAGCAGCTATGACTGGCTTTGGGATTGCCCTAATTGTTCTATGTAATTCCAGCACCTGAAGCCTAGGAGTACCGGATTCGTCTTCGTACCCCCCGTTCCCTCTTTGTTTTTGGTCACCCCCCGAGCAAAAAGCCTTATCTCCTTCACCTGTTAATATTACTACTCCGATTGACTGATCTGACCAAGAGTTCTTAAACGCATCTATCATTTCATCAATTGTTCTTGGCCTGAAAGCATTTCTTACTTCAGGCCTGTTAATCGTGATCGTTGCTATACCTTTGTCTTTTTCAAAAAAAATGTCTTTGTAATTGTTAGTCATTTTTCACCTTAATTTTTATGCACTATTCAAAAAATCAACCACCCATTCGTTAAGAGGGTTACTTTTAAGTTCTTCACGAGTACCAGTTTGAATTACAGTACCTTCATCCATCATTACTATTCTATCTGCCATAGCAAATGCGTCATTTATATTATGGGTCACATATAAAGTCGTAGCAGAAACTTCCTTATGGATCCTTTTGATTTCCTGTCGCATATTTACACGAGTGATGGGATCTAAGTTCGACATAGGTTCATCCATTAAATAAATCCCAGGATCCGTTGTAAGTGCCCTTGCAATGGCAACTCGCTGCTGTTGGCCTCCTGATAATTGTTGAGGAAACCTACTATGTAGTGAATCTTCTAATCCGACCCTTTTAGAGACTTTGCTTATACGTGATTGAATTTGATCTACTGCCCAATTTCTAACTTTAAGCCCAAGAGTAAGATTTGAGAATTTATTAGCCTCCATAACTTTCATGTGAGGCCAGAGAGCCAAGCTTTGAAAAATAATCTGCACCGGCCTTTTGCCTACCTTGATATCGTTTGAGTAAATTCCTCCAATGAAAAGCTCTCCTTGATCTATGTCTTCTAGCCCAGCTATGCATCTGAGCAAAGTAGTTTTCCCAGACCCAGAAGGCCCTACGATCACTACGAATTCTCCAGAAGCAATCTGTAAATTTAAATTGCTCAGGGCAGTGATGCCGTTATAGGATTTACTTACATTAACAAGGCTAATGCCATTCAAGTATCACGCTAATTGGTCTGAAAAGAATGCGAAAGTTTTTTCCCAAGCATCATTTGCAGCAGCTTCATTGTAGCTTCCCCGATCATCACACATAAAGCCATGCCCTGCACCGGCGTATGAATGAAATTCATGAGTTTTGCCAAGTGATTTTAATTCATTGGCAATTCTATCTACGTCATCAGGAGATGGGTTTTGGTCGTTTTCACCAAAGAAACCTATGATTGGGGCGCTAATAGTTGCAGCAGAATTCAAAGGACCACCTTCTGAAGCTATCCCTCCACCATAGTAGACAGCAGCAGCAGAAATCCCTTGTATTGATGTAGCCGCAAGAAAAGAGACTCTGCCTCCAAAGCAATACCCCGTGATACCTAACTTCCCTTGCAGTGCAAAGGGATCAGCCTGTAGGTGCCGAACCACAGTTTCCAAATCTGAAATAAGAGAGTCGGGGGATGTAGACCCCGCTAGCCCGCGAGCAGTGTCCATTTCTGAATAAGGAATATCGAGTAAAGATCCTGAACGATGAAATAAGTCCGGTGCCACAGAAATGTAGCCTTGGGCTGCGAAAGTCTCTGTTATTTTCCTGATGTTCGCGTTAACACCAAAAATCTCCTGAATAACAATCATAGCCGGATGAGACTCATCATCATTTGGCCTAGATACAAATGCGGCCATGCTCCCATCAGAAACTTCAAGATTTATCAACGAGCTCGTAATGTTCATGTACTTCTCCTAAGTCGATTCTTGCATAAAAGTCCATTTCATCCAAGATTTAAAAGTAAAATATGGTAACGCTAAAGCATGTGCGTTAGCATAAGGAGTCTCTAGGAATTTTTCAAACAGAGATTGGGCTACTGAATTGTTTATGTGAGTAAAAAGAGTAATGAATTTATTTGGCCTGATTACATTGATAACAATTACTTTAGTTGAATTTGGTATCGTTTTATCTGCACTTAGAATCCATAATGACTCAAACAAAGGACATCTACTGGGAACCAGAACGGCAGAAATTATTTGGACTTTGTTGCCGATCCTTTTAATATTAGCTTTAGCTATTTTCTCATATGATTTTGCCGAACAGGGACAATGAATCGATCAGTGATAACTAGTAAAAACTCGGTGCGTATAGTAGGGCGCTTTGCATTTGCCTCTGCTGTTTTAACGTCTTTACTAATAATTTATGGTTCGTGGGTCAGGGCTTCAGGTTCGGGATTGGGTTGTCCGGACTGGCCATTGTGCAAGGGCGTAATCGTCCCAGGTCTTGAGGGGGACACGTTAATTGAATTTGGCCACCGAGCATTTGCAGGTTTTGTAATGCTAATGGTGTTCCTCACGACCTTTCTTTCTTGGCGAAGACGTTCCGTGGATAATGCACTTTTCCAATTATTAACTCTAGCTTGTGCTTTAATTCTGGTACAGGCTGCCTTGGGGGGTATTACAGTCCTTACAGAATTGCATGGTTTAGTGAGATTGGCCCATCTTTCCTTAGCCCTTGGAATTTTAGGACTATTGACATGGTCTACTATCAAAGCTTTAGGTATCTCTGGTAGCCCATCTCCTAGCTTTGGCTATTCATCCCTACTCCTTTTAGTCGGAATAATCGTAGTTTTTGCTGGCGGCAGTATCGTTGCTTCATCAGTTAGTGCAGGGTGTCCAGGCATCCCTTTCTGTGATGAAAGGAGCACCTCATATATTGCTTTACAGCACAACCTGCATAGAATCTCAGGCGGTATTTTGTTATTCCTCCTGATTATTTCTGGTTATCTTATGGCTAGGGCTAAGAAAAGTGGTCTTCCCTCTACAAAACTAGCAACAATGCTTAATCATGCTGCAGCTTTCTTAGTACTCCTGCAAGGCTATATAGGTATTTCATTTGTAAATGATAATGCAATGAGTGAGTCACTTAGGGTGTTGCATTTGACTATTGCTATGTTGACTATGTGGTCTCTAATGTCCTTGTGGATTTTATCCCTAAGGAATAGGTAAAATGACCCTCTTTATACGAAATTTAATAGCATTATCTAAACTTAGAGTTGTTTCGCTACTAGTATTAACCGCAGTATGTGCAATGTGGAAAGCTGAAGGAGGGATGCCCGATTTAGCTGTATTAGCAGCTATTGTTTTTGGCGGCACACTTGCAGCCTCTGGCTCTAATTCCATTAACCAAGCAATCGATAGGGACATTGATTCATTAATGTTACGCACTCGATCAAGAGTGGTGCCAAGCCATAAAGTATCTCCTAAAATGGCTGTTCTCAGTGGTATCACAATGATTATTTTTGCAGTTGCCTTGATTGCTTTAGTGGCAAATTGGACTGCAGGGTTACTTACTTTGCTGGCAGCAATAATTTATGTTTTTGTTTACTCAATTGCACTTAAGCGAACTTCTTGGAACAATATAGTAATAGGGGGTGGATCGGGCGCGTTCCCTCCCTTGATCGCTACAGCAGCTGTATTGGGTGAAATAGAAATCATAGGATTCTACCTGTTTGTTTTTGTATTTTTTTGGACACCTCCTCATTTTTGGACTCTTGCAGTTTTACTGAAAGATGAATACAGCGCTGCAGGTGTCCCAATGCTTGCAAGCATTTCAAGCCTTAAGGAAACTACTTTTCAGATATGCTTATATATTTTGCTTCTAGGGGCACTTTGCTGGTTACCTTTTGCAATCGGTTTTGGGGGTCTCACATTCGCAATAGTTATGTCTTTAATGAGTTTTTATTGGCTTTTGCGTTCCAGGAAATTGAAAGACCCTCAACCTAGAGAAGAAGTATTCTCCGCCTATAGGTTGTCGCTGTTGTATTTAGCAGTTGGATTCGTAATTTTTTGCATAGAACCACATCTTCCTTGGTATTAGGACTACGCTCATTTAGAACCTTCAGAATTAATACGCCCAGAGTTAATAAGTTATTTTGCTTATCTAGAGTAAAAGAAGGGAATTGAATCCCTTCTTTTAAAAAACCTAGCCCTCTGTTTCAAGGTCTGTTTCCTCAGTATTTTCGATCACTTCAGTTTCTTCACCAGATTCTATGGAAGCACTTGGAAGTTCACTGAGAAGCGCTTCAACATCTGCCTCTGACAATTCATCTATTTCAGAAGCAGGACTGTCTTCTTCAACAGGCTCAGGAATGCCAAGAAGGGCGCGCCCCTCCTCAGATGTATCCAATCGTGCTGGTATTAGGCGTCCAATTATGACATTTTCCTTCAAGCCTCTTAGATAATCGACTTCTCCTAAAATTGCTGCCTCGGTTAGGACGCGTGCAGTTTCTTGAAAAGAAGCCTTAGCTAAGAAACTATCAGTATTGAGAGAAGCTCTGGTTACACCAAGAATTTCAGGCCTGCTAGTGGCAGGGTCTCCACCCTCAGCCATAACTCGTTCATTTATATCTTGGAATTGAAATCGATCGATTAGCTGGTTTGGAAGGAGGTCGGTATCACCTATTGACTCGACCCTCACCCACCTTAGAATTTGCCTAATTATCACTTCAATGTGCTTGTCATTTATAGTTACACCCTGGTTCCTATAGACTGTTTGTACTTGCTCTAGTAGATACCGTTGGGTGGCTTCAGTACCCTCAATTCTTAGAAGATCGTGAGGGTCTTTTACTCCGCTTGTTAACTTCTGCCCTGCGTGTATAGGATCCCCTGTCCTTATCAAACGCTGATCAGTCGCGTCAACTGGGTGGTCCCTTACTTCAACATCCATAGTTTGAATAGAGATAGACCCATCAGAAAGCTCTATAGTACCTGATACGCGAGCCAAAAGATCTGGCAAATCTAAGGCAGAATCATCTTCAGAGTTAACCTTCTTAGATTTAGATGTGACAACTTTAGCAATGGGTGTTCCTGCTGTAATTTCTTGGCCGGTCTTCACAGAAGCTTTATAACCTTCAGGGATAGAGTAAGAATCCACGAATGAAAAACTATTCACGACCCGGACTACTGGGGTAGTAGAGTTGGGGGATTTGTAAATTGGATCATCTAAGTTGATAGAAGATTTCCTTCTCCTAGTTTTAGTTGGAGCCTCTTCTTCTAGACGTTCAGGCTCGACAATAGATCCGTTTTCAAAAATTATAACCTTGCCATCAATTTCTGCGAGTCTTGCCTTCCCTTTAGGAGCGCGGGCTTCAAACAACTCTTCAACTCTAGGGAGACCTGAAGTTATGTCCTTTCCTGCTACACCGCCTGTGTGGAAGGTACGCATGGTTAGCTGAGTACCAGGTTCGCCAATTGATTGTGCAGCGATAATACCGACAGCTTCTCCCATTCTAGCTGGTCTACCAGTCGCGGGACTCCGACCATAGCAAGTTCTACATAAGCCCCTAGCACACTGACATGTTTGTGCGCTTCTTACCTGTAATTCTGTAATACCAGAGATTTCTAATACCTCTGCTAAGTCTTCTTCTATTGTGACTCCCGATTCAACCAGGAGCTCTCCAGATTCAGGGTCATGTATAGGTGCAACAGTAGTCCTGCCAGTGATCCTTTCTGCAAAACGACCAATCATTACATCTTCTTCTGAAGTATCGCTATGAAGCCATGTCCCTCTATCAGTACCGCAGTCTTCTTCACTGATTATTACTTCTTGAGATACATCGATAAGCCTGCGAGTGAGATATCCAGAATCTGCTGTTCTCAAAGCAGTATCAGCTAAGCCTTTGCGAGCACCGTGGGTCGAAATAAAATACTCGAGTACTGATAGGCCTTCACGAAAGGATGACTTAATCGGAAGTTCTATAATGTCACCACGAGGATTACTCATGAGCCCCCTCATGGCAGCCATTTGCTTTATTTGGGCCTGGTTACCCCTTGCTCCAGAATGGGCCATGGTATAGATACCTCCAAACTCAGGAAGGTGCTCCTGGAGGACGTCATCCATTTTTGAACTCACTGCTTGCCAAATTGAGATGGTTCGGTTGTATTTCTCTTTCTCAGTAATCAAGCCTTGCTCAAACTGCTCTTCAAGAGCGTCAATTTGAGCATCCGCAGCAGAAACTAACGAGTCCTTTTCTGGCGGAACTTTGATATCAGTAATACCTATAGTAGTTCCGGACATTGTTGCGTAATGAAAACCAAGCGTTTTTATTTCATCTAAAACATTGGCTGTTTGATCATTGCCTACCAATCGGTAGACTTTCGTGACGATATCCTTTAAAGCTTTTTTATCTATAAGCGTGCCGTAGTCACGAATTTCCTCCGGCAAAACAGAATTAAAAATAATCCTGCCAGGGGTTGTCTGTATCCATTCTCCAGAAATTGGATGGTGAACATTTACTAGCGATTGGAGTGAAAGATATTTGGCGTCATAAGCCATCATCACGTCTTCAAGGTCACGGAATTTCGAACCAGTGTTAGGTAAACCTTCTTCTTTAGCTGTCGTTAGGTAATAAGTACCTAATACAATCTCATAAGTTGGAGCTACAAGCGGTTCCCCTGAGCTTGGAGATAGCATGTTGTAGGTGCTCAACATAGCGCCTCTTGCTTCCTGTACTGCTTCCATAGAGAGAGGTACGTGTACGGCCATTTGGTCACCATCGAAATCAGCATTAAAAGCCGCGCAAACCAAAGGGTGAATTTGAATGGCGCTACCTTCTACTAGTACTGGCAAAAATGCCTGAATACCTAATCTGTGGAGGGTAGGAGCACGGTTCAATAGTACGGGACGTCCCTTAATTACCTCTTCAAGAATATCCCATACTTCAGGGCGGGTTCGCTCTACCATTCGTTTAGCACTTTTGATGTTGTGTGCTAGTCCTTGAACTACTAGGCGGTTCATAACAAAGGGTTTGAATAGCTCAAGCGCCATTTTCTTAGGGAGCCCACATTGGTGAAGCTTTAGACTTGGTCCTACAACAATTACTGAACGTCCACCGTAGTCTACTCTTTTCCCTAACAAATTTTGTCTAAATCTACCCTGCTTGCCNCTTAGTAAATCGGAAAGACTTTTCAGTTTATGGTTATGGCTGCCAACTACAGCCCTACCTCTTCTACCGTTATCAATTAGATCNTCAACNGCTTCTTGNAGCATNCGCTTTTCATTGCGNACGATAATNTCNGGCGCACCTANNTCTATNAGGCGCCTAAGNCGATTGTTCCTATTGATAACCCGTCTNTANANGTCATTCAAATCACTTGTTGCAAAACGGCCNCCGTCTAGTTGNACCATNGGCCTTAAGTCAGGAGGTAAAACCGGAAGGACGGTCATAACCATCCATTCNGGNCTGTTNANGCTTTTTCTAAANGCNTCNACAACTCTNAGCCGNTTTACCGCTTTNTTNCTCCTTTGCCCTGAAGTAGTTCGAACCTCNATTTCTAACTCTACNGTTAGTTCNTTNAGGTCAATATTTCGNAGACATTGAAGTATTGCTTCAGCACCCATAGNGGCTTTAAAGACTTCACCGTAACCATCNTTCAAAGTTCTGNAGCGNGATTCNGTAAGCAATTGGAGNGGGCGTAAACTTTCCAAATCCTCTATTCTTTCTTCAAGNGAGGATTCCATTTCTTGTNTACTAGNNTTCAGTTGGGAATTTANNTCATCAATTGTTTTTGANAATTCATCCTTTTCNTGNTCGCTATTGCTATTCTCNATCTGCAAACTNATTTCTGAAATNGAATTAGAGTTTTGCGTTTCTAATGCGTCGACTTCAGTCCTGTGAGTCTCTCTNAGAACATCTATAGTATGAGANCGCATTAGTCCNTCAACTGAAGTNACTATGTATTGNGCAAAGTANAGAACCCTTTCCANATTCCGAGGAGAAAAATCCAACAATAAACCTAATCTGCTNGGNATNCCTTTTGCAAACCATATNTGNGCNACTGGNGCNGCCAAGGCTATATGGGCCATTCGCTCNCTTCGNACCTTGGCNCNAGCGACTTCCACNCCNCACCTNTCACANATNACNCCACGATAACGTATNTTTTTGTACTTTCCGCAGAAACATTCCCAGTCNTTTGTNGGNCCAAAAATGCGNTCGCAGAATAAACCGTCTTTTTCTGGACGTAACGTTCGATAGTTAATCGTTTCTGGTTTGGAAACTTCACCATATGACCATTGTCTTACNTGCTCTGGAGAAGCCAAAGAAATACGTATTGCATTGAAGTCAGTTGCGGTAGTCATCTATATCCTTTTNACAGCCATTATTTCATTTNCAGCGNACTNAATACGCTACTTCAAAGTTGGATCTTCACCTTCTTCGGCGATATTGCTAGGCCGTGTGAAGGATTGGCCCAATTCAGCTCTTACATCGGGAGCAACTGTAGCCTCTTGTTCATCTATTGGCTCAAAGTCAGCTTCCCATTGGGGACCTTGCTCTGAACCATCTTCAAAATTAACTGAATCATCCTCCTCTTCCTCTTCGGCATAAGAGTAACGAGGGGACACTGAAATAGCATGATCTTCTTCATAGCGAAGTTCAACAGCCAGCCCTAAACTTTGAAGTTCCTTCACAAGTACATGGAAAGATTCAGGAACCCCAGGTTGAACAACATCCTCGCCTTTTACAATTGCTTCGTAGGTTTTCACTCGCCCAACAACATCATCTGATTTCACAGTGAGCATTTCTTGTAGATTATAAGCTGCACTGTAGGCCTCCAAAGCCCAGACTTCCATCTCACCAAATCGCTGGCCTCCAAATTGAGCTTTACCGCCGAGTGGTTGTTGAGTAATTAAAGAATAAGGTCCAGTTGAACGTGCATGGATTTTATCCTCCACTAGGTGAATAAGTTTAAGCATGTATATGTAACCCACTGTCACTGGATTATCAAAAGCTTCACCAGTTCTACCGTCGAATAACGTGGATTTACCAATAATGGGTGTTGCTACATTTACTCGTTTAGAAACATTCAATGCGTATTCATAGATATCATTACTATCGTTTGGAATAGCCATGGCTTGACCTGAAAGAAGTTCATAATTTGAGCGCTGCTGGTCTAGCCAAATGGATAAGCATGCTGTTATCGCCTCATCATAGCTATTACCGTCAAATACCTTTATCGGATCAAAGTTTTTCGATGCAACATACTCATGAGCTTGGTCCCAGTTTGGCTCAGGGCCATGTCCATTTTGTCCTAATGCTCCAGCCGACTCAACGAGCCAAGAACGCGCTAGGGCACCTTGAATAGAATTGTCATTTGCACCATCAAATACTGGTGTTACTGCTCTGTAATTTAACTTATGAGCCGCTAACCCCAGATGAGTTTCAAGCACCTGGCCCAAATTCATTCGAGACGGGACTCCAATGGGATTGAGGATTATGTCGACTGGCGTACCATCCGGCAGATAAGGCATATCCTCAACAGGCATGATCCTTGAGACTACACCTTTGTTACCATGCCTACCCGCCATTTTGTCTCCCTCGGAAAGAGTTCGTGTTTGAGCGATCCAGACACGAACCATTTTGTTAACCCCTGGGGACAAGTCATCGCCATTTTGCCTTGTCATAACCCTTACATCAATTACCTTGCCTCTTTCACCATGAGGAACTCTTAAAGAGGTGTCCTTGACGTCTCTAGCCTTCTCTCCAAAAATTGCTCGGAGCAATTTTTCTTCAGCTGTTAATTCAGTTTCACCTTTAGGTGTGATTTTCCCTACCAAGATATCCCCAGGGCCTACTTCTGCACCTATGCGAATAATTCCATCTTCGTCAAGATCACGTAGCGCATCTTCGCCAACATTAGGAATGTCTCTGGTGATTTCACCTGGACCAAGCTTTGTGTCTCTGGACTCGACTTCGTATTTCTCAATGTGAATAGAAGTAAATTTTGCATTTTGTATTAGCGTCTCTGAAACAATAATTGCATCTTCAAAATTATAGCCTTCCATTGCCATGAAACCGACCAATACATTTTGACCGAGTGCCAAGTCCCCATAATCTGTTGAGGAACTATCAGCAAGCGGAGAATTTTTGGCAACCTTATCTCCAATTGAAACAATCGGCCTTTGGGTAAGGCAGGTTCCTTGGTTGCTTCGAATAAATTTCCGCAACGGATGGTCGTACGCTTCACCTTCAGCATCGATTACTGTGATGTTAGAACCAGTCACTGAACTAACGTACCCACTAGCATCAGACAAAACCATTTGCCCGCTGTCTCTTGCCACTCTGCGCTCCATCCCTGTGCCAACTAGTGGTGCTTCGGGTTTCAATAATGGAACAGCTTGTCTTTGCATGTTCGAACCCATGAGAGCTCTATTTGCGTCGTCATGCTCAAGGAAAGGTATCAAAGCTGTCGAAACACTCACAGTCTGCATTGGCGACACGTCAATGAAGTCTAACCTTTCAGGAGGTTCCATTATGTAGCTTTCGGAAACCCGGCATTCAACGCGTTCTTCGGTGAATTGAAGTTTGTGATCTAATATTGAGTTTGCTTGCGCGACAACATACCGATCTTCATCATCGGCAGGTAAATATTGAATATCGTCGACGTCAGCGGTAACGTAAGATTGAACTTTTAGTTCACGTTCAGGAAGAGCTAAAATTTTCTTAGCTGAAGCTGGAGATATTGCATGTCCTGGACGCGCGATTCTTGTGCCATCTGCATCCTTTATTTCCTCTAGAGAAATCCTACCAACAATATCTGGGTTGCTTGATAAAATTGTTTTTCTTATTTTCCTGTATGGAGTTTCGATGAAACCATATGTATTGATCCGGGCATATGTTGCCAGCGAACCTAGCAAACCAATATTGGGACCTTCAGGAGTTTCAATTGGGCAAATGCGGCCATAATGCGAATAATGAACGTCACGCACGTCAAACCCCGCCCTTTCCCTGGAAAGCCCGCCGGGGCCTAAAGCTGAGAGCCTACGCTTGTGCGTTAGTTCAGCCAAAGGATTGGTTTGATCCATGAATTGACTTAACTGTGAGCCACCAAAAAATTCCCTTACCGCTGCAACGACAGGTCTTATATTAACCAACGCAGAAGGCGTAGCCTCTTCTTGGTCAAGTATCGTCATTCTTTCTTTGACTACCCTTTCCATTCTCAATAGGCCAACACGTAATTGATTTTGGATTAGCTCACCAACCGCCCTAACCCTACGATTGCCTAAATGATCAATATCATCCGCTCTCTCCTGATCATTATTGATTCGGATAATCGTTCGTATCATATTGATTATGTCTTTACGTGTAAGAGTTCTCTCATCGGAATTACTTTCTTCCCGTGCAAGACGGCGGTTCATTTTGTAACGACCCACTCTGCCTAAATCGTAACGCCTAGGATTGAAAAACAAATTGTCGATCAAAGTACGGGCGCTCTCTACGCTAGGAGGTTCACCAGGCCTTAGGCGTCGATAAACTTCTAAAAGCGCTTGATCCTGTGTTTGTCCGTGCAAGTCCTTATCTATAGTAGTTTTTATATATTGGTGGTCAGGGTCGACATCAACGTCTTTAAATAAGCCTAAAATCTCATCATCAGTTGTGTAGCCAAGTGCTCTCAAAAAAGTGCTAATAGGTACTTTGCGTTTCCTGTCAACTTTTACTGAAATGATATCCTTCGGACTCGTTTCAAACTCTAGCCACGCACCTCTGTAAGGGATAATTTTCGAAAGAGCAACGGATCGCCCGGTTCCGGGATCTAGGACACGGGTGAAGTAAGCTCCTGGCGAGCGAACCAACTGACTTACTACTACGCGTTCAGCGCCGTTAATTACAAAAGTTCCTGTTGGTGTCATCTGAGGAATGTCACCAAAGTACAATTTTTGCTCCTTGATTTCCCCAGTTTCCTTAATTATTAACTTAACAGTGACGTATAAAGAAACTTCAAAAGTAATTTCCTTATCTCGACACTGCAATTCACTTTGCTTTGGATCACGAAATTCATAATCTGAAAATTGAAGCTCAAATCTTGAGCCTGTCACATCTTGAATAGGGTTAACTTCGTCTAGAATCTCACGAATCCCTGTATTCTTGAGCCANTCAAAAGAATTNACTTGNAGNTGTAACAANCTCGAAGGNTCTACGACTTGGCTGACTTGAGCAAACGACTTCCGTTGTTCAAATGGACGGGAAGCGACCGAAGTGGACGTTAATGCCATCAGGACCACGCTCCTTTAAAATTAACTGCGCACGCAAACTCGCCTAGCAGAGCTGCTAGGCTTTTCACATCATTGCCGGGGTAAGGCGTTGTTATAATATCGAGTGGAGGGCATACCTCTCCTGACAAGAAATTCTAATAATCCTTTCATAGTCTGTCAATAAACCATTGCATAATTGCTATAACCTGGTTAAGGGGTAGCTACATCATTGAGATTGTGAAGCTATAATGATTAAATTCTAGCAAGCGTTGATATGCTCGCTAACATAGGCGTATATCAGTAAAAAGCAAGAAGGGGAAAAAAATGCCAGGATTAGATGGAACTAAGAGCCACGAGAATCTAAAGAATGCCTTTGCAGGTGAATCGCAAGCCAATCGCCGTTACCTTTACTTCGCGAGGAGAGCGGATATTGAAGGATACGCTGAGATTGGAGGCTTGTTTAGGGATATATCTGAAGCAGAAACAGGCCATGCATTTGGTCATTTAGATTTCCTTAAAGAAGTTGGAGACCCAGCTACAGGTGTGCCTATTGGAAATACCGAGGATAATTTGAAATCAGCCGTGGAAGGTGAGACTTACGAGTATTCCGAAATGTACCCAGGGTTTGCCAAAACAGCTCGCGATGAAGGTTTTGATGAACTAGCAGAATGGTTCGAAACGCTAGCTAGGGCTGAGCGCTCTCATGCAGGCCGTTTTAGCAAAGGAGTGTCAGAACTCAGTCTTTAGTCTAATGGACTTAAGGTCTCTATATTGAGGCTTCCGTCAATTTTTTAAATGGATGAATCAATTACAGAAAATAATCAACTGAAATCACAGGATCCCCTTTTTTGGGATCCTGTGGATTTGATTAACGATGAGCGAAGGCAATTAGATGTTTGCCATGGGTGTAGGCTTTGCTGGAATCTCTGCCCTGCTTTCCCCAAGCTTTTTGACTTAACAGATTCAGTTGAAGGAGATTTTTCTAAAATCGACCAGAANGATTTTGACGTAGTTGAAAGCCTGTGCTTTCAGTGCAAGCTATGTTGGGTCGTATGCCCTTATACAGAACCTCACGAATATAACTTAGATGTTCCTAGTTTGTTCCAGAGATCAAAATTTCAACGAACAACTAAAGAAGGTGTTAGCATCCAAAATAAAATTCTTGCAGACCAAGATAGGCTGGGTAAGGTCGCTAGTATCGCAGCACCATTGGTGAATTTAGCAAACCAGTCTTCCATATCTCGACAAGCTATGGCTCTAGTTTCGGACATACATAAAGAAGCCCCGTTGCCTAAGTATTTCACAGAAACCTTTGAAAAATGGTTCAGGAGCAAATTCTCTGGCTCGGTAGCGAAGCCTAAGGGAGCGCCGTTGAAAAAAGTGGCTTTTTTTACTTCTTGTACGGTAAATTACAACGCTCCTGAGATTGGCAGATCAGCTGTAGACGTGCTTTTGCACAATAACATTGAGGTCAATCTCCTCGACCAGGTTTGTTGCGGTATGCCGATGATTGAAACAGGGGATATAAACGGCACTAAGAGGAAAATGGAGTTTAACGTTCCTCGGATGGTGGCATTGGTTGAGCAGGGGTATGACATAGTCACACCAAGCCCAACTTGCGCACTGACAATTAGGAAAGAGTATATGAAATACTCAGAAGATTTAGAAAATATTGAAAAACTATCAAAAAATACTTACGAATTAAGTCATTATTTGGTGGGCATGGCTCGTGAAAAGATACTTGATAGGAATTTCGTTAGAGGCTTGGGGTCAGTATCGGCGCATGTAGCTTGCCATAGTAGAGCGCAAGCCGTAGGTAATAATTCTGTGCGGCTTTTAGGGATTATACCTGACACGAAAGTTAATACTATTGAAGAATGTTCAGGGCATGACGGTACTTGGGGTTCCAAAAAGCAGTACTTCGAGTTGTCTCTTCAAGTTGGGGCTAAGTTGTTTAACAACCTAAAAGAGCCTAGGGTAGAAATTGTAATTAGCGACTGCCCTTTGGCAGCTATGCAGATTGAACACGCTACAGGGCAACGACCTATACATATAGCTCAGGCGCTATCCGTTGCATACGGGTTAGGTGATTAAATGGAGCTCTTAAAAGTAGAAGACTTAGTCAACATTGCTGAATATGAAACGCACAGGAAGAATTTTCGGCAAGAAATTATGGATCTGAAAAAGCAAAGGAGAATTTCGGTAGGAGAATTTGTTACTTTAGTGTTTGAGAATAGACAAACTATGAAATTCCAAGTCCAAGAAATGATGCGTGCTGAAAGGATTGTCGAATTACAGAGAATAGAAGAAGAAATTGATACCTATAACCAATTGATCCCTGGGAAAAACCAGTTAAAGGCTACGCTTTTCATTGAAGTTACAGAGCAAGAGCTGATTAAACCAACTTTAAATAGATTTCAGGGCATTGATCGAGGTGGGACCACATTTTTGGCTATCGGAGATGAATTGGTAGAAGCCGAATATGAAGGAGGTAGGTCAAGCGAGATCAAACTGAGTGCAGTTCATTATGTAACTTTTCAACTTTCCTTAGCGCAAATTAGTAAGATCAGGAATTTCAAAATCCCCGCTTCAATTAAAATTTCCCACCCTTCCGCAAAGTATATTTATGAATCTTTAATAAATGAAGATTTGCGTCATCAATTAGCAAACGATCTTTCAAGATAAATTTTCAAAGTGTTTGTATCAAACAATAAACAGCTTCTTTGTGAGCTTGATTGTATAATAACCACTAATTATGAAAGACTTCATATCTATAAACGATATTAATAATGACCAACTTAAAGCATTATTAGAAATAGCAAATGACTACCACAAGGGTGTCTATAATGACCACCCTTTGTCTGGGGAATCCATAGCATTAATTTTTGAGAAACCCTCACTAAGGACTTTTGTTAGCTTCGATGTTGGTATATATGAAATGGGCGGACATCCTATTTACCTAAAGGGAGAAGATATTGGCTTGGATGTGCGTGAGCCTGTTGAGGACGTGGCGCGAGTTTTGGAACGATGGTGTTCGGTTATTGTCGCAAGGGTTTTTAACCATCGAACATTAACCCGTTTAGCAACCACTTCGAAGAAACCAGTGATTAATGCCCTTTCAGATTTGGAACACCCATGCCAGGCTCTTGCTGATTTGTTGACTATTAAGCAGCATAAGAAAAAACTAGGCGGCATAGTAGTAGCCTACATAGGAGATGCTAATAACGTTGCGCGTAGCTTATCTTTGGCGTGCTCTGCGGTTGGTGCGCATTTTAAGATTGCATCCCCGTCAGGATATGGCTTTTCTCAAGAATGGGTTGATTTGGTTAACTCTCGATATCAGGGCTCAGGTTTAGAGCTTGAAANTTTTAGAGACCCTATTTCGGCTGTAAGTGATGCAGATATAGTATATACGGACGTATGGACTAGTATGGGCCATGAAAACGAAAGGCGTGACAGAATACAAGCTTTTGAAGGCTACCAAGTTAATCCTGATTTGTTATCCAAAGCTAAGCCCGATGTACTACTGATGCATGATATGCCAGCCCATTATGGAGAGGAAATTCCTGAGGGAATGCTNGANGATCCTCGATCAATAGCTTTTGANCAAGCNGAAAATCGNCTACATGCTCAAAAAGCTATACTTCGGCATTTAGCGTTAAACCGATAGATATGGATTCTATGACTAAGGATCATATAAATCACCATGCTCCTGTAGTTGCTATCGTTGGACGTCCAAATGTTGGTAAGTCTAGTTTATTTAACGCCATTCTCAGAAGGCGCGCTGCGATTGTTTCAGATATTTCAGGAACAACTCGAGATAGAGTTATAGCNGCTTTAGTNAAAGACCAGAAACGAATAATCATNGCGGATACAGGAGGGCTAGTACCTGAACCAGATTCAGAGATTGAAAACAANATTGCNTCACAAGTAGATTTTGCATTACTAGATGCAGACATAGTCATTTTTGTAGTAGATGTTACTAAAGGCATCACTTATGCGGATGAGTCTGTTGCAAATAGGCTCAGACAATCAGGTATTCCTGTTATTTTGGCTGCTAATAAAACTGACGGGAAAGCCCAACAATTGTTATTGCCTGAATTTTTCCAACTAGCAATTGGAGAGCCTTTTCCCGTTAGTGCCTATCACCGGAATGGAGTTGAGGATTTAATAGACAAAGCTTTTGATTTAGCTCAAAGCATTCGAGAAATTCCGTCTACCGAGGAGACCATGCTCCCGTCTTTTGCGATAGTTGGTCGACCCAATGTTGGAAAATCTTCAATTGCTAATTCAATTTTAGGAAAACAACGATCCATAGTTTCAGCTGTTCCTGGAACAACCAGAGATTCGCTGGATGCTGAATTTGAATTCGAAGGGGAAAAAGCCGTGCTGGTTGACACTGCTGGTATTCGAAGAAGGGGATCAGTTAAACCAGGTATTGAAAAATACAGCGTTTTAAGGTCTATGAGTGCTGTTGATCGCTCTGATGTTGCTATCATAATTCTTGATGCGATGGAGATTGCTACATCTCAAGATTTACACATTGCTGGTCTGGCTATGGAATCCTTTAAGGGTGTAGTTGTGGTTGTAAATAAAGCTGATATTTATAAAGAAACCTTTGGTGAAGAGCTGACTAGTCGGAATGCAAAAAGAACTGTTTTGAACCGGTTACATTTTATGGACTACGTACCTGTTGTAGTTACGTCAGCATTGGAAAACCAAGGTGTTAGCCACATGCTGAGGACAGCTTTCGCAGTTTATGAAAAACGTTTGAGCTGGGCTCCTNCAGCTCAANTAACCAGAGTTGTNATGGATGCTATTGCTAGGCATTTACCACCCAAGGAAGGTAGAAGAGTTCTGAAAATATATAGAGTCAAGCAAGAATCTATAGCTCCACCGACCTTTGTGTTTTACTGCAACAACCCTTCGCTTATGCATTTTTCATATGAAAGGTATTTAGAAAACGAAATCAGGAAAGCTTTTGATTACGAAGGGACTCATTTGCGGTTGGAGTTCCGTGGGAAAAACAAATTGCACGTTATTGGTGGGCACCGAACGGGTTTAGATGCAAAGAGAACCGCTCGCAGAACTGGGAGGATGAAAGCTTGAGTTATTGGTGGATAGTAATCTTAGGCTACTTTGTAGGNAGTATCCCTTGGGGCCTTTTGATTATCAAATTACGATTTGGAATCGATGTGCGTAGATATGGCAGTGGGAAAACCGGGATGACTAATTCATTGAGAGTTGGTGGCCGGAGAGTAGCTATAGCCGTGCTGCTTGCTGATGCGGGTAAAGCTATTTTCATGGTATCGCTTGCTAAAGTACTATCACCTGAACCTTGGATACATTCAGCTGTAGCATCNGCCGTGATATTNGGACACATTTGGCCANTTTTTGCTGGATTCAAAGGNGGAAGAGGNATAGCACCNGGNGTNGGAGCNTCGGGTGCNGTGGACATCTGGGCTGGGGNAATAGGNCNTTTGGTNTTCCTGCCNATAGTCGCTATAGGNAGNATNGTTTCTCTTGGGTCTNTTGTCTCTGTTGGTGCCGTTATGTTGACATTTTTGTTCAAAACAATCAACGGNGANGCTCCAATTCCTTATTTGCTTTACTCAGTAGTAATGGGNTCAATCATAATTTGGATGCACCNNGACAATATAAGAAGNTTGCTCTCGNGGAGNGAGCCTAAGTTAGGGGCTGGAAAAGAANCTTGAAAAACCAAGCTTCTGTTTATATCTTGTGGTATATTAGGCGGCTAGGAGTGTCTATGGNGCAGGTGGATAGAAATAGCTAAGGATTATCGAGTCAACGATCGAATNCGAATACCGGAGATTCGNGTTATAGATGAGCGAGGGGAGCAGCTAGGNGTTATGGCTACCCGGGACGCTTTGGCNATGGCNCGTGANCGGGACTTGGANCTTGTTGAGGTTGCCCCTAATTCTTCTCCNCCAGTTTGTCGCCTATTGGACTANGGTAAGTTTCGCTACCTTCANACTACGAAGGANCGCGAAATGCGCCGTTCAAGTAAGGCGATTAGNATGCGNCAGGTTAGNTTNCGGCCTCGTATAGGCCGTCATGATGCTGAAGCTAAGGANCGATTGACNAAAAGATTGCTNCAGTCAGGATCAAAAGTTAAAGTCTCTGTTTTATTCAGAGGNAGGGAAATNNTACACCCTGAGTTAGCTTTAAATCTTTTACGCGAGGTTGCAGAAAATCTCAAGGATGATGCAAAGTTAGAGCAAGCTCCTGCAATGGAGGGGCGGATGATGAGTATAATATTGGTTCCTGCAAAAAGCTCAGGGAACAAAAACAAAGAAGAAAGGAATTCCGAACCCAATGAAGATTTAGGTTCGGATATTTCAAAAAATGCCGAAACTGAAGACGCATAAGGGTGCAGCAAGAAGGTTTAAAGCTACAGGCTCTGGTAAGCTAGTAAGAATGAAAAGAGGCAGTAGCCATTTGAGGCGTAAAAAGCCCAGATCTGTTCGCAATGCTTATCAAGATACTGTTTCCTTAAGTCCTACTCAGACAAAGCGCGTTCGTGCTTTGATCCCCACAGCTAAGAGGTAGAAAAATGGCTCGAATTAAACGCGGCGTGACTCGTCACGCTAGGCATAAGAAGGTCTTGGCATTAACGAAAGGCCATCGCGGTACTAAGCATTCTCTTTATCGTCGTGCTCATGAGTCAATGTTAAAAGCATTGTCGTATGCGTATCGACATAGGCGAGAGCGCAAGGGGGATATGAGAAGGTTGTGGATTTTAAGAATTGGAGCAGCCTCGAGAGAGCACGGAATCTCTTACAGTAAATTTGTACGCGGTCTAAAACTTGCAGAAATTGAAGTAGATAGGAAATTGTTAGCAGATTTAGCATTTTCCGACCCTACAGCATTCCAGGAATTAGCTGGCATAGCTAAGCAGAATTTAGAATCAGCTGCATAAGTGTTCGGCTAATTCCGAAGTTAAGTAATTTTCACAATCCCATAGTAACTGTCTCGCGTGATCACTTTTGATAGAGCATCTAATGAAATATGCCTGGGACTGATTGCATTCATCCAAAGTTCATTGATGGTTTCGTGAAGTTCATCTTCACTCAAAGTATCATTTGGGGCAGCGAGTAGCNCTTTGAAAACTGTTTCGAGTATTGGTGCTTGGGCTGAGAGATAATTCAAATCTTCAGAACACTCTTTCTTAACTAGTGCTTTGAGATCTTTGAAACTCATACTTGTGATCGATGATGGGCTTTCAAGCGAATCAATTGCTCCCTGACAAAGCCTGCCTCCGACTATGGCACCTAAAGATCGGCCTTGGGCTTCTATCAGTTCTGGCCTTATAGCATAACCTTTTCCTTGTTGATCTTTAGCGTTTCTTTTGCTTGCCATGGTATCTCCAATTTTGAATATTACTAACCTAAAATTTTTTGTTCACGCCAATCAAATAATTGAACAGTCACAATCTTTCCCTTGTCTAAAATCTCAATATCTTCATGGCAAATAGCCATCCCATCACCTTCCACCATTGAGGATAGGATATTTGAACCTTGAGCTCCTGCCAACCTTGCATGTAAGCCATCACGTTCTTTTCTTAAAACAACCCTTGCGAATACCCGACGCCCATCAAAATTAACAATGGGTTCGTCTAGGATTGCGTCAACAGTAAATGGGGAAGGGATCTCCCTACCTAGCATTTTATAGATCATTGGTTTGCCAAATTGTACTAAAGCAACTAATGCGCTGACTGGATTACCAGGGAGTCCAAGGTGAGGGATTTTTCGGTTATCTACAGAATGAAGCAAGCCAAAAGCAAGTGGACGTGAAGGTCGCATCTTCACCGACCAAAAATCTATGTCGCCGTGAATGGAAAGAACGTTTTTAACGAGATCGAAAGCTCCAGCGCTAACTCCTGCGGATGTTATAACCAGATCACAGTCCAGAGCACTAGCAATCATTGATTCAAGGGACTGAAGATTATCTTCAGCAATCCCTAGGATTTTTGGCACACCGCCCCAACGTTTCACAGCAGTTGCAATTCCGTAAGAATTACTATCAAAGAGATGTCCTTCCTTTTGCTTTTCCCCTGGTGCTTGAACTTCATTACCAGTCGCAATAATGCCTATAGTTGGCCTTTTAATTACCTGTAAGTGATCGAAGCCAAGTGAAGCGAGTATCCCTATGCTAGGAGGATTTAGAGAAACACCTTTTTCAAGAACCAAATCACCTTGACGTGTGTCCTCACCTTTAGGCCTTAGATGATCACCTACCTCAGCNGGGTGGTATATCATAATTTCATCAATTGTCTGGGCATGCCTGTTTGGTTCATCAGTTAATTCCCAGGGGACAACAGAATCGCAACCCTTAGGTATAGGTGCGCCGGTCATTATTCGAATCGCAGTATTATTTTTGAGTACTTCAGAAGGTAAATCCCCAGCTTGAACCTGACNCAGGACTTTTAGCAGAACACCAGAATCCCTGGTGGCTGTTTTAACATTTTCAGATTTGACACAATAGCCATCCATCGCAGAATTATCAGAACCAGGCAGGTTAATTGGTGCAAATATACTTTCAGATAACGTTTGGCCATCCGCTTCAATTAGGCTTTTGGATTCACTGTTGAGTTGTTCCGTGAGAGCTAGAACCCTTTCAAGCGCTGCTTCAACAGTTAGCATATTTGGATCAGGAGGATGCGCGTGACTATGGGGCCTACCTGAGTGATTTCTAGGCACGCAGAATACCACCTTTAGTTTTATTGACTTCGCTAACTAAGTTGTTAATAACTTGGTTAATCTGTTCTGATTTTAAAGTCTCAAAGTCAGACTGAAGTTCTAATCTGAAAGCCAAAGATTTTTTGCCAGGTGGCAAATCATCACCCACAAAATAGTCAAAAAGAACTACTTTGCTGACNTCTGGCGCGGATCTTAATATTAGATCAATTTCTTNTGCNGTTGTCTCAATATCCACAACAAANGCCAAGTCACGTGCTGCAACNGGGAAGCGTGAGTAATTTTTAAAACTAGCAACNCGATGACTGAGGGATATTTGATANTGCTGATATATCCAGCTCTGCGAATACTGCGCTAGAGGAATCAATATCTAATTCAGATAGTANATTTGGATGTAAATTGCCNAAGATTCCAANCTTGTGANTGTCANCATAAATGTCTGCTGATTTACCTGGATGCAGGAAAAAATCTGAAGATTGNCTTAGTTCAAAACTNANCCCTAACTGGGATAATATNATTTCTANTATTCCTTTCACNTCAAAAAAATCATAATCATCTAAATCTTGTTTAGNCCATANNCCCTCGGAANTTCTCTTTCCTGCCATGCATATGACGGCCATTTCTTTTTCTTCNGGNAGATTTGCTGGCTGAGGTAAAAANCCACGTCCGATTTCAAAAATNGCNAANCCTCTAGTGTGATGGCGTACCGANTTNGAAATTACCTTTAAAATGCTACCTCTCAAATTCNTTCGNAGATATTGATGGTCTGAACTAAGNGGATTAAGNACCTTNAGGGAATTACTCGNGTNGNTNATACTCCCNTNATCAAATGCANCAGGNTCATTNACCAANGTATGTGTAATTATTTCTTGTAGNCCTGCTTCAACCATTAAGTCACGAATATTTTCTCGCAACTCTNCAACAGGNTGAGGNATNGGTGTNGGTATCGNCCCCGTCAANGGCAGNGCAGGAATTGATTCATACCCCAACACTCGTGCTATTTCTTCGATTAAATCTTCTTCTATTGAAATATCGGATCGCCAATAAGGGGTTGAGATCAAAAAATCACCATAAGCATCTTCATTTATGCCGAAGCCCAATGATATAAAAACATCATTAATTTGAGCATTCGTGAAATCGACTCCTAATAACCTGATAATTTTATCGTGAGTTAGGACTATCTCTTTGGTGGTTTTTGTGTTTCGGTAATCGTCCGCTATGCCACAATCTGCTTTGCCTTCAGTAATTTCTAAGATTAGTTGGGTAGCGCGCCGAAGTGCCTTTTCAGCCAACGTGGGGTGCAATCCTTTTTCAAACCTAGTAGATGCTTCCGTCCTGATTTTAAGAGTACTGGAAGTTTTCCGTGTACTAAAGGCATTAAAGCTGGCGGCTTCAATGAGGATGTTGGATGTACCTTCCGTTACTTCAGAGCTTAATCCGCCCATTATTCCTGCTAGCGCTATCGGTTTTTCAGTATCTGCGATTACGCACATAGTGGGTTCCAATAGATGATTAACCCCATCCAGGGTTTGAATTTTTTCATCAGGGTATGCTGCACGTGCAAAAATAGACTGCCCTTCGATTTGGTCCAGATCAAAAGCGTGCAAAGGTTGGCCCATTTCAAGCATCACATAGTTAGTAATATCTACAATTGCGTTAATTGGCCTTTGGTTGCTCTGGAGCAACCTAGTTTGGAGCCATAAGGGAGAGTCAGAAACGATGATGTTCCGGATTACAGAAGCAGTATAGCGGTCACAAAGCTCAGGATTTTCTATGGCAACTTTAACCGTTAGATCTTTGCCAGTTTCGATATAATTAACATCGGGCTCCAAGATTTTCTGATTAGAAAAAGCTGCAATTTCCCTAGCGACACCAATTACTGATAAACAGTCACCTCTATTAGGAGTGACCTCAATTTCGATTGCCTCATCGTTTATATAATCTGAAAGTTTAATACCGACTGGCGATTCCGGGTCTAAAACCAGAATTCCTTCATGGTTATTGCTAATTCCTAATTCTAACTCTGAGCAAACCATGCNTTCAGAAAGNACCCCGCGAATTTNNGTAGCACTTAGTGTTTTTTGCTCCTTNCTTTTAGNATCAAATAATTGCGCACCTACTTTTGCCAGTGCAATATGTTGGCCTTGCNGAATGTTAGGGGCGCCACAAACNACAGTAAGGTCAGAGTTTCCAGTGTTAANGGTCGCAAGCTTCAANCGGTCTGCGTTTGGGTGTGGATNTANGGATACGACTTTNCCAATTAGNATGTTNTCATCCCANGTNCTACTNNGNCCTTCAATATAAGTTGACTCTATNCCNGCCATGGTTAATTTATGAGCAATTTCTGCAGGTGNAAANANNATAGGTACATATTCAGAAAGCCAAGAGATTGGAATTTTCATTTTAACTAATCGGNCCTCTATGGATTTTCAAAATTATAAGTCTGAATTAGATNATGAGAAATCTAATTTTAAATACTAACTGGCATAAAAGCTGCCAGNTTTACCNCCGTGCTTTTCATCCAACTTTAAAGCAGAAATAGTGATTTCTCGNTCATAGGATTTACACATATCATAAACAGTTAGAGCAGCAATTGATACAGCGGTNAGTGCTTCCATNTCTACTCCTGTTTGCGCTATTGTTTTNACNGTAGCATTTAAGGAANAACGTGNCTGCGGCCTTTTCAGTATCAAAATCAACAGATACATGNGTAAGGTTGATTTGATGNGCTAAAGGTATAAGNNCAGANGTTTTTTTTNCNGCATTGATGCCCGCTATGCGAGCTACAGTTAACACGTCNCCTTTGGATANCAAGTTTTCCTTNATCNTCTGAAGAGTGNNAGTTNTCATAATCACNGNNGCAGAAGCAACTGCGANNCTTTCGGTGAACGACTTACTNCCAANATCAACCATGTTAGCTTTGCCNCTATGGTCNATATGAGTAAAAGCGTTTTGATCTTCACCTCCCNTNGGTNGTGAATGNCCTGATGCCTTCAGCGCTTCGNTAGAAGCAAGGCTNTCTGCCTCNTCATTGTACCTGTCNCCATCATGGCCTCTTACCCANACCCANTCTACAGANAGNTTAGNAACCAAATNATCCAGCTGTTCCCACAAATCTGTATTCTTAGACCTTTTCCAATTCTTAGTCATTGTATTTACGAGATATTGNCTATCACTGTGAATTNTTAACNTACTTGCTGTTTGNGCAGNGGAAAGNCCTTTTATTGCAGCCATTAATTCCATTCGATTATTTGTTGTGTTGAGTTCATTCCCAGATATNNAGCTCTTGCTATTACTAGTAATNAAAATNGCTGCCCATCCACCNGGACCAGGATTNCCNAGNCAAGCTCCATCAGTATAAATNTCTATTTGGTCTTCCATCTTTCATCCACCGATCTGATACATTTCAATTTTNCTNCGCCCACCNCTNGCTACCANNTGTGCTCTAAGGTCAGAATANCGGTCTGCTCTCAAGGTCCATATATCATGNAGAATGGCNCTTAACTGATCATNTGTTGCTCCTTTTCGCATTGGGCCTTTTAAATCCACACCTTCACTNCCAAATAGGCATGTGTAAATNTGGCCGTCAGCTGACAACCTAATCCNAGTGCAGTCTGNGCAAAACGGTTGAGAAACAGAAGAAATAAAACCTAGNTCTCCTTCACCATCAAGNTACTTCCAACGTTCAGCTACCTCTCCTCTGTANGCAGGGTCAATTGGCTCGATAGGCATTACNTTTCCTATCATCTTGACTAATTCNGAAGANGGAACCACTTTGCTTTGNTCCCAATCNTTNAGNTTGCCNACGTCCATAAATTCAATAAANCGTAATANNACNCCGCTATTTTTAAANTATTGCGCTAANGGGATNACGGTGTGCTCATTAACCCCTCTTTCTATAACTGCATTNACTTTAATGGGACTCAGNCCTACCTCGTGCGCCGATTCAATTCCNTTAAGAATTTGANCTGCNCCTATNCCNTTACCATTCATTTTGCCAAGCACNGTAGAGTCGATTGTGTCGAGACTNANAGTAATNCGGTTTAGTCCAGCATCTTTGAGCGACTTGGCATTTGNCNTTAATAAGAGTCCNTTNGTGGTCATCGTTAAATCTTNCAATTCNCTAATCTTTGAAAGCCTTNCGATTAGTTCAGCGAGATTTGGTCTTACCAAAGGCTCGCCNCCTGTGATGCGNACTTTTTTAACNCCCAAAGANGTCATAATTTTTGTNACCCGAACTATTTCATCAAAACTGATTANCTGNTCAGGNGGTAAAAAGTCNTAGCGCTCTCCAAAAACTTCAGCTGGCATGCANTATGTGCACCTTAAGTTGCANCTATCAGTAACGGATATCCTTAAGTCGTGCAGCGGACGCTTTAATGTATCAAGTGGTTCGATGTNATTACCATNANTCATTTTTTTGNACTANTCAANCCGTTTTTTNTTAGAAATNAGCGTATAGCTTTTCCTCTATGGGAAAGCTCNTCCTTTTCTATNTCAGTAAGCTGAGCCATNGTTNTATCCTGNCCTNCTGGTTTAAAAATAGGATCATAACCAAANCCATTCTGNCCTACTGGNCTCNTCGATAATTCACCGTTACATANTTCCTCNTAAGTTTCAGTACGNCCANCAGCCCAACANACTGCAATTGCTGCTACATACCTACANTCTCTTTGGTTGTCAGCTACNGAAGACATTTCNTNAAGTAATAATNCAGTNCGNTCGGAATCTGATAACCCTNGNCCTCCATACCTTGCTGAGTAAATNCCNGGTCTGTAATCCAAAGCTTTTACTTCTATNCCAGAGTCATCTGCAATAGCGGTAAGGCCGGTAACNCTTGANAAGCTTTCAGCTTTCAAAATAGCATTTTCTGCGTANGATAANCCTGTTTCGTTAACCTCTAAATTAAGCCCCAGATCATNNGGTGTAANCAAAAAGANAGGAGCCGGTTTAAGTAGTCGAGAAAATTCGACAACTTTATGTGAATTATTAGTTCCTATAATNACATTAATCTTTTGCACAATTAAATCATACTTGATTTTACAAGCTAGTTCTCTAGCTGAAAATCATAGAGAATCNACTTGCCNGCCTGTATAATCCTNNTGAGAGTTTTTAAATGGAATTAGAAAGTTATCNAGATAGCCTAGAAAATCTAACAAAGGNGGCANTTTCAGAATTGCTGNNAACCNCTTCTNCTGAAGAGGTCTCTGNGTGGCGATCAGAGTACCTNGGNAGATCTGGGAAGCTTACTTCTATATTAAGATCTTTAGGNTCAATGCATGTAGATGNNCGTAGAGAAGTTGGCATNATAGCAAATATAGCTAAATCGNACTTAGAAAACGCTATGTCTGAAAAGNTAGAGGATNTNGATTTATCTNATTCAAATTCACTTNCTCTAGATCGAATTGACATCACACTCCCNGGCAGGCCAGTAACCTTAGGTAGGTTTCATCCTTCNACAAAAATCATTCGCGAAATTAGCAATATTTTTAAAGGNATGGGATTTCAGATNATTGAAGGACCNGAAGTTGAGTGGGATAGATANAATTTTGAGATGTTAAACATTCCAAAAGACCACCCAGCTCGNGATATGTTTGATACNTTTTGGNTAGATGAAAATANAGATGAGANAGGCGGACTTACNACCTTNTTACGCACTCACACTTCTCCAATGCAAGCACGGATAATGGAAAGCCANGATCCTCCAATNAGAGTNATAGTACCNGGCAAAGTTTANAGATATGAAGCNACTGATGCTTCNCATGANTCACAATTTCATCANNTTGAAGGTTTAGTTGTAGATCGAGGCATAACTTTTGGCAACCTTAAGCATACTATTTTTGAGTTTGCTAAACGACTATTCGGNGAGGATAGGAACATNCGCTTCAGGTGCGANTATTTTCCTTTTGTAGANCCNGGTGTTGACGTTTCNGTTGATTGTTTTAAATGTGAATCAAATGACCCAGGATGCCCAGTTTGTAAAGGCTCTGGGTGGATTGAAATAATGGGTGCTGGGATGGTGCATCCGAATGTATTGAAATCAGCTGGCTATGATCCTGATGTTTTTACCGGTTTTGCTTTTGGAATGGGGCCTGAGCGTATCGCCATGCTCAAATACGGAATAGAAGATGTGCGTTACTTTTTGGGTAACGACCTTAGGTTTTTGTCGCAATTTTGATTTAAATTGCCATGCAGACCAGTGCTACCCAGTCATCCTCCTGATGCTCTTCGATCAATTTAAGACCATTATTCGAAAAAACACTCTGGAGATTCTTAGATTGTTCTAGAAGGACTCCCGAAGCTATTAACAGTGATCTTGGGTTCATTACTGAGCGAATTTGAATAGAAAGTTCAGAGAGTGTTTTTGCGCTTATATTAGCGAGCACTAAATCAAATTTAAGATTGTTGATTTCTTTCTCTGGCATTGAGCTGTTTTTAAAAATAATTCGGTCATGACACTTATTTACCCTGACATTAGTTTCTGAAGATTTAATTGCACCAGGGTCAATCTCAAGACCATATACTTTGCTAGCACCAAGTTTGGAGGCAGCTATTGATAGAATACCTGAGCCTGATCCAATGTCCAAAACAAGCATTCCTTCGCTTAATAATCTTTCAGTGCATTCAAGCGTCATTTTCGTGGTGGGATGATGGCCCGTACCAAAAGCCAAACCAGGGTCGATAACTATTTCTACGTGATCTGAACTAGAAACTTTTCGGTCCCATGGTGGCTTTATAACTAAACTCTTCCCAATGTGAAGAGTAGTGAAATGGGACTTCCATGACTCAACCCATTCTTTTTCATTGATTTCCCTCTCGTTGTTTGCGACATCGTTGNTTAATTTNGCAATTAGAGCTAANCCAATGTGAATNAGCTCATGGTTTTGCTTGAACTCTTCATCTATGGGTAAGTAGGTTCTCACAGTTGCTTTTGCTGGCAACGTCAGCGATTCACCTTCGTCAGGGTTGTAATTCGCTGAATGTTCAATTACGGCTCCCCCTTGACCATAACGACTAAAGAGACTCGCAACAGGTTCAACATACTCAAAGGGCACTTCTGAGGTAAATTCAAGCCAGCGATTTTGTTCCTGATGTCTACCTTGCGTACTTTTCTTCTTATTCAGGGGCATTTGAAATCAATTCTTTTTGTCATCTTTAAGCGTTTTTTGGAACTGCTGAAGCAATTCTCGTTGCTCTTTGCTTAACTTTTCGGGAGTTAGGACGTTCACTGTAATTATTGCATCACCTCTTTTTGCAGGTCTGCCAAGATGAGGAATCCCTAAATTTTTTAGTCTAAATTGTGCCCCGGCTTGGGTTCCAGCAGGGACCTTTAATAATTCAGCTCCATCTAGCGTTGGAACCTCAAGTTCAACACCTAATGCAGCTTGTGGGAAGTTAATAAAAAGGTCATATAGAAGGTCATCTCCTCTTCTTTTGAAAAAAGGATGTGGCTGTACGCCAATGGATACATAAAGATTGCCCCTGCCACCCCCGAAGTCACCAATATCACCTTGGCCTCTAATTTGTAGCCTGACACCATCCTCAACACCAGGAGGAACCTCAACTTGGATTAGCTTACCTAAACGTTCCTTGCCTAATCCTCTGCAATTTTTACATGGAGTGGTTACCAATTCACCTGTCCCATAACATTGCTTGCAGGCTGATTCTTGGACAAATTGACCAAATATACTTCGCTGAGCTTTTCGTATGCGCCCTGTCCCTTCACAATTAGAGCAACGAGTTGGAGACGTGCCAGGTTCACATCGACTCCCTAGGCAAGTTTTACATGTATCAACAGTTTGAATTTCAATCTCTTTGCTGATCCCAAAAGCTGCGGAAGCAAAATCTATAATTAAATGGGCTTCCAAATCGTTCCCGGGGCGAACTCTAGTCTGAGAGGCTGTTCCAAATGAATCGCCTCCAAAAAAGGCATCAAAAATATCTCCAAATCCACCGAAAATATCTGAGAAATCTTCAGCATTTCTAGAACCTGAACTATTACCAGAAACGCCAGCATGTCCGAATTGGTCGTATTGCCTTCGGGTACTCTTATCGCTTAAGACTTGGTATGCCTCATTAACTTCTCGAAAATGTTCACCTGCCGATGGATCCTTGTTTCTATCAGGATGAAATTCCATCGCTTTTTTTCGGAAAGCTCGGCGCACATCATCGTCGGAAGCATCCCGAGGTATCCCAAGTGATTCGTAATAATCGTGTTTGTTAGCCATATTTTATTAGGTGAAGGATTGCCTTACAGGCGAATAAACTATCACGATCATGAAATTAATTACAGACTAAATGGGCTTAATTACCTGGGTTGTGATTCCAAGTGGCTAACAAGGTTCTCAAGTGAAGCTGCAAGATGCTTAAGGCTAGCAAATGCTTGGCCATAATCCATCCTCATTGGGCCTATCAGAGTGATCACCCCTTTAATTCCATTGATTCTGCCGTAATTAGTAGTAAGGACAGAATATGAACGAAGTTGCTCAGATTGATTTTCACGACCTATCACCAAATGTACGGTTTTAGATCCCAGATTATTTTCTGTAAGGCTTCGCAAAAGATCTTCATTCTCTATTACTTCTACTGCTTCCCTTGCTCTATTGGGATCCATGAATTCTGGTTGTCCAAGCAAGTGCCTAAGGCCCTCAACGTGAGGGTGAAGGACGGAGCCATGCACAGCATTAGATACAAGCAAAGCAGCCTCTTCAGCAATAGATTTTGCGATTTCGAGAGGAATATCATTAGTCGGTAAAGATTTAGCAGTTGCACGCATTTGAGTTGATGTTTGCCCGGCCATTAAGCGGTTTAAGAGGTTTGAGAAATTTTGTAATGCATCTTCATTAATATCTTCGGGAACGTCTAATGGGTGCTTAATGACTTGGGTGCTTGATAACAATACAACTAACAAAATCGTGCTTTGGCTAAGTCTAATAAGCTGAACTTGTTTAAGCCTGTCTTGCCTGATATTCGGCGTGCTTACTATAGCAACATTTCTGTTAGTTGAAGATAAAACATCAGCGGAAACGCGAGCTAACCCATCGAGGTCTAGCCCATGAATTCCTAAGGCACGATCAACTAGCTGTTCGAAGCTTGAATCTGTTTTAGCTGTAGAAGCATGACGTTCCACATAGAATCGATATCCCGGCTCAACAGGTACGCCGCCTGCAGAAGTGTGAGGCCGATTAATGAATCCCATTTCTTCGAGCTCAGCCATATCATTTCTTATTGTTGCAGCACTAACATTGAGTGCTTTATTACGAGAGAGTTGCAGGGAAGAGATAGGACTCGCTGTTCGAATATAGCTAGAGACAATTAAGTCAAGTACAGCTTTTCGTCTCAAACTCAGCTCTAGTGTGGCCATAACGTTACCTTGGCATTGATATTTCGCAGTAAACCATACGGAGATTTGAATCTAGCACTGGCCTGAATCAAGGTCAAGATTTGGTAAAATCTATTTTCCCTGCATACNGGAAGACTTGGGAAAATATATTCTTAATGTTAAAAAATGATCACCATTACCCTTTCGAATAATTTGAACAATCCGTTGACCGTCTTGTAAGGGAGTGTTAGCTTTTCATTATCGTACGGAGGAGTACATGATTCCATCACNGGAAGTTCGAATTCGTGAACTTCGTAGGACTTACGGATTTGAGGAAGTCGCTATCGTACCTGGAGATGTAACCACAAACCCAGAGCTTTCGATCACAAATTTGAGTCTAGGCCAGTATCAATTTGCAACCCCGATTTTGGCTTCTGCCATGGACGCAATTGTTGATCCGAATTTTGCCGGTCTAATGTCTAAAAATGGTGCCCTTGGTGTTATGAATATTGAGGGTGTCTACTCGCGATACGAAAACCCCTATGAGGCTATAAATTTAATCACTACAGCTTCCATCGAAGAAGTAACTGAAGCACTTCAGAGAGTATATTCAGAGCCTTTAAAGGACCATCTAATATCACAAAGGATTAAGGAAATTAAGAACACAGGTTCAGTGTGTGCTATATCTATTACTCCACAAAATGCAAAAAGATTGAGTCCAGTAGCTGTTGAGGCAGGTNCGGATATCATAGTTGTGCAATCTACAGTTACTACTGCGCGACATATTTCTAATAGTTATCATGGTTTGCGTTTTTCTGAACTAGCTCCGCTGGTAAATGTTCCAGTTATAGTTGGAAACTGCGTAACTTTTAGCGCTTCTTTAGAACTTATGGAGCAAGGGATTGATGGAATATTGGTTGGTGTGGGGCCGGGCGCTGCCTGTACTACGCGAGACGTTACTGGTGTTGGCGTCCCTCAGGTTTCGGCAACTATGGAAGTCTCTGCTGCAAGGGATGAATTTGTTTCACGTGGAGGTAAGCCTGTATCTGTAATTACTGATGGCGGTATAAGAACAGGCGGAGATTTATGTAAGGCAATAGCTGCTGGAGCTGATGGAGTAATGATNGGCACACCTTTTGCACAAACTTTCGAGGCNCCCGGTAAGGGCTTTAATTGGGGNATGGCNACTCCTCACCCTGCATTGCCNNGAGGCACCAGNATCAACGTTGGNGCNAATGCAAANGTGTCACAGGTTTTGTTTGGNCCTAGCCATAGAACTGANGGTACGCACAANCTTGTTGGAGCTTTAAAAGTGTCCATGAGTATGGTTGGCGCGCAGACNATAGAAGAGTTTCATCAAAAAGCTGAATTAGTTGTNGCACCAACTATCGCAACTGAAGGAAAGATGTTCCAGCGCCAAGGAAGAATCTAAACCCCGTTTTGCTCTTGACCTATCAGTAATCTTTAGCTTACTGTTGACTAGCCATCTACCTACTGGAGGTGAGCGTGTTCAGGTGCTAAGCCATTATTGACAACTTAATCCTTAGCTCGCCTGTCATCTACCACGCTTGGGAAATGAACGGAACATTAACTGACGTTTTTGGAATTGAAGTCGGACACTATACGGACTTAAAGAGCGGTACGGGTTGTACAGCTATCCTTGCCCCTTCCGGTGCTACTGGAGGAGTCGATGTAAGGGGATCAGCACCAGGTACTCGTGAAACCGACATATTAAAGTCTGAGAGCAGTGTTGATTTAATTCACGGAATTTCACTAAGTGGCGGAAGTGCATTTGGGCTTGANGCAGCGGGNGGAGTAGCAGCTTATCTNGCAANNCACGGCATAGGNCACAAAGTTCGGAGCCATGTAATTCCAATANTTCCNTCNGCTATTATTTTTGATTTAGGTTTTGGCGAANCTGGCATTAGACCTGGTNATGCAGAGGGGAGTATAGCCGCTCAAAACGCATCTACCGCACCTGTTGAATGCGGNANTGTGGGAGCGGGCACAGGAGCCACAGTNGGNAAGGCACTAGGCAGAGANCATGCNATGAAGGGAGGCCTTGGTACCTCCAGCTTGGATTTGGGGNGAGGNGTTGTTGTNTCAGCGCTTGCTGTTGTCAATTCNGTCGGAGGNATAGTGGANCCTGATTCTGGGAAGCTACTCGCAGGACCTTTGAATAACAAAGGAGAAGTCATGGATTCAATTTCAATCTACTCAGATCCGAGCTTCGGCATAGGACTGGGTAATCAAAAAACAAAAGGACTCCTCCAAAACACCACTCTTGGCGTTATTGCTACCAATCTGGCTTTGACGAAACCACAAACTAATCGTCTTGCCACATTGGGACATGATGGACTTGCAATTGCAATTAGGCCTTGCCATACCCTTCATGACGGAGATACGGTCTTTAGCTTATCAACGGCACAAATTCAAGCTGAAGATGAAGTGCAGAGATTGTACGCTTTGGCACCTGTTGTAATGGCCAGCGCAATTGTTAATGCGATTACAAAAGCAACAGGACTAAATGGAACTAAGTCAATGTCGGATCTATAAATGATAACTAAGTCAAGCTTGAAAATAGGAATAATAGGTGCGGGTAAAGTAGGTAGCGCACTCGCTCAATCTCTTAGGATGTCTGGGTATCAAGTAAGTGGCATCGCTAGCCATACTTCCGATTCGGCATCGAAATTAGCAATACTTGTAGGGGCATATGTCCAAAGCCTTGATCAAATCACTCTGCAATGTAATTTGATATTTATTGCTACTAACGATGATTCAGTAACCCAAGTTGTCCAGAATGCTAAATGGAATGCAAATCATATGGTGGTTCATATGAGTGGATCGCTTTCCTTAGAAGTATTGAATGATGCAAAAAACATGGGTTCTAGCATTGCATCTCTTCACCCTATTCAGACTTTCGTAGGCCAAGATAGCAGTTTTGTCGATGTGTATTTTGGCTTAGATACTTCATCAGAAATATTGAGAGACCTTTTAAAGAATATAGTATCCGAACTGGGCGGCAAAGTAATCGATGTATCTTCGGCTGATAGGGCACTGTACCACGCAAGCGCTGTGATGAGTTGCGGTTATATTACGGCAGTTTTGAATGACGCATTAGCAACATGGGTTAGCGCAAACCTTGATTACGAGGATGGAATGCAAGCGCTGGTTCGATTAGCTACTTCTACTATTAGGAATATCGAAAAAATAGGTTTTTCAGAATCTTTGACTGGCCCTATTAAGAGAAATGACAAGACATCAGTCAAAAAACATATTTCAACATTGCAGGCTCGATCACCACATTTGCTTGATGTGTATTGTAGCGTTGGGAAAAGAATGGTTTCTTTGGTTTATAAAGATCGGCCTGACGAAAATCATGAGTGGGCACAACTTTTCAATCTGAATTCTGAAAGGAAAATTTAATGCGAATACGCATAAATAAAATTCAAGAAATGAAGGATTCTGGTGAAAGGATTCCTTGCCTAACAGCGTACGATAGCCCTACTGCTATGCTAGCTGAATCTTCTGGTGTGCCTTTAATTTTGGTGGGTGATAGCGTTGGTAATGTAGTGTTGGGTTATGAATCTACAATTCCCGTCACCCTTGAGGATATTATTCATCATACAAGATCTGTAATTCGTGGCAGTTCGAAGGCCTTAGTAGTTTCAGATATGCCGTTTTTAACTTATCAGGCTGGAGTTGATGATGCCGTTAGAAACGCTGGTAGGTTAATCCAAGAAGGAGGTGCGCAGGCAGTCAAATTGGAAGGGGGTTTGCCAGTCATTCCAATTGTTGAGCGTATAGTCGATGTAGGAATGCCAGTAATGGGGCATCTTGGTTTGACCCCTCAATCTGTAAATCAGCTTGGTGGATATCGCGTGCAGGGTAGAACACTGAAAGAAGCCGCTGAGTTGGTTGCAAACGCCCGTGCTTTAGAACAAGCTGGTGCATTTGGAATAGTTCTTGAAACAATACCCTCAGAGGTGGCTGATTTGGTTACTAAATCTGTTTCAATACCCACCATAGGTATAGGGGCTGGAGTCGGTTGTAGCGGTGAAATTCAAATTATTCATGAACTATTGGGGTTGGTTGATGGCAGGATAAGAAAGCACGCGAAATTATATGCTGACATAAAGCTTCAATCCGAAATTGCTCTATCTCAATACGTAGCTGATGTTCAGAAAGGTATTTTCCCAGGACTTGAACAATCATTCTTCCTTGAACCCGATTTACTGGAGGCACTTTCTGAAACTTTATTGGGAGAAAAGGAAGACAATTCTTAGAATATGGAACTATTAAGTACGCCGAAACAACTTATGGCGTATTGCCGTAATGCAACTCGCCCACTAGGAATAGTACCGACAATGGGTTCAATTCACCAGGGGCACATTGAGTTGGTAAAGCAAGCTCAGAGCGAATGTGACACTGTTATCGTGACACTCTTTATCAATCCACTGCAGTTTGGAGAAGAAAAAGATTTTGATTCATACCCGAGGAGTATTAATGAGGACTCAGAGGTCCTCTCATCTTATGGCGTTGATGCTCTGTACTTCCCTGAAACTTCATTGATTTATCCTGATGGGTTTTCGACATCTATCAATGTTTACGGGCCTGCGTTGCCAATGGAAGGACTAACGAGACCAGGCCATTTTGATGGAGTAGCGACTATTGTTGCAAAACTTTTGATTAATTCTGGTCCAGATAATGCATACTTTGGTAGAAAAGATGGCCAACAGCTTGCTGTAATCAAAAGAATGGTAAAGGACTTAGAAATACCTACAAATATTCGTGAAATTGATACAGTAAGAGAAGCAGACGGGCTGGCCTACTCTTCTCGCAATAATTTGCTGAATTCAAATCAAAGGCTTGCCGCTCCGATTTTGTATGAATCATTATCAGCTGGGAAAATGGCTTTCGAAGGCGGGGAACGTAATCCTTTAGTAATTACGGGTGTTGCCTTTGAAATCTTAGAAGCAGCTAAACGTAAAGGTCTTCTCTTCACAATAGATTACTTGGAGATGGTTGATTTGATGTCTATGATGCCTTGGTCATCAGGTGATGCGATGTTGGCTGGGGCGATACGTTTAGGCGATATAAGAATTATCGATAATGTAATTTTGGTAGAAAATAATATTGACGGCATTAGTAGGGAGGAGTAGAAACATCTAAGGATGAGTTATTAGAGAGTAGAAAATGAACTTCTATTCAAAATTTGAATACCCTAAATTGCACCAGCCAGTATTTTTATTTGCATTTGCCGGATGGGCTGATGCTGCAGAATCGGCTACCCACGCTTTGAGATATCTAGCTAAAAGGTTAAATGCGACTAAATTTGCTGAAGTCGACCCCGAAGAGTTTTATGACTTCACGCAGGTTCGTCCGCATACTGGTTTCGATTCAGACGGAGCCCGGAAGATTACGTGGCCTTCAAATGAGCTCTACTACATCAGCAGAATGGAGGGTGAGTCTGATATTTTGATTTTCATAGGAACTGAGCCTAGTTTAAAGTGGCGCACCTTTTGTGAAAATATAGTGGAGACACTACGTGAACTTGAAGTTTCTCAAGTCTTGCACGTAGGAGCTCTACTCGATGCCGTTCCTCATACTCGGGATACTCGAATTACGGGAACAGCAACTAGCCCAGAATTGCAGGATTTGCTCCAAGGAGTAGAAGTTCGCCGCTCTCGCTATACCGGCCCCACAGGGATCAGCGGTGTTTTAATGGACAAATTGCGTAAAGAAAAAATCCCTTCTGTAAGCCTTTGGGGACATGCTCCTCATTACCTTCAAGTAAATCCTAATCCTAAAGTTAGCCTTCGATTACTTCAAGCTGTGGAGAATTTGCTAAAGGTAGATATAAACGTTGAACAGTTATTTGCTCAAGGTGCAAATTTTGAGAGGAGAGTAGAACAAGCATTAAATAACGAACCTAGTGTATTAGATTATATTCACCGATTAGAGTCACAATGGGATATTAGAGTTGGGGCAAATTTGGAAATTCAAAAATCTGATTTTGGCGATGCCGAGGTTATTGATGATATGCCAAACCCAGAAGAAGCAGTCCAAGCTTTTGAAGAATTCCTTCGTCAAAATTCCAAGAACCGAGAAAATAACGAGCCGACAAATGATTAATTTCGCTTTCCGGAGGGTTGACCTTATTTTCAAATTTGCTAACATAAATTCCCGAGTTGTACCTATTTAAATGCCTATCCAGCTTTATTGGATTTGGGGCTTTTATGCCCATGGCACCCTGTCTAAATTTACAGAGCTCCTCATTTCCCAGTATTGATAATTCAAAGTTGAAGTTTTTCACTCCCGGGTCGTTACTATGACCACCAAGTATGTTTTTGTGACAGGTGGTGTAGTTAGTTCTGTTGGGAAAGGGATAAGCGTCGCCTCAATTGGAAGGATTCTGAAAAGCCGTGGACTATCCGTTTCAGTCCAAAAGTTGGATCCATATTTGAATTTTGATCCTGGCACTATGTCGCCGTACCAGCATGGTGAAGTTTTTGTCACCCTTGACGGGAGTGAAACGGATCTTGACCTAGGGCATTATGAGCGATTTATTGATTTAGAATTGACTAGCAGCTCCAATATTACAGCGGGACAGATTTATAGCCAGGTAATTGCTAAAGAGCGTAGGGGTGATTATTTAGGCGGTACTATCCAAATAGTCCCACATGTCACTAATGCAATAAAAGATTTCATGCTCAACATGACTACAGGAGCCAACCTAGATGTAGTAGTCGTAGAAGTTGGGGGAACAGTAGGCGATATAGAGGGCCAACCGTTCCTAGAGGCGATTCGACAGATGCGTAATGAAGTTGGGCGAGACAATGTTTTTTATGTGCATGTCACGCTACTCCCCTACATAAAAGCAACTGGTGAGTTGAAAACGAAGCCCACCCAGCATAGTGTCCGAGAACTAAGAGCTATTGGTATTCAACCTGACGCGATTATTTGTAGAGCAGATGAAAATATTCCAGATGATATTAAAGACAAAATTTCTATGTTTTGTGATGTTTCTCAAGAAGCTGTTTTTTCCCTTGGCAACGGTTGAATCTATTTATGAAGTTCCTTTAATTCTCGAAGACGCAGGCATAGGAGATTTGATAGTTTCCAAGCTCAACCTATCCGCATCGGGGAGGGACTTGAATGACTGGAGAACAATGGTTAGAAATCTTCTTTCGGAGAAACCCCAACTCAATATTGCGGTTGTTGGTAAATATACTGACCTTCCTGATGCATATATTTCTGTTAGAGAGGCACTTCGGCATGCTGGATTGAATCACGGCGTAGACATCGAAGTATCATGGATTAATTCTGAAGAGATAGAAAAAAATAGCCCTCACGACCTTTTAAATGCAGTGTCTGGAGTCGTAGTACCAGGCGGATTTGGGGATAGAGGCATAGAAGGGATGATTCAAGCGGCAAGGTATGCCCGTGAAACTAAACTACCATACCTCGGACTTTGTCTAGGCATGCAGATTCTCGTTATTCAACACGCCCGAGATGTTATGAATTTGAGTTCAGCAAATTCAACTGAATTTGACCAAAACACCCCTCATCCAGTTATAGACCTAATGCCAGAACAGCGGAAAGTGAGCGAGATGGGTGGCACAATGCGCCTTGGACTTTATGATTGTGAGCTAAGGCCCGGTTCAAAAGCCGCAATTGCCTACGGTGACTTGAAGCAAATTAGCGAACGGCACCGCCACAGATTTGAATTTAACAACCACTACATTGAGGATATGCAAAATACTGGACTAATTGCCTCAGGTCTCTCACCGGACGGCAATTTAGTTGAAATAGTAGAAGTGGCTGACCATGAATTCATGGTAGGTGTTCAATTCCACCCTGAGTTTAAATCTAGGCCACAGACTGCTCACCCGTTGTTTAGCCAATTTGTTGATGCAGCGAGATTGTTTATGCCTGAAGGATCCCAACATACATTCCCAATAGAAACACGACGTTCATCCAGAGCCTAAAATTCGCCATACGCTAGGTCATGGCCATATCCATCGGGAAATGCGCACTTGCATTTGTTTTTTCAAAATGCTAGAATGGCTTCGTTGCATCTCTGCGACGATTCCCCACTAAATTTTTAGTCACTTCGTGGCAGGATGGTCGGTTTTAATGTGCCTTCGAGCATATCCTTAACGTTAGTAATTTTTGAAATTTGATTATTTACTAGTGAGTACATTCTCTTGCTTAAAATTTATTCCATTTAAAGTAGTGACTTATAAATGACATCTGACACACCCATAGAAGAAAATGAAATCCCTGAAAATTCTCAATCCGATCCAGGACCAGAGCTTAATATAGCTGATTTGCAAAGTAAGACTCGAGAAGAATTAATTGCTATAGCAGAAGCCATGCACCTTGAGAACGGTAAATCTTCGTCTACCATGAGAGAAGACGAGATACTCAACATGGTTTTGCATAGTTATGCTCAAAGCTATGGATTTCAGCTCGCAAGTGGTGTCATGGACCTTATGTCCGATGGGTATGGTTTCCTTAGGCAGAATGGCAGGAAACCTGGTTCTAGTGACGTATATGTATCTCAATCGCAAGTTCGACGATTTGGTTTGCGCACCGGCGATTTTGTGGTAGGTCAAGTGAGAACTCCGAAAGATTCAGAGCGATACTATGGCCTAACTCGAGTGGAAGCGGTAAATGGGCTAGATCCTGAGCTTTCAAGGCGTCGCCCAAATTTTGATCACGTGACGCCTATTTTCCCTGACAAACAAATTAAGACGGAAACTGATAAAGATAATTTAGCAACTCGTATGATTGACCTTCTGTCGCCTATAGGAAGGGGACAGAGGGGTTTAATAGTTGCGCCCCCAAAAGCAGGTAAAACAACACTTCTTAAGCAAATTGCTCATGGTATCACCCAAAATTATAGCGATATTCATTTGATGGTTGCATTGATTGGTGAAAGACCTGAAGAAGTAACTGACATGAAGCGTTCTGTTAATGGTGAAGTATATAGCTCAACATTTGATGAACCTGTGGAGGATCATTGCAGGGTTGCTGAGTTGGCTCTGGAGCGTGCAAAGCGTTTAGTTGAAATCGGTCGTGATGTTGTAATTCTTTTGGATAGCATCACTCGTCTTACTCGAGCCTACAACCTTGCAGTCCCAAGCTCCGGTAGAACTTTAACCGGTGGTATGGACCCCGTTGCACTTTACCCTCCAAAGAGATTTTTTGGCGCAGCACGTAATACAGAAGAAGGTGGTAGCTTAACTATCCTTGCGGCATGCCTGGTTGAGACCGGTAGTCGAATGGATGATGTTGTTTATGAAGAATTTAAGGGCACTGGGAATATGGAATTGCATCTGGATCGTAGATTAGCAGAGCGACGCACGTTCCCAGCCATCGATATTCAGCGCTCTGGGACACGGCGTGAAGAGTTATTGCTGAGTGAACTTGCGCTACGTCAGGTTTGGCTTTTGAGAAGAATGAGTTCTATGATCGCCTCTGATTCAGTTAATTCCGCAGAAGCTACTGAGCGAGTAATTGAGCGACTTAGTGGCACTAAGGACAACGAGGAATTTTTAGCAACGTTAACTAAAGTAGACCCTAAACAGGGTTAGTGTTTCAACAAATTTTAGAAAAAGTTTAGGAAAAGTAAAAAAATAAAGCAAATTGGTTTCGGATTGATGGGGTCAACCTATTGACACTATTTTAGGGGTTCCCTATAGTCATGGCCTGTACGGTTCTGTAGATGTCTTAACAAGATGGACTGACACAGGATCTGAGTTCGCAGTTGAACCATTGTTAGTCTCGCTGCGAGACCGCTCCCGAAGGTGGGCCCACCTTCGTAAGTGATGATATAATGGTTCAAAATAAATGGGCCACCGCAAGTCGGTGGTGTTTGTCATGGGAGTTAATGACTATTTTGTTGCTCTCTCCTGTGTAAGACTTTCGCACTGATGTTGCGGAACAATTAAATTGGACCGCCGCTCTGTTTTGAAACAGGCGGCTATATTTGCAGACTTAAGTGTCTGACATTAAGTTAAAACTTCGAACCACAAGGGGGTAGGAAGTGAAGTCTAGAAGTAGATTCGGGATTGTTAGCGCGCTGGTAGTGGCAATGCTTGCCCTCTTGTATGTGCTTCCCGCTTTCGCAGCCAACAGCCTTAGTACCATCACTGGTACTGGCTCTAGGACGTTGACAGTGGGTGTTTATGCAGGGCCGAGCACCAATGCGGCAACAACAGCTGGGTTGAATCACATCGCAGCTGCATCTGTTGCTACTGCGGCGACTCGACCTGTTGCTACTGAGGCAATGGACACAAAGGTTGGTAGTACAATCTATGTAGCTGCTGCTTCATCAGCATATGACCAGGTTTTCGTCCGCGTCGTGGACACTGATGGCACGACCGGTAACGCAACCGCTAATGGTAACAACGACACAGTCACTGTTACTGTTAAGAATATTACGACTGGTGCATCTATCAACGGCACAACTTTGACGTTGAATGAGCGAGCATCAGCCGGTTACTTCCGTGGATTGTTCCAGGTAACGACCACTGGAGGTGCTACGGGACAGATAGCTGCTGCAGACACGAACGTCATTCGTGTCTCTTATGCTGCATCTGGTGCTAGCGTCGACCTAACTGTTGACGCGGTTAAGCCCGCCATTACATCGACTACACCTGCTAACGGGTCTCTTTCCCGACTTAGCTCTGCTGTATTCGGTGCAACCATTACAGATGCTGGTTCAGGTCTCCGTGCTGACGGCTCGGGTGAGGACCTGGACAACGACGGCACCAACGAATCCGGTGACAGAGACTCTGACGGTATTACCTCTGGTGAGCCAATGACTACTGGAGCTACTGGTCAGACCAAAGACATCGGTGTGAACATTGGTGTTGCTGCTGCGGGTGATGGTGACTTCCAGGACGCAACTGACTTCTCCAAGCTTGCTAGCTTGGGTTGGAGCTCAGTTACAAATGGTTGGTCTTTCGCTTTCACTAAGGGCGACCTTGCTGAAGCAACAACCAACTGGGAAATAGTTGCCAGAGACCGTGTAGGTAACAAAGCTACGACCGATGCAGATGGTACCGCAGGTTCTGTCAATGCATTCAAGGTCACTGTCGATAAGACGGCTCCAGCTATCAACAAGGTTGAGACTGGAATTGGCTATAACGCAACCACTAAGAAAGAAAAGCTGGACTCATCCTCTTTGAAGGTAACGTTCACTGCTGGTGGTACAGATGCAGGTGCTGCTGACTTCCTTAGCACTACCACATTGGATACTAGTGACTTTAGGGTTGAGACATCTGCTACGAATCAGGCTGAATTAGCGATTGACTCACTAAATCACCCGAACGTATCAAGTACCGCGTTGCCAACAACTGCTAGGACTAAAAACCTGGCCGGTTCTGTCATCGACACACGTAACATTGTTTACATCAAGCTTGCAGGTGCATTAGCAGGAAATGCTAAGCCCAGGCTTAAGTCAGTAGGTAACTACAGTGACGCAGCTGGTAACCCAGCCGCTCCTCACAGCAAGATTGCTACTGACAAAATCGCTCCTACGTTCACAGTTACGATAACTGGTGCAAGTGGAGTATCTGGTCGACCTGTTAACAAGGGTGCAGCAACTTCCAAGCTTTCTGTATCCGTTGTTTCTGACGAGCCTCTTAATGCGGCTCCAACGATTCGGTTCCTTGACTTTAAATGGGACGACCAAGCAGGTCAGGACCGTCTAGAGGTTGACACTGCAGGTACTGCACTTACTGGTGTTGCTACTGCTGGTGCGACGAATACTTGGTCAACTAGTGCTACCCAGGCTGGTTCTGGTGTGACAACTGGTTTGGTCGGTGTTCACGTTACTGGTACTGACAAAAACGGTAATGCTGGTAAAACTGTCGGTCTAGGTGCAGCTGTGGCTGATAACGTTTCGGCTGACTTAAGCAAGATTGCTCTTGCTGAGTTCGACGCTGCGTTGCCATCACCAACTATCACCATGACCCCAACGGTCAGCGCAAACACGACTGAAAGCACCAAGCCATTCATTAAGATTGCGTTTGGTGAGGCTAAAGAAAATCAGATTAATACCACTGGTGGTGGAGACCCAGCGAATGCTACACCAGTTGACAGCCTTAGCTTTGCTCAGGTAAATGCTGCTGCTGTTAAGGTAGAGATAGACTCCCACAATGCTGTAACTCTTACTAAACTTGATTTGGTAGATGCAGATGGGACTATTACTGATCTTCTTGGCACGCAAGGTGTTGTATCTACTGACAGCTTCGTAGTTGCTTTGCCAACTCTAGCTGTAGGTACTTACACCGTTAAGGTCAATGGTACAGATGAT
>PBEP01000018.1 GCA_002719775.1 Chloroflexota bacterium | reverse complement strand
TGCCACTAACTCGCCCACCGAAGTGAGTCCGTCCGTGCGACTTGCATGCATTAGGCGCGCCGCCAGCGTTCGTCCTGAGCCAGGATCAAACTCTCAGTCAAAGGATCTAATGATCCTATTTTGTTTGACCTAACTTAAAAAATAAAAACTAATCCGTCTCTCAAAGAGACGGGGCGCCTTCCTTTCACTATTCGCTTGTTAACGTACAAAAAACGATGCCCCTCTAAGGGGGCTTTAGCACGATAGCCCATTTGAAGCTTTCAGTCAACATCCACAGTCATAAGGTAAACCTAAATATAGCCAGCATAAGCAAGGTAATCCAATACTTCTTTTTCAATCAAATCTATTGGCTTAGAGGAGTCAATTATTGTGCACCGAATCGGCTCATTTGCTGCTATCTCTCTGAACCCTCTGAAAACTCTCGAGTGAAAACTTTCATGCATGTCTTCGAATCGTCTTTCGTTAGATTCATTGTCGCGAGCTATACCTCTATTATAAGCCTGTGCTGAGTCCAAATCTAAAATGAACGTAAGATCGGGATATATTCCCTGAGTAGCAATGCTGTTAACTCTTTCAATTACATCTAAAGGTAATTCATGACCATATCCCTGATACGCAGTTGTTGAATCAGAGTAACGATCTGCCACAACAATGGTGCCTTTAGCTAAAGCAGGCTTAATAATATTTTCAACTAACTCTGCTCTTGCAGCCCCAAAAGCTAATAATTCAGCTTGAGGTGAAATTTCCTTACCTGTCTCCTTCAACCAAGACCTTAGCATTTCACCTAATTCAGTGCCGCCTGGCTCATGAACCAACACAACGTCTGAGCCTAGACTCTTAAGGTTGTCAGCTAGTAGGCGAGCCTGTGTAGTTTTGCCTGCACCATCACCACCTTCAATTGAGATAAACATACTATTCTCGATAAATTGTGACGCGCCGAGATAAGCCACGTCCTACACTATGGGATTTTAAGTTTGACCGTTCTGCAATCTTGTGCTGAATCTTTCTGACAAATGAGCTCTGGGGGCTTAATTCGATATCGCTTGTTGATCCTTCGCTTATAAGGTTCACACCATTTTCAGCTTCGAGTTCAGCAAACTCCAAACCTCTATTATCCATGTTTTTACTCGAGGGCGTTGAAGTTCTGAAACTGAAAAAACTACTGATTTGCTCGATTGTATTTCTACGCAGAACATGCACTGGTATTGCTAATTTTTCTGCGCTAGTTAAAAGCTTCGGCCTGCGTCGGTAATGTGCTTTTGTAGTAATTACAAATTCTGCTTCTTCACAATTATCCATTATTAGCACATTTAGACCGAAGTTAGATCCTGCTTCTATAAGGCGTTGTGAATCTACTCCAAAGGGGAAAATTTTTAAGAATTTATTGAATTTTCCTAGACGCTGATTTTTGAAATTACCTGAATCAAGCTCAGGGTTAATATCTCCGAATTTCTCAGAAGCAAACTGTTTTTTACTCAGATTGAGTAGATCTCGATTACTCTTTATCGCTTTTACAACACCATCTGAGCTAATCGATCTGACTTCTGGTTGAGCCTCATATCCTCTTAGAATTTTGTCTACCGTCCTTGCAACATCTAGATGGATATTTACTTTTTCCCAGCTCTCTATTTCCACAAGCACGTCAAATGTGGGAGGGGATTGTCTTTCTAAAACTGTTTTTTGCGAAGCTCTTCTACGTGCTTCTACATCACCAAGTGTAACTGCTTGAACGCCACCTACCAAATCAGAAAGTGTAGGGTTCGCGATTAGGTTTTCTAATGTATTACCATGAGCCGTTGCAATTAGCTGCACCCCTCTTTCAGCAATTGTACGCGCTGCACTAGCCTCTTGAGCAGTTCCCATCTCGTCAATAACAATTCCTTGAGGCATATGGTTTTCAACTGCCTCAATCATCACTGAATGTTGCATTTCTGGTGTAGGGACTTGTAGGCGCCTCGATCTTCCAATTGCCGGATGAGGGATATCTCCGTCACCAGCAATTTCGTTTGAAGTATCCACAATTACTATCCGCCTGTTAGCCTCATCAGCTAACATTCTTGCTGTCTCTCTCAGCATAGTGGTTTTGCCAACTCCAGGGCGGCCCACCAATAATACGCTGCGCCCCTCCCTAACAATGTCCTCGATTAGACTTGCTGTACCTTGTATAGCTCTACCTATACGACATGTTAATCCAATAATTAACCCTGCCCTATTTCTCAAAGCAGATATTCTATGAAGAGTCCTCTCTATTCCAGCTCTATTGTCAGCTCCAAATGAACCAATTTGCTGAGTAACGAAAGAAATATCTTCTTTAGTAACTTCATACTCCTCGAGTGTCACTGTAGTATCAGAAAATCTCAACTCAGGATTCCTGCCTAGATCCAAAACAACCTCCAGAAGGATCCCGCTGCTCTTCTGCATTGCACTCTTTTGAATATAAACAGGCATGCGACAAAGCAACATTGCTAATTCGTCTTCCGCACTGATGTCACTTGAATTTGGAGATATAATCACTTCATTTAAACTCATAAAAACATGGTATTTATTAATCAACTGCCTGAAATATATTTACCACAACAATTGATAATTATCGAACACAGATTTGATTCAATTGATTATTTGTTAAATCGTCCCCTTAGTCATTTGAACAAAATACTCATGAATTCTGGCATCGCGGGTGAGCTCTGGGTGAAATGCCGTGGCTAAAAGGTTATTTTCTCGTACCGCTACAATAGTTCCGTCGATTAATTTGGACAATATTTTTACACCATTGTTAGCGCTAACAACGTGCGGAGCTCTAATGAAGATTGCCTCAAACAACCCATCCCTAATTCCTTCAAATTCTAATTCTGTAGAAAAAGAATTAACCTGTCTCCCAAATGCATTTCTTTGCACAACCGTATTCATTAACTTCAGAGGTGAAGGTTCAGTCTCTACCAAAGATCCTGCGAGCAAGATCATACCTGCACATGTACCCCAAACCGGACTCCCTTTTTGGGCGAATTCAATGATTGGTTGGCGAAGATTATAAACGTCAATCAATTTCGCAATTGTGGTGCTTTCTCCGCCAGGGATTATCAGAGAATCAACTTCTGCCAGCTGCTGGCTATTTCTTACTTCAATGACCTCAACATTAAGAACTTTCAAGAGCTTCGAATGCTCTAGAAAGTCGCCCTGCAAAGCAAGGATCCCAACGGAAGTTTCACTTGGCAACTTACCAACCTCGCGTAGCTAGGAGTTCCTGCTCATCTATCGAGCGAGCGCTGATCCCCACCATAGCTTCGCCTAAACCTCTGGATGCATTTGCAATTTCTGATGGGTCATTGTAATTGGTTACAGCTTTTACCATGGCTTTACCGCGTGCTGAAGGATCGCCTGATTTAAAAATACCAGAGCCTACAAAAACCCCGTCAGCTCCTAGTTGCATCATTAAAGCTGCATCAGCGGGAGTGGCAACGCCTCCAGCAGCAAAGTTAACAACTGGCATTCTCCCTATTTTTTTAACTTCTTGAACTAATCCAATAGAAGCCCCAATATTTTTGGCAAAAGATGTCAATTCTTCTTCAGGCAAATTTTGGAGTTGTCGAATTTGGCCCTGTACTGTACGCATGTGCCTCACTGCTTCTACGACATCACCTGTTCCGGCCTCTCCTTTGGTTCGGATCATGGCTGCGCCTTCGCCTATTCTCCTTAATGCTTCTCCCAAATCTCGACAACCACACACAAAGGGTACTTTGAATGAATCCTTCCAGACATGGAAAGCTTCATCTGCAGGAGTTAAAACTTCCGATTCGTCTATAAAATCGACCCCTATAGCTTCTAGCACTTGTGCTTCTACGAAATGACCTATCCGGCATTTAGCCATTACGGGCACACTTACCGCCTTGATGATTTCGTCAATTAACCCTGGGTCTGACATTCGAGCTACCCCACCATCTGCACGTATATCTGCAGGCACTCGCTCTAACGCCATTACAGCACAAGCACCAGCATCCTCAGCGATACGAGCGTGCTCAGCCGTCACGACATCCATGATGACTCCGCCTTTCAACATTTGAGCTAGCCCAGACTTAATTTGAAAAGTACCAGTTTGTTCAACCATTTTGACACCACTCCACATTATGTACTGAAATTATATCCGATAAGTATTCGCCAGCAATGTTGTTAATAAACTATCCATCAGTTAGGTTTATAATTAACTATGATTTATTCATAAATGCGCAGTGTGCTGATTTGCACTGCCGGAGTAATACTATGATTTATGATCTTCGCACATATCTACTAAGACCGCGAGGTGTCCCAGAATTTTCAAAACGTTTCGAAGCTGGCCTTGCTTTCCGTGAAAAATTTTCTCCACTTGGTGCTTTCTTTACTACTGAAGTAGGCACATTAAATGAAGTTGTACATATATGGCCGTACGAAAGCATCGCTCAGGCAGAGCAAGTTAGGGCTGATTTATCAAAATCTTCCANCCNAGATTGGCCNCCNAAAGCTGATGATCTAATNCTTCAAATGCGNTCTGAATATCTNTCTTCCACTCCTTTGATGAAGGATTGGAATGGNCCTCAAAATTNGGGTAATGTTTATGAGCTAAGGACATACACTTACCGTGCCGGCACGTTACCAGNCGTTATNAACGAATGGCAAAAAATACTACCTAAACGGGAANCCTACTCTNCGATAGCTGGGGCATGGATCAATGCTCANGGGTCTAANAAATTCTANCACCTTTGGCCGTATTCTAACTTAGATGAGCGCTCTNAAATTAGGGCTGNATCAGTTGCTGCTNGAGATTGGCCACCGAACACATCNGATATGATGNTGNATCAAGAAAANAAAATCCTNATCCCATCCAATTTTTCTCCTCTACATTAAAATGCGAGTATCACAATNCCTTACCAAAACCCTTCGTGAAGTACCTTCTGATGCNGAAACAATCAGCCATCANTTGATGNTAAGAGCTGGNATGATTCAACAACTNGCAGCAGGCATTTATTCATATTTACCTTTGGCACTTAGATCTTTAAGGAAAATTGAAACAATAATTAGAGAAGAAATGGACAANGTAGGGGCTATCGAAGTTCGGATGCCAGTTCTACAGCCAATTGAAATTTGGGAGGAAACTGGCAGGATAGATACAGTAGGCCCAATACTTTTCAAGCTCGAAGATCGCAGAAATAGGTCTTTGGTTTTAGGCCCTACACACGAAGAAGTCGTTACAAGTATTGCTAAATCCTTNACTTCTTCTTACAGAGACCTACCTAGAACCATTTATCAAATTCAAACAAAATTCAGAGATGAACCTAGGCCNAGAGCAGGTCTTCTTAGGGGTAGAGAGTTTGATATGAAAGACGCTTACTCCTTCGATGCAGACCAAGAAGGGCTNGATGTTTCTTATGACCGAATGGTTCAGGCTTATGNCAATATCTTNAAAAGGTGTGGACTCCCCACNATTAAAGTNGAAGCTGACTCTGGTGCTATAGGAGGNAAAGATTCCCATGAATTTATTATGCCTGCNGAAAATGGAGAGGACGTTGTNATAATTTGCAGTGAATGTAATTATGCTGCGAACGTAGAAAAAGCTGAATCNTTACCCNAAGAATTTATTTCTAAAGAACTTANTTCAATNCAAAANNTTGCCACTCCCGAGCAAAGCACAATTGCTNAAGTTTCATCGTTTTTTGCCACCTCTGCATCTCAAACAATAAAAAGNTTNATCTACAAAGTAGATGATGCTTTGCTGCTTGTAGCAATCAGAGGNGATTTAGAAATNAATGAAGTNAAACTTNCTAANTATTTGAAATCCTCAAATTTGCGCTTAGCTACAANNGATGAACTTGAANAAGCTGCGCTTGTCTCCGGCTATATTTCTCCAGTTGAGTTAGGTNTNNANATTCGTCAANTTGGAGATCATTCTTTGGTAAAGAGTTCCAATTTGATAGCTGGNGCCAACNGTGAGGGCTACCATTTTACTGGTATTAATTACGAAAGAGATTTCTCCTTAAATGAAATTACTGACCTAGCGCAAGCCGCTGAAGGCCATGGTTGCCCCTTATGCAAGAGCCCTCTTAAATCAGTCAGGGGTATCGAGGTAGGGCATGTTTTCAAGCTAGGCAGCTTTTATTCGGAATCATTAAAGGCTACTTATCTAGANCAAAAAGGNGAACAGAAACCATTAGTGATGGGATGNTANGGAATAGGAGTCACTAGNATCCTNGNTGCTGCAATTGAGCAAAATCACGACNCTTCAGGAATAATTTTCCCTCCTCCAATCTCCCCATACANCGTGCATTTGGTTGCTTTAAACACTGACGACCAAAACGTACTGGATCAATCAGAAATCCTTTACACGTCCTTANTCTCAAATGGTATTGAAACNCTTTTTGATGACCGCAAGGAATCACCTGGGGTGAAATTGAAGGATGCAGATTTGCTTGGAATACCAACTAGAGTNGTAATCAGCAAACGTACCTTGCAAAGTAACTCAGTTGAAATTAGTGACAGGGGNAAACAAGNGCCAAGAATTCTNGAGCTCGNTCAGGNTNTNGAAATTTTAANGAATCCTTTAATTTGNAAATTTAANCCTCGNCNCCCCCATAAATCATTAATTTCCTGCCCAGAAGTNGNTCTTGACCTATNTGNTCTTTTATTNTGTCAAAAATTTCNAAATCCCATTCACTAACAAACGTAATTGCTTTACCNGNCCTCCCCATCCTTGCAGTACGGCCTATTCGGTGNAGNTAATCTTCAATACTNTCCGGCATATCGAAATTTACAACATTCNNGACTGTAGGAACATCGATNCCNCGAGCNGTCAAATTTGTNGAAGCTAAAACCTTAACTTCCCCTGACCTGAACCGAGCCATNACACTATCCCTTTCTTTTTGTGGCATAGCCCCATGAATGCCAACCACCTTGTGGCCTAAGCGACGAAGCGTTCGNACCACTTGGTCAACTGCAATTTGAGTTCTGCAAAATAGCAACATTTGTTGCCCNTGATGATTCCNCAAAACCTCNACCATAGCTTCAGTCTTATCNCGNTCAGCAACTTCGTANTANTGCTGCTCAACTTCTTCTACTGGCATAGAGNCNNGTCCCACAATCAACCATTCTGGGTNGTNNANGTAAGTGTAAATAAGGCGCTTTATCNNAGTNGGNAGAGTGGCTGTAAATAAACAAGTCTGACGATCAGTAGGAAGTTTGCGNAAAATTTTCCGAATGTCNGGCAAAAATCCTATGTCNAACATTTGGTCAGCTTCNTCTAAAACAATNATTCTAGTTTTGGATAGNCTTAAAGNNCCNCGNCTCATGTGGTCAATAATTCNACCNGGNGTCCCTACTACCACCTGANCTCCNTTAGCAAGTGATNTAAGTTGAGGGACTATTGAAGTACCGCCGTATAANGGCAAAACAGAGATCTGGGTNTACTTACCAATCTTNCTGAATTCGTCACAAACTTGNCGTGCNAATTCNCGAGTCGGAACTAAAACTAANGCCTGAACTTCTTTGCTNTTTTTATCGACCATNTCAAGGATCGGTATACCAAAGCTNGCAGTTTTTCCAGTGCCAGTTTGTGCTTGGCCGACGATATCCANATGGNCTAGAAATGGTTTNATTACCAATTCCTGAATTTTTGTGGGNCTTTGGTACTTCATTTCCNCAAGGGCACGAATTAAGTTTTGNGATAATTCCACNTCACCNAAATATTGGNTTTTATTNGCTGGAAAGCCNTTTACNTCATCNAANCNNNNCAAAGAGTTAGANGGCTTTCTCNTNTTNCGTTTAGNTCGAAAATNCNTCTTAGATTTNACGATTNNNTCTGATGTGGTTNCAGACTTGGTATCNTGATCAGTATTTAAAATTTNAGATGAAGTAGCAACTTTACGAGTGCGAAANGGNGAAATTNTTAATAAGCTGAAGATTTTCCTTAACATAAATCTATTTAGTATCGCCAAATTTCNTAATCNANAACCCNNTATTCCTGATTAGGCACATTAGGAAGCGATTACGGNGTCCACCTCTNCAATTAAAGCTGNCATCATATCTGANGCCTCNACTACNCGNACCTTTTTCCCTTTGCGNAAAATTACGGCTCTGCCGTTCCCAGCTGCTATTCCGACNTCGGCATCTTTAGCTTCNCCAGGNCCATTTACTTCACANCCCATTACTGCGACTTTGATGGGGGAGTCTTTACTTTTCAGTAATTGTTCTACATCATTCGCTAATTTTCTGATGTCTACGTCNGCTCTACCACAGGAAGGGCAGGCTACCATTTGAACCCCTTTTTTCCTTAAACCAAGTGATTTTAAAATTTCATAGCCTACTTCAACTTCCTCTTTTGATTCATCGGATAAGGAGACTCTTATAGTGTCTCCTATGCCTTCGTATAACAAAACTCCTAGCCCTATTGCGCTTCTAATAGATCCGCTTCGTGCAGTTCCAGCTTCGGTAATACCCAAATGCAGGGGGTATGGAACTAACTTGCCAAGTTTCCTATATGCCTCAACAGTTGTGTCTATGTCAAAAGCCTTCATCGAAATTTTAATTAGATCGAAGTCCAGATCTTCCAAAATCCCAATTTCCCACAGCGCGGTAGCAACCATGTGATCTACTACCGAAATTGTCTCGCCTGAACCAGAAGCTTCCGAACCTTTCTCCAAAATGTTCACTCCATCGACATGCCGATGGAGGCCTCTAGTTTTACCAATTGCACCTACTGGCGGAAGTGAGCCGAAATTCACACCAATTCGAATTGGGACTTCTCTTTTTTTAGCCTCTCGCACGACTTCACGAACCTTGTCAGCATCCCTAATGTTCCCTGGGTTGAGCCTCAGGCAATCAACACCCTGCCTAAGAGACTCAAGGGCAAGTTGGTAATGAAAATGGATATCTGCAACTAATGGGATGTGGGTTTCTTTCTTAATAGCAGACAATGCATTTGCTGCTTCCATATCTGGTACGGCACAGCGTATTATCTCGCAACCAGCGTCCTCAAGTTCTAAAATCTGATTAACAGTAGCCTTGACATCCCTTGTGTCAGTTTTAGTCATTGACTGCACTGTGATAGGAGCGTCTCCGCCTACCTTAATGCTACCCACATTAACTGCTTTAGTTACTCGACGAGCCATAATCCCTTAATACCTCAGTCATTCTAGATAAGTCTACGGATATCTTGAACACTTACCAGTACTATTGCCATCATCAGAAAAGCGAAGCCTAAGAAATGAACGATTTTTTCTTTTTCAGGAGGAACCCTTCTGCCACCACTGAATAATTCTATCAAGACGAATAATATACGACCACCATCAAGTGCAGGTATAGGTAGCAAGTTTATGATAGCCAAATTTATAGACAGTAGTGCCGTCCAGGTTATCAAGGTTATAAACCCATCACTCGCAATTTCACCCGTAATTTTGGCTATCCCGATCGGACCAGCTATATCGAAATTTGCTGATCCAAATAACACTCTAGAAAGTTCATTTTTGAGAAGTACTAAAATCTCAAATAGTCTCTGGAAACTATTAAAGAATGCAACATGCAAAGGCTCTGAGATACTAACTCTAGGCAAGGTGTTCAATTCGACATCTTGGAGAAATTGCAGAACTGAACCAGAAGGATTTAAATAATTTAGCTGCCCGTTCCTCCATACTAGAACAGAAATATCATCCGAGCTCACTGCTTTCTCAGCTTTAAGTTTTAGTGCTGAAGACAGCTCTTCTACATCGTTAATTATTATCTGGTCTTGATGATCAGCACTACCTACAGACAAAATTAAATCTCCCATCAAGAGTTTGTTTTTGCTTGAAATTTCGCCATGGTGCACCGATTTCACTCTTACTTTACCTTCAGCTATCGATATGCCAACTGGCCCTTGTCCTGCTGGATGATCAATCCTTGGCTTGATTTCCCGTTCTATGATCAAGCCTTGCCTTTCTACTTCCCAATGACTAGCTTCGCCTAATTTCAAGTAAATATTTTTCTGGAGTTCACTAGCTCTAATAATTCGTGACCCGTCGACAATTCTGATCGCATCACCTTGCATGAGTCCTGACGTTTGGGCAGGACTCATTGGCTCTATTTTTGTAATAATTACTTCACTAGAGTGAACCTGTTGAGGCAAAGTAGCTGCCATAGTAAAAAGAAAAATAGGAAGAATCGCATTTACCGCTGCTCCAGCTGCCAAAATAGCCAAACGCGTAAATGGACCTTTGCTAGTAAAGGAATGGGGATCATTTAATGCGTCCACCCCATCTTCTCCATGCATTCGTACAAATCCACCTAGCGGCAGTAAATTAAGCGTGTATATTGTTTCACCGTATTTGAACCCTAGGATTTTAGGAGGGTAACCCAAGCCGAACTCTATGACCCTCACACCACGGATCTTTGCCACCAGAAAATGCCCCATTTCATGAGCAATAACTAGGAAACCTAAAATGGTNAGGAAAATTANTATGCTACTCATCGAAGNCTATCTATATATTNACGTGCCTNGTCTCTNGCCCATTCATCAGCATTGAGAATTGAATCGATTGAAACTTCNCCTGACGACTGATGAGAGCCGAGAACCTCTGTAAGTAGNCCACTAATTGCCCCNAAGCCAATTNGCCCTCTCAAAAAAGCATGAACTGCCTCTTCATCNGCGGCACTAAGCACTGCAGGNTATGTACCGCCCTTCTTTCCNGCTTCCAAAGCTAAAGGAAAACAAGGGTTGCTAACAAAATCTAGCTCCTCAAATGTAAGTGAAGGATTTTTTAAGGGCTCGTAGGTTGGGATAACGGTTGAGCTTACTCTTTCTGGGTACGACATCGCGCATTGGATTGGTAATCTCATATCAGGAGGGCCCATTTGTGCCTTGACCGACCCATCAATAAATTCAACCATTGAATGGATTATGCTCTGCGCATGCACCAAGACCTCAATTTTTTCATACGGCATACCAAATAACCAGTGACTCTCGATTACCTCAAATCCTTTATTCATNAAAGTAGCTGAGTCAATAGTGATTTTCNTNCCCATTACCCAAGTTGGATGTTGCAAAGCTTGCTNAGGAGTAACTTGAGCCTTTTGCTCATAAGTNAGAGAACGAAACGGACCACCGCTAGCAGTGATAAATAANCTCTTAACAGGTTGNTCCTCACCTCGCATACATTGCCATATTGCTGACGGTTCACTATCTACCGGTAAAATAGTTCCTTTACCTTCAGCTGCAGCGGCATTAATCAGTTCTCCAGCCATCACAATTACTTCCTTATTGGACAAAGCGACAAGCTTTCCGCAGCGTAATGCTTGTAGGCTAGATTTCAAACCAATTTTGCCTGTCGTCGCAATCATTACGAGATCAACATCAGGTTCGCTTACCATGTCTTCTGGAGTCATCCAGGTTCCGTCAAGACGTGATTCAGATACAGCATGTACCATCCTAGGTTTGAACTCTTGAATTTGGTTTTTAAAGAGCTCAAGGTTATGCCCAGCTGATAATCCAACAACTTTAAACAGATGAGGTAACGCTCTAGCTATGTCTAAAGTTTGTGTTCCAATGGATCCAGTGGAGCCAAGAATTACTATATTTCTCATTTATATTTCTATTCTGGCCAATTTATAGCCGCNCAGTATATTAGTACGAAAACNGGCANAAGNCTGTCCAATCTATCCAGAANTCCNCCGTGCCCAAAAATAATTCGCCCCGAATCCTTGAGATTAGCCNTNCGTTTCAATTTCGATACAAAGATATCCCCAATTTGTGCGAATACAGNTATNAATACTGCNAGTAANCTNGCGGCCANTAAATCCCATGGGATTGCTGTGGTGAATATTAAAACNAATNCTGTNNNAATTCCCCCNAATGTACCCCCAANCGCACCTTCCCAAGTCTTAGAAGGNCTAATTGAAGGGNCCATTTGATGCCTTCCGAANATTCTCCCNAAAAAATATGCGCAACTGTCAGTCATNAACACAGATGCTAAAGCAATGAATGCCCAATCAAANCCATAAGGGCNATNCGATAATAAGGTAAANANNGCAAGGGGGACTGATACATAAGCAAGTANTAAAGCGCNCTGAAAAGTTGATCNNGNTGGAAGGAAGTTATTATTTTTNAAGCTGCTCTCCAGAATGATCAANCCGAGAGCAATAANTATGCATNGAATGACCGANCTAAGGCTATTCATTCCTGAAAATACGATAATNGCGGCANNCAGCACAAAAAACCAAGGAGTTAATCTATGNCCAATNTTNTTTAATACCGTATACGCTTCAAATGCAGCAATNGAACCAACTGCAACAACTACNAAACCAAGTAAAGGNTTGCCCAATCGAAGCGTAATATATATCAAAGGTAACCCAANTAAAGCCGTTACAACCCNTGCGGAAAGACCTCTTAGCCTGATGNTTTTTAAAAAGAAAATCATTGAAGTGGTAGNGTTCCGAAACGNCGNCGTCTCTTTTGATAAATTTCTATTGCCTCNTTTACCTCANCGGGGCCAAAATCAGGCCAAAGTGTAGGAGTGAAGTACAATTCCGANTANGCTGCTTGCCAAATCAGGAAATTACTTAATCTTTGCTCTCCNCCNGTCCGAATAATTAAATCAGGATCAGGCACCTCTGGTAAATATAAANTAGATTTTANCCTTGATTCGTTTATGTCTTCAGCAGAAATTCCATCATTTATCAACTGNCGAACAGCTTCGACAATTTCTGCCCTCCCNCCGTAATCAAAGCCCACTGATAAAATTAAACCTTTGTTTTTACTTGTAAGCTTTTGAGCATTTCGAATAGCTTTTGAAATTGAACNTGGAAGTCTTGATTCTGAACCCAAATGCAANATCCNTACATTTTCCTTATGAAGCGCATTTGCCTCATTCTCTATTACTTCCCCGAGAATCGAAAAAAGTCCATTCACTTCATCTTCAGGGCGTCCCCAATTCTCTGTTGAAAATGCAAAAATCGTGACATANNNCACCCCNTTATAGGCCAAAGCTTTCAGGACTCTTCTAACATTCTCTGTTCCTGCTCTGTGCCCAGCCAANCTTGGAAGCCCTCGNTCGGAAGCCCATCGCCCATTGCCATCCATTGTAATAGCAACATGTTCCGGAACAGGCAATTTGGAGCTGTAAGAATTAGCATCCATAAATCATCACTCGGGGACTCAGACCTCCAAAAGTTCGGCCTCTTTTTTTGCAGAAACTCGGTCTGTTAAACCAACATGTTTATCCGTCGCTTGTTGAAGCTGTTCTTGAGCTTTAAACAATTCATCCTGAGAAATCCGCTTATCTTTCTCGGCTTGACGTAACTGTTCAAGCCCATCCCTTCTCACATTCCGGATCGCAATGTGGGTATCTTCGCGTAAACGGTGCAACCTTTTCACCATTTCTTGTCGTCTTTCTTGGGTCATTGGGGGTATAGGCAATCTAATTATCTGGCCGTCATTATTTGGAGTAAGACCAAGATCAGATTTTAGTAATTCGCGCTCAATTGTCGCTAACGCACCTTTATCCCAAGGTTGGATAGTAATCAATCNAGGGTCNGGNGCCGCAACCGTGGCAATTTGGTTAACAGGCATTGAGGTTCCGTAGTAATCGATATTAATTCCGTCTAGGATCGAAACATTTGCGCGCCCGCCTCTAATAGAATCAATATCTGACCCAAAACGATCAGATGATAATAGCATGCGTCTTTCAACATCGTTTAGTACTTCTTGGACAGGGTTCTCTTCCACATAAACCTCTTTGTTTTACTCAGAGTCTCCGGTAATAAGTGTACCTACTTTTTCGCCAGATAGAACCCGAGATAAACTTCCTGGTGTAAATATATCGAAAACTCGGATAGGTAATTGATTTTCCATACACAACGATAATGCCGTTGAATCCATTACTTCTAATCTGCGGTTCAAAAGGTCGATATACTGTACTTCTTGGAATTTTGTAGCATCTGGCTTCAAAATTGGATCGGCATCGTATACCCCATCAACTTTATTTTTAGACATTAGTAATATATCTGCACCAATTTCAATTGAACGAAGTGCGGCTGTAGTATCAGTCGTCATGTATGGGTTACCAGTCCCTGCCGCAAAAATCACAATCCGCCCTTTTTCCAAGTGACGAATGGCGCGTCTTCGCACATAAGACTCAGCTACTGCTTTAATTTCAATTGCTGATTGAGTCCTAGTATCTAATCCGACTCTCTCAAGAGCATCTTGCATTGCCATCGAATTGATTACAGTTGCTAGCATACCAGCGTAATCAGCTGTAGCTCTGTCCATCCCTTCCCGTTCAGCTTCAGCGCCTCTCCAAATATTACCACCGCCAACAACTAAAGCTATTTCAACATTGTGCTGAATAGCGATTTGAATTTCTTTTGCTAAGTAGTCCAAAACAGACCAGTCAAGGCCCTGATTTTCTTCACCGCGAAGAGACTCTCCGCTTAGCTTGAGCACTGCCCTGCTAATGTGCTGTACACCCATTGATTACTTCGATCTAATGATTATTCGCCAAGTCCGAAGCGAGTAATTCGGCTAATCTTCACATTTTCACCAACTCTGGCCCTAACATCCATAACCAAATCGTTGATTGTCTTTGAAGGGTCTCTAATGAACGCTTGGCTGAGCAAGCAAACCTCTTCGGGTTGACGTGTTTCGTCTGCTGGTAATTCACTTTCATCTACGTATAGTGGCGCCATAGCGGCAACTTGCATCGCCAAATTATGTGCCAAGCCTTTGAACTCTTCAGTTCTAGCTACAAAGTCGGTTTCACAATTTAACTCGACCATTGCTCCGATTCTATTACCCGTATGTATGTATGATTCAATGACACCTTCAGCAGTGGCCCTATCAGATTTAGAAGCAGCTTTTGCCAAGCCTTTTTCCCTCAAGGACGATTCTGCTTTATCTATATCGCCCCCAGCCGCTTCCAGTGCTCTTTTTGAGTCCATAATGCCAGCACCAGTACGCTCACGTAATGTCCGTATTAAATCTGTTGAAACCAACTTTTATTCCTCAACTTCTTCGGCTAACGCAGGGTCTGGTTCACGGTCATTATGACCTGCCTGACTATACCCCCCACGATTTGCCAACCACTCCGCATGGCCTTCTAAAGCAGCCGATGCTAAATGATTTGCAATTAATCTTATAGACCGAATGGCATCATCATTACCTGGAATAGGCCAGTCTATTGTCCCGGGATCACAATCGGTATCCACCAAGGCTACTACGGGAACTCCTGCTCTTTGGGCTTCAGCTATTGCTATTTTTTCACGACCAATATCAACGACAAACAAGGCACCAGGGAGCTCGGTCATTTCCTTGAATCCACCAAAATAACGGTTCATTTTTTCTATTCGGTTCTCTAGCCTCAGGGCTTCCTTCTTAGGTAAGTGGACAAACTCGCCCTTACTTCTTCTTTCTTCTTGTGTCACAAGGTAATCAATCCTGGTTTGTATAGTGGAAAAGTTAGTGATAGTCCCACCTAACCAACGATGGTTGATGAAATACTGCCCAGAGCGGATAGCTTCCTCTCTGATTGGATCTTGAGCTTGCTTTTTAGTACCAACCATCAGAATTCTTTTACCTGATGATGCAACTTGGTAGATGAAATCATGGGCGCTATTCAAAAGCTCCATGGTTTGCTGTAAATCAACAATATGTATCCCGTTGCGCTCTGCGAAAATATAGCGCTTCATCTTGGGATTCCAGCGATGTGTTTGGTGTCCAAAGTGAACACCAGCCTCTAATAAGGCCTTCATGCTCAAAGCGTCAATTTCTTCTTCAGCCGAATCCTCTAGGGCGGCCTCTGCCCCTTCTTCCATGCAATCACCTTTCTATTTGTAGGTGCTAACTAATCAGTGAAAGCACCGCGCCGTCGGGCGAAAAGTATAGCACACCACTTAATTTAGGAAAACGACTTAGCTCTCAGGCCTATTCCAACACAGCGCCAACTAACTCAATCTGAAGTCTTGAGAAGGAAATCCTTAATCCTAAATAAAATGGCATCAAGGTCCTTTGCATCCAAACGTTTAGTATAAGTATTACGGGGACTTGGGTGGTATGAACAAAACAACATTGGCGTTTTCGGGCTCATATCAAACGATAAATTATGTCCGAATTTCAAGTTATAACTTTCATTATGAATTACGGAAACCGCTTTGACATAGTTATCGAAAGCTACTTTGCCTAATGCTAAAACTGCCTTTATTCCCCTTAGTTGATGCAATTCTTGTATCAAAAAATCTCTGCAATTATTCTGCTCAAGCATTACAGCCTTATCTTGTGGAGGAACACAATGGAGTGCGGATGTAATAAAAACATCTTTCAAAGAAAGTCCGTCGCCAATATGAGAAGAATCTGGCAAAGTTGCAAAGCCGGTTCTGTATAAAGCAGAAGTTAAAAATGTTGCGCTGGGATCGCCCGTGAACATTCGCCCTGTTCTGTTGGCACCATGCGCACCCGGTGCCAACCCTATGATCAAAACTCTGGCCTTAGGATCTCCATTGCTGGGAACAGGTGCTCCCCAATAGTCGCAATGCTCAAAAAAAGCTCGCTTCGTCATGGAAATTTTTTCCCTGTGTTCCACTAGTCTTGTGCAAACTCTACATTTAACAATTCTGTGTTGAATTAACCCCAATTTGCCTGGGAGGTTTCCTTCATAGGTCCGACTACTCACTATTTTGTCCCCTCTAATATGCGGATCTAGGTTACTGATCTTGTAGAAGATCATTAAAAGCAAATCTATTATTTTATTCCGTTAAACCTTTAGATTAATTAGCATGATTTATAAATTAATGATATAAGTCTCATAAATCACTGTTGGAGGAATAAATGGTTACTTCAGTGGAAACTCTTAAACTGTCCAAGGAAGTTAAGGCTAGGCCTTTATCTGAATGGCCCACAATAGCAGTAGAGCTGTTGGGTACACAAACTCGTTTAATACAGGGTAAACAGTACAGACACCGAGTAATTGAATGCGGTGATTCTGGCGAGCCGTTGATCTTGATTCACGGCATTGGAGGTCACGCTGAAACCTATGCAAGAAACCTACATAACTTAAAAAATAATGGATTTCACGTATTTGCCATAGATGCCTTATATCACGGATTTTCTTCACACCAGCCTTATGATGACGATGATAGGACTACCAGACAAGCAGAGGCTCTTGCTGACCTGATTGATGCTCTCGGTTTCCCTTATGCTCATGTGGAAGGAGAATCCATGGGCGGGGCAATCACTATGGAATTTGGACTTAAGTTCCCCGAAAAATCCGGTAAACTGATCATGAATACTGGTGTCGGCGGAGTTAATTGGAAAAAAACTGATTTCCCTCAAAATCCTGGTGGTGGAGATACACTAGCCGAGCTTTCTAAGGCTTCGATACTCACTCCTAGTTTTGAAACAGTGCGTAAGCGTATGGAGTGGTTAGTAGCAGAGCCTTCAAGGATGACTGACGAAATGGTGGATGTTCGATTGCGCCTTTACTCTTTTCAGGACGTATACGAATCAATCAAAAGGGTATACCGAGTGGCTGATGATAGTCCAAGGGACTGGAATCGCGAGCCAAAGTATGAGGAAGAGGATCTCCAGGGATTTAAACCAGATGGTCTTGTATTCTGGACTGAAAAGAACCCTGGACAGGGACCTGCATTTGGAGAATATGCAGCCAGCAAGATTCGAGGCGCAAAGTTCTACAATATGCTTGACGCTGCACATTGGCCACAATGGGAAAAGCCAGAAGAGCATGATCAAGTTTTAATTGATTTCATTCTAGGTTAGGAAACAAAGCATGGGCTCGCTTGAGCCCATGCTTTTTTATTTATGCCCATTCATGATTACATAAAGCTATTCGGTGATTACAAAGACTTCCCTCATCCGGGTATCATATTTAGGGATATCTCTCCCCTTATAAGCCATCCAATTGCATTTAAGGCGGCAATCAAAGAAATGGCTGAGCCTTTTCAGGATTCGGGAATTGATCAGGTTGTTAGTCTCGAGTCAAGGGGGTTCATTATAGGTTCACCTATGGCCTTGGAACTAGACGCAGGATTCGTCCCTATTCGCAAAGCTGGGAAACTCCCTGGAAAAACCCTTCAGGCTAAGTATTCACTAGAATATGGTGATTCGATCATTGAATTAAAAACGGGCATCTTAAAACATGGCCACAATGTTTTATTAGTGGATGATGTCCTTGCGACGGGAGGAACACTAGAAGCAGCTATTAATTTGATTGAAGAATGTGGTTCTAACATAACAGGAATTTCTGTACTTCTAGAGCTAAAAGGTCTACAAGGAAGAGAAAAGCTGAAAGGCTATGTAATAAATTCCTTAGTCCAAATTTAGATATTAGCTAATGCTGGAATCACTTGCTCCGTGAATATTGCTAATGATTCATAATCATCATTAGCAACACTCACAAAAACTGTATCGAGTCCTAGTTCCTTAAACTCTGACAATCGTTCTATTGCCTGATCCGCAGTACCAACCAGACTTCGATATCCTTCAGGTAATCGTCCACCTCTTGCATTCCATTTCTCTTCTGCTTGCGACTCTGAAAGGGCCAAACAAAGACGATCAAGCTTAGTCACTTCAATTTCAGAAGCATCTCTCCCCAGTTCCTGGCAATACCCCTGCAAGAGAGATAACTTATGTTGAAATACCTTAGGATTCGCCATCATAAAGTTGCACATATCTGCTTCCTGAGCCACTATCCTTAAAGTAACTTTCTCCCCTCCACCTCCTATTAGTATTCTTGGCCTTGGTTTTTTTATTGACTTGGGCTCTAATACGGCATCTTTAACAGAGAAAAATTTACCTTCAAATGTAGTTGAGTTTTCACTCCATAGTTGCTTAATCATTTGGACGGCTTCTCGCAGCTGCGAGAGCCTTATAGAAGGCCTAGGGAATTCATAGCCATAGCCTAAATATTCTGCCTCGTACCAACCAGCACCTATTCCAAGAATGGATCTGCCTCCACTAATCACGTCTAACGTAGTAGCCATTTTTGCCAATAATGCAGGGTTTCTATACCCAACACTAGTTACCATGGTAGTGATATTTATTTTTTCAGTGCTGGCTGCAATAGCACCCATTGTTACCCATGGTTCCATAAAAGGATGGTCTGCAGGTCCTACACCAGGAATCTGCCAAAAATGATCCATGAATGAAATGTAGCTAAATCCATTATTTTCAAGCCATTGAGCTCTGTTCTTTAGTTCAGGAAATATTTCTTCAGCTAATCCGTCATTTGTAATGAAGGAATTATTATGTAACCCAAATTTCATTCATGCACCTTATTTTTTCAGATTTGCAACTATATAGGCTAGTAAATGGACCTAGTCAAGGTTTTGATTTTACATCATGGTAATTGACTCACAGGCACTCGGAGACTAGCCTTTGAGGTGATAATAACTAGGAGTCGGAAAATGGCACAAAGTTCATGGCGGGAAAATTGGGTTCTAGCCAGGGATATTAAAACTCGTTACATAGATGCTGGTGAAGATGGTCCAACAGTTGTCATGCTACATGGTGGAGGCCCAGGAGCTTCTGGTTCTGCGGGATTCCGATATCTCATTCCCTTAATGAGTGATCGTTTTAGAATTTTCGCTCCTGACCAAATTTCCTACGGTGAGACCAGCGCACCCACAATTGCTTATCCAGTATTAGCTCACCATAGTCTCGTGAATCATCTGCGCGATTGGATGGACGCACTTTGTCTAACCAACGTACATCTAATCGGCAACTCTCAAGGTGCTTATGTCGCAGCACGATATGCACTTGATTTTCCAGGGAGAGTTTCAAAATTATTCATGATAGGAAGTGGCACCATTGCTCAGTCATATGGCTTGTCCACACCTGATAATGAAGGTCGGAAAGCGCTCAGGGAATTTGATGGCACGCAAGCTGGAATGCGCCGGTTTCTCGAAGCAATTGTTAATGATCCGTCTAAAGTAACCGATGATTTAGTAGAAAGCCGTACTGCAAAATACAATTTACCCGGCATTCTTGAGATGACTCAGTCTTTCAATGAGGGCAGAGAAAGAATCATGGATAATTCATTTTGGCACGAGGAGTTTATGCTCAGGGGTAAATTAGAAAATTTGAAAATCCCTTCAATGATGGTTTGGGGTAAAGAAGACTCCTTTGCTCCCGTTCAGTTGGGCTACGAACTCGAAAAGCTCTTACCAAACATTGAATTTAAATATGCGGAAAATGCAGGCCATCAGGTACAAACAGACCAGCCAGAGTTAATCGCAAATATGGCATCGAATTTCTTTCTCGAATAAAGACTTATGGGAAGAAATACCGTTAATTGGCTCGAGGAGATATAATACCCCCTCCTAGGATAGAGGGCTTATGTCTGAAATATCTCTATATGACACAACTCTGCGTGACGGCGCTCAGATGGAAGGTATCAGCTTATCAGTTGAGGATAAGCTTAAAATAGCTGAACGCCTCGACTTGCTGGGTGTTGAATTTATTGAGGGTGGTTGGCCTGGTGCTACTCCTAAAGATGATATTTTTTTCAAGGAAGTAAAATCCCTAAATTTGGTCAATTCGAGCATAGTAGCCTTTGGATCTACTAGAAGGGCTGGCAGCTCTGTTAGCACAGACCCGCAAATACAAGCTCTGATTTCTTCTGGTGCCCCAGTTGTGACTATCGTAGGTAAAGCTTCACTATCTCAAGTCGAGACAGTATTAGAAACCTCGACCGAAGAAAATTTATCCATGATCAAGGAAACGATTGAATATCTAAAAACACATTCCATACGCGTGATTTTTGATGCTGAGCATTTCTTTGATGGGTTCGCTGAAAATCCCGAGTACGCACTCAAATGTGTATCTGTAGCAGCGCAATCAGGTGCCGAGTACGTAGTGCTCTGCGATACAAATGGTGGCACATTACCAGTAGATGTTTTCAACGCAACTCA
>PBEP01000017.1 GCA_002719775.1 Chloroflexota bacterium | reverse complement strand
TGATCATTTTGTAGGTACCCTACGTTTAAGGCTAATGGAAGCTATTTCTATACCTCTGAACACCAAATGACAATAAAAAAGAGACCATAAGGTCTCTTTTTTATTGTCATTTGGTGTTCAGAGGTATAGAAATAGCTTCCATTAGCCTTAAACGTAGGGTACCTACAAAATGATCAATGCTTGCCATATCATTCCAGTATGGATTCATTCGATTTAGACACCAACAAAGAAACGTTATTAAATGCTGAGCAGAAGTTGGAAATTGATTCACTGCGATCAATCAATTCACCTACCTATCGTCCAACAGTTGATTCACTTGAAGACGTTTTGTTTAAGCCCTTACCCGTTCTGGATCATGGGTTTGTGCGCGTAATTGATTACATGGGAGATGATTCAGCTATTGTGCAAGCCGCCAGAGTGTCTTATGGAAAAGGAACTAAACAAGCTCGTCAGGACGCTGGTTTAATTAGATACCTGATGCGCCACGCTCATACAACTCCTTTCGAAATGTGCGAAATTAAGTTCCATATTAAACTGCCAATATTTGTGGCTCGCCAGTGGGTAAGACACCGTATGGCTAGCATTAATGAATACTCAGCTAGGTACTCTATTTTAGATCATGAATTTTACACCCCAAGCTATGATCAACTCGCATCACAATCAACTGCGAACAGACAAGGCCGCGGGCATGTTCTCAAAGGGGATGAGGCGCAACGAGTTTTAGACATATTAGTTGAAGACGCAGAACGATCGTACGAGAACTATATGGAAATGCTCAACCAAGACGACCAAGGCGTTATTAGAGATCAAAATAAGTCAGGGTTAGCTCGTGAATTGGCGAGAATGAACCTGCCTCTGAGTTACTACACGCAATGGTATTGGAAAATTGACCTACACAACCTCTTTAATTTTGTTCAGCTGCGTTCAGATCAACATGCTCAGTATGAGATCAGAGTGTACGCAGAACTCATTGCCAGAATACTCGAACTTTGGGTCCCTCTCGCTTATCAAGCTTTTCAAGATTATCGGCTAGGTGGAGTTAGAATTTCCGAGAAGGGTTTAAGGGTTCTAAGAAAGATGCTCGCTCATGAAAAAGTAGACGAGGAGTCTAGTGGGATGTCACGAACTGAGTGGCTAGAGTTGATGGATGCACTTGAACCAAAAGATTGAACTAAGGCATTAAAAGTAGGAATATCTATGTTAGGTCAGATTTGGATAGCCATTGTAATTTAGAGCCTGAAAGGCACAATATTTAGTATAAATTACTTTTTTTTAGCAAATTGCTATATAAATTGCTGGGAATAGATTAGGCAATGAGGAACCATGAGAACATACCAACTGTTGATTGAGGGTCAGTCACACTTGATATCAGAAACGAGCGATAATCTCTACGACCTGACTGCTACTAACTCTGATATTAGGACCATTCTGGACGCATTAGACGCTTCAGCAAATTTGAAAATTCCTTTATCAGAATTCATTAAATCTATTACTGATGCGACAGATCCATTGCCCTACTCTATTGCGGAAGTAATAGACCAATCAAACCCCATATCGGATCGGGTGAAAATTTCTATCCCACTCCAGCCACCTGAAGTTTGGTGCGCAGGAGTTACTTATCGTCGGTCAATGGAAGAAAGAAAAGAAGAAAGCAAGACTCCTGATGTGTACTCGAGGGTTTATGAGGCGGACCGTCCTGAACTTTTCCTTAAAGATTCAGGACATCGAACGGTTGGGCCTTTCATGTCAATTGGTATACGGGGCGATGCAATTTGGAGTGTGCCCGAGCCGGAATTGGCGTGCGTGATATATAGAGGGAATATCGTCGGATTTATGGCAGGGAACGATGTTTCAAGCAGAGACATTGAGGGCGCGAACCCACTATATCTTGCCCAAGCAAAGGTCTATGACCGATCATGTTCAATAGGCCCCTGTTTTGTATCGATTGACTCAATAGGTGATCCTCAGCTTTTAGAGATCAGTATGAAGGTTGAAAGGGATAGAGTAATAACCTTTCAGGGGCAAACTAATACCGACAAAATGGTGAGGAGTTGCCAAAAGTTAAGCGGTTGGCTGAATAAGCATAACCAAGTTCCCGACGGAACTGTTCTATTAACTGGTACAGGAATAGTCCCGCCTCAGGATTTTACATTAGCGGAAGGGGACTCAGTTTCTATCTCTATTGAAAATATTGGTGTGTTGACGAACGATGTGGTTTTCGTTTAGTAGAGTTTTCGTTGCGATATTACAAACAAACCATTATTGAAACGCCTTGCGACTTCAGTTTTCTGGCCACTTTATATTCACATGGATGGGTCCAATTGGCGCCGTTTCTCTATGACCCAGTTAATCGCCGTTTAGACTACCCCGTCAACTCAAAAGGAGTTGAATGCCTGATAAGCCTGGGCTTTGATTCAGACAACAGCATAATTCTTGAAGTAAATTCCGATAATGCTATTGGTAAATTAGAGCTTTCTGAAATAAATAGACTGGTATTACGCATATTCGGTTTGCACAATGACATAGGCGACTTACACCGCTTGGTTAACAAATTCCCTGAATATTCCTGGATCTCCCGATACAAATTGGGGAGATTCTTGGCTAGTCCTACTTTGTGGGAAGACATGGTTAAAACTATAGCTACCACCAACATTACATGGGATCAGACGATTGGGATTTGTACTAATCTAGTTGCGCTGGGGAAACCCATTTTAGGGCGTCACTGTTTTCCTACACCTGATGAAATTGCACAAATTGATCTAGTTGAATTTTCGGCGCTGACGAAGTTGGGTTATCGCGCAAAGCACGTCCATGAACTGGCAAACTTAATTATATCTGGGGCTCTAGACTTAGAAGCATTGGCCGATAGCTCTGGGCCTATAGAAAATCTATATTCTTCTATTTTGAGCTTAAAAGGGTTTGGCCCATACTCGGCAGGTAATGTTCTCCGTGTGATGGGCAGACATGAAAGACTTGCTATTGATTCCGTAGTGCGAAATTCACTATCAGTACAATTTTATAAAGGAAAAAAACCGACGGACCTGCAAATAGAAAGGAGATATAAGAAATTCGGAGTTTGGGCAGGCCTTATTATGTGGTGTGAAGTTACAAAGGATTCATTGATAGAAAGGTTTGAAGTTAGCAAAAGCTTATCAGAGTGACTTGGTTTGCCTCCTAGATACAATCACCAACAATGACGGAAGCACTAATAATGATGCAGCTAATGCGAAGAAAATCATAATTGCCGTAAGGATGCCGTAGGTGCTAAATACAGGCATGGGTGCAAAGCCCATTATCGTAAAGCCCACTATGCTGGAACCTGCGGAACCTAACAAGGCAGTTCCCGTCCCCTTAGCACTCTTCTCTAAAGCGAGATCTGGGCGTTTGTGACGCTTGAATTCTTCACGGAACCGTTCCGTCATATGAATCGAGTAGTCTATGCCTACTCCTATCGAAAGTGCACCAATTGTCGCGGTGACGAAATTGAGGGAAAACCCCGCGATGAACATGAATGCGTAAAGCCAAGTAACGACTAAACCAATAGGAATCACTGTAATAAACGCGAATGAGAAAGATCTCATTGCGATTGTAAGTGCAAAGAGTGCAGCTATAGCAGCAATTGGCAAAGAAGTCCGCAAAGCATCAGTCGACGCTGCCAATTCAGCTGTACGTGTGAATGGAGAGCCTGTTAGTCCAAATTTTGTGATTCCAGGTACATTTTCCAACATGGCCAAATCATGCATTAAAGATTTTTCTGCTGCTATTACTACTGTTTGCTCGCGTGTTCCAGGAATTCCAACAATTACAGTTGCGCGATCTTCATTTAAGCCAGATTCATCGAAATACAAGACAGAATGAACTTCTTCTGGCGTATAGGCCATTCCGTCATATCCATCGGCCATTGGAACTCCGTCGCGCATTGCATCTTTTAGCATGGTGGCTAACTGTGACTGTGAATCGGGCAAACCATCTAAATCATCATCTTTAATACGCGGCCTGTTGACCAGTTCACTACTCGAGGAGTTTTTGGTGATTCTCTTAACTATGTCAATGACATTTCTTGGGTAAATACTTGGCTCTCCATCTGCCTCGGTGCCTATATATGGATTTTCAGTGAGGCTTTGCATAAAGAGATTTATGGCTCTGAGTGCTTCAGGATTCGACATATCTCCTTTTAAATAGATGGTGCCTCCTTCTCCAGTACGCGGGCCTATGTGTTCGTCTGCTTTATCCAAAGAGACCACAAAATCCGCTTTTTCATCGAAAAAATCTTTTACATCGAGAGAACTCTCGAGACGTATAGCCATAAATAAACAGGTTGTAGTGACGAGAAAAGCCAAAGCCAATGTGACTATAGGCCGATGCGCACTTAGAGTGACAATGCTTGTGACGAGGTTGCTGGTTTTTGAAGGTATTTCTTTCAGCTGTGCATTGTCAGAAAAACTTGTGCGGGGGAATTTTTTCAATTGATAACTAAATGGAAGTACGACAAAGAGAATTGCGGCGAGGATTAAGACCGAAATACCCCAGTGGAGACTTAGAGCAACCATTAAAATGACTGAGAGGCCACAGAGGAATGTAACCCCTGCTCCTGCTGTATAAGCAATTGCACTGCTTGATTTTTTAGTATTGATAGGTGGGGGGCACTGAGTTTCAATCATTGCTAAAGCTAAAGGAACAACAAGCCCTAATACTACAAATGCAGATGCCACTGCAACGCCAGCAGAAATGCCGAAATGAACGACAGCTTCAATTCCCGATGGTACGTTGGATAAAAAGGCAATTCCATCACTAACCATAGCTAAAAAGAGGGCACCAAGAACACCGGTGAACCCTAAAGCCAAAGCCGACATGGGGGATTTGGCATTGTGTTTCTCTTCCCTATATCGGCGAATAGAGTGAACGGCAAAATCAACTCCTAGAGATATCATAGCTATCGGGACTATGAAATCTATGATGAGACCACCTTTCAGTCCAACCAATGCCGTAATACCTTTTAACCAGATAATTAAAATACCTATGCCGATTGCGGTTAGAGCAGTTGCCCAGTAAGAACGTACTGCCAGACTGATCACTCCTAGTGCCGCTATAACAGTAAGCATGATGTAAAAACCCGCTATTGTGCCCTCCTCTTCGGCTTCGAGGTTTTGATCAATCGCAATACCCCAGAGCCAATAATTTTCACTTTTGCCTCTCAGGATTTCCTGCGTTTTACGTGCAAATTTCTCTTTTGCAATAGTAGCCGAATCTGCAGATAACCCACCCACGCTTTGTACTTGCCCTCCCCCCAAAGCATTATTGTCGGCTGTTACTACAAACCACATCGCTGGGGATTTCCAGACATCAATTTCTTGACCGAGCACCTTTTTGCGTTCGTAAGAAGCTTCCACAGATAGCAAGTCTGCAATTTCGGCGCTTCTGGAGCCAATCAAGAGTGAATTAACAGCGAATTTAATTTGATCATTTGTTGCGTTTTCCAAGTCTGTTCCTAAAAGAGGATGGATTTTCAGAGTGGATTCGACAGCATCTGCGAACGTGAATATCCCTTTAAAGGGTGTATTGGTACTTGGAGAAAATGAGTTTGCAAGCAAAGGCTGTGGGGGTATGCCGTCAGGTGCCAGATCTCCAGATATATCTGCCTCGAGTAGTGCGATCTGGGCTTGTTTCAGCTCCCACAATACTTCCTGTGTTAAAACGTCTCCATTTTTAGCTTCTAATAAAAATGCTTCCGGGAATACTGGAACGATTAACCATTTAGCAAGGTCATCTCTTAGGTCAAATGCCTCGCCGCCCGGTTCCGTCGAAGCATCGCCGTGATCTGGAGACAAAATTGCTGAAGGGATAAGTGCCAAAGTTATTGCTGCAAAGACGACTAACAACAGAATTGGATGATTAACAATCCAAGAAGCGGTAACGTTTGGTTTAGTAATTTCTTTTAGTGCCATTGGGTATAAAAATGCTCAATAATTATACACTTGGCGAAATACCCTTCAATGCAAAGGGGGGCATATACAGCCCCCTCTTTTGGACCAGGCACTTTTAGAAACTAATCAAGCACCTGCTCCCACGCCAGCTTCTTTTTCTAAAGCACTCGATAATTTACCGGTTTTGAAAAATTCTGCATAAACACGACCATGAAGATCAGGAGTATCAGTTTGGCCTTGATGTCCGGTGTCTTCTGGGAAATAAAACTTAATATTTGGCAAAAGCTTTTCTTGTTCATAACCTGCTGAAACTGGAATCAAAACATCTTCTTTCCCGTAAAGATAGATCGCCGGAATTTCTAGCTGGTCTAATCGTCCTTTCAGCATCCACTTTTGCTTTAGGCTTGGATTCTCCATAATTTTTGAGCGACTAGCTTGAAAAGCTTTGTATGAATCGGCTTGTAGATTACCCATATAGGCACGCATATCACACAGATCATCTGTGATCCCGCTAGGTTGCATGATGATCTTGGACATTAGATCCCGCATACCTTGAGCTGTTCCATTCCAAGGCTCTAGCTGCAAACCACCGAGTGCGGCTCTTTTGGAGCCATCAGGGTCTACGCCTAATTCCCCTTGCAAGTAAGTTGCAATAAGAATGTAACTCAGGACACGTTCAGGATGATCAACAACATAGTGAGCTGTGTTAGTTGCACCCATCGAATTCCCAGAGAGGTGGAATTGATCAATGCAGAGCGCATCAGCGAAATCATTAACAAATTGGACGTGGGACAGAACGCCTAGGTGAGGCCAATACTTTTCTCTTGTGTCAGACAAACCAAAACCAGGTTGGTCAGGGGCGTACACCCTGAATCCCTCTGCAGCAAGATGAGGAATCATCCAACGACCCCAACCTGCCATTCCCGATGATCCATTAATGCCTCCATGTAGCAAAATCACTGAAGGGCCAGTGTCACCTGCTGACATGTAATGGCATTTTGCACCATTGGCTAACTGGACCCAACGACTTTGGACTCCAGGATGCTGTATTAGATTCTCTTCTGTTAAAGCCATAATTTCTCCTTCTAGATGCGTAATTACTTAAAATCAAATCAGTCGCGCAAAAAGTTTGTTAATAGCTCTACTGTTTCGTCTACAGACTCTAATTGAGGTCCGTGGCCAGTTTGGAGGAGTACATGTTGCGCGTTCGGGATTGTCCAGGGTTTTGTAGATTTCGACATATCACCTTCTAATGCTTCGTATTCATCAGTCCACGTGGGATATGGGTCCATACGATCACCCACACCCCAAACCACAAGGGTCTTAGACTTAATAAAAGGCAGCCTGCGTTGTAATAGGTATCTTTCCCTTATTTCTGGAGTTTCCATTTGCTGTAGCAACGGATCGAGACTTGTGATTGCCCCTGGAGAATTTAATGCTGCAAATTGGGCTGCCGCAACTTGATCTACCATTTCAGCAGTGACCTTTGAATTATCTGCCATGCCGGATACTGCACGTTCTTTTAGTTGCTCTAACGACGGGATTTCTTGAATGTGCCCAACACCAGCAGATACGGCAACATTCATACCTGCTGAACAGAGCATTACAAGCTTATCAACACGATCTGGGCTTTCGTACGCCAAAATAGCACTCATCCAACCCCCAGCACTATGTCCAACAAAGTGAGCTTTCGGAATATTTTTTACGTCCATGAATTCGCGAATATGATCAACAATTAAAGAAAAAGTAGGACCATCTTTTATTGAGCGATCGCCTAGGCCAAAACCGAGCATATCCATTGAGTAAACGTGGAAATGTTTGGATAACGGTTCTATAACATAATCAAAGCTGTTCGCTGACGACGCATGCCCCATTCCATGCAACATTATTAGCGGTGGACCCGAGCCCAATTCAAGGTACCTGGTTCGCCCTGCTGTTAGTTTTGCATAATTTTCATATTGTGAGTTTAGTGTTTCAGCCATGATATCTCCTAATGATTAATGGGAATCCATACCGAGTTCTAACTTGTAATGTGGCAATGGTCAAGTTCAGTGTCAAAAATTATGAGGATTTAGAGCTAAATAAATTTAGTAAAAATAATGTGATTGTTATTTCAATATGACGAATTGAGTATCTGGTTAGGCAACTTTATGGCGGAAACAAGAATCGCCGCCTTCGGCTAAACCCGAATGTAAAAAAGGCAGCCACAGCTAGCTCTAGTGAGTCGTGGCAAAAAGATATATTTTCCGTAAATACCTTAATATTGGCGTTTTCCGCAAAAATCCACCTATATCATGACGATTCACTGCTGTTGACACTATCGCAATCGATGGTTAGTTTAACCCAAAACACTGGCGTGTGAGAGACGAATGTGGTTGCCCTGCGCGAGGCGGCCCAGTCCCAGCCAAATATCCCCAACTAATACCTTTGTCTGCACTGAGTGTGGACTATTGCGCAAGGAAGGGAGAGATAAATGGTAATACAGCAAGCCGATGCAGTAACTCGAGTTACTGCAAAAAATTTGTGGAAAGTCTTTGGACCTGCAGCTAAGGAGAACGCTCCAGAGCAACTAGCAGGTTTGTCCAAGTTGGAAATCCAAGAAGAGCTAAAATCTGTGGTCGCCCTGCGAGATGTAAACTTCGAGGTCAAAGAGGGCGAGACTTTTGTTGTTATGGGGCTTTCTGGAAGCGGAAAATCTACGCTTATCCGATGCTTAATTCGGCTTATTGAACCAACTTTGGGTGAATTGATGATCGATGATGAGGATGTGCTTGACTATGATGAAGCCCAATTAATTGAGTTCCGGAGAAAAAAAACCGCAATGGTCTTTCAGCATTTTGGCCTTTTGCCGCATCGTACTGTTTTAGATAATGCCGCATGGGGACTTGAGGTCCAAGGTGTCCCAGAGGAAGAGCGGCATGCACGTGCTCTTCAAGTATTGGAAATGGTTGGCCTTAATGGTTGGGAACACTACCGGCCTTCTGCTTTAAGTGGTGGTATGCAACAGCGTGTTGGACTAGCAAGAGCTATGGCATCAGACCCTGAGATTTTGCTTATGGACGAACCATTCAGCGCGTTGGATCCGTTAATCAGACGTGACATGCAAAATGAGCTGCTGCGGCTGCAAGAACAAATGCGGAAAACCATTATTTTCATCACACATGACCTCCAAGAAGCAATAAAAGTTGGCACTAGGATCGCAATTATGCGAGATGGTGAAATTGTCCAGATAGGTACTCCGGAAGAAATAATGTCTCAGCCCGTTGATGATTACGTTGCTGAGTTTACTAGAGACGTTAGGCGTTCCACAGTTATTACAGTGGGATACTTGATGCAAAACAGCACTACTCAAGTTAACGCAGAAGATTCCCCTAGCCATGCAATTCAAACTATGAAAACTGCCAATTCGGAAGCTGCCTTCGTAGCTACTGAAAATGGAAGGTATTTGGGCGAATTGACCTTGGCTGAAGCACAGGCTGCCGAAAGCAGAAACGATACTAGTGTAAGCGCTGCAGTCAACCGTCGTTACTTACCAGTATTCGCAAAGGAATGTGTTGAGGATGCACTATCAAAGGCTTGGTCACAGGACGGTAATTTGCCCGTCATTGATGATACTGGAGTTCTCGTAGGTCAAATTGAGCGCGATGCTCTGATACAGGCAACTTTTGATTCTGAAGAGGCTTTAGCTTAAGTATGGCTTCAAATTCACCTCAAAATGGTCATAGGTTTTCTATTTCAAAATTCAATAACCTACCCGGCATCCAACGTTTTGCTATTTGGTTAGCATTATTTGCTTGTTTGTCTTTGCTACTTGTAGTTATTTGGGAACCTGGCGTTGAATTTCCCGTTAATTGGGGCGCAGGACTTGCTGCATGGATTAACGACAGAATAAAGGACATCACGCGTGAAGGTGCGTTTATTTTTGATGCTATTTCAAATGTAGTTCTCTATTTCCTGCTTTTCCTTGAAGACGTGTTTATTTGGATTCCATGGCCAGCTATTATTATCGCAATTGCTTTGGTTACATGGCGGATGGTGGGATGGAAAGTTGCACTATTTGCTGTAGGTTCTTTACTTACGACTGGAGCACTTGGTATGTGGACGAGCGCTATGGAAACTACTGCTTTAATAGTGGTCGCAGTGGTCATTTCTATAGCCATTGCTATACCAGTTGGGGTCATAGCTGCACGAAGCAATTTGATAGATGCAATTCTTCGCCCTGTACTGGATGGAATGCAGACTATGCCTGCATTCGTATACCTTGTACCAGCCATTATGTTTTTTGGCATTGGTAACGTTCCCGCCATTTTCGCTACAGTCATATATGCAGTTCCGCCTGCGATAAGGCTAACCAACCTGGGGATAAGGCAAGTATCAAGCGAAACTGTGGAGGCTGCTGAATCTTTTGGCACCACTCCTCGCCAGCTATTGCTCAAAGTACAGATTCCTATGGCAGTACCGACAATTATGGCTGGAATAAACCAAACCACCATGATGGCATTGGGGATGGTAGTTATAGCCTCATTAGTAGGTGCTGGAGGCCTTGGTGAAGATGTTCTTAGAGCACTTAGCAGGTTCCAGCCCGGGGAGGCATTATTGGGAGGTCTCGCGATTGTGGCACTGGCCATCATTACTGACCGTGTAACTCAGGCAGCTGCTAAAGGTCGCCAAGATGCCCTAAGTGGAGAGCGGCAGCTCTAAAAAATATCAATTCATGCACTATTCACCAAAGGATAGTATGATCTAAGAGTAATGGAGGAAAACATGAGTTTAGGATTTAGGAAAAGTATGGCAGCTATGTTTGGTCTTGTTTTAGTGCTGGCCCTTGCATTGAGCGCCTGTGGAGATGAAGAGAAGCCAACTATTATCTTCTCAGACCTTAACTGGGATAGCGCCCAGACTCAGACAGCAATTGCTGAGTTGATCGTTTCTGAAGGTTATGGATACCCCACTGAGAAAATTTTCGGCGGAACAATCCCGTTGATGCAAGCTTTAGTTAACGGTGACACTAATGTCACAATGGAAATCTGGTTACCAAATCAGTTAGCCGCTTATAATGAAGCCTCTGAAGCTGGTCAAATTACCAGAGTTGGTAATAGCTTAGAAGATAACTGGCAGTCCGCATTTATTATTCCTCAGTACACTGCTGATGCTAACCCAGGACTCCAAAAAGTAGCTGATATTAGAGATCACATGGATCTTTTTGTCACTCCTATTTCAAACGGCAAAGCACAATTATTGAACTGTGTACCAGGTTGGGAGTGTGAAGGTCATAACATTGATCAAGTAAAGGCGCATGGGCTAGACGATGTAATTGAAATAATCAACCCAGGTTCCGGAGAGGCATTGGCAGCTGAGATTTTGGCAGCCTTCGAAAAGAAAGAAGATGTCCTCTTCTACTATTGGGGCCCGACTACACTTACCCACCGTATACAAACTGAGCTAGGTGGACTGAAGGTTCTTGAAGAACCTCCTTACTCTGAAGAGTGCTGGAATACCACAAAGTTATGCGGGTATTCTATTTCTGAGGTTGTAATTGTTGTACGAAATGAACTTCTAGAATCAGCTCCTGATCTTGTCGAAATGTTCGAGAAGTGGGACTTCAATGCTGGGAACCAATTAGCTGCTGAGGCTTACATGGGTGAGTCAGGTGCAGACTTCCCAGAGGTTGCAAAGTGGTTCATCCTGAATACGGAAGAATGGAAGTCTTGGGTTACTGCTGATGCGGCCAAAAAAGTAATTGAAGCAGCATCTGCTGAATAAGTAGAACAAGATGATTATGCATAGGGGTGGACATTCAAAGTCCACCCTTTTGCATTCCCCCCTGAGTTGAGTAGCACACAAACTTAAAGGGATTTAATGCGAATAGTTGTAACTGGGGCAACAGGGCTAATAGGTTCTTCATTTGTTACGGATGCTCTAATGCGTGGCGATGAGATTGTTTCTCTTTCTAGAGATATAGCCCGCGCCAGAAAACTGCTCCCAGCGTGCGTAAATCATTATCAATGGGACGCATTACACGAACTTCCGCCTCTCCAAGCATTTCAAGAGGCATATGGCGTTGTCAATTTATTGGGAGAACCGATTTCCGGGCGCTGGACTACTGCAAAAAAGAAATTGATATATAGCTCTAGGATAAGAGCAACGCAAAACTTAGCCCAAGGATTAGCTCAACTCAAACACGAATCGTTAGTGTTAGTTAGCGCAAGTGCTTTGGGCTATTACGGAGACCGGAAAGAGGATCTACTCGATGAGAACGCGTCTTCTGGCACAGATTTTCTTTCTAAAGTTTGTGTCGATTGGGAGGCTGCTGCATTATCTGGGGCTAATGAACGACTAGATGTACAAATTGTTCGATTCGCAAACGTCTTGGCAGAAAAAGGTGGCATGCTGCCAATTTTAAGAAAATTCTATCGACTAGGCTTAGGTTCTAAGCTCGGTACAGGAAACCAATGGGTGCCTTGGATTCACATTAATGATGCCGTAGCAGCTTTAAGATTTGCCTTGGAACATCCAAAGCTTAATTTTTTGAACGCAGTCTCACCAGGCATCGTAAGGCAAAGTCAATTTAACAGTGTGTTGAGGGAATTCTATAAAAGGCAAATCATGCCAAGTGTGCCCTCGGTTGCCTTAAAGGTAATTTTGGGGGAATTTTCCGCAGAAATACTAGGAAGCAAAAGAATGATCCCTCAAGCTTTGCAATCTAGTGGGTTCAAATTCGAGTTTAACCAATTAAGCGATGCTATGAAAGATTTGCTTAGTGCATAAGATATTTCCCATAATCTTACTGTTAATTATTTCATGTTCCAACCAGAACTCAATTACCATTGATTCATTAGCATCGCCTCGTGGACTTTTTTCAATGAATAACGGCAATATTCTGGTTTCTGAAGTTGCCGCAGGCAGAATTATTGAATGGGATCCCAATTCTGGGTCTTTTGAAGTTCTTTTAGACGATTTACCGTATACAGAAAAGGGACCCGAGTCAGTTCCAGCTGGAGTTTCTGCCGCTCTATACCTTGATGGGTGGATCTACTTCGTAGTGGGTGAGCATAGGGCAAAAGGATTTAGAGAAATATATAAAGCTGAAAAAAATTCTCAGCCATTACCAATGACTGGACAAGATATTCAAGCATTAGAGCCTCCAAACCGAATCACAAATCCTTACGATATTGCTGCTGCACCTCAAGGAGGTTTTTTTGTAAGTGACTCTGGAAGAGACGCGGTTTGGCATATTTCCGAAGAAGGTATTATCAAAGACTATAAGCTCTTTACTAGCTATTCTTACACTTTAGATGATGCGTCTGTGATCCAACTTGATGTTGTACCTACTGGTATAGAAGTGGGAACAGATAATGCTTTGTACGTAGCTAGCTTGACGGGTTATCCATTCCCAAGAGGAGGTTCTCATATTTACAGACTTCAAGATCTTAATGGTGATGGAGATGCTTTAGATCTTGGTGAGAGTTCCATTTTTGCTACGGGATTTTCAGCTGCAACTGATTTAGCGTTCGATAATGAAGGCTCATTATTTGTTACTGAATTCAGTTCGAATATGAAAATCTTGTCTGAGTCTGAATATGACCGTACTAGTGAATTCAGAGGTCAGCTGGTGAAATGGCAAAACGGTTTAATCGAGGTTCAGATGACTGATTTAATTTCACCAACAGCTGTAATCGTTACTGAAAGTGGCAAAATTTATGTGAGTGAAGAATTTGCTGGGAAAGTTACTGAAGTAAAGAGGTGAGAGAAATTGGTGGACCTGGAGGGATTCGAACCCTCGACCTCCTCAATGCCATTGAGGCGCGCTCCCAGCTGCGCCACAGGCCCACATGACATACCTATTCTACCATAGCTCTAATTCTTTAAATTCAACTAAAATGAGGGTCTTTCTTTATGCCAATCAGTTTGCAGCTGAAATGAGTGAGCGGCTCTGATTACCGAAGCGTCATTAAATGCTTTTCCAACTAACATCAAACCAATAGGAAGCCCTAAGGAGGAAAACCCACAAGGAATAGAGATAGCAGGCAATCCATTTTGGTTGAAAATCCGAGTATGCCTAATAACAGTTTCTCTTGTATTGACTTCTTTTCCGTCAATGGACATCAAAGGCTCGTTGAGTACAGGAGCAGTCGTAACCGTCGTAGGCATAGCAATAAAATCATAGCGTGTATAAAGACTAGCTAGGCGCTTACCTAGCAGCGCACGAACTTGTTGAGCTTTTATGTAGGTGGATGCTGGAACAAAGAATCCAGTTTCTATTCGCAGCCGCACACGTTGATCAAACTTTGAAGCGCTTGTTTTTATTCTATCCCTATGGATAGTAGCCGCTTCTGTGCTAATGATAATTGATCCCATTTCACCCCATGACAGTTCAGGTATTTCAACTTTTTCAACATTCGCACCAAGTTGTTCAAATTCATAAAGAGCGGAATCGAAAGCTTCTTTGACTTCCCTATCAACGAGTTGGTCTATGAAGCTTTCCGGCACAGCAATAATCATGCCTTTAATTCCTGCATCAATGCGAGAAGTATAGTCAATTTGAGGGTCAGTTTTGACAGATGCAGGGTCAGATGGGTCGTACCCTACTAAAGTATTCATAGCCAATGCTAAATCGATTGCATCATGTGCCATTGGGCCAACTGTATCTAAGGTCCAACTAAGCGGCGTAACACCAGACCTACTGATCAAACCAAAGGTGGGTTTTATTCCTGTAATTCCACAAAAGGAAGAAGGTACTCGTACTGAACCTCCAGTGTCAGAGCCTAGGGCGAGGGGTGCCATTCCAGCAGCAACTGCTGCACCGGAACCACTTGATGACCCCCCAGTATAATGTCCGCGTCGCCAAGGGTTATGGGGTGTAGAGTAATGCTCATTTCTGCCCGTAGGATCAAAAGCATATTCAACTGTATGTGCTTTTCCTATTGAATGCGCGCCAGCTTTTTGCAGCAAGTCTACAGCGAATGAATCCTTTTCTGGGACGAAGTTAGCATCAATCAAGGATCCTGATGTAGTACGCACACCTTTAGTCCAGAAAATATCTTTTGTGGCAAATGGGATTCCGTGTAAGGGACTTCTGGCGCCGTCTTTCACGATTTCGGACTCAGAAATTTTAGCTTTCTTAAGTGCTTGTTCACCAGTAAGTGTAATAAATGCGCCAATTTGGTCCTCAACTTCGCTGATTCTATCGAGGTAAGCTTGAGTAACTTCTACGGGAGAGATTTTTTTGGAGGATATAAGTTGAGCCAGAGGAGCTAAAGAAAGATCTGGTATCTTAGCTAGGTTTGACTGCATTAGTCGGTTCCTAACATTTCACGAGGTACTGTCTCCGTAGACTCCATCGGATCTACCTCCGATACATCTACTTGATGGACCGAGCTCATGCGCTTTAAAAGTGCAAGCGTTTCTGGATATAACTTATTCAAGTGCTCTGCGTCTACCTCTAAGCCCATATGTGCAGCCCAGGCATCGAATGTTTCGCGGGATATGTCTTTTAACGGATCAGTTGACATATTTTCTCCTCTTCTAAGGACTTAAGTATATGCGTCCGGCGACTATTGAGTCTATTGAGGATTTAGCACATCTTAATTTCATAGGGTTTGTCTCTTTGTGCCTAACAGAACCGATGCTACCATGAGAATTACGATATAGGCGGGTTATCTAAAAAGATGGAAATAGAGAACATTGTTGTAAAAGGCGCGCGTGAACATAACTTAAGGAATATTGACGTCACTATTCCTCGGAACAAGTTAGTAGTAATCACAGGCCCATCGGGTTCAGGGAAATCTACCCTAGCATTTGACACTATCTATGCAGAGGGTCAACGAAGGTATGTTGAATCGCTTTCTGCTTACGCTCGACAATTTTTAGGCAGGATGGATAAACCTGATGTGGATTACATCGAAGGGCTATCTCCTGCTATCTCTATTGACCAAAAAGGGACCTCACATAACCCTAGGTCAACAGTTGGAACGGTAACCGAGATTTATGACTATTTGCGGTTACTCTTTGCGAGAGTAGGTAGACCACATTGTCCAAAGTGCGGTCGATTAATATCAAGGCAAACAGTACAACAAATAGTTGAATCAATTTCACAACAGACTCAGGGCAAAAGACTCATGGTTTTAGCCCCAGTCGTGGTGCACAAGAAGGGCGAGCACAAGGAAATATTAGAATCTGCTAGAAAGGCGGGTTTCGTTAGAATTCGAGTGGATGGTTCAGTGCGTATCTTGGAAGAAGAAATCAGCTTAGATAAAAAGAAATGGCATGACATTGAAATAATCGTTGATCGTTTGGTTTTAGCTGAAGATTTAGAAAGCTCACGAGTGACCGAGGCTGTAGAGACTGCTTTAAGATTTGGAGAAAGTCGCCTTGTAACTGTAGACGTCGATAATTTGGAGGAGCGTACGTACTCTGAACAATTTGCATGTACGGCTTGTGGGCTTAGCCTACCAGAGATTGAACCTAGGACATTCAGTTTTAATAGCCCCCATGGTGCGTGCTCCGTTTGTTCTGGGTTAGGTGTGAAATTAACCGTAGACCCAGATTTAGTGGTCCCTAACAAAGAATTGTCGCTGTCAGGAGGAGCAATCCAGCCTTGGGCGAGAGCAGGTACTGCTACTTCATGGTATACAAGTGTTCTGCTCTCTATGGCTGAGCAGTTTAGTTTTTCGCCGGATGTACCAATCAGGGAACTTTCTGAGAATGTGATCAGCATGTTGCTGTATGGGGATGGAGTTAAGACAGTCCAGATGCGGCATCGAACTCGTAGAGGACGCGAATGGGAATGGGAAACTAAATTCGAAGGGGTAATTGCTAATCTTGAACGTCGATATAGAGATACGCAGAGCGATTATGTAAGGCGTGAGATAGAACGTTACATGGCAGCAAATCCATGTGATGGGTGCAATGGGGATCGGCTAAAACCTGAGTCCCTGGCAGTAACCATAGCAGATCGTAATATTATCCAAGTCACGGATTTACCAATTTGGCAAGCATCCGAATGGGTTTTAGCCATTAATGGGGAAGGTCAAATTTCAGAGGTGAAACCTAAAGCGAAATTTCCAGATCCTGACACACTCAATGAGAGAGAATCAATGATTGCAAATCAGATTCTCAAAGAAATTGGGGGTCGTTTAAAGTTTCTTCTAGACATCGGGCTTGGTTATTTGAATTTATCACGAGCGGCAGGAACCTTGAGTGGAGGTGAGGCACAAAGAATTCGTTTAGCGACCCAAATTGGGTCAGGTTTGACTGGCGTTCTGTATGTCTGCGATGAGCCTTCAATAGGTTTGCACTCTGTTGATAATGCACGACTTATTGAGACATTAAAAAACCTGAGAAATTTAGGGAATACTGTAATCATTGTAGAGCATGATGAGGCAGTAATGAGGTCTGCTGATCATTTGGTTGATTTGGGTCCAGGAGCCGGAGAACATGGGGGAAGGATTGTAGCAGAGGGTACCATTTCAAAAATTGAATCTTCGAAAGATTCTACAACTGGTGCGTACCTTTCAGGCAGGGTTGAGATTTCCCTTCCCCAACAAAGGAGGAAAGGCAGTGGAGCTAGCCTGAAACTATTGAAGGCGAATGCAAATAATTTGCAGAAAGTTGATGTGGAAATTCCACTTGGGCAACTGGTATGTGTTACAGGAGTCTCTGGGTCGGGAAAGTCCACGCTAGTTTATGAGGTGTTGTACAAATGGCTAGCTCAGAGGCTTTATCAGTCAAAAGACCGCCCCGGCCAAAGCGAAGGTGTATTAGGAATCGAGAATATTGATAAAGTAGTCAATATTGACCAAACTCCTATTGGTAGAACACCGCGATCGAATCCCGCTACATACACGGGAGCATTCACTCCTATTCGCGAACTTTTCTCATCGCTTCCTGAGTCAAAAGCAAGAGGGTATGCGCCTGGTAGATTTTCTTTTAATGTCAAAGGTGGGCGTTGCGAGGCATGCAGTGGGGATGGGTATATTGAAATTCAAATGCAATTTCTTCCAGATGTCACTGTTCCTTGTGAGGTTTGTGGGGGAAGGCGCTATAACAATGATGCGCTAGAGATTAAATTCAAAAATAAAACCATAGCTGAAATTCTTTCAATGACTGTTGCAGAGGCATTTGAATTCTTCGAGGCACAGCCCAGGATAAAGAGAATTTTAGGCACGCTTCGGGATGTTGGCCTTGGGTATATAAAACTAGGGCAACCAGCAACAACGATTTCTGGAGGCGAGGCACAGCGTGTGAAGCTGGCCACAGAATTATCCAAAAAAGCTACGGGCAAAACATTATATATAATGGACGAACCCACCACAGGGTTGGCTTTTGATGATTGTGCACATTTGTTACGAGTACTTCATCGTTTAGTGGATCAAGGGAATACTGTTCTTTTAATTGAGCACCACATGGATTTGATCAAAAATGCTGATTGGATTATAGATGTAGGGCCAGGCGCTGGATTTAGAGGCGGCAAAATTGTTGCCGCTGGCAGCCCAGAAAATTTGATACAGCATCCGACTTCGCCTACTGCTCGTTATTTGGCAGAGGTTTTGAACAAACACGCTAGTGGCACAAAAACAAACTTAACCAAAGTTGACGTTTCCAAGTCCAAAAATAATCAACCTCGCTAGCATAATTCATTTATAACTGAGGATTCTGCTTTTCTAGGAGGAGCAGCGCTCGCAAGGGCTACTCCTGCGATCAGCAGTAACACTACAGCAAATGAAAAACCACCAAAGTAACTGTTATCGTTTAGATCATAAAGAATACCAATTATGGGAGGGCCAAGACCCATACCGACCAGTGCGATAGGGACAACGAATCCTCTTATGGCCCCTTGAAATTGCCTGCCAAAATAATCTGCCCAGATAACGGTTTGAACAACGACCCCAGTACCTGAAGCTAGTCCAAATAGCAGAGGGATAAGTATGACCGAAGGAGCTGAAAACCAGAAAATGGCTAAAACTACAGCGACACCTTGAGCAACTGCAGAAATGCCCCCTAGAAACCTTGCGGGGAAACGCTCAACTAACATGCCTCCAATGAGAGCGCTTGTAGCGAATCCAGCAGAATCCGCAGCAAAGCCAATAGCAATCAGGGATGTCTCAATTCCACCCTCGTTCCAATATGCTGTCCTGTGAACGATAAAGCCAATCGTCGAGAAATTGATTAGCGCAAAAGCGATAGCAAGTTTCCAGAGAGATAAAGTTTTGATGGCTTCAACCAAAGTCCATTGAACTTCGTTTTGTGAACTTTTCTGTCCAGAATTATGAAGATCTGAATTTATGTCACCGTCTGGGTTTGCACCCATATCCTCAGGTTGCCTACGCATAAACATCAGCGCAGTAGGTACAACAATTACTGCAAGAATAATCGCAGAGATAACTAAAGTGGTGCGCCATCCATAGGCATTGATTAAGCGTTCATGCAATATGGCAAAGCTTCCACCACCTAAGGCAAACCCTAAGGTCACGATTGCAGTAGCCCTGCCTCTATGCCTTATAAACCATTTAGCTATAGGAACAGATGTAAGCACGTTGCCTGGAGAGCTAGTATCAAATAAACCGAGTATTCCAAAAATTATTATTACGAATAAATAACTACTTGACTGAGAGACTCCTATCAGCGCTGTAGCCGATATTAATGCGGCCCCAGGGATCAATAGACGAGAGCCATAGCGGTCGGCAGCTTTTCCCAAGAAAAACGATGCAATTCCTGTACCAATCAATCTTGCTGTTGGAAGGAACCCAATTGCCCCGCGGGATACATCTAAATCTTCCGACATAGGAATAATGAACAAACCAAAAGTGAAAGACGCAGTAACATTTGAGGCCATGTTGACACAAAAAATTACGGCTACTATTATCCAGCCATAATAAATACGCCTAGGCGTCATAAAAATGGTTATGCATTAATTTGAACAACCCCTAGCAGTAACATCGAAGACCGCTTCAACAACTCCATTTCTAATTCCAACATACTGATCCCAGCGATTCATAGTGATGTCTTGCTGGTGTGTTAGAAGCGTATAGCGATCCCCCACATCTAAGGGCATGCTATTTGTTGACTTAAGTACAGTATGCTCAAGGGACATTGATTCGACCACCACATCTTCCTGAGCTTCGACTGTTGGGGGTCCATTAGGGGATCCGATAGCTTCTATAGATATATCCCCAATAGCAGTGTTTTCTGAGGGCTTGCTGACGATAGTTCCTATAACTTTTGCTGCTAATGTAAATTCACTCATGTAAGAATAGGGCACTTCCATAACAATATATGTGCCGCCTTCTATTTCAGTAACACCAGGCATCGAGGCAGCTATATCGTAGGACCATGACTCGCCGGTTGATACAATTTCAACTGTAATTCCAACTTCTTCTATAGCAGATTTAACGTCGAGGACCATGCCAATAAACTTCTGGCCTTGGTCAAATCTTTCAGCCATATTTGGAGCGTCAGTCTCAGGTACTTGATGGCTTTGTACACCTTTAAACACTAGTCCTGGGGCTGCAACAATTTCGCGAGCTAGGGATACACCTTGTTCTACCGAGCGTATTCCTCCTCTGCGCATCATTGTGTTCACTTCAATTAGAACCCCAAGGGTTGAATTGGTTTTAAGAGCAGACTCCGATAGGAGCTTGACTTGTTCCAAATCATCCACGACCACCATTAAATTTGCGCGTTTAGCTAGTGACATAAGACGTTGAATTTTTGGGGCACTTACAATTTGGTTTGCAATCAGTACATTAGGGAATCCCGCTTCAACAAAAACTTCAGCTTCTGAAACTTTAGCCGCACAAACTCCTCCAACGGTACCTCCTGCGTTAACTTGCATCCACGCTATTTGCGGTGATTTGTGGTTTTTGACATGCGGACGGAGCTTAATCTTAGTATCGCTATAGTGTGTAGCGATAACATTAATATTCTTTTCCAATGCATCAAGATCAATGACTAATACAGGAGTATCCAGTTGATCAACAGCCGTGCCCGGTAAAGGAATTTTGCGCATTAGTTGAATGCTCCTCTTGCAGCAATATGCCATACAGAATCAACAATTCCACCCCTAATCCCATAGACAATGTCGTGGAGTGAAAAAGTTGTAGAAATATCAGCGGGTATTAAATTAACTCGATCACCAATAGACAAATTCAACATAGATCCGTCAGCTGAGTCGATGAGGCCATGTTCTGCACTACCTGCAGCAGCTATTAAATTCTTCTGCCCGAGAACTTCAGGAGCACCCAGATCCCTGCCTATAGCTTTTTGGCCGCAGTCGGTTACTGCTCGCGCAATTTCTGGGCGATTATTGACGGTCGATATGATATACGCGGCATGTTTTAGGTCGGCGCAATGTTCAGCATGGTTCGCATCCAAAAAAGCATAGGCACCTGAACGGACTTCAGTAATTCCTTTGGTTTCGCCGATGAGTGCGTAATTGTGAGTGCTGTTGCCAAAAGAAGCTTCCGTTACGGCTATGCCTTTTGTCTGGAGAAAACTTTTATAATCCAAAAAGGTATCCAAAGCTTTGAGGTCTCTCTCGATCAGGGAATTTGTAGAAGAACCACCAAGAGGCCCACCAGAAGAAAAAATACCTGCAAAATTCAACCCTGGCAGGTCGTGGATCAAATTGGCAAGTTTCAGGGCATGATCAAGCGAATGTACTCCAGGTCGATCTTCATGGACATTTATGTCTATAAGGACATCCACACTGGAATTTTTCGCTGTAACAGCCTCGCTGTACATACCAACTACATTCGCATTATCAGCAATGAGACTGACCTTGCAACTCTTAGAAAGTACAGCTACGCGATTAAGTTTAGAATAAGTCGGTATCTGAGTTGTAATTCGAATATCATTAATTCCATTTGAAGCAAAAACTTCAGCTTCGCTAATGGAAATTACTGCTATACCAGAGGCTGAGCCTTTTATTGCGAGTTGACGATGAGCTAATGCTGGCGTTTTATGAGTGTGTGCATTTGGGCGCAAATTTGCTGATCGTGCAGAGAAAAACCCATGCACAAGGTTGACATTAGCATCGAAAGCATCAAGGTCTACAACTAGTGCAGGCGTATCTAGAGATGCCGAGTCAGATCCTGGTAGTGTGCTAATGGGTCTTTCCACCATAAGAGCATACCAAAAATTGCGAGTGATGTAAGCCTAGGCTTTACGGGTTGCTACACTGCCTGGAAGTAACCCTGTAGGAATGCCATTTTCAACTACTGCTTTACCGTTCACAAAAACTTGACTTATTCCAATAGGTTCAAGCAGAGGCTGATCCCAAGTAGATTGGTCGGAAACCTTATCGGGATCAAAAATCACCAGATCTGCAAAATAATTAGGTGCTATTTTCCCGCGTCTTTCTAATCCAAAACGTTCTGCAGGTTTGCCTGTCATTTTGTGTACCGCGTCTTCTAGCTTGAGTAAGTTTCTTTCTCGGACGCATAATCTCAAAACTCGCGAATGACAACCGAAAGCACGTGGATGCGGGTGCGGTCCATGGTAGATGCCGTCACTCGCAATAATGGTTTTATCATGTTGCGCAGTTTGCCGAATCATTTCATCGTGCACTTCTGGACCCCCAGGGCGGTGGTTTACAGTTAATGTAAAAGGAACCTCTTCTTCCAATGTCCTTATTGCAAAGTCCCCTAAAGATTCNCCNGCTTGCTTTGCTGCTTCTTCTACGGATAAGCCAACATAGCGCCCTGTTTGATTCGCTGAGATAACTTGTTTTGCACCTGTTGCGTAACTATCAGTCAGTACTTTTTCTAGATGATCACGTATTTTCATGCGTGACTCTGGGTCTTTTAGCCGCTGCCTGATTCCTCTTTCACCACCTTGTTGAGCCCACGTAGGCATACTGAATTGGGGAAAGTGAGTTGACCCTGCTGGGTATAAATACGATTCGAATGTTAGATCACACTCAGCATCGGCTTGATTCAAGAGAACACCTGTTACTTCGTTTACATACTCGTGCGCGATATGCATTTTCGAGCCCGATGATCTCCCAATTTCAAAAGTTTCTAGCCAAGCACCTTCTCTGCCTAAAATATTGTTCCGGATATGNGCNTTGTAAACACCNTCATACTCTNTCAGTATCTTTGCTAGCTCAATTAATTCTTCTGTGGAAGCATAAGCACTTGGTTGGTAATCTAAACCCAGGCTTAAACCCACGGCCCCAGCCTCCATCCATTCTCTAAGTAATTTTTTCTGGATTGTTAATTCACTTTGATTGGCTGGACGTCCATCCCATCCCATTGCAGCAAGCCTAATTGCNCAATGNGGAGCTTGGGGNACNACATTGGCAGGAGATNTACCGTTGAACAAATTTAAATAAGATTGNGGACTTGGCCAATTAAAATCAAGGTCAGCTTTGCCATAACAAAATTGAGTAGTCTCCCAAAGTTCTTCTGCGAGNTCTTTTGGCAAACCAGCCCATCCGAATCCATCAGGGGCGAGAAANTGAGTAGTGACCCCTTGCAGAACGCTTCCGTACCTGTGTCCGTACCCNAGTAANGCAATCTCTGAATGGATGTGAGTGTCAATGAANCCCGGAGACACGACGTAAGNTGAAGCATCAATAACCCTTGATGCTTCAGCACCACTCAAATCAGAGATNGTATTAATTTGGTCAGCGATTATTCCNATATCACTGATGAAAGGTGCTGATCCTGTTCCATCAACGACATAACCGTTTTTGATAATCAAATCAAATTTCATGACCTTGTCCCTCATAATTCAGAAAGTGNAGGCTTAGGCCNCTATTGTATANTTGANCTGNCNAATTGTGTGACTTCATNAGGATATGNCCTACNTATTTGGTATTGAGAGTCTGCTATTATCACAATTCAACACTTTATTGAGGCAGCTATGAAACTTCATGAATACCAAGCTAAGGAATTGTTAGCAGCTTATGGCGTGCCAATACCCAAGGGCACTGTAGCTGTTACTGCAGAACAAGCTTCAAAAGCTACTAGTGACCTAGGGAACCAAGCTGTAATTAAGGCACAGGTCCATGCAGGNGGCAGAGGAAAAGCAGGAGGAGTGAAACTAGTCAAAACTCCTGAGGAGGCTGNAAATTTTNCAAAATCCCTTATAGGCACAAACCTTGTTACCGCNCAGACAGGATCAACTGGCGCATTAGTTAATTCTGTTCTTGTAGAGCAGACAATGAATATTGAGCGCGAACTATATCTAAGCATTACTACTGACGGGAATCGCAAAAGGCCTGTAGTCATTGCTTCACAAGAAGGTGGAATGGAAATTGAAGAAGTAGCAGAAACTGAGCCCGAAAAGATCATCACAGAACCTATTGATCCTGCAATTGGTTTTCAGGCCTTTCAGTCTAGGAGAATCGCAAATGGACTGAATATTAACGGTTCTCAAATAAGGACATTAGGTGCTCTTATAGATTCATTGTACAAAGTGTATATGGACAAAGATCTATCTATGGTTGAAATAAATCCGCTAGTAATCACAACTGAAGGTGACTTTTTTGCTTTAGACGCAAAAGTGAGTTACGACGATGATGCTATTTTTAGACATCCAAAAGATGCAGAGTTAAGGGATCACACTCAGGAAGATGCCTTAGAGGTAGCTGCNTCGAAAGANGGNATTTCATACGTTAGGCTTGATGGTGATGTTGGGTGCATGGTTAACGGAGCCGGCTTGGCGATGGCTACTATGGACACAATTAACGGCGCTGGAGCTGCTCCAGCTAATTTTTTGGACGTTGGCGGCGGAGCAGATGAAGCTAAAGTTGCTAAGGCAATTCAATTAATGCTTAGTGATGAGGGTGTTAAAAGGGTACTTGTTAATGTTTTTGGTGGAATTCTTCGCTGTGATGTTGTTGCTCGTGGAATAGTAGATGGGTATTCTGCTTCTACAAGGAAGCCAAAGCTCATAGCTCGATTACTAGGGACTAACGCTGACCAAGGAAAACAAATTTTGCAAGATTCAGATATTGAATCAATCATGGTGGACACCTTAGGCGAGGTCGCTGAAGCGATATCTAATCAATGAGAGATAGAGACGCATCTACGGTAGATTTAGTTAAAAAATAAAAGTTTGGAGACTCAAAATGAGCATCCTAGTTAACAAGGGTTCAAGAATTCTGGTCCAGGGAATTACTGGAAAAGAAGGTTCATATCATGCCCAACGGTGTTTAGATTATGGCACAAATATTGTAGCCGGAGTCACGCCAGGTAAAGCTGGCGTGAAAGCCCTCGATTCAAATGTGCCGGTATTTGATACAGTCAGAGAAGCAGTCAAGCAGACTAAAGCTGACGTATCACTTATTTTTGTCCCAGCCCCATTCGCAGCTGACGCGATGATGGAGGCTGCTGATGCCGGTGTTGAACTAATGGTTTGCATCGCCGAAGGTGTGCCTGTAAAGGATACGACTATGGTGCTGAGGTATCTGGAAGGTAAAAAAACTCGACTTTTAGGGCCTAATTGCCCCGGATTGATAAGCCCCGGAGAAGGCGCGAAAGTTGGAATAATGCCTGGTTTTATTCACTCTTCCGGCAAAGTAGGAGTTGTGTCTAGATCGGGGACTTTAACCTATGAAGGTGTCAATCAGCTTTCACAGCTAGGAATAGGCCAGTCTACTTGCGTTGGCATTGGAGGTGATCCTGTTTCTGGTACGGGCTTTGTAGACGTATTATCGGAGTTTAATAATGATCCCGAAACTGAGGCGATTGTTCTCATTGGTGAAATTGGAGGTACAAAAGAGCAGGAGGCAGCAGCATTTATCAAAGCTAATATTACAAAACCAGTTGCTGCTTTAATTGTAGGTCAAACAGCTCCACCTGGAAGGCGCATGGGACATGCAGGTGCTGTGGTTACCGGACGCGCTGCTCTTGCAAGCGAAAAGGTAAAGGCTCTGTCTGAGGCTGGATGCCATACAATTCCTACCCCCGCTGAAATNGGGGTTACAGTCAAGAATATGTTAAGCGGGTAATCTCATAATGCCTGAGCAGTTAAATGGNCGCATAGATTTTTGGAACATTGGGTACCCTCTTGGCGCTTTAGTCTACGTCACTGCTCTAATTTCAGTATTAGCAATAGCATGGGGTCTGTATAACAGGTCAAAATACTGGAGACTGGGATCTCCTAATCCTGACGCCGGTTCATTTGGTTATCGCTTAAAATTTTTTGGCAGGTGGTTATTTGTTGATGCTTTTGGGCATAAACGCTTAGTAAAAAATGAACCACTTGCAGGCGCAATGCATGTACTTATTTTTTGGGGAATGTTCGTATTGTTTATTGCTACTGTAGTAAGTGCAATTGAGTTTAATTTTGATAAGTACTTAGACCATACCTTCTTCACCGTCAGATGGTCACTACAGCTTGAATTAATTTGGGATATAGGCGGTATCGCTTTATTAGCGGGATTGGCAATAGCGGTCTATAGACGGTACATTCTGCGAGTTGCCAAACTTGATACTGTTCTGGAAAACGGAGTACTCCTAGCACTTATTGCACTTATGGCGCTTTCAGGCTTCTTACTTCAATCATTGCGTCAAGCAGCAACTGAGCTTGAACCAGCTAGTTTCTTCTATAATCCTTCATTGGCGTATTGGTCACCTGCTAGCTACGGAATAGCTAAAATTATTCGTTCCTTTGGGTTNTCAATAAATNCAGTTGAAATATCGCATTTCGTACTTTGGTGGGTGCATGCTGCTCTAATGAGTTTGACTTTTGTGTATGCTGCATGGCGTTTTGGGCCTCTGATGCATATTTTCACAGCACCCATCGCAATCTTTTGGAGGTCCAAACTCTATAGACCTAAAGGTGCATTGCGACCAATGGGCGATTTAATGGAACTGGAGGCTTTTGGGGCAAGTGATATAACTCACCTCACAACTAAACAATTAATCGACCTTGATGCTTGTACTAACTGTGGTCGATGCCAAGATCAATGCCCTGCCTGGGCAAGCGGCAAAGCTCTATCTCCGAGAAAGTTAATTCAAGACAGCAAACAATTCATGATGCAGCGCGCACCTGAATTATTAAGCGGTGAACCCNATGGCAAAGCACTCAGCTTTACTTTACANGAAGCAGTAGGTGTTGATGCTCTTTGGGCGTGTACTACTTGTAGGGCTTGTATGGAAGTATGCCCGGTTGGAATTGAGCATATTGATTCAATAATTGATATGCGCAGGTTCATCACAATGGAAGAAGCAGGAACGCCAGAACCAGCTATGGCAGCGATGACTTCGATGGAACAACGCGGGCATCCATGGCGTGGTACACAATCATCAAGAATTGATTGGGCTATAGGAACAGACGCAATTACAATGGCTGAAGATCCAGATCATGAAGTTTTGCTTTGGGTAGGTTGTACACCAGCACTTGATCCCAGAGCACAAAAAGTAGCNAGGGCTATGGCATCAGTACTAAAAGTAGCNGGNGTNAAATATAGGATNTTAGGAAATGANGAAACATGCACAGGAGATCCAGCACGCCGCTTGGGNAANGAGTATTTGTTTCAGACCTTAGCTCAAACTAATATCGATACATTTGAGCGTTATGGGATACAAAANATAGTTACCATGTGCCCTCATTGTTTCAATTCTATTTTAAATGAATACCCTCAATTAGGCGGGTACTACCGAGTGGAGCATTACACCCAATTTGTTGGAAGACTAGTGCGTGATGGGAAGATCAAACCTGTGCATGCTTTGAATGTATCTGTGGCTTATCATGATTCTTGTTACCTAGCACGGCACAACGATGTTATTGACGAGCCTCGAGAAATTGCAAAATCCATTCCCGGCTTAAAATTGATCGAAATGGAAGGAAATTCAAAAGAAAAAGGCTTTTGCTGTGGTGCAGGTGGAGGCCAAATGTTTATGCATGAACAAGGTGAAAGAGTAAATAATTTAAGAACTCAGCAATTCCTTANAACGGGGGCAAGTACTGTAGGAGTTTCATGCCCGTTTTGCTTGCAGATGATGGAAGAAGGTATTTCTACAAATCAAAAACAAGATGATCATGCTGCAGAGGATATAGTTGAATTACTTGCAGAAAGCGTTTTGGGGCCTCAGAATTAAATTACTGGCCTAAGTCCCCATATGGAGAAGTTATGAGTGATTATTTGAGGCAATACGGATTTATCCTTGTACTTACGTCAGTTGCTATAATCGTTCCAGCCTCCGTTTTACTTCTATCGCACTTTGCGAGTAAGTTTCGTATAAGACCCCAAAGGCCTAACCCTTTTAAGCTTGATCCGTACGAATGCGGGATGGAAACAATTGGAGAACCTAGATGGGAACGCTTTAATGTTCGTTATTATAGGTATGCTCTTTTGTTTGTATTGTTTGATGTAGAAATTTTGTTTTTATTCCCTTGGGCTACTAGGCTCAATGCATTAGGTTGGGCTGCTTTTGGTGCTGTATTAGTGTTCATTGTAATGATGGTAGTGGGTTGGGCTTATGAGTGGGCACGCGGGGGTATGGAGTGGGATGACAGTGGCGCTAAGCCTCAAAGTAGTGGGTGATTACAACTTAGCTAGGAAATCCCGTTTAGCTATTCTGCCCCTAGCCATGACCTCAGATCTTTTTTTAGAACCTTCCCTAATTCGTTTCTTGGCAATGTATCTATAAAGATAATTTTCTCAGGTCTTTTATACCGAGCTAGCTTTTCAGCTACATATTCTAGAATTGATTCTTCAGTCACCTCAGAATTTGCGCATGCAACAATGACTGCTACAACTTTTTCACCCCATGTTTCATCCAGGAGCCCTATTACCGCGGAATCGCTAACCCCAGGGTAGGCTCTAAGCACAGTTTCTACTTCTTCAGGAGAAACCATCTCTCCGCCTCTTTTAATGAAATCCTTTTTGCGCCCTTGTAGATAGATATAGCCATCAGNATCCATGTAGCCTAAATCACCCGTCCTTAGCCATTTCACTCTATGATTANTCTCTCCCCAATAACCCTGCATTAACCTATCGCCACTTGCTGCAATTTCCCCTACTTCNCCNTGGGGAAGTTCGNCGCCATCTTCATCAATTATTTTNACTTCAANATCAGGTAACGGTTTGCCTATACTTGCNAAGTGCTTTCGCCTCTTTTCCACCAAATGGCTAGGACCTTTTAGNACATGATCCTCTGGNGGTACTGATGTGATGGTNGANCCNGTTTCGGTTTGGCCGAACGCGTTTATAAAAGAAACTTTTGGCATATCAGNTATAGCTTTTTCTATAACCGAAATTGGCATAGGAGCNCCNCCATAAGTNATTAGNTCAANACTGGAGAGATCATANGAANTCCTATCAGGATGNTCTAATACTTGCTTCAACATAGTTGGNACTAAGAGCACNCTTTGTACCTTNTCNTTTTCAACTATCTGTAACCATTCCCTTGCTTCGAATTGCTTCTGGAAAACTATTGTCCTACCTGAAAAAATAGAAGTTAGTGCACTTTGAAGACCTGCTATGTGATAAAGAGGTAAAGATAATAAAGTTTTTTCTTCAATATCAGGGTCAGCAGGTTCAGCGCTTGAAAGCATAAAGGAAGTAAACGAGTGATGGTTTAAGTTCACTGCCTTAGGGGAACCTGTGGTTCCCGCTGTAAATAAAAGAGCAGCTGTATTTTCATCGTCACTTTCAGAGATCGCCGGAATGTCATTGCCTTTGTGCTCCGAATCAAACAAGCTTTCGTAGTTTATCCAGTTCCCATCTACTGATGCCCCAAACGAAACCAAAAAAGTTTGTTGATCGAGGTTTATCGATAAGTCATCTACTATTTGGGTATATCTGAGTCCACTGAAAATGAATTTGGGAGTTGTTAAAGATATTGGATAATTGAGCTCTTCTGATCGGGCCCTGAAGTTCAAGGGCACAAAAATTGCATTGAGAAGCATTGCTGCAAAATATATTTCGAGTTGTTGTGTTGAATTAATATCCAGCACAATTATTCGATCACCAGGCACGATTCCCATTGCGTGCAAAGATTTTGCTAATTGATTTGAGCGCTCTAAGAGTTCAGCATAGCTTTGGTGCTGCCCTTCAGATATTGTTGCAATTCTGGAAGGAACAATTGCTGCGCTCAAATTCAGTATATCGATACTATGCAAAGATCACCATTCATTTAAAGAGTTAAGTCTACTTTCAAAAGCAAGGCCATTCATTGTTGGCATATCGAGTCCATTGATTACCGCATTTTTGCAAGCTTTTATCAAAGAATCAGGGGAACAAAGTACTTCCCCCAAAACCTTTTCTGCTTCGACCATTAGGTCATTTTTATCTACAACTCTCGATACTAACCCATAAGAATAAGCTAAATGACTATTAATTTGATTCCCTGATAAAAGCAAATTAAGCGAGTGAGATAGCCCCAAAACTCTGGGCAGTGTTTGGGTTCCTCCGCCAGCTGGCATTAGCCCTAATTGTACTTCTGGCATTGCAAACAACGAATCGGTAGTTGCTATCCTGATGTCGCAAAAACTTGCTAATTCAAGCCCAGCCCCAAAACAAAATCCATGGATTGCAGCAAGTGTCGGTTTTTCTAAGTTAAGTATGAGTTTCCATATATCACGTTGTTGTTTGACTTTTCGAGCAATGTTCTGAGAGGGGAACATTCCAAAGTCATTAAGGTCAGCTCCTGAGCAAAATCCTTTTGGCCCTTTTCCATAAAAAATTACCCCGCGCATGTTTGGATCGTCTTTTACTGCGGAAAGCGCTTCGAATAAATCATCTCTCATTTGAATATTAATAGAGTTAATAAAATTTGGCCTTGAGAGCCCAATAAATGCTATGGCATTCTTCGTGCTTAGGTTCACTGTTTCGAAATTTTTCATTCACCACCAAACTTAGGAGCTCTTTTTTCTCTAAAAGCACTCAATCCTTCTGCACGATCCTTGGTCGAGTAAAGGAGGAGAGAAAGGTCTTGCTCTAACACAAGTCCTTGATTGAGAGTCAATTCAGTTGAATTGAGTATTGCTTCTTTCGTATAGGCAATTGCTATGGGCCCACCCTTAGCAATTGCTTCAGCTGTATTTTCCACAATTGCTTTTATTTTTGAGGCAGGTGCAATTTGCTGAACAAGCCCAATTTCAATAGCTCGGCTAGCCGGGATAGTTTGAGATGTTAATAACAAGAAAAGGCTTTGAGATCTGCCAACTATTCTTGGGAGACGCTGTGTAGCCCCATCATTAGGCAAAATTCCATAAAGTAAATGGCGAAGAGCGAAATTTGAGGTAGTTGATGCAATTCGAATGTCGCAGGCTAAAGCTATTTCTAGGCTATGATCAAAGCAGTCTTGACTAATTAATGCGATGGTAGGTTTTTTTGCATTGGCAATTAAATTAGCCACCGGATTCATGCTTGGAGCTAGTGAACCAAGGCCTTGAAATACAATCACACGCACGCTATTAGCATCTTCAAGCTGGTCGATAACCTGCTGGAGGTGCCCAACAAAGATCTCATTAACGAGAGTATTTCCTAAATTAAGATCCACCCACGCGACATGAAAATTAATAGAGACGCTGATTTTTTGATGTGACATATGAACGCCGTGAATATTTCAACCATGTTTTCATCGAGGTAAGGGCGTGTCAACTAATCGTAGGAAAACGTTATGGCCTAAAGGTTTGAAGTTACCGCCCTTGACATTTTGAGGCTAAAAACTTAACATTTCTTGGGCTTAGCACTCTGGCGCACTGAGTGCTAAACCGCAAAAATTCAAAATGCCGATTCAAAGTCGGCCAATAAGGAGGAGCCGTGGCGCGAGTTCTCACTCCACTTGGCGACCGTGTGGTCGTTCAGGCTATAGAACAAGAAGCCCAGACGCGTAGCGGGCTGGTTATTCCGGATAGTGCAAAAGAACGTCCTCAGGAAGGGAAAGTAGTTGCTGTTGGCGAAGGCAGAACAACTGACGATGGCAAACGAATCCCCTTGGATGTAAAGGCAGGAGACACTGTCGTTTATTCGAAATTCGCAGGAACTGAATTCAGCGACGAAGGAGAAGATTATTTAATTCTCTCNGAGCGCGACATTCTTGCGAAGATAGGCTAGCAGCCTTAAAGCAGCGAAGGAGAAATGATGGCGAAACAGATACTGTTCAGCGACGAAGCTCGCAGATCACTTAAAGTTGGAATGGATGTTTTGGCGAATACTGTGAAAGTAACGCTAGGACCTCGGGGAAGGAACGTGATACTGGATAAAAAGTTTGGGCCACCCAATGTGTGTTCTGACGGTGTCACTATTGCTAAAGAAATCGAACTTGAAGACCATTACGAAAACATGGGCGCTCAGCTTTTAAAGGAAGCGGCGACTAAAACTAATGACGTGGCTGGTGACGGTACGACTACAGCTACAGTTCTGGCTCAGGCTATAATCAGCGAAGGATTCCGGAATATAGCCGCAGGTGCAGACCCAATGGTGCTAAAGCGAGGAATTGAGAAAGCTGTTTCTGCGATTCGAGACCAGATTGGTACTATGGCTACTCCGGTTACTACCAAAGAGCAAATCGCTCAGGTTGCCTCACTATCTGCACATGATAATGAAATGGGTTCATTAATAGCAGAAGTGATGGAAAAAGTTGGCAAGGACGGAGTCATAACTGTTGAAGAAGGTAAGGGCCTAGGTTATGAGGTTGAATATGTTGAGGGAATGCAAATTGACAGAGGATACATATCTCCTTACTTTTTAACTAACTCTGATCGCATGGAAACAGTAATAGAAGACCCTTATGTTTTAATTACTGATAAAAAAATCACAGCTGTTAATGATTTACTTCCTGGGCTAGAGAAAGTTCTTCAAATCACCAAAAACGTTGTAGTGATCGCAGAAGATGTGGAAGGTGAGGCCTTGGCCACACTGGTAGTGAATAAACTACGAGGTACATTGAATGCATTAGCTGTTAAGGCTCCTGGTTTCGGTGATAGAAGGAAAGAAATGCTTCAGGATATTGCGACCCTTACAGGCGGGACAGTAATTAGTGAGGAAATTGGAAGAAAATTGGACTCGCTTACACCTGAAGATTTTGGACGAGCAAGAAGAGTTGTAGCTACCAAGGAAGATTCAACGTTCGTTGAAGGCCATGGATCAGAGCAGGAAATTCAAGATCGAATTAAGCAAATTAAGGCTCGTATTGAAGATACTACTTCTGATTTCGACCGTGAGAAATTGCAAGAAAGACTAGCTAAACTCTCTGGTGGAGTTGCTATCATAAAGGTAGGGGCTGCCACTGAAGTTGAGTTAAAAGAGAAAAAAGACCGTGTTGAAGACGCATTGTCTGCTACACGAGCTGCAGTTGAAGAAGGTATTGTACCTGGCGGCGGCGTTGTACTAGTCAGGAGTGCTTCCGCGGTTGATAAATTGAAGTTAACTGGGGATGAACTAACAGGAGCTAAGATTGTTCAAAATGCCACTGAGGAACCTATTCGATTAATTGCAGTTAATTCAGGCCAAGCCGGTGACGTTATTGTAAACCAAGCTGGCGAATCTGAAGGTGACTGGGGTTATGATGCAGAGGCGAATGAATGGGGGCACATGATAGAACGTGGTATTGTAGATCCTGCCAAAGTGAGTAGAGCAGCTTTGGAAAATGCTGCAAGTGTNGCAGCTATGGTACTAACCACTGAGTCACTTGTGACTGATGCTCCACAAAAGAATGCACCAGCAGCTCCGGCAATGCCTGATATGCATGACATGATGTAGAGTAAAAGATATTGCATAAAGAAATAGCCCCAATTGGGGCTATTTCTTTATGCAGCAAGTAATTTTTTAAACCTGCCCTGTGATCTATAAGGACCCACAATAGCTAATTTATAAAATCGAGGATCCAGAAACTCACGTGCGACGGAATGGATATCTCCTATTGTTACAGACCGTACTTCGTCTACAACCTTTTCGGGGGTTTTAACTTCATTAAATAATAACTCTTGACCACCAAGCCAGGACATTACTGCGCGAGTATCTTCTAGTCTTAGATATAACCTACCAGTAGCGAAAGCTTGCGCGTTAGATAATTCTTCCTCAGAAGCATCAATGCTGATTTTCCCGAGTTCATTCTGGAGTACTACCAACGTTTCATCGATTTTTGATGGATCTACACCACAATAGGCAGTAAGTGCGCCGCAGTCTTTATAATGTGAGGCATGAGAGGCGACGTCGTAAGCAAGCCCTCTTTTTTCTCGCATCTCCATGAAAAGACGACTGGACATTCCTTCGCCCAGTATAGTATTAAGCAAACTCATCGAATACTTACGAGGATCCGCACTGGAAACTCCGTTCATTGCTAATGCTAAGTGTGCTTGGTCCGTTCTTCTATTCCCAATGGTGACACGTGGGGCATTAGACTCAGGAAGTTGAACTCGATGCCAATCCAACGGAGACGCTTTTCCCCAATTACCAAATAGTTTTTCAGTTTCATTTATAGCCACAGAATGAGCGATGTTACCCGCTATAGCTATTACTGAATTTTCTGGTCCATACTGACGATTATGGTAGTCAGCAAGGNTTTTTTTACTTATAGATATAACAGAATCTTTTGTTCCTCCGACATCTCTACCCATGGGCTGATTTGGCCAAAGAGTTTGGTCTATTAGCATATCGGCATAAGCGTCAGGTTGATCATATGTCATTGCTAACTCTTCAAGAATGACATTTTTTTCACGTTGGTGTTCATATTCAGAAAGTAGGGGATTTTGGAGCATATCTGCTAGTACGTCCATTGCTAAAGAGAAATGTTCGGCTGCAATTTTAATCCAATATATTGTCATTTCTCTGTCAGTGCTTGCGTTAATAATCCCCCCCAAGGACTCAATTGGACCGCTTATTAGGTGAGGAGATGGGCGTTTCTCTGAACCTTTGAACAGCATATGCTCTAAAAAGTGAGAAGCTCCTGCCAAATCTTCACTTTCGTACCGTGACCCTGCCCCAACAAAAACGCCTATAGAAACTGAACGGGTGTGGGGCATATTGCTAGTTAATACTCTAAGGCCATTTGTAAGTATATTTTTTTGAAACAATGGACGCCTCGATTGCATTTTCACTATTTTAAGGAAAAAAGTAGCATTAGGGTCAAACCTAAATGCAAGCATTAGTTAGGCAATTATTTGACTGGTAGCAGTAATTCTTGATTCATGTAGGGTATAAGAGCTGAGGGTACAACCACAGAACCATCCTCTTGTTGATAGTTTTCAATAATAGCAATTATCACCCTTGGCAAGGCAAGTCCTGACCCATTAAGCGTGTGGACAAACTCGGTTTTAGAAGAAGATTCACGTTTGAAACGAATATTCGACCTCCTACTTTGAAAGTCTAAACAGTTTGAACATGAACTCACTTCTAGCCATTCTTTGGACCCAGGGCCCCAAATTTCTATGTCAAAACTCTTGGCAGATTGAAACCCTAAATCTGAAGTGCAGAGCTCTAAAATCCTATACGGCAATTCTAATCTNTTACATATTTCTTCCGCATGCGATACTAGAGCATTTAAGGCCTCAGTAGAATTCTCNGGNGCNGTGATTTGGTACATCTCAACTTTATCAAATTGATGNACTCGCTTTATGCCACGTGTATCCCNTCCTGCTGCGGCCTTCTCTCTTCTGAAACAAGGTGAATGAGCCATATANAGCTTAGGNAAAGATTTAGAGTCAAGAATTTCGTCACGATGCAAACCNGTTAANGGGACTTCAGCTGTGGGTATCAACCAAAGATCATCTTCATCGTCGTGGTATANATTTTCATGGAATTTGGGNAGATTACCCGCACCTTCCATAATGTTGGATTTGACGAGTAAAGGCAGATGGAATTCTTTATAACCNTGTTNATTTCTATGAACATCAATCATTANATTNACTAGAGCTCTTTGNAGGCGTATGCCTAAATCGGTAAATACATAAAAACGAGAGCCAGATAGCTTCGCNCCTCTTTCCATATCCACTATNCCTAGNAATTCAGAGAGNTCCCAGTGTGGTCGTANNNTTTCCNTTGTTTCTTTAAAGGNGTTTTCCNGNCGAACTACTATATTGTCTTCCTCACTATTGCCATNAGGAACGTCNGGTAAGGGTANATTNGGNACNGCAAGGATTAATTGNTTTAATTCTTCATTGCANTCCCTGAGAGACTCNTCNGCCTCTTTGATACGATTNCCGATNTCTCGAGTCGATTCTTTGGCTTCANAAGCACTTTCCCCTTGCCTNATTAATTCAGCAATCTNTTTACTNGCAACATTNCTNCTTTCTCTTAGATGATCCAAAGCTTGNTTGGCTTCACGCCATTTTTTGTCTAATTCAATTAAAACATCNACGANTTTNGGATCTTCACCTTTCCTGCCNAGGTCTTTNCGNACNTGNTCTGGATTTTGNCGAANCAATTCAATGTTGATCATGATTCGTTCCCTAACGANCGGACTTGCGGGAAAAGNAAAACATCNCGAATAGATTCTTGACTTGTNANNAACATAACNAGNCGATCNATTCCAATTCCAAGGCCNCCNGTNGGAGGCATNCCATGCTCNAGTGCGATNATGAAATCTTCATCTATGCGNTCAAGCTCNTCNCCNTGATACTGTTTGCGTAGNTGTTCNTGTTCATCCAANCGGCTACGCTGNGCTTCTGGNTCATTAAGNTCACTNAATGCGTTNGCTATTTCCATTCCCCCNGCATAAGCTTCAAACCGTTCNGTGTATTGAGGATCNGNNGNTTTTGCTTTTGCTANNGGAGACATTTCTAAAGGATANTCTATTAAAAATGTNGGTTGTATTAAATTGGGCTCAACATAAGTGGATAGCAATTTGTCGATTAGNCGCCCACGGCTTTCNGCGTAGGTNGCGGCAATGCCAAGGTTTTTCAATATCTCNGTCATGCTTGCTGCATCNGGAGCATCATCAATNTTTACACCAGANTATTGTTTNATTGCGTCCTTAAGNTTAATTCTNGGCCACGGCCCCAAAAGGTTAATCTTAGATCCNTGAAATTCTATGGTGGTAGNTCCTAATGCAGATTTTGCAATCGCTGGNACGAGTTTTTCCACCATACCCATCACTTTTANGTANTCTGAGTATGCTTCATAACTCTCNAGCANGGTNAATTCAGGATTATGGTCATGATCNATTCCCTCGTTACGAAAAACTCTTCCNATTTCNTATACTTTATCCATNCCTCCTACAATCAAGCGTTTNAGATAAAGTTCAGTTGCTATCCGTAGAAATAAACGACGATTNAANGCTCGATGTTCAGTAATAAATGGATTAGCCATTGCTCCNGCTGGGACATTAACCAACACAGGAGTCTCAACTTCTACAAATCCNCTTTTGTCCATGAAATTGCGGATTGANGAGATAATCTTACTTCTTGTTCGCATNACTTGTTCAACAGACTTATTAGCNATNANNTCTANATATCNTTGCCTGTAACGAGTNTCCTTGTCATTCAAACCATAGTAAGCATCNGGAGGNGGCCTCATAGCNTTTGTTAATAACGAGAGTTTTTTGACCTGGACAGAAATTTCACCCAAACGCGTTCTCATTAAATTCCCAGAAGCACTTACAAAATCGCCCAAATCAAGATTATCTACCAAGCCAAATGATTTTCTTGATTCATTCGCTCGAATGAACAGCTGAAGCCTACCAGTATGATCTTCTATATCTATGAAACTAGCTTTACCCATGTTCCTGAGTCTTAAAATTCGACCGGCAACGGATGTTGATCTTGGCTTGGCTTCATCCTCATGCTTAATGAAAATTTGGGCGGCTTCAGAGCACGTATGTCGCCTTGACGATTTACTTGGATAAGGATCAATTCCTAGAGTGCGTAGGGCTAGAAGTTTGGCCCGACGACTATTTAATAGATCTTCGCCTCGTTGTGTCATGCAAAGTTTCCTGAATGCTCATGAAGGTCAAATGTGCAGAGAATTGCTAGTTCTATTTTACTTGGATTACCTTTAGATGTTGCACGCCAGAAGGGACTTGAAAATCAACTTCGTCGCCTTTAGATCTGCCAATTAAAGCTTTACCTATCGGAGACTCATTGGATATACGACCCTCTGCTGGAGATGCTTCTGCACTGCCAACTATAGTATAAATGGCAGATTTTTTTGAGCCACTAGTTGCTACTTTTACAACTGACCCTAGTTGAATAGTACTTGATTTTGACCGGCCTTTTTTAGGTGCTGGGATGATGACAGCATTGTGAAGCATAGCTTCTAGTTCTTGAATTCTACCCTCAAGAAAAGCAAGCTCATTCATTGCTTCCTCATATTCGGCGTTTTCTCCCATAGCCCCAAGTTCTTTAGAAGCTTGAATCTGACTAGCTACATGTGGCCTGCGGACACTCCTTAGCTGGTCTAATTCTTTTTCCAGGGATTTGAAACCTTCAGTTGTAAGATAGGTCTGCTCTGGTGACATCTATAATTTCCTGCAATATTGCTTCAGGTGAACTTCACTTCAATATAATGGCGCGTATTTTACCGCTGCGAGTTGCACCACGCAAATCTAATTAAGGGAACCATCCCAACTTAATTCTTGATTAATGTTTAATCTCAAATCAAGATCATTGACCAAGGATTCCACAATCCATACTATCGTTCTAATAGGGNNGAAGGTACTGAACGATGANANTAATGTCTTTATGCGAGTAACTGGNGGTACTGCTAGGGGCATTCAAATCCTTTCCCCTAGTGGCAAGGCTGTNAGGCCGACCACAGATAGAGTTCGNTCTGCTCTNTTTAATATTTTGTCTGCGAAAGGNGTTGANGGTTTAGCNGTAGTGGATTTTTACGCNGGTACAGGATCAGTGGGCATNGAGGCACTAAGTAGAGGTGCGTCTAGTGTTGAATTTGTTGAATTTGACCGAAAACAAGCAGCAGATATTTTGAAAAATGTCTCTTTAGCAANAGTTAGTGAACGTGCAGTGATTCACTGNANNGATGTNTTNAGCGCGTTAGATNTTCTCAANGGNCCCTTCGATTTGGTTTTAATGGATCCTCCTTACTCTGATCCTTTNCCTTCGCAACTTTTGAATAAGNTTTACTCAAAAGGCTTNGTNCATTCAGATTCTGTGGTGGTAGTGGGACATNCNTCTAGAGANNCNGCNCCNNNATCATGTGGAGCTCTAAGCCTCANCCAGGATCGACGGTATGGTGACTCAGGATTNGCCTTNTACNTGGACAANCAANNAAGGAGNGNAAATTGACNACNGCAGTNTACCCTGGACGATTTGATCCAGTCACNTTGGGCCANTTAGATATTATGCAGAGNGCCTCGAGGCTTTTTGACAGGGTGNTNGTAGCTGTATTTGATCANCCCGAGAGACAACCTTTNTTTTCNACTTCTGANCGAGTGTCNCTGATANAGGAGGCAACNTCGCANATTCCAAGNCTTGAGATNCTTCCTTTTGATGGNCTAATTGTTAATTTNCTTAGGGATACAAACGCAAATGTAATAGTTAGGGGATTGCGNAAAAATGCTGACTTTGAACANGAATTTGAGATGGCATTAATGAATNGNCGCCTTGCACCAGAAGTNGACGTAGTTTGCTTAATTACAGACCTTCAGCATCAGTTCATACGATCTAGCTTGGTTAGAGAAGTTGCTCGGTTGGGGGGCGATATNAGTGGCNTGGTTCCTCAAAATGTAGATAAAGCCTTAAGCAAACGTTTGGTTAGTGGCACGTAAGTTTTAGAAAGGTTATTGTTATGGAAATTATGGAATTAATTGACCAGTTGGANACTCTTGCTGGAGGATCTCGTAAGGTTCCCATNACGGGGAAGACAATGGTCAATGGAGAAAAGTTGAGAGATTTGATTGATCAGATGAGNCTTNCTATCCCNGAAGACATAAAGCAGGCCTCGGAAATACTCGAATACCGAGAGCAGATTATTACAAAAACNGCNNCAGAAGCNCGNAAGCTGAAAGTTTCTGCTGAGAGGGATGCAAAAANCCTNNTTGANGATAGTGAATTAGTTGCGTCTGCTAAGAGAAGNTCTGAAGAGATCATCAAAGAANCTGAAGAACGAGGCCAGAAGATNATNGCTGCTATTGAGGAAGATGTTAGATCTCGAAGGAGNGGTGCTGACGAATACGTTCGNCAAACGTTGGTTGANCTTGANACTGAACTTNCTTCTGTTTTAGAAACAATTAGGCGCGGNATTGANTCTGTAACACCTAAGGAAATAGAAGAGCCNTTTAGTGCAGCAAGCTAAAGANTAAGCCGNCTTNCTTACTTGATGNTACCCTATAANGGTATATCAACGAAGAAGGGGGCTTTATGCCTAATAGTAACGTAGAGGGTCCTACATTTTCTCTAGCTAGTTTTGTTTCAAATATTTCTGTAAACGAAATACCNGATGATGTTTTTCATGAAGCTAAGCGTACCNTAATNAANGTTTTAGCTATCTCTCTTTCNGGCACTCAAGAAANCCCCTCNAGGGCTTTACTAGAATGGGCATCTAAGCAANGTGCAGCTCCNCGAGCAACTGTAATAGGAGGCTTAAGGACTAGTCCAAGCATNGCAGCATTACTNAATGGNTATTTAGCACATATNCAGGATTTCGACGATACGCANCTTCCTACNATATTGCACCCCAGTGCTCCCGTATGGCCATCAGTTTTAGCCTTGTCAGAAGACANTGGAATATCTGGTAAGGATGCGCTNGCNGCATTNNTATTGGGTGCTGAAGTTGAATGCCGTGTAGCAATGTCTGTTTANCCTTGGCATTATGATCANGGATGGCANATTACTGGGACNGCTGGAGTCTTTGGATCAGCTGCTGGAGCNGGCAGGGTTTTNCGATTGGCCCCGGAAATAATGAATCANTGCCTNGCAATGGCAGGNACTCANGCATCGGGTTTGCGAGAAGCANTGGGNAGTCANGCTAANGCAATGCACCCAGCAAGATCTGCNANCATTGGATTAGAATCNGCAGAATTAGCCCGATTAGGCATGACNGGCCCNGATGATATNTTTGGAGGNCGTAGNGGGTTTTGGGCAATTCACTCACATGAAGGGCATAGCGANTCACAGTTACTTGGTGNCTTAGGTGAAAGATGGGAGATCAAGAATAACGGNTTAAAACCCTTCGCTAATGGAATCGTNGCACATCCACTTCAAGANGCGATNATTCAAATAAGAAATCANAANNGCATCACGGCTGANCANATTGAAAGNTTAGTCTTTCGTGTGAATCCGCTTGTAGTTGAGTTAATGGGNAGAGCATCCCCGAAGACNGGATTTGANGGTAAATTTTCTTATAGNCACTGTGTTGCAGTTGGGCTGATTGACGGAGCTGGGGGTGCTTTTCANTTCACNGATCAGNGGGTGAAGGATCCAGAAGTGNTTAGNTTGCGNTCNTTAATCAGTGAAATTATAGACCCAGAAATCAANGAAGANTCCACCCATTTATCAGTGAAACTTANGAATGGGGAAACCATAGAAAAATATGTTGAGCATGCAATTGGNACTCCTGAAAATCCNATGAGTGATCAAGATCTTGAAACTAAATTTATGGCTTTAGCANCNGAAGTAATGTCAGAAGTACAAGCAAAGCAATTACTCGATNNAGCNTGGTCTTTAGATTCTGCTCAAAATTTAGAANCNTTGATGAATTTGGTCTCTTTATAAAGGAGTACCNAATGACTGATTTGNTATTNAATGTNGATAGCTATTCAAAAGAATTCACTGCCAATTTTTTGTCNGTTNCTNATAATGCNGTAANACTTGANAGGACATTATTNTATCCCGGTGGNGGNGGGCAACCTTGNGATTTAGGAACTTTGAAGAGNNCGAATTCGGAATTCNAANTNACTAATGTTTGGAANGAAAACAATGAANTCTGGCATCANCTAGAAACGAGCGAACCTATAGAGAATTTAGANTNAGTNCGAGGATTTTTAGANTGGGANAGACGTTATNCTCTNATGCGAACCCATACAGCANTACACGTTATTAGTGGAGTGATTAACAGAGATTATGCGGGTGTAGTTACAGGAGGTAATATGGAACCCTTAGCTGCAAGAATGGATTTCGAAGTTGAGAACCTGCAGGGATCATTTGCTGAATTTGCTGAAGAAGTCGAATATCTATCTAATCTGGAGATAGATGCTAAAAGGCCTATTACAGTGACTTTCATGTCTCGCAAGGAAGCTGATCAGAGACCTGAATTGATTAGGACTAAAGTTAGCCTCCTTCCTGAGTCCATCAAAGAAGTAAGAGTAGTCGAGATAGCTGGTTTAGATATACAGGCAGATGGGGGAACTCATGTTGCCAACACTTCAGAGGTTGGCAGGATTAAGGTAATTGGTCATGAAAGTAAAGGCAAGATTAATAAAAGGTTACGTATTAAGGTAGAGTAAAAATCAAAAGTTTCTATCTTCGGAGCTTTTTTTGACCGATAAGATATTAAAATCAAGAGAATCTGATTTCAAGATCATTGGATTTTTATCAATTGGTGCTTTTGCAATTGGTAGTGCCGCGATACTAATTCGAATGGCAGATGCGAATCCTATAGTTATAGCAGCTTATCGGATGCTAGTAGCCTTTGTAGTTGTAATTGCTGTTTCAAGACTAAAGGGACAATCTTTTGACACCAGAGTTGGTATAAAAGATTGGATTTTATTATTGGTTTCAGGTTTATTTCTTGCGAGTCATTTTGCTTTGTGGATTACCTCACTTCAAATGACGTCAATTGCTAACTCAGTATTTTTAGTGACTACAACTCCACTTTTCGTGTTAGTTGGTGCTCATTTTAAAGGAGATCGAGCTACTTGGGCAGTCGCTTTCGCAGTTTTAGTCACAATTGCTGGAGGAGTTGTGCTTGGCATAGGTGACCCTTCCAACGGAGGTAATAGCATACGTGGTGACTTGTTAGCTGTTGCTGGAGCGATCGCGATGGCAGGTAATTTGCTTATAGGACGCCATCTGAGGCCACGTATAGATTTAACCTCGTATATCACAATTGTGTACCTTACCGCTTTCTTGGTGCTAATATTATGCGTTTTGATTACACGAGCCCCGTTTTTAGGGCTGCCTATCGAAACTTATGGTTGGATATTCCTTGCCGGCTTGATACCTCAAGCAGTAGGTCATACGACGTTAAACTGGGCTCTTGCGCATGTGTCTGCGACGGTAGTCGCACTAGTCACGAGGATAGAGCCGGTGATAGCGATACTTTTGGCTAGTATCTTTTTGAATGAAGTTCCACACTGGACAGTGATTCCAGGAGGTTTGTTGTTGCTCTTGGGTGTCGTATTTGCATTCAGGTTTGAAATGACAAAAGCTCGTTGACGAGCGATTGTTTCAATAGGAACATATGTTCTATTATGGGATACCTGTCCGAATTAAGTGTGAAAAATTTTGCAACGATTGAAGATGCGAATTTAGATTTAGGGCCTGGTTTGAATATAATCACTGGCGAAACTGGAGCTGGGAAGTCTCTTTTGATAGGTGCACTTGGTTTAGTATCCGGCAATCGATCTTTAAAGCATCAAGTTAGGGCTGGACACGAGAAAGCTGAAGTACGCGCAAAATTTATAATTAGCGAATCTGATTTTGAGCTGCTATCTTCATTTTTAAATCATAAATTCTTAGGAAATTCTAACTCCCCCATTATCTTTAAGCGAGTTATTAATGTAGATAGTAAGCTAAGCTTCTGCACCGTCAACGACAAAATTTGCTCTTTAAAGCTTTTGCAAAGATTAACAAGCCAGTTGCTAAAAATATATAGCCAAAATTCTCAGGCTAACTTAGTGAATAGAGAATTCAAATTCAATGTACTGGATGAATTTGCGGGAATCAACAATCAGGTGAAGACCTTCCAATCTTACTTCAGTCATTTAATGATCCTTAGAAAAGAACTGACAAATCTAAATGGCAGAATCAGTGAGATAGAAGCTAAAAGAGAATTTTTGGAATTCCAAATTCAAGATATCCAGAGAGCAGAACTAAAAGTAGGAGAAGAAGAATTATTACATGATGAACTAGAGATGATCAATCACTCAGAAAGCATATTTAATGCATGTGCGGATGCACATAATAAATTGTATGAAGAGCCAGGTTGCGCATTAGACAAAATTGCTATTTCAATAAAAAGGATCGACAAGATACCTGACCCTGGGAATGTGTTTCAAAAACAAATCCAGCTGCTCGATAAAGCTCATGAATTGGTTCGTGAAGCATCACAGTCTATTCGGAATTACGGTCAAGCTGTACAGCGAATACCCAATAAGGAAGAGCAAATTTCTGAGAGATTACTTTTAATCGGGCATTTGATGCGTAAATATGGAGGAACTGTAGAAGAAGTGATCAGAAATTCTGAGCTTGCCGAGTCTTCTCTTCAGGAACTGGAAGATTGTCGCTCGAAGAGAGAAGACGTTATGCGCCTATTGGCTCAGGCAGAAAATCAAGCTGGGTTGATTGCTGCGGAATTATCTGTTCAACGTATCAAAGCATCAAAAGCCTTAGATCTAATAATTACGAATAAGCTTAAAGAATTAGCAATGGTAGATGCTAAATTTTCTATTCAGATAAACCAACATGAACCTAATTATGGGTTTCAAATTTCTACCAATAACACCTATTCGTTTAATGATCGGGGAATTGATGATGTTCAGTTTTTAATAGGGTCTGGCGCCTTCGACGTATTAAGACCAATAGATGAGTCACTATCCGGGGGAGAAGCCTCAAGGTTAATTCTGGCACTGTCTGTTGCTTTGTCGAAATATTCAAATCAACAAACGATGGTTTTTGATGAAGTAGATTCAGGTGTAGGAGGGAGAATTGGTGATTTAATAGGCCGAAGCCTTTGGGAACTGGCTCAAGAGGGGCAAGTTCTTTGCATCACTCACTTACCGCAAGTGGCAGTGTTTGCTGATCGTCATATACAAGTAAGTAAACAAATCATCTCTCAAAAAGCTTCTACAGTGATTCAAACCTTAAAAGAGAATGAAAAGGCTATAGAAATTGCTGAAATGTTAGGCGACAGTGAGTCAATTATTATATTCGATGCGGCAGAGCGCCTTTTGGAGCAAGGTAAGGGAAGCAAATTGGCATATAGTGCTTTGAAAGAGGATATGAAAGATTATTCAACTGCCGGCTTGTTGATCGCCGATTAGAGCAGTGTTCATTGCTACAATTGCAACTTCTATTTGTTCATCATCTGGTTGACGAGTAGTAAGACGCTGCATTAATAAACTTGGCTCAGCTAGTACCTTCACATACCATTTCGAACTATATTTAGCATTAAACCTAATTACTTCATATGCAATACCAGCTATGACTGGAATAAGTACTATACGTGAGATGATTCTCATCACAAGGTCTGGGGTACCAAAAAACGCGAATACTATTACTGAGACGATCATGACAGTTAGTAGAAAAGCTGTACCACATCGAGGATGTGCAGCAGGAAAGAGTCTGACATTCTCGATTTTCAGATCCAGACTTGCCTCGTGTGTGTGAACTGTCATGTGCTCAGCTGCATGGTAAGCAAATACTCGTCGTATTGTGGGCATCAAGGTTATTGCAGCAAGGTATCCTAAGAAAATCAGTAAGCGAATTACACCTTCAACAACGTTGCTTATGATTGACGAATCGGTCATGTGATCCACAGTGAATGTTGTGAGGAGAAGGGGGAGCATAAAGAATAAACCTATAGCTAATAGCAGCGAAGTTGCTAAAGTTAAGGCTAAACTGATAGTAGAAATGGGCTGCTCGTTTTCTTCATCACCAGCAGAAACTTGTGCTGAAAACGTTAATGCTTTCATGCCGATCAATAAAGATTCTAAGAGTATCAAGGTTCCTCTGAGTAAAGGAATTCGTCGATATTTTCCAGTTAGCCATTCTGCAATAGGAAATGTAGTGGTTTTGATTTTACCTTCAGGGCTTCTAGCTGCGACAGCTACCACTTGCCTCCCACGAATCATCACACCTTCAAGCACAGCTTGGCCGCCATAAACAAAATTGCCAGAAGGTGACGCACTCATTTAGGGCTTATCAAACAAAAAAAGTGAAGTAAGTGGGGTCATTCTAAAAGTTTACTCGATACCGAATCTTCGTCTGAGACGTTCAACCCTGCCCTCGGTGTCTACAATACGCTGTTCTCCAGTAAAGAAAGGATGACAAGAGCCACAGATTTCTACCCGAATTTGCTCTTTTGTAGCACCTGTAATCCACGAATTTCCACATGCGCAAGAAACAGTAGCTTCTGGGAAATATGTTGGATGTAACTCAGCTTTCATTTTACTATGCCTTTGTAGGTGAAATATTTGCGCGTTTGGATTTTCTAGTGGCGTGATCGAATACTACTGTGCCATCCACCAAAGCAAACAAAGTGAAATCCCGACCCATGCCAACATGGCGACCAGGATGAATTCGGGTGCCTCGCTGTCTGACAATAATGGTTCCAGCTTGAACGGTTTCACCGCCATATCGCTTAACGCCTAAGCGTTTACCTTGGCTATCCCTTCCGTTTCTGCTACTTCCACCTGCTTTTTTATGTGCCATCAGACGTCCTCCGTATGCGCGGAGCCTTTTTAGGCTGACTGGGTTTCTTTGAACGCGTAACTGCTACCTTGTCATTTGTTGATGAACCAGAGAGAATTTCACTAATTGTAACCTGAGTTAGCGATTGGCGGTGCCCTGTTTTCACACGGTAACGAGTTTTGGGTTTGTACTTGAATACAATAACTTTGTCACCGCGTGCTTGAGCGTTAACTCTCGCCACAACCTTAACGCCCTGAACGGTTGGCTTGCCAACTTGTATCCCCGAATCATTTGATACAAGAAGAACTCGGTTGAAGTCGATTTCAGAACCTTCTTGAGCATCTAGCTTTTCGACAGAAATTACATCACCAGGAGCAACCCGGTATTGCTTACCGCCTGTTTCGATTATTGCATAAGACATGCGCAGCACCACTAATAATTTAGACAACCCGTATATTTTAGGCTAACTGCAGCTTCGTATCAAGCGAATGCTTGAGAGACTTTATTCTGAGCTTGTTTCATCTTCCTCAGAATCGTCTTCATCGAACGCTAACGACAGTTGCGCATTGCCTGATTTTGCTTCAGGATTATTGCCAGCATCTGGAGAGATATTTTCGGGAATATCTTTTGCAGGGCTATCCTGCAGGTCTACAATCTCAGTCTCAGGAGCCTCGGTAGATTTTGACTTACTTAGAGCTTTATGGCGTTTTTCTGGCTTTGGAGCTGATAGTACAGGTATTTCAGATTCTTCTTCCACAGCACCTTCTTTGAACGCACTGATTGAAATTACTTGATCATCAGGTTGTAATTTAGTCATGACCATTACGCCCTGAGTTGCTCTGCCCAATGTCCGAATCTCTTTAATGCGAGTTCGGTATACCATTGCTTTGGCAGATCCGACCATAACTTCATCAAAATCAGGACCAACTACTACAGCTGCAGCCATCGGGCCAGTCTTATCAGTTATCTTTAGCGCGATTACACCTTGCGCTCCTCTTCCAGTGGTTCTGAACATATTAACTGCGGTTCTTTTCCCATAACCTCTAACAGTTAGAAGTAGAAGCTGATCTGAGTCCTTAGCTACATCCATACCTACAACAACGTCATCGCCGATTAATTTAATTCCCCTTACTCCTCCAGCGGAACGAGTTTGCCGAACTCGAACGTCTTCGAGTTGAAATTGTGCACCCTTACCGTCTCTACTTACCATGATGATAGTCATGTCAGAGTCGGCGAGGCGAGCAGTAAGTAGGGAGTCTTTTTTCTCTAAATCCATCGCAGCAAGACCATTTGATCTGATGTTGCTGAATTGGCTTAATCGCATCCTTTTAACTTCGCCCTTTGTGGTAGCCATAACGATATATCTCTCGGCATCAGAAGTTAGTTCATCAGGCCTAATTGAGACGATAGCAGTTACAAGTTCACTAGCATCGATATTAATTAGATTTTGCACGGGTGTGCCACGGGTTTGCCTTGTCGCATCTTGGTGAATGTTAAAAACACGTTCTCTATAAACCCGACCTGAACTTGTAAAAAAGAAGAGCCAGTCATGGGTGTCACAAACTATCAACTGTTGTACAGCATCACCCTCACGAGTCTCTTGCCCTCTTACACCTTTCCCACCACGATGTTGAAGGCGATAAGCTTCTATTGGGAGTCGTTTTAAGTAGCCCCTATCGCTTAATGTCACAACTACGTCAGCATGAGGCGTGAGTTCCTCCATCGAAAAGTTTGTTGCTTCTTGATCCCAGACTTCTGATCGACGTTCTTGTCCGTAATTATCCTTCAGTTTTAAAGTCTCTTCTTTGATTACTGCCAAAACTCTGGCTGGATTTGCTAGTAAGCTTTCTAGGTCAGCAATTTTTTCTTGCAAATCATTCCATTCATCCTCAATCCTTTGTCTTTCAAGTGCAGCTAGTCGCCTTAGTTGCATGTCCAATATCGCTTGCGACTGTGTTTCAGTTAAAGCAAATACAGACATTAGGCCGTTTCTAGCAGATTCAACATCATCTGATTCCCTGATGAGTTGTATTACCTCATCCATGTTTTGCAGGGCTACGCGTAATCCTTCAAGGATATGGGCCCTAGCTCGAGCCCTACCTAGGTCATACTCGGCGCGACGTTGGATGACTACCCGTCTGAATTCTACAAAATGTCCCAATGCCGATTTGAGGGTTAATACGCGTGGTTGACCTTCTACCAGAGCGAGCATATTCACATGAAATGAACTTTGCATTGAAGTGTGCTTGAAAAGATTGTTCAAGACTTGATCAGGGTTCATTCCCCTAGAGAGCTCTACAACCACCCTCATACCTGCTCTACCAGATTCGTCGCGCACTTCGCTTATTCCTTCGATCTTCTTTTCTTTGGATAAAAGTGCAATTTTTTCAACTAATGAAGCTTTATTAACTTGGTATGGTAATTCAGTTACGACTATACGCTTTCTATCACCTTTATCTAATTCCTCTACTGAAGCCCTAGCCCTAGTTACCACCCTTCCATGTCCAGTGTGATACGCTTGATGTATCCCCTCTTTGCCCATGATAATTCCTGAGGTAGGGAAATCTGGCGCCCGAACATACTCCATCAAATCATCTACGGTTGAATCTGGCTTATCTATGAGTAGCGCAATTGCATCACAAAGCTCTACTAAGTTATGCGGTGGTATGTTTGTTGCCATACCTACTGCGATGCCTCCTGCCCCATTAAGCAGTAAATTAGGCGTAAGGGCAGGTAGAACAGTCGGTTCTTGATTAGAACCATCGTAATTGTCTACAAAATCAACGGTATTGCGATCAAGGTCACCTAACAACTCCTCTGCTATAGCAGTGAGCCGCGCTTCGGTGTAGCGCATGGCTGCGGGTGGATCATCATCAACGGACCCGAAGTTGCCTTGGCCGTCTACAAGCGGATAGCGCATGGAAAAATTTTGGGCCATGCGGACAAGCGAATCGTATACAGGACTATCTCCATGTGGATGATATTTGCCTAACACCTCTCCGACTACGCCCGCGCTTTTTTTATGAGAAGAGTTTGGCCTAAGGCCCATTTCATGCATTGCATACAAGATTCTTCGATGCACAGGCTTTAGGCCGTCCCTCACATCAGGGAGAGCCCTAGAGACAATCACGCTCATAGCATAATCAAGGTAGGCGGTTCGCATTTCTTCATCTATGCGAACTGGCCTAATTCTTTGGGAGTCTAGTACCATGATTACCTCTTTTATAGACTGGCCTAAATAGGCTAGATGTACGACAAGCTAAAACCCTTCATACGTGATAGCGTATGAAAGAGTGGCAAAGCATATGTAAATTATAGCAGAAAACTGTAGAACCCAAGAGGTAAATTTGTCATGCAGTGATGGATTTATCGTTTTTTCTTTCCTCGAGACCAAACAACCGGCAAGCGAGTCCAGCGCAAGAATTCAACTAAAACAAGATCACCAGGCTCTACTGCGCTTAAAACTTCAGAATTCATTTGAAATTTTATCCTCGAAACAACCCCAACAAAAGGTTTGTTGGCAAGGATATTAAATTGGCTTTTATTACCTACTTGTTCGAGAATGCCGACCCTAAACTGACGAGGAACAGCTCTCTCAGCTAACGACATAATTAAGCGAGTCATTGTGAATACTGTGATCGCTACGAAAACCCCTACAATTGCACCCATTTCATTGCCAACTGCATACGCAGTCATCATCAATGCTGCCCCCGTAAAAAACAAAATTCGCAAAACGGGCTGCCAGGTACCAATAGTAGCTTCTTGCCAGATTTTATTGAATTTAATGCCACATGTTCGACATTTTCTCTCGGGTGATAAATATCTATGGCTGCATTGATCAACATCTAAAAGATCTGTCATAAATCAAACTCTATTATTTTCTGAACGCTCTACAAATCCTTGGAATAGTCGAAAAAAATTTGAGGGCACTTCCTTAGTTTTTTCTGGATGGCACTGTAACCCTATCACCCAATCATGTGAAGGGCTCTCTAGTGCTTCGATTATCCCGTCTTCAGTGTGATAGGCAGAGGCTAGTAAACCCTTAGCTCTTTGCGCTTCCTTTAGTCCTTGATGGTGTTCACTATTTGTCCTGTATACAGCCCCCAGACCAATAATTGCCGCTAGCTTGCTTCCAGGAGATACATAAACTGGATGGTGCTTAGGCTTCTCAACATCTGGTGCAACAGATTGTTCAAGCGAGTGTCCTTCGATGTGTTGTATCAGCGATCCTCCGAAAGCAACGTTTAATAATTGCATTCCTCTACAAATGGCCAAAACAGGCAAATTGGCTGCTAGTGCTTTTTGGAGAATAGAAAATTCCATCAGATCCCTAGCTTCATTTGAAATAAGCTTACTGTTCGGGTCAATTTCTTGGCCATAAAATTTCGGATGAATATCATCACCCCCGCTTAGGAGCAAACCAGTCATATCGTTCAAAATTGTATTCATCAGAACGTTTTTTTCTGTAGTCATAACTAAAGAATTAGAACCGAACTCAGCAATAATTTTCTGGTACGGGTACGCTTCTTTTTCTGTGTTGGCCGTTATTACAATTAATGACATGAAAGCAGGAAGTTTTAAAAAGAACAGGAGTTAATTCTCAATCCAAATCATCCTCATCGTCCTCCAATTCTTCTTCAATTTCAGAATCAAGGGAGGAAATTTCTAAAGGCTCGTCATCTTCATCTAGAGGGTCTGGGATTTCAGCATCGGCGGATTCTTCTATTTCATCCTCTAAGTCGTCATTTTCGCTTAGCGATGAATCTATATCTTCTGATTCCTCCAAGTCTTCAGTGTCAACTGCTGTGAGTAAAAGTTCATCCTCAGAAATATCGAGCAAGGAATCATTTGAATTAAGAGGTAAAGCTTGTGGGATTTCTGAAAGTGGATCTCCTAAGGCGTCGGTACTTGGTGGGGTTTGGGGCTCTTCTTCTCCGATATTAGGATGATTTTGAGGAGGGAATGAGATCAATTTTCTTTGAGACGGATCTTGGTAAACCTCTCTGACTAAAATGCTTAATTCCTCGCCTTGGTTGCTTACAAAAATCGCTTCATATTTGTTTCCGCCTGCAATTAGACCTGCAAGCCTGAAGCCCAGTTTCGGAGGAAGCATTCCTAGTTTTTGTTCTGTTGAATCCGAAACAGACACACCGTCACCCTCTAAATTCAAAATCAGCGGAGTTCCTGGTGCAAAATGAGGGAGTTTTCCAGCAATTTCACCAATGTGTAGTGTTAGTTTCGTACTCTTGCCACTGTCAGATATAAACAATGTTGAAGTAGATGTTCTCGCGGTGTTTAAATTGGTTGAAATTTTTTCACTTTGGAGTGTAGAAAGTCTAGCAATATTTTTACCAGCAATTGTGTTGTGGGGAGAGATAGTTAGTGAGTACTTAAAAGCTTTGATGGCTTCTTCTAGATAGCCGAGTTCGATATATGCACGGCCCAACCTATTAGATGCCTCGACGTCATTAGGTACAATTGCTAAAAGCTCCAAGTTGATTTTTGCCGCATCATCCCAATTGCTTTCAGTAGCATGCGTTATTGCTAATCGGGTTTTTTCGCGAATGAGTTTTTCTTCAGGAGTCAATTTAAAAACCATATTAATCCACTAGCATTTCTTGGGATTCACCCCAGAGCTTATGGTCAACCATTATGCATCTGTTCATAATCACTTTTAAACCGTGAGCCTGAGCTTTTTCAGCTGCTTTATCATTAGTAATTCCAAGTTGCATCCAAATCGCTTTAGCTGAAATTAAGATGGATTGATCGACAATTTCAGCCGCAGTTTCTGATCTTCTGAAAATATTCACTAAATCAACGTTGTGCTCTTGACTCACACTAAAGAGGTCTGGATAAGGAATCTCTTGCAAGACAATATCACTAAGAGCGGGGTTAACAGGAATGATTTTGTATCCGGCTTGTTGCATATAGGAAGCAACTTGATAACTTGGGCGGTCAGGCCTATTTGATAATCCAACGACTGCGATCGTTTTCGTATCTGCAAAAATTTGATTTACGTCCATAAATGTACGGCCTTGAAACTCTTCAAAAATAGATATAATTATTTTGATACCCTAATTTCGGCATGTGACGCCTGCTCGTCAAGGGGTTTTTTGCCTTTTTCCTTAGTGACTTTGAATAATCCTATGATTGATTAGCCTTTATCTAACTCAAAAGCGTCATGTAGTGCTATTACAGCGTCTTCAACTCTGGACTCATCCACGATGCAAGTAATGCGAATTTGCGAAGTGGTAATCATCTCAATATTCACATCTGCATTTTTCAGTGCCAAGAACATTGTAGATGCGAAGCCCGTCCCATTCTGCATGCCTGTTCCCACTATGCTCACGTTCCCTAGATTCTCATCGCTAACCACTTCAACAGCTCCTATTGAAGTGGCAATTTTCTGAACTATAGAAATTGCATTGCTTGTATCGTCTTGGCTTACAGTAAATGAAAGGTCGGTAAGACGCTCAGCACTGGCATTTTGCACAATAGTATCGACACTGATGCCCGCTTTACTGAGCGGTTCAAATATTGAGGCAGCCACACCGGGAGTGTCTGGGACAGAGCGAACTGTTATACGGGCAATACCTTTTTCTGAGGCAACACCACTGACCTTATTTCGAACTTCCATTTGATCATCCTTCTTGTTCTTAAAACTCAAGTCGTGAATTAAAGTCCCTTCAGCATTTGATGTGCTAGAGGCGACTAAGACTGGAACGTTGTACCTTGCTGCTAGTTCAATAGACCGAGGCTGCATTTTAGCGCCGTAACTTGCTAGCTCTAGCATTTCTTCATAACCGATCTCAGAAATTTTACTCGCATTGGTGACCATTCGTGGATCAGCGGTATAAATTCCTTCCACATCGGTGTAAACCTCACAACACGTAGCCTTTAGGGATGCAGCTAATGCAACAGCTGTGAGATCAGATGCTCCCCTTCCTAATGTAGTAGTACTTAAATCTTCGGTAACGCCTTGGAAACCAGCAACTATGACTACTTTCCCCGAAGCCAGTTGCTTTAGTATATGAGATGGGTCTAGAGAGATTATCGAAGCTTCACCGAATGCCTCGTCAGTTCTAATACCTGCTTGAGCTCCATCCATGCTTATGGCATCAATGTCGATTTCCTGAAGAGCCATAGCTATTAATGAGCAAGAAATCATTTCACCAGTTGAAAGCAGTAAATCAAGTTCACGAGCATCAGGATTTTTTGCCACAGAATGAGCCAGGCCTAATAATTTGTCAGTGGAGTCACCCATTGCTGAAACAACAACAACAACTGCTTCACCAGTATTGACCTTCTCCTTAATACGCTTTGCGACTGACTTTATTCGCGTTGTGTCCGCAACCGAAGATCCGCCATACTTTTGAACTATAATTTCCATTAATCCTCTATACCTAGTGCGATCGTTTGCGCGCCGGTTTTCGCTATATCGAGAACCCTGAAAGTACCGCCTATTCTTGATTTGTCTGCAGCATCGGCCATTTCGTAACCGATGGTTTGGGCTCGGTTTTCCGAGCGAGTAGTTATTGCAACAACGCATGGTCCTGCACCAGACAAGAAAACCCCCTTAGCACCAGCAGCGATGGCATTTTTGAATATGGGCTTCATTGCAGGAAATACCTTTTGACGAGCGTCTTGATGAAGTCGGTCTTGAGTAGCAATGCGCAAATATTCTGGGCGATTTGTTGCTATTCCTGCAACAAAAAGAGCAGCTCTTCCTATGTTAAAAACGGCGTCTTGACGCGGAACAACTGGCTCTAGCACGGATCTTGCTTTTTGAGTTGAAAGACTAATATCAGGAATTAGCACGACAAATTGCAAGTCATCTGGGACTGTAATTGGGGCTGCAAAGGCAGTTTCACCTTCAGTTAGTGCAACTGTCATTCCTCCAATTAAAGCTGGGGCAACATTATCAGGGTGTCCTTCAAGTTTAACAGCTAATTTCAACAATTCCGTTAAATCTGCTGGAAATCCGAGCAGAGCGTTGGCTCCGAAAATTCCTGAAACAATTGCTGCTGAGCTCGAACCTAAGCCTCTGGCAAGAGGTATTTCTTGCCAGGCTTCAATGTTCAATTCTGCGTTTTTGGTACCATAAATATCTAAAAGGCTAGCAGCAGCTTTGTACATTAAATTGCTTTGGTCTGTTTCTAACTCATTCGCTCCTTCACCATGCACTGTGACTTGAGGAGGACCCCCCCATCGGAAGGTCACTCTATTCCAAATATTAAGAGCTAAGCCAAGAGTGTCAAAACCTGCACCTAAATTGGCAGATGTTCCGGGAACCCTTACAGTTACTGTTTGGTATTTTGGTTGTCTACTCATGTGAATTTATTTGATTATAAACGCCGTTGGCAATTTGGTGACTATTTGTGAGTAATACTCAAAGCATACCCAACAATGTCCAATAGTCCCTATATTTCAAGGAAAACAGTAGCAGACCTGTCCTACAATAAACACCAGTATTTCGGTAGAATGACTCCAAGTTGACTCCATGGGGTGGAAGGTTTGGCTGCTGCCTTTAATGGTGCCATGATGTGTCAATTACGATATAAACCCCTATTTTAAATAAACATGCTAAAAACATTGAAACTTCAATTAGTTTTCATTTTAGGATTATTGGCTTTACTAATTAGTACCGCGTGTGACGATACTGACCGTTTAGTTGAAGCAGGTTGGAATAAGCCCACAAATATAAGTCCCACTTATGTTATGACTCCTGATTTAAATGAAGAATCACTGCAAGTCGTAAAAGATGGAATAGCTAAAGCTCAAGAGTATTTAGGCAATTATGGCCCTCTAAAGGTTTTTATAATCGGCACTGACATTGAATCTGCAAATGTAGTTGCAAGAGAGTTCTGCGAGTGGACATACGAAGGCCAAGGAAGAATTGATGAATGTTTCGATGACGAACAGGGAATTGAAATAAGAGA
>PBEP01000016.1 GCA_002719775.1 Chloroflexota bacterium | reverse complement strand
ATGGCAAGGGTATTGATGAGCGAAAAGTCGAAGCACCAACTGGGACATTTAGTAAAGATTCAGTCCCTGGTAACGAGATTGCTGCAGGGTAAAGCTTTATTTTGCTTAACTTAGCGAAAACCCTTATAAAGAGTGTTTTCGCTAGAAACTCAGGTCTACTTTGCTTGAAATAATTGCGCATAGAGGTTACTCCTCTAGAAATCCTGAAAACACATTGGCTAGCTTTGATGACGCCGTTAATTCAGGGTTTCCATACATTGAATTGGATTTGCATCTGACAAAAGACAATGTTGCTATCGTAATGCATGACGACTCAGTCGATAGGACAACGAACGGCAAGGGACTCATCTCTGAACTAAATCTTGAGCAAATAAAGTCTCTGGACGCAGGTTCTTGGTTCAATAAAAGCTTTTCTTGTGAGAAAGTACCTACATTCGAAGAAGTTTTATCTCGTTATAAAACTCAAGCCCACATTTTTGTTGAAATTAAGTCTTCTGAAAATAATCTATTGTATGAAATTAAAAAATGCTTGGATGAAAATTTTGTAGATGGGAAAGTTGATTCAAGAAGCAATGAGCAGCAACTCCCTATACCCGGGGTATCAATAATATCTTTTTTGCCAGATCAGGTTTTGAAATCAAAACAAATTTTACCAAATGCAACATTGCAAGGCCTTTTACTTTTGACTAGCAACTTCGAAGACATTGAATTTTGCGTCTCCAACAAAATCAAAGGTTTCCTGCCATACATTAAAAGTTTAAATAAGGAAATTGTTGAAATGGCTCATAAAAACGATTTATATGTCGGAGCCTGGGGGTTTAGCACTCCAGAAGAAGTCGAAAAAGCAATTGCATTGGATTTGGATGGTGTTACGGTTGACTGGCCTGATGCTGCGCAAAAAATTCTAAATAGCTAGACTAATTAGGCTAATTTACGGGACTAGATAGTCGCTTATCTTCTTCTCGTGCAACCTTAATTCCTTCCTCAACGTTAACCCACCTTAACCCTATTGTTCCCAATATTATAATTATCAATATTGAAACTATTGCGGTACGGGTATCAAAAACACCTGTAACTGCTATGTAAATCATTGGCCCGAACACTGACGAAGCCCTGCCCATAAACCCGAAGAAGGAAAAGAATTCGGCACTTTTCGCTTGAGGGGCTATCTGAGCAAAAAGGCTTCGGGCTAATGCTTGGCTTCCTCCCATAACTAAGCCTACTAAGACTCCTAGAAGTAGCCATTGATATCCCACTGCCATTCCCAAGGGTTGCCAGATAGCTTCTCTGACGGCAAGTGGCCACCAATCAAATGGTCCTTCACCTAAATTTGCTGGATGGTTGATACCGATGATTTGATAAGTTCCGCTCGACGGAAGAGGTCCATCTCGTATAGATAGGCTGTATGAAGAAAATTGGCCAACCAAGTGCTGGAGTTCAGATGCATCTTCAATTGAGATCATGCGTGTTTCTGCTACAACTATATTCTCGATTTGTTTTTCCCAACTCCTATCCATTTTTGAGTCAGATAATTCCGGCTTTGATTCTATTGAATAAAGATTCAAGCTCTGATCATAAGTGAGTTTGTAGTCATAATCTTTATGGCTACTTGGCTCAAGAGGCGCAAAGCCAACACCAAGTAAAACAATCATAGACCAACCAACCAAAGAAACAGAAAGTGCTTTTTTGGTGCTGGTTGCTTTTGCAAGACGACTGAAGATTATAGCGCCAAAGGCAGCGACGAATTGAATTATCAAAATCGTCAGCATATTAAAAGTTAAAGGTATTCCGAGGGTATCTGCTGCAAAAGCCCCCGCGATTGCCATTACTGTTTGTATACCATCATTAAAGAGTAAATAAACACCTAAGTAAGTTAAGATCACCTTGAATNTTCTTAATTCAGAAAAGGTTTTAGATAGNTCACTGAATGAAAGCTTTAAGGCGGAAATAGGCTTTAACCCTTTTACGGGATTCTCAATCAATGGTTCAGGAACTACTTTTAACGTCCATATTGCCCATAGGAACCACCAAACACCAATGGACCCAAGGGACAACCTTGTAACTAAATCTGCATATTCAGAANCNGACGTTAAAAGAACTAGTATTAGATGNATTAAGAGTAATAGNCCACCACCTATATAGCCGTACGCNTAGCCTTTAGANCTAACTTCATCGAGNAAATGTCTATGAGGAGTAATATGNGGAAGCAATGAGTTGTAAAAGACTAGACTTCCAGCAAAGCCAACATTTCCTANCAAAAAAGTACCTAGAAGCCAAGCCCATGGGGAAGGCGAATAGACNGAAAAAAATGAAAGTACTGTGAATAAACAACCAGTAATTGTGTAAATCCAAAGTAAAGTTTTCTTAATTGCTACTCTGTCTGCTATTACGCCCAATATGGGACTAGTAAGTGCCACAATGCCAGTAGAAACCGCAGTAGCTAGACNCCACATTGAACTACCAGTAAAGCTTATTCCTAAGAAGANAGCTTCATTACCTAACGCATCTTTGAATAAGAAAACGAAATANACAGGAAGGATGGCTGCAATNCCGCTGGTAGCAAANCCAGAGTTNGCCCAATCATACATGCACCAGGCTCGAATAATTTTACGCTGCTGCTTCGTTAATGCTTGAAGTTGCACTTAAGCCTCGACTTTATATATTAGACCAATTAGGCCCTTGTAAGAGNCCTCTTACATATGCTGCCTGACCGCCGTGTATGATCATTTCATTTAATAAATTAGCGAGTCTCTGAGCCACAGTATTCGGCCCATGATCCGTTTCAACTTCACGGCTGAGTTCTTGATCAGACAAGCTATCTAAGAAAGTAAAAGTTTTAATACGAACTTCATCATGGTACTTAGCAAGTGCTTCTGAGCTAGGACACATGAAGGCACTGACTTGGGCATCAGTATGTCCGAATCCCCTGTCTAAAGGATCTCGTTCTCTTTTGAACTTCAAGTACCATTCATTGCTGATCCATATTTGAGGGTTCCCAGAAAGATCGGCAATCGTTCTATCTTCTACNCGTGTTCCGTGCCATATCAGCCATCCTATAGGGTTCGAATGTTCGTTTGGCCTGGCGTGCAAGTCGTCAAAACTAAGTCCCATCAAAGTTTTCTGAAGTCCTCGTTCGTTCCACTCCAGTGTGACCTTAATAATCTCAGCTTGAGTCATTTGAATTAAGCCCAGCCGCGTAAATCAACACTTGGTAGTTCAGTAGAACCCATTAAAAATTTATCTATCCCATATGCAGCTTGCCTACCTTCAGCAATTGCCCAAACTACTAACGATTGTCCTCGGGACATATCTCCTGCAGCAAAAACTCCAGCTGTATTAGTCATCTTATCAGTATTGGTTTTTACGTTGCCCCTGTCGTCTAAATCAACATCTAATTGCTCGATCAAACCCTCGCGTTGAGGGTGTAAAAAGCCCAAGGCCAAGAGAACCAAGTCTACTTCAATGTCGAANTCACTTCCTTCAANCTCAACCATAGATGGTCGAGCACCTTGGGNTCCNGGCTTCCATTCCACTTTTACNCCTTTTAAGGAATTGAGTTTGCCNTCTTTCCCTGAAAAAGATTTGGTAAGGATACTGTAATCTCTAAGACCACCCTCTTCATGAGCACTAGAAGTCCTAAAAATCGTAGGCCATAAAGGCCAAGGGTTTGATTTAGTTCTTTGAGTGGGAGGCTCAGGTAGGATCTCATATTGGTATACTACTTCAGCACCTTGTCGGTGGGCTGTGCCNAAGCAATCTGCTCCAGTATCGCCACCACCTAAAATAACGACACGTTTATTCTTTGCGGAAATTCTTGGATGAGTTAAGGACTCTTCACCTCTGTTAATTCTATTTTGTTGAGTCAGGTAATCCATCGCTAAGTGAACACCATTAAGGTCTTCTCCCTCAATACCAAGTCTTCGAGGTACAGTGGACCCTCCTGCTAAACAGATAGCATCAAATTCTTGTTTTAGTTGATCACCGGTGATATCNATTCCCACATTGCAGTTGGTTCTAAATTCAATACCCTCAGCTTCCATGATATCTACACGGTTATTGACAATATGTTTTTCAAGCTTGAAATCTGGGATCCCCAGAGCTAATAAACCACCAATAACTTCGTCTCTTTCAAACACTGTTACCGTATGTCCAGCTCGGTTTAATTGTTGAGCAGCAGCGAGACCCGAAGGGCCAGATCCCACTACAGCAACTTTTTTGCTAGTACGTTTTGCTGGTGGCTCAGGAACTACCCATCCATTTTCAAACCCATGATCCGCTATAGCTTTTTCTATGTGCTCTATCGTCACTGGATCCGAATTGATAGATAGTACACAGGAAGCTTCACAGGGTGCAGGGCAAATNCTGCCTGTAAATTCGGGGAAGTTATTNGTAGCATGAAGCGCAATTAATGCCTCACGCCAATTTCCTTTGTAAACAAGATCATTCCAATCAGGAATCAAATTTCCTAGTGGGCAAGCTTGATGGCAGAAGGGTAAACCGCAGTCCATGCAACGCGCNCCTTGTTGTTCGACGCTTTCTTTGGGCCATATTTCATAGACTTCTTGATAATCTTTAATACGGTCATGAACAGACCTTCGTTCAGGAGGATCTCTATGGAACTCTATGAAACCTGTGCCTTTACCCACCTGAAGGAGCCTCCATGCTTAACTTTTTTTGATCTTCGATAACCCTTCTATAATCCCTTGGGTACACTTTTGTGAATTTCTCAATGTATTTTGGCCAAGAGTTGATTATACGCTCAGCATTCGAGCTGCCAGTATAGTCAAAGTGGGCTTGAATGAGACCCTTTAACTCGGCAATATCATCAGGGTCATCNAAGGCTTCTAAATCTACCATTTCTTGGTTGCAGCGCGAACTAAAATGGCCATCCTCATCGAGAATATAAGCAATTCCACCACTCATACCAGCTGCAAAATTCCTTCCTGTCTGCCCCAAAATAACCAANCGTCCGTTGGTCATGTATTCAGCNCCGTGATCCCCNACTCCNTCAACAACAGCANTTGCNCCGCTGTTGCGGACACAAAATCTTTCTCCTGCAAGTCCCCTTATAAANACTTCGCCTCCTGTAGCACCNTACAGNCCTACATTGCCGATAATGATATTTTCTTCAGGTATAAACGGACTTTCAAGGGGAGGTTTTACTGCTATTACACCGCCAGACATGCCTTTGCCAAAATAATCATTAGCATCACCACTTAATTGAATATTAATACCTTTCGATAGAAACGCACCGAAACTTTGTCCAGCAGAACCGGAGAAGTTGATCTTTATTGAATCATGAGGAAGTCCTTGCTCACCATATTGCTTAGCAATTTCACCACTTAGCATTGCACCAACTGTTCTGTTTGCATTGCTTATTGGCAGGTTTATGGATACTGATGCTTTGTTATTAATGGCATTTTGTGATAATTCGATCAATTTATTATCTAGTGCATGCTCTAAACCATGATCTTGGGCNACATTTGCAAANCTAGAGACATCACCTGATGCCTCAGTCCAAGCAAGCAATTCACTCAAATCGATACCTTTGGTTTTCCACCAATGGTCAATTACTTGACTGGTTTCAAGCTTATCAACTCGCCCGACCATTTCATCTATTGATTTAAACCCCAATTGCGACATAATTTCACGCAATTCTTCTGCTACAAAAGTAAAGTAATTGATTAGATGTTCAGGTTGTCCAGTAAATTGCTTCCTTAACTCAGGGTCCTGAGTGGCAACTCCTACAGAGCAGGTATTTAAGTGGCATTTACGTAGCATTATGCAGCCCTGAGTAATGAGTGCTGCCGTTGCTATGCCAAACTCATCAGCACCTAGCAAGCATGCTATCGCAACGTCTCTCCCAGTTTTAAGTTGTCCATCAGCTTGTACAACTATTCGTCCTCGCAAATNGTTTGCTACTAATACTTGTTGTGTTTCAGCGATTCCCAATTCCCATGGAAGCCCAGCGTGTTTAATTGAGGATTCGGGAGAGGCACCAGTTCCTCCTGAATCACCACTAATTAATACAACATCACCGTGTGCTTTAGAAACACCAGCAGCAATGGTTCCTACGCCAACTTCTGCTACTAACTTGACATGTATTCTTGCCGAAGGATTTACATTTTTAAGGTCNTGTATAAGTTGTGCTAAATCCTCGATTGAGTAAATGTCATGGTGTGGAGGTGGNGAAATNAACTCTACACCGGGCGTTGAATGCCGGATCCATCCTATGTAATCATCAACTTTGTGCCCAGGTAGCTGACCGCCTTCTCCAGGTTTGGCACCCTGAGCCATTTTGATCTGCAGATCAGTGGCGTTGACCAGATAGTTAGTTGTTACGCCAAACCTNCCTGAAGCTACTTGCTTTATAGCGCTAAAGCGCCTGTCNCCGTTAGCATCAGGAATATACCTGCGGNGATCTTCACCNCCTTCTCCACTGTTTGATCTTGCACCAATTCTATTCATNGCAATTGCCATGCTTTCGTGGGCCTCTCGGCTAATTGCACCTANGGAAATAGCTCCAGTTGCGAATCTTTTTAAAATTTCTGAAGANGGTTCAACCTCNTCAATAGGAATCGGGTTAGAAGTCTGCTTGAAGCCTAATAACCCTCTGAGCGTNCAAAATTGCCTCTCGTAATTATTTGCCAANGTAGCAAACGCTTCATAGGCTCCTGGATCGTTCATTCGACTGGCGTACTGTAGCTTAGCTATGGTGTTGGGGTTCCACATATGGTACTCACCATCTCGCCGCCATTGATAAGCTCCGCCTATTTCTAAATCTTGAGAAGAAGAAATTTCCAACAGAGGGTACGCTTTTTTATGCCTATCTAAGATATCTTTCTGCAAAGCATCTAGACCGACTCCCCCTATGCGAGAGGCAGTCCATGTGAAATAACGATCAACTAACTCTTGACTCAGGCCGACCGCTTCAAATATTTGGGCTCCGTGATAGCTCTGAGTTGTCGAAATACCCATTTTTGAGATTATTTTAAGTAACCCTTTATTTGCGGCTTTGACATAATTTACACTTAGGGCTTCCATATCAAGCCTATCTGGTAGGTCACCGGAAGAGACGAGATCATTAATCAGATCGTAGATCAGATAAGGGTTCACGGCACTAGCCCCATAACCCACTAGTAAAGCAAGGTGCGCAACTTCCCTTGGTTCTCCTGACTCTACGACTATTGATGCTTTAGTTCGCGTACCTTCTCTAATCAGATGATGATGTACACCAGCAACAGATAACAAGCTTGGAATCGGTGCATGAGCTGAGTCAACTTGCCTGTCAGACAAAACAAGAATGCTGTAGCCCTCATCGATTGCTTTAGATGCTGCTTTACACAGAGAGTCCATCGCTTTTTCAAGCGAACCTTCTCCTTGGTTTATTTCAAATACTGCACTCAGTGTTTTGGTTTTAACACCACCAGATTGAAGCGATTGAATTTGTGACATCTCAGAATTATTTACAATCGGAGTTTTGATCCTTAGTTGTTCTGCATGCTTGGGGGTCTCAGTAAATATATTTTGATGCGCTCCAAGGCGCATTACTAATGAAGTGACCAACTCTTCTCTAATTGCGTCTAGAGGTGGGTTACTAACTTGGGCAAATAGTTGCTTGAAATAATTGAACAGGAGTTGTGGCTGTTCAGAGAGTATTGCTAATGGTACGTCGTTACCCATTGAACCTGTTGCTTCCGAACCTGTGAAAAGCATAGGTTCGATTAGCATCTTTAATTCTTCATTTGTATACCCATAAAGCTTAAGTAAGCGCGTAAATGAATCACCAACATTTAATTTTGTAGGACCAGAGTTAGGCAAATCTTCTATACGAAGCTGGTTTTCATGTAACCACTTCCCATAGGGTTTTGAATTAGACAAATCACTTTTTATAGTCTCGTCATCTACTATGCCCCCTAGGTCAGGGTCTAACAAAAACATTCTTCCTGGACGAATTCTTTCTTTGAGAATTATTTGAGAAGGAGGTATATCTAAAACGCCAACTTCCGAAGCCATAATTAGCCTGTCATCATTAGTCACAACATATCTGAAAGGCCTAAGACCGTTTCTATCCAATACAGCCCCAATACGATTGCCATCAGTAAATGCGACTAATGCAGGCCCATCCCATGGCTCCATCATGCAGGCATGGTATTCATAAAAGTCCCTTTTTTCTTGCGAAATGGATACCCTTTCCCCCGTTGCCTCTGGTACTAGTGACATCATCACATGCTGAATTGACCTGCCTGTCTGGAGCATCAATTCAAAAGCATTGTCTAGGGAAGCAGTATCACTTTGACCTGGTTGAATTATTGGAAAGATCTTTTGAATATCATCGCCAAAATAAGGAGATGACATAGACTTCTCTCTTGCATTCATCCAGTTAATGTTGCCTCTATGGGTATTAATTTCACCGTTGTGAACTAAATATCTGTATGGATGCGCAAGTCTCCAAGATCCTAACGTGTTTGTGCTGAATCGCGAATGGACTAACGCAAAAGAACTGGCCATTTCAGGATTGCTCAAATCAGTGAAGAAATCACTAACCTGATTTGATAGTAATAATCCCTTATAAACTATGAGCTTAGATGACAAACTGCACACATAGAAATCTTCAGGTTCTTTCAATCCCAATTCATTGATTTGATTTTCCATGATCTTGCGGCTGATAAATAACTGCCTTTCAAATTGGACTTCATCAATCACATTTTTTGTACTTGTAACAAATAAGTGTTTAATCTGGGGTTGGGATTTCCTAGCATCTTTACCTATTGCCGAAGGATTAGTAGGAACGTCGCGCCAACCTAATATTGAAAGCTCTTGATCAGAAAGTGCAGATTCAATCTCTCGTACACATAGCTCTGATTCCTTTTTGTCTTGAGGCAAAAAGATTACTCCGATTGCATATTGCCCTTTTCCAGGAAGATTGAAGCCTAACCGTGAAGCTTCTTTTCTCATTAAGGTGTCTGGAATTTGGAGTAAAAGACCTGCTCCATCTCCTGTTTCAGGATCGCTACCAGCAGCACCACGATGAGCTAGGTTAACTAATACCTCGATTCCGTTTTTAACAATTTGATGCGACGCTATACCTTTGATATTGGCAACTACTCCAACGCCACAGGCATCGTGTTCATACTCTGCGCGGTAGAGCGTTTTTTGCCCCGATTGGAATAAATTCTTCACCCGTCACCTCAAAATATAGAGCCATCGCATCCTAATGGAGAGAAACTGATGGAATTGGGCATCATAGTAACTCGTAACTCAATAACGAATGGCAGTAGCATTCTATTTTACATGCAGAGCACTAGTTCGTGCATCCTTTAAAATTCTTGGACTTTAATTAGATATGTCTTAATGGTGACTTTGATAAGCTACGTGTGAGAACATTATGTTTCAATAAATTCGCCTAAAATTGCTGGTCTCGATTTGCATTATGCCTGTTAACTTTCACAATTTCATTCGCAACATTGCGATTATTGCCCATGTTGATCATGGGAAAACGTCACTTGTAGATGCCATGCTGAAATTCAGCAGGATTTTCCGCGACAACCAATCAGTAGGGGAACTAATACTTGATTCGGATCCTTTGGAAAAAGAGAGAGGTATAACTATTTTAGCTAAAAATACAGGGATTATTTATAAAGAAACCAAAATAAATATTATAGATACACCTGGGCATGTGGATTTTAGTGGTGAAGTTGAGAGAGTTATGAATATGGCTGACGGGTGCCTATTGGTCGTCGATGCTGTTGAAGGCCCCATGCCTCAAACAAGGTACGTTTTAAAAACCGCAATGAACCAGGGATTAAAACCTGTAGTGGTAATAAACAAAGTTGATAGGACTATGGCTCGGATTTCTGAGGTTGAAGCAGAGATTCAAGATTTATTTTTAGACACCGCAACTGATGCTGAACAGCTTGAATATCCCGTGGTATACGTTTCTGCAAAAGAAGGTTATGCATATACGAATGGCTCTAGTGGCTCCAGCAAAAAGGTCGATATGGTTCCACTCTTCGATGCCATCTTAGAGCACGTCCCTTCCCCGTCAATGAATAATGCTGGTCCTTTTCAGATGCTTGTTGCTGCATTAGACCATGATCCTCACCTAGGGCAGATTGCTATTGGAAGAGTATTTAGAGGTTCAGTGAAAAAAGGTGATGATTTGGTCTGCATTTCCGATGACGATACGCCTGCCTTAGGACGGGTTAATTCAGTTTTCTCCTTTGAAAACCTAGCAAGAAAAGAAGTTGTAGAAGTTTATGCGGGAGATATTGTTGCTATCACTGGCATGCCTTTGGTTTCGATCGGAGACACACTGAGTGATCCTGAAAAACCAGATGCTCTTCCTAGAATTTCTATCGAGGAGCCAACGGTGCAAATGACCTTTGGTGTTAATACATCTCCATTTGCAGGTAAAGATGGGCGATATGCCACATCACGGATGTTATTTGAACGACTGCAGAAAGAATTACAAACTAATGTCGCTTTGACCGTGCAGAGCACGGACTCAGCAGACGAATTTTTGGTTTCGGGAAGAGGGGAGCTGCACCTCGCAATTTTAATAGAAAATATACGAAGAGAAGGCTTGGAACTACAAGTATCAAGACCCGAAGCAGTTACTCGGATAATTGATGGCGTAAAGAAAGAGCCATACGAAAGATTAACTATAAATACGCGTGACGAATTTGTTGGAATTTTGACTGAAGAGCTTTCATCACGTCTGGCAAGAATGACAAAACTTGACCAAGATAATTCTCGCGTAGCTATACTAGAATTTGAAATTCCTACCAGAGGCTTGATCGGTTTTCGTAGTTTTTTCCTAAAGGCTGCCAGAGGTGATGGGTTGATCAACAGCGAAATTCTTGATATGCGTCCTATTAAAGGTGAAGTCAAATTTAAAAGAATGGGCGCGATTACTTCTTCAGAATCAGGAATTGCAGTTACATACGGCCTTTTAAATGCTCAAGAAAAAGGTATTACATTTATCGATCCGGGGACTCAGGTCTATGAGGGCATGGTTATCGGCCTTCAAAACAGAGAGGGCGATTTAAATCTTAATACAGTTAAAGAACGGAAACAGACAAATATGCGCTCAGCCACAGCTGAAATCACACAGCGTCTTTCACCTGCTTCGAAACCGACACTTGAGGAAGCATTGGAATTAATTTTAGAGGACGAATTTTTAGAAATTACTCCAAAGTCGCTAAGGTTAAGAAAGCGCATCCTTTCTGCTGATTTGCGGCATAGGAATACTAGAGCCCGGCTAAAAAGTAAGCAAAAATCTAAATAAATTCATAAATAATTGATGAATAAATGGTAAAAATCATTAAATAGCTAAATAATTGCTATTTAAATTCATTCCAATCACTTCACAAGTACGGCTAATGTGACTATCGTTAGACCCAATATACGGTAAAAGCCGATATATAACTTGGGTAGTATAACTTGGAGGTCAAAAGCCATGGAAGCGAACGAGCACTATTGTGTGAAATGCAGGGCTGCGCGAGTGCCTAATAGCGTGTCTAAGGACGATAAGCCGACGAAGAACGGTCGAACTATGGAGCGAGGTGTATGCGGTACTTGTGGAACTAAGACCGCTCGCATTCGTTAAATACCATTAAGCAGTACTGCTGATTATTAGCGCCATTAGTTGAAGCTGACTTAGGCTTTGATTTTTGGCGCTATATTTTTCTTAACTTTAAAAACTCTGGCCAAATGCGATAGAGTAATTTGACCTCTTGTCAGTTAGAGGAAAATTTAGAACGCTTTATAAGAGAATCTAGGATCCTTATTTGTTTGCTTAATAAGTAAATCCCCAATGAGATGACTATAAGGGTAATACCCGCTATGAGAACTGAATTTCGGACACCTACGAAACTAGCCAAAGAAGCAAGGAATAAGCCACCAAGTGGTATGAGACTGTAAGTGATACTTCTAAGGCTTACTAGCCTTCCTCTGAACTCATCTGGAACCAGCATATTGATGGAAGTTCCATTGGCGATACTAAATGCTGAAACTATAAATCCAATACATCCAGCTATTAGAAGGCTCAGTGTCAAACTGCCGGTTCCAGCTGTGATTAAAGAGAAAAGAGCAATGGATAGGCCTGTAAAAACTGCAGACAATATGAGGAAGACACCCTTTGATTGCAGGAACGAAAATGATGCAATTGTAATTGCACCTAATACTCCCCCTACACCGATTACTGTAGTTAGAAGGCCTACGACCGCAGGCCCTCCCTCTAAATACTCTACCGTGAAAGCAGGGAGCAGAATCGCAAATGATAATCCAAGGAAGCCTACCGCAAGCGATAGGGCAAGTAAATAAGCAAAAATAGAGTTTTTGAAAACGAAATTAAATCCTTCTAAAACTTCCTGAACCAAAGTACCACCTTCGGACTTTTTAGAAGCATTTAATTTTACATATACTATACAAAGTGACATCACTAGGAAGCTAATTGATGTTATGAAAAGGCTTATTGCTATTCCAAAAGTTGACGATTTGTATACCGAATCAATAGTTGCAATAAGGGCTCCTGCTATACCTGGAGCATAAACTCTGGTTGAATTCCAAACCATTTGGTTTAGTGATATTGCATGAGGGTATTGGGCTTTAGGTACCATGAATGACCAAATTACTCTACGTGCAGGTTGATCAAATCCGAGAGCTATAGCAATTAGGGTGCTAATTACTAGAATGTGCCAGAATTGAACAGCAAAAAAAAGCACAATGATTGCAAGAATTGCGACTAAAACTGCTGCTGCTGCCTCTCCTGCAATAATCAAGTACCGTTGATTCCATCTGTCAGCCAATGCGCCACCAAATAGATTTAATATCAATGAAGGTATAGCTTGAGATCCTGCAACTAAACCGAGGGAAAAAACGTCATTTGTTAATTCATATGCAGCCCACCCAAGCGTGAACAAAAGCATTTGATACCCAGAAACACTAATCAACAAGCCTGAATAATAAAGGCGATAATCTTTGTTTTTAAGTACTGACAGGAATTCGGTTCTTTTACTTAAAAAAGAAGACATATTTCAGAAATTTCCTATGGAATTAGATTTTTATAAACTTCATTAAACTCTAGCCAGACCCATCAAATACCACCTTGCCAGCAACAATAGTTTTAGCAACTTTAGTAGACTTAACTGCATCGACGGTTACTTCCATTGGATTACGATCGAGGCATATGAAATCTGCAGCCTTGTTAACCTCTAAACTCCCGATAGAGTCATCCATCCTAAGAATCTTTGCAGATCCCATTGTATAAGCTTGTAGTGTCTCGGGTATAGAAATTCTATGCTGGGGCCCGAGGACTCCAGCTACTTCTGTATCGCGTGTGGCAAAGCCGTATATATTCAACCAAGGATCATAATTAGTAACAGGAGAATCAGTTCCAGCTCCTACTAGAGTTCCTGAGTCTATCCAAGCTTTTGAAGGTGTGCAGTCCGAAGCACGTTGTTCCCCCCAATAAGTACACATATTCCCACCCAACGCATAAACAAGAGCATGTTGAAGGGTAACCCCTAAACCTAAATCTTTGGTTCTTTGGATTGAACCTTCTACGGGAGAAAATGCATGCTCAAGCGCATTTCCTCCTACGCCAACACCAGACTTTGAATCAACTTTTTCAAAGGCTTCTAGGACCATCTGCATGGCAGCGTCACCAACTACGTGAACACCTATTTTCCATCCAATTTCTTGTGCTTGGTTAATAATGTCGAAAAGGTTTTCCTCATCCGTGAGTGGTAAACCTCTGAAGTTGGAATTGTTAGCGTAAGGTTCGAAAAAGAATCCTCCCTCAACGCCTCCATCAATTCCAACTTTTAGTCCCCAAACGTCTAGCCAGTTGGTTTTAGAATCTAAGCTATCACCCAGATTATCTATCCACTTTCTTCTTTCAATAGCATTCTTACTTAGGTCTACTCTAAGTAGCATACTTGCCCGCATGGATTCCATATCAGGGATCACAGATTTAAAGGCACGAACCTCGGGTTCAGTAAGTGCTGGGTCTCGCACAGCGGTAATCCCACATTCGTTGTATTTTGCTATACCTTTTCGCAAAGCATGCTCACGATCCCTGTCAGTAGGCTTGGGGAGCAGTCGTGATAGTTTGATGAATGCTGGGCGCTCTAAAAGCATACCGGTTAAATGCCCAGATGAGTCTCTTACGTACTCTCCTCCTTCAGGATTAAGAGCATCTTCACTTATACCTGCCAGCTTTAAGCCTTTGCTATTAGTAACTACTACGTGGCCCCCTCTTGGTAAGTAGATGGGGTTGTGTGGCGATACTTTATCGAGCTCTTGAGCAGTTGGCAGCCGTCCTTCTTTTAATTTGGTTTCGTGCCATCGTGATGAACATAAAACCCAATCACCTGGGTTTATTTCATTTATTCGAGATTCAATTAAGGACAAAATTTCTTCAATTGAACGAGCCTCTTCTAATTGCAACCTTTCCCAGCCTAGTGCAGTGCCCAGAAAGTGGTTATGAGAATCCACTAAACCTGGCATTACAACTGACTGATTGAAATTGAAAACTTTTGATTGGGCCCCTATTTTCATAATTGACTCATCATCGCCTATTGCGACTATAGTCCCATTCCGGACCGCTATAGCCGTCAGGTTACGGTCAAATAAGGGCGTTCCAGCCATCGTTATGAGTCCAGAAGCATTCAGGAATATGCTATCTGGGCTAAGATCATTGCTATTTATCAAAGCATTCACCTCTTTTAAGCTTATTTTATGTTGCTGAGGCCAATCGCTCAAATTAGTTGTGTTGTAAAACGATGCTAGTGAACATCTTAGAGGAGTAGAATAAACAAACTTTTATATAGGTGAGTAAAATTTTTACTGGAAAACCATTTAGCACTTTACTTAGCGTTTCTGTACTTAAACGTTCTGGTTATTTGATGGTACTAGATGGACTGATAGTCGCCTTATCTTTCTATTTAGCCCTTCCAGCACGATTTGCTGGAAGACCACCACAGCAATGGCTGGATGGTCTTTTCGAATTGCTGCCCATCGCCATTTTGGTCTTTTTAATAACTAACTACGTTTTTGGTTTATATCATCGAATATGGCAATACGCGGCTACAACAGAAGTTGTGCCTGTATCTTTATCTGCAGCTGTTGCTACTTCAGCAGTGGCCTTAACTGATTTAATTTACCCCGGTGAAAGACAATTACCTTTGGGTACCATTCTTCTTGCAGGATTCTTTGCTCTTGTAGGTTTCCTTTTTATACGCTATTTCCCTCCATTGTTGAATAATTTGACCAGAACTTCATTTGAGGGATCCAAAAAAGTTCTCATTATTGGTGCAGGTCAAGCTGGGAATATGGTGGGCGGTGCTATCCAAGAAAACCTGAAAGGGCAATACCAACTCGTCGGCTATATAGACGACGATCTAAGTAAAAAAAATATGCGTGTGCGAGGCGTTTCAGTTCTAGGAACCAGGAGTGACATCAGCGATGTAGTCAACCGATATTCAGTGGATTTAATTGCTATAGCGATGATCAATATAGACGATTTCAATTTCCAGAAAATTCTTGAAATCTGTGAAAGTACAAATGCAGCAATTAAATCAATTCCAAACCTTCTCTCTTTCGTTGAAGGTGATCAACTCGGACTTCCTTTGAGAGATGTAACAGCAGAAGATTTACTTGGAAGAGGACAGGCAATAATTGACCATAATGCTTGCATGGGAATAATACAGGGAAGGGTAGTTTTAGTGACTGGTGCTGCGGGTTCAATTGGATCAGAACTTTGTGCACAATTAGCAGAATTAGAACCTAAGAAAATTATAGCCCTAGACAATAATGAGTCTGGATTGTTCGATCTTAAGAACACTTTCCAAGGAAAAGGAGAATTAGTACCAGTCATCGCAGACATCACTGATAAAAGTACAGTTACGTCCGTGTTCCAAAACAATTTACCTGATGTTGTATTTCACGCTGCAGCATATAAGCATGTGCCTTTAATGCAAACCTATCCCTTAGAAGCAATAAAGATCAACGTTTCAGGAACAATGACAATCGCAGAAGCGGCTAGCCAATTCGGCTCAGAAAGGTTTGTACTAGTATCAACTGATAAAGCAGTGGAACCCTCTAGCGTGATGGGCGCAACCAAAAGACTCGCTGAAATGATCATCCTTCAAAATAATCAAACCCGGCAACAAAGAACCGTATTTTCTGCAGTCCGATTTGGAAATGTATTGAGATCGAGGGGTAGCGTAGTGCCCACCTTTGAACAGCAAATTGACAATGGAGGTCCCGTGACCGTTACCCATAAAGACATGAAGAGATATTTTATGAGTATTTCAGAAGCAGTGAAGTTGATGATTCAAGCTGCAGCAAACGCGAATACTGGAGAATTATTCATGTTGGATATGGGTGAACCCATTAGTATTGATCAATTAGCCCATCGACTGATTCGTCTAAGAGGATTAAGGCCTGGGGTAGATATTAGTATTGAATACGTCGGGAAGAGGCCTGGTGAGAAAATTTATGAAAAACTAATTGGTGAAACAGAGCAATTTACCAACACTTCTCACGCATCTGTATTTCGCGTTAATACTGTTAATACGAAAATCGCAAAAGGCGAACTAAAATCCCTATTGAGTTCGCTTAAAGAATACGACCAAGAACTCTCCTTAAAATTGCTAAAAAGACTTACAAACTCATCTTTTTAGTACGTCATAGTATTGGCCTATTATCCAAGAGTCCTCTAGATGTTTGAAAAACATGTCCAACGTTTAAAACGGTAGTTTCTTCAAAAGGTCTGCCTGCAAATTGAATGCCGATTGGCATTCCATCACTGCTGAAACCCGAAGGCACAGAAATAGCTGGCATCCCTGTTTCATTGTAGGGTGCCCAATAATTGGGGGTCATGAGCAAAGCAAGCAGGTCGAAGTTAAAGGGGCCTGCAGGTGCGGATTGTGAAGGCGTAGCTATAATGTCTACTTCCTTTAAAATGGCTTTAAACTCATCCCTAATTATTGATCTAGCCCTTAGCGCACGTTGGTAATCGCCAGAGGTATATGTGCCTCCTAGGATAAAGCTTCCTCGAACGCTATCCCCATAATTTTCTGGCTGGCTAATTAAATTTTCCCTGTGGTATGAAAATGCTTCCGCGATCATAATCAAAGTGTTTGCAGTTGTAGCGTATGCAAGACTAGGTATCTCAATTTCAACAATTTCAGCACCGAGATCTGCAAGTAAGGCTAAACCAGAATCAAACGAATCAATGACATCTGAGTCAGTTCCCACTAATGGTGAGTTAATATAATGCCTGGGAATACCAACTTTCAAACCTTTTAGACTTTTTGCAAGGTTAAACGTGTAATCTGGCACATCAATGTTCACAGAAGTTTTGTCTAAGTGATCATGGCCGGCAAACGCTTGAAGCATTAAAGCAGTATCTTCCACTGTCCATGCCATAGGACCACAATGATCCAGAGACCAAGCTAGAGGCAGGACACCACGGCGGCTGACTCGACCATAAGTAGGTTTTAATCCGACAATTCCGCAGAAAGCTGCGGGAATCCTTATAGAACCACCAGTATCAGAACCCAGAGCTCCCATACATAAACCCGCTGCTACTGCCGTTCCCGAGCCGCTAGAAGATCCGCCAGGTTGTCTATCAAGGTTCCATGGGTTTCGTGAAATTTCAAAAATACTTGTGTCTGGACCTCCCAGAGCGAATTCCCACATTGAAAGTTTACCCAAGGTAATAGCGCCAGCACTTTTCAATTTTGCTACAACAGTCGAATCTTCCAGAGGAACCCTATTTTCAAGAACCTTAGACTGCCCAGTAGTTCTTATCCCTTTTGTATCGTATAGGTCTTTCACCCCAATAGGGATACCGTGCATCGGGCCCTTGTAGTCCCCATTATTTATATCTTTTTCAGCTACTAAGGCTTCGTGCATAGCTTCATCTTTTAACAAAGTAACATAAGACTTTAGACTGCCATCCAGAGCTTCTATTCGTTCAAGGAAGGACTCAGTGAGAGTAACAGGCGATAGTTCTTTGTTCGCGATCAGCTTACTTGCTTCAGCAATTGTCATAAAATGTAAAGAATTGGGCATCTATATTCCTCATTGATTCATTAATTAAAAAAAACTTACGTTGATGGCTAATTATCTGCTATAAATTGATTAGCAGGCTCATGAGCTGTTAGGTCTGCTTCATAAAGTTGCTTTAAAGTTTCGCTGTAAAGCTCAAAGTAAGGAGAAAGTCGATTGATTTCATCAATGGGCAGATTTAATCCCGCATGTTTGAGAATAGTTTCGAAAGATTCGCTCATAAAGGCCTCCAGTATTTGTTGAGCATAGGCCTAACAATGAAACAGGTCAACGATAGTTCAAATAGTAGATGTCTTCTATAAGGAAGTTTTTATGGATAATCAAGCATTAACCTTCACACCAGCTCATCAACTAACACGCCTAATCGCGGATCGAAAAATTTCATCCGTTGAACTGACAGAGTTTTTCCTAAGAAGGATTGAGCAAATCAACCCCTCTATTAACGCTTACCTAACAGTGGATGGTGATCAAGCATTAGATCAGGCTTTGAAGGCAGATCAAGACATTCAACAAAAAAGTGATATTGGCCCTCTCCACGGTATTCCTATTGGGATTAAGGATTTAACTGAAACAGCAGGTTTAAGAACAACTTTCGGGTCTAAAATTCATGAAGATTACATTCCAAAAGTGGACGATCTAACTGCATCTAGGATTCGTAGCTCAGGTGCTATCATTTTGGGTAAAACTAACACCCCAGAATTCGGTCATTCTGCGACTACAGAGAATGTCCTAGGAGATGCTTGTAGAAACCCATGGGATATTTCCAAAACATCAGGGGGTTCTTCAGGTGGAGCTACAGCAGGACTTGCAGCAGGATTGCACCCGATTGCTTCTGGTAGCGACGGTGGCGGTTCAATAAGGATTCCTGCAAGTTTTTGCGGAGTTTTTGGAATTAAGCCTACTCAAAGTCGTGTTGCTCGAAATTATTACCCTCCTGGTGGTTGGCGAATGTTTTCTCAAAATGGTCCGTTGTCGAATAACGTTAGAGATTCAGCTATTTTATTAGAAGTTATGGCTGGCCCTGACGAATCAGATCCTCTAACGATTAAAGAAAATGTACCAAATTTTTCATCAGAGTTGGAAACCGGCATTGAAGGCTTGAAGGTGGGATGGAGTCCTGATTTTGGTGGAGCTCCAATGGAAAAAGAAGTTCAGGAAATTACAGCTTCTTCCATGAAGGTTTTCAGGGATCTTGGTGCAGAAGTACACGAAATTGATTTAGACCTAGACCATGAATTAATACTTCAAACTTTTGATACTATTTGGATTAGTGATCAGCTCGCAAATTTTAGTAAGTATATTGAGTCTCATGCCGAAGTAATGAGTGCGTCATTCCTGCGTGAATTGAAACGAGGTACTGGATGGACTGCATCGCAATTGGCATTAGCATTAAGGGAATTAGAGTGGCATAAGCACCGTATAGATAAAATTGTGACAACTTTTGATGTGCTTATTACTCCTACTACGGCAACTACAGCATTTAAAGTGGGAGAGCGTCCATCAATTATTGGCGGCATTGAAGTTCCCCCATGGTTTGGTTTTACGCCGTTTAGCTATCCATTTAATATGAGCGGACATCCAGCAGCAAGCATTCCTTGCGGCTTTAATAGTGACGGAATGCCTGTGGGTTTGCAGGTAATTGGACATCGGTGGGAAGAATCTAAAGTATTGGGCGTCTGTTCCGCTTTTGAAAAAGCAAAGCCCTGGGCTGGTGTGCGCCCTGCGATTAGTGGGTGAATATTGGGTTGAGAGGTTTTATTGATTGCACTAGATCTAATCGAGATATCGTTGACCCCATAGAACCTGATCCCTATGCTTAAAGAGTTTAATATTTGGGCAACGTAGCTCAGCGGCAGAGCGGGGTCTTCATAAGGCCTAGGTCACAGGTTCGAATCCTGTCGTTGCCACCATTGTTGACTTGATGATTTTGGAGCAAATTACTTCAATTTTGAAATTAATTGCCGATAAGAAAACTTTAGAGGATCGCCGTAATCAATGAAAAAGGCGACGAATACGTTAGCAGCTAACTTAAAAGTTAGAGCGTCAATGGAATGGTTATGGCTTTTAGCTATTGTTCTAGTTCCGTTGACAATTGTCCCCCCAAATTCAATTGTGACGGGTTTTATTCAGGTACCTAAAGTATTTATTTTCCGAACTATTGTTTTGATTCTACTAACTTTAGTGGTATGGGATTGGGCCTTAATTAAGCATAAGAATCCACATAATGTGTTTCAAATCCCTTCATTTAGTAACTTGGTCTCCTCACCGGCAAAGATTGTGATTTTAGGGACTCTTCTACTTTTTGTTGCGTACGTGATTAGTGCCTCGCTGTCACCTGTGCCAAAAGTTAGTGTTTGGGGAGTTGACTCTGGTTGGGATACATTTGCTCTTTATCAAACTGCTTGTTACATAACTTTGTTCTTTGTAATAGCAATATACGTAAAAACACTTGACCAGATTAAGCGGCTTCTTTATGCAATCTGTGGAGTTGCAACGATTGTTTCAATCTACGGAATTGGAGAACATTTTGGATATAACCCTTTTGATTACGACCCAAACACTCAAGTTGTAGTTGATTACACGCGCGTAAGAATCACATTTGGGAATCCTATTTTCGCAGGTGCATTTTTGGTGATGTGTATTCCTTTGACCTTAGGTCTTTGCTTCCATTCCTTTAGGCAAAACGGAGTAGGCTCATCGTTTTATGTGACATTACTTGCCCTAACTTCGCAAATTGCCGCACTTCTTTTCACTTTAAGTAGGGGCCCTTGGGTAGGGCTGGGCTTAGGTTTGCTTATATTCATCTTACTTGCACTGCGATATTTACCGCGAAAAGCAATCACTCAGGTGTGTGTAGTGTTAGCTGTGGCCACATTATTAGCGTTCCTCAGTTCTTTGTTGCCAGCTAAAGGAGTACACGGGGATAGTGCATCTGTAGCTGGTCGAGTGTCTGGAATTGTGGAAGAGACTGTAAGCGGTGGTTTGAGCAGTAGGTTCGTGATTTGGAATACTTCATTAAAAGTTATTGCCTCAACACCTTGGGTGGATACGCGAGAATTCCCTGAATTGCCTGATCTTTCTTTGAGTTTTATAAGACCATTAATTGGTTATGGGCCAGATGTTTTTGCTTACGCTTACTCATTAATAGGTGAAACTAAAGCAACAAGCAGCCTTGTTGCACATGGTCATAATCTTTGGTTGCATACCGCAGTTGAAATTGGCCTATTAGGAGTCATTGCTTATGCTCTGATTTTATTTGGCACGATCTTGGCTTTGCGTGAATTGTTGAATGGATCTGCCGATGGCCCTTTGTCTAATTTGATTTTGATTTCTCTAGCAGCAAGCTTAATGGCAAGATTTGCTGAGCAATTAACTGGAAAGGGACAGATTTCAGATTTTATGCTCATGTGGGTTTTATTGGGTTTATTAGTCGCAATTTCGCGAATGTATTACCATGCTCGAATAATTCAATTTCCAGATGCAGAAAAATCAAGAAGGCTTGATCAAGCGAAAACCCTCAAGATTAATTTCAATTTCGCGACAAAAGCTGGTCTGGCATCATTATCATCTTTGGTCCTCATAGTTTTCTGGTGGCAAACAACACTTTCACCAGTCATGGGCTTTCATTATGACGTGAAATCACGACAAGCCTTTGACTCTGGACAAATTGCAGAAGGGTTTGCATTGAGCGATCGTGCTTTAGCCTGGCAACCCGAAGTAGTGCTCATTAGATCAATGAAGGCCATTCAACTAGGAATGGCAGCACAAGGTAAAGCTAATGTCCAGAATAGATTAACTTTATTACAGTCTGCTGAGAATGAAATACAAATTGCTCTGGCCTACAACTCCTTAGACAGAGGAGCTTGGTCTCGCTATGCCGAGTATTCTAGAGAAATAATCAGATCAGAAAACAATTTAGCATCTGTTTTAAAAGCCACGCATATTGCTAATATCCTAGTTGAACTTTTGCCGGGTCAGTGGCAAGCATTGGGATCGTTGGCTTGGACACAAGTATTGGCCAATCAGCCCCAACTTGCATTGGAAACATTAGAAGAAGCCGAGGCCGTTGCTTATAAGGAAAAGCACAATCCTAGTTCAATTCACTTTATGAAAGCGATAGCATACAGGGATTTAGGGATGATGGATCAAGCCATATCAGAGATGCTTAAAACAGATCAAGTACCACAATCAGAGAAAAGCAACCGGGAGTACGCCATCAGTATTCTAGGGAATGTGGTTTCCCCTGGACACACTAATACTCAAGGCACTAAAGAATAGCAAGTCCGTGCTAACAGTTATCGGTATAATGAACATATATAGATACTCGTATCAGCTCTTGAATTAGGAGTTTTTAATGAAACTGGCAGTCGTCGGTGGTTGTGGTTATGTTGGACTCATTACCAGTGTTGGGTTCGCACTGATGGGACATCAGGTCTATGCAGTTGATATTGATGAATCCAAGGTGCTGAGCCTTTCTAAAGGCATAAGTCCAGTTCATGAAGATGGATTAGATGAAGCTTTAAGTCATTCTTTACGTGAGGGAAATCTAACTTTCACAACCGATATTGAAAGCGCTGCAAAAGGCGCCGAGGTTGTTTTTGTTGCTGTTGGTAGCCCATCCTTATTTGATGGCGGAACTGATATGTCACAAGTCAAAGTAGCTGCTAGGTTGCTAGCGGAAGCTTTAGACCAATACTCGGTAATAGCTATTAAATCTACAGTTCCAGCTGGAACAATCGAAATGGTCAATCAAATTATTGAAGAGCATAGCTCTCAGGGATTGCACGCAGATGTGGTTGCGAACCCTGAATTTTTGAGAGAAGGACAGGGTTTGGCAGATTTTATGTTCCCTAACCGAATTGTGGTTGGAACTGATTCGGAAAAGGCAAGAGAGGTTATGCGGACTCTATATTCAGACTTCATTGATGTTGAATCAAAGGGCAACAATATTCTAGATATAGCACATGAAGTACCTTATATAGAAACTTCGATTCCTGCTGCACAGATGATTAAGTATGCATCCAACGCATATTTGGCTACGAGGATCTCTTTCATCAATGAGATAGCAGGAATTTGCGAAATTGTCGATGCAGATGTCAAGGAAGTGGTAAAAGGCCTTGGGTATGACAAAAGAATTGGATGGGATTACTTTCAACCTGGCATCGGGTTTGGTGGACCATGTCTTGAAAAAGATATACGAGGCTTGATCCATTTTTCTGCTCAACGAGGCTACCAGCCAAGCTTCATGAGAGCAGTAATAGACAGAAATGACTTCCAAATTCAACAAATGGTTGCTCGGGTTGCTCAATCTCTTGATGGATCCATCGCAGGAAAATCTATAGCAATTTTAGGTTTGGCCTTCAAACCAGGCACCAATGACGTGCGGACATCACTATCAATTCGAATCATTCAGCAACTGCTAGATCTGGGTGCAGATTTATCAGCACATGACCCTATTGCTATTGAAAATGCACGACAAATAATCCCACATCTTAGATACTACGAGAATGAATCGGATGCTGCTTCTGGGGCAGACTTAGTGATGGTTTTAACTGACTGGCCTCAATATTCTGATTTGGACTGGGAAGCTATAGGAAGAGTGATGAAACAAAAATGTATGGTTGATGGGCGTAACCTTCTTGACCCAAGATTGATGAACCAACTAGGGTTTCGTTATTCAGGAGTGGGATATCCAATTTTAGAGAAACATGAGGGAAGTTTATGAGCCTTCCAAAAATACTCCAGGTAGGTTTAGGAGGCTTTGGTAGAAACCATCTCAAAGCATGGCACCAGATGGGTATGGGTGATTATTTATACCTAGCTGATTTAAACCCTATACTCCATGCAGAAACAAAAAATTTTAATTTCCCTAAAGAACGTATTGCTACAGACATTAATGATTTTATCGACCTAGTAGACGTAGTAGATATAGTCACTCCCTCCCACAATCATTTTGAGTTATGTGAAATGGCTATATCAAAAGGTAAGGATGTTTTCGTAGAAAAACCTATGACCATGACTTCAGATGAGGCGATTCAACTTACCAAAATTCTTCAAGAATCTGGGAAAATACTTCAAGTAGGCTACTACTATAGGTTTCACCCTGGTGCTACAAGATTAAGATCGCTGATTAAAAATGGAAACTTAGGAGAGATTCGCTACCTTTCTGGTAATTTCATGGGATTTAAAAGAGCCAGAACCGACGTGGGTGTCACCCATACGGATGGTATACATTTCATTGATTTGTTTAATTGGCTTTTGAGTTCTGTTCCAGACAAAATTTTCGCAATCACCAGGGATCATTTCTCAAGAGGATTAGAAGATTTTTCAGTTGTGATGCTGCAATACCCTGATGGTACAGTTGCAAAGATAGAATCAGGTTATATCCAACCTGGTAAGTGGCGAGACAAGGTAGTGCCTGACGCTTTTACTTCCAAGGAGATTTTTGTTTGTGGCTCACAAGCAACTGTAGAACTTGATTTTGAAATAGACCAAATGAAAGTCCATGGAGTTCATCAGGAATTTATAGACAATACATGGAAACCTATCTTTGGTGATAGTGAAGTTCCGCTCAACAAAACTGCTGATCCTGTTCAAATGATCTCTTCTGAACTTAACCACTTTCTAGCTTGTGTTAAGGATAGAAAAAGAACAAGTGCAGATTCATTAAGCAGTGGAGTAGTACTTGCTAAGATCATTGAGGCTATTTATGCCTCTGCTTTAGAAGGGAAGACAATAGAAATGAACTGGACAGATGAAGAAAAAGAGTCCTTATACCAGACGCCAATAACGGATTAACTTAGATGACTAGTAAAGACGTAACAGAAGCAGATATTCAGTCAAATATTCCTTTGGTGGGTAGAAAGCCCGATCAAATCAGCACTACTGTCAATGTTGGGGACGTTGAATTGTCAGAAGGAAAATTTGTAGTTATTGCAGGACCTTGCACGATTGAAGGTCGGGAAATGATGCTTGAAACAGGCACTTCAGTAAAGGAAGCTGGAGCTTCCATGATTAGAGGTGGGGCTTTTAAACCCCTTACTTTTCCTTACCGCAATGACAAAATGTTCCAATTAGAAGAAGAAGGATTGAAGTACCTTGCTGAGTCAAAACAGAAAACTGGACTCCCTGTAGTTACAGAGATTCTGGACGTACGGGATATAGAATTGGTTGCACAGTACACTGACATGATGCAAGTGGGAGCGAGGAATATGCAAAACTTTCCTCTTCTCGAGGAGCTTGGTAAAAGCGGAATTCCAGTTTTATTAAAACGTCACTTTGGTTGTGGATTGAGAGATTGGTTGGGCGCTGCCGAATATATCTTGTACCACGGTAATCCAAACGTTGTTTTGTGTGAAAGAGGCATCACAGTTCCTCATACACATCAACTTACCTCAAGATTCATTGTCGACTTGGAAGCCGTACTGGCAGCTAAGGAATGGACTCACCTTCCCGTAATTGTCGACCCCAGCCATGCGACTTTTAAGCGTGCTTACGTTGCACCAGTAGCTAGAGCAGCATTAGCTATTGGTGCAGATGGGATTATCCTGGATGTACATCCAGTGCCAGAGCAGGCAGCTGTTGATCCATTACAAGCACTAGGCTTTGAAGATTTCGATAATTTAATGAAACAATTAAGAAACATTGCTTCAGTAATGGAAATAGAGATGTAATGGCTTCAATGGAATCTAAGAGCACTCATTTAATACAAGAATGTATTAGTAACCAGTTCGAGCAAGGTCTGGATGAGCTAGATTTTATTTGTGGAATTATTGGTGACCAGCCGTCTAAATACGCTAAGAGTCCAATAATTTGGACCTCAGCCTTTAAGGAACTGGGTATCAATGCAAAATACCTCCCCTTTGACGTAAAGGTAGAAAACTTAGAGTCTTTAGTGGGCGCACTTAAGGGCACGGCTAGTTATATCGGAGGTAACGTTACTGTCCCTTATAAAGTTTCGGTGATGGACTATTTGGATGAGTTGGACCCCTTGGCATCTAGAATAGGTGCGGTTAATACAATTGTAAAAGATAACGAAGGTAGATTAATTGGGTATAACACCGATGCCGAAGGAGCATTGGCTTCAATGGTTCAAAAGCTACCTTGGAATTCAGCGCCTTTTTTAGATGGCCTTGATGGATTTAACGTTTTGATTTTGGGAGCAGGTGGTGCGGCTAGGGCTACTGCTTTTATTTTAGCTTCCCAGAAAAATCTAGGTCGACTATGGATCTCCAATAGATCCATAGAAAAGGGTAAAGATTTAGTAGCTGCAATTTCAGAAATCCACCCAGAATCAGATTTCATAGAAATAAATCAAATCAATGACATTATTGGTGATATTGACTTGATAATTAACGCTTCTGTTATTGGTCAATCAGGTATTAGGAAAATAAGTGACGGAAGCCTAACATCCTTGGAACCATACAACCCACTCGCAGAAGTTCGAGAAATAGGAATCGAAATCCAAGGGGATATTGTAGAAGGTGATTTCTATGATAAATGGTTTTGGTCTGCCCGCCCAGGTATTTCAGAAAACCACGTTGCTGCACTTGGTACTGTACGTAAAAATGGAGCTCGAGCAGCATATTTTGATTTAATTTATAGCCCCTTAGAGACAGCATTTTTGCGACAAGCAAGGTTAAGTGGACATAAGGTGCTGAATGGTAAAGGTATGAACATTATTCAGGCGGTTGAAGCATTTGTTCCTAGGGTTTTAGCATCTTACTTTGAACAAAGAAAATATGACACAAAAGCTGTTTATGCGAAAGTTTTCGATGCAATGCTCAAAGTATGGTGAGCGCTGATGAAAAATAACTGGGAAAAACCTTATCTGATCGGCGCACTTGAGGATAACCATGGCGGGGATTCTGGTTTAGCCAAAGATTTGATTTCTTTAGCTGGAAGCGCTGGCATGGATGCCATTTCAGTACGAAGGTGGTCAAAAAATGAAGCATTCACACAAGAGTACTTAAAAAAGCCATATTTAGGCGTTACTCGCTCAGAGATGTATAGTGAAATTGAGATTGATATCAAGGCTCTGGGCGATTTGCGTCAGCTGTGTTCTTCTTTAAACATTTCTTTCATTGGTGCTCCATACGACCTTGTTTCACTTGGAGAATTGTGTGATTTGGATGCTGATTTCATCCAAATTGAACACGGACTACTCACTCATAATGAATTGCTAAGTGCCGCGGCAAAAACTGGGAAGCATATTTTCCTAGTAGCATCTAGGTGCACTGATGATGAAATTCAATATGCGCTAAATCTTGTGGATAGTAAAAATTTGACTTTGTTGCACTCTGTTAATACTGAAACAATCAGTGTCCAGAAAAGCGCAATAGGAATTATTTCATACTTGTCACAGCGATTTGATATACCTGTCGGGTATTATGGAACTGACCCAGGAATTGAGTCAGCTATTGCAGCTTATACTTTAGGCGCAAGATGCATTCAGAAACCATTTACTACAGACCATAGATTACCAGGCCTAGGGCATGCTAAAAGCTTGGATAGAGACGAGATAAGATCACTTCGAATTCACTTGGATGATATTTTTGATTCACTAAATTTTAATGGCCCAAGGGTTCCAATGAGCTTTGAGGTAGTTGCTGCAGGATCAGGAAGAGTTGCATTGGTTCCAGTACGCGATCTTATGGCAGGAGAAATATTGGACCAGGATATGCTTACGGTTAAATTGACTGACAAAGGAATTAGCCCGTCCAAGATAGACAAAATTGTTGGTAAGCCCCTTGCCTACGACACTTTGGCGGGTGAGCCTTTAACGTTTGGAATGCTGGGAGATTAGTATTGATTTCGGTAGTTATTAGGACAAAAAATGAAGAGCGTTGGATAGGTCGTTGCCTGTCAGCAGTCTTTGCTCAAAGTTACAAGAATCTTGATGTCGTAATTGTAGATAATGAGTCCAGTGACCGGACTTTGGATATAGTTTCGGACTTTGATTGCACACTTATAACCATTTCTGACAAAGATTTTACGTTTGGGCGATCATTAAATTGGGGAATTTATGCAGCAAAGTCAGACTTTGTTGCAATTACTTCTGGTCACTGCATTCCTTCTGATGACCAATGGTTGGTCGGTTTGTTATCTGGATTTGGAGACCCCAAGATTGCCGGAACCTATGGTAGACAGGAACCGCTTCCTGATACTAGTTCCTATGATAAACGTGATCTTTGGACAACTTTTGGGACAGAACCCAAGGTACAAGCACAAGATTTTTTCTTTCACAATGCTAATTCAATGATCAAGAAGGAAATTTGGAGTCAAATTCCATTTGATGAAGAAATATCTGGCGTGGAAGATCGCGATTGGGCTCGTAAGGTCCAAGCAAAGGGTTATAAGGTTGCCTATGAGCCATCTGCAAGTGTATTTCACTGGCACGGTATTCACCATGGACGCAATGAAGAACGTTCAGCAAGAGTTGCTAAAGTAATTGAGTGGATTGGAAACAGGAGTACATAAATGCCTGAGGGAAACAATGTAATTGCAGTTATACCTGCCCGTGGAGGTTCCAAAGGTATCCCGAGAAAAAATATCCAAATAGTTGGCGGGAAACCATTGATCGCATGGTCAATCGAGGCTTCTATTAATTGTCCCTTAATCGACAGAACTATTCTCTCCACTGATGACGAAGAAATAGCGGAAGTAGGGTTAAAGCTCGGTGCAGAAGTGCCATTTATTAGACCCACTGAATTTGCTGTAGATCATGCAACTACTGAGTCTGCATTAAAACACGCGGTTGATTGGTTGGAAGAGAATGAAGGATATAGGACTGATATTCTGGTATTTTTACAACCCACCGATATTTTTCGACGACAGCGATGGTTGTCTGAGTGTGTGAACTCATTAATCGACGACAAAGATCTCGAGTCTTGTTTTGTTGCATATGCAACGTACAAAAATTTCTGGCATGTTAAATCAGGTAAATACTCTCACCTCAGCTGGAGGGGTTATGGCCCTCGGCAATCGAAATCAGTGATCCTTAGAGAAGATACTGGCTTGGCATGTGCAACAAGAGGATCAGTTATTAAAGCCGGTAATAGGATCGGCGATAGAGTTAAAATAATTGAAGAAGATGATTACATTCCAAGCATCGATATCCAGTACCCGTTTGACTTGTGGCTTGCCAATAAAGTAATAGAAGAATGGGGGCGTATGCCAAATGATGACCATGGGCATGCAGCCCTTGACGCTTCTAATGGGGCAAATAATGGCTGACCCAAAAGACGAAAAAGTATTAGTTGTAATACCCGTTCGTGGCACGGATGCGGAGGATCAACATGGCCCTTTAATGTTGGGTAAAAAACCGTTAATTTCATACACCATTGATGCCGCTTTATCATGCTCATCAGCACAAAGAGTTATAGTGTCTACTGACAGTGAGTCAGTTCAAAGACTTGCCATTGAAATGGGTGCAGAAGCCCCGTTTTTGCGCCCAAAAGATTTGAGTGAAAAAGGTGTGACTCTAGATAGAGTGTTACAGCATACTTTAATACAGATTGCTGACCCAGAAGTCTCTTTGCCTGAATTTGTACTTACACTAGAAATTGCTCATCCGTTTAGGCCAAATGGATTATTAGAGCAAATAATTAACTCACTGATTGAACAGGATTTGGACACTGTTTTTGCCGCATTTCAGGAAAAACATGTCTATTGGAAACCGGATGAATATGGTGCAATAACGCGTGTAGGGGTTCAAGGAACTACCACTAGGGAAAAAGCACAGCCCCTTTACAGAGAGATGGCAGGACTAGGAATTGCCACAAAGTTAGATGTACTTAAAACTGAAGGTAGATTTGGGCAACTGATAGGACTCGTTCCGCTTCAAGATTTTTCTGCCATAATCGATACTCAAGATCCAGACGGCTTGTTAATTGCTGAATCTTACTTAAATATGGCCCGGCCAGGTGATGGATAATTCTAAAGCTAAAAACTGGAATAAACGTGCACTTTCCCAAGGACATACGGGTTGGGGAAATTCATCCATTTATAACTATGATCAGCCATCGAGAATTCATTCGATATTGAAGATAATAGATTCGTTGCCTTTTCCGATAAATGGATTTTCAATTTTGGACTTTGGCTGTGGAACTGGTGACTTTTCTTCTGCTCTAGCCAAATTAGGAGCAAAAGTTACGGGAATAGATATAAGCGATGTTGTTATAGGGAAGGCCCAGCAGGTTTACGGTAATAAAGACAATATAACTTTCGAAATTTCATCCGATTCATTCTTCATCAAAAATCCAGAAATGTTTGACATTGTTATGTCGATAACTGTCATGCAACATTTGGATGATTTTGAATTGAAGAAAACTTTAGGGCAAATTTATGAAGTTACCTCACCTGGTTCGTATTTGTTGGTTCTGGAAATGGTTAGAGGTGCAAAGAATTTTGACGATAATACATCACCAATTCCACGTGGCCATGACGACTGGTTAAGGGAATTTGGCAACTTTGGATTTGAACTAATAAAAACCAGTAGTTATCCACAATGGGCTATAACGATTCTTTCTAACCTAGCAAGATCAGTAAGACCAAAACAAAAGTCAGGAGCATTCGGAAATTTAAGAGCAAAACCATCTACTCTGAGAAAAATAGTTACGAGGGTAGTTTTAATGACCTGCTTTCCATTGGATCGTGTCCTTAAGAAATCGACACCTTTAGCTCTAGCACCATACAATATCTTTCTCTTGAGGAGACCCTTAGGTGAGTAGTGTACTAATTGGTCTCAAGTCAGGTGATTTTCGGCTTTTGGGGTATTCGGGGTCCGAAGTTAGAATTTCATGGAACAACTCTGAAAATTCTGATAAAGATGTACGTAGTTACGTACCAAAAGGATTTCGTCAGATTGATTTAAATGCAGTGCAATGGCTCAAAAAAATTAGCCATGAGCCTTTCTTAAATGATAAAAGCTTACACCAAAGCCTATTATTTGAAGCCAGCACGCTTTGGTGGTTTTTTGAAAGCTCGCTTTACCGTGAAATATTTAAAGAAATATCGAGATGCATTGCAGTTCTTGACGCTATATTCGTCGCTGAAAAGCCATTATCAATAAGCATAGTTAATGATAATTCAGTTGTTTATAAGACCGTAAAAAAGTACTGCGAGTATAGAAATTTGTGCTTTAATCAAGTAGAAACTTCCTATAAGGAAACAAACAATCGAAAGGCTCTTTGGAGACCAGCAGCCTTAAAATTCAGGAATATCCTTAGGAGTGTTTTTGCCCCTAAATTTGAATATTCTGAAAGTAAGTTTCCTCGGATACTTGTAACTTCTATGGCTCGGGAACAAGTCTCTGTAAATAAACATACAAAAAAACAAGAACCCGAAGATTTGATTTTATCTTCAGTAATGAACGAGTTAGCTACAAGAGAATGCACCGTAATACAACTTTACAAATACCCGTATGGGAATCGTGTAAGAGTTCCTGCAAATACTTTTAGGGCCAAGCAAGCCGTAACATGGGATTCTTTTAGAGATAGCCGAATACATTCGTCTTACAAAAAGCAAAAATCAGTCATTAAAAAAGAATGGCTGCGTTTATCAGAAAATTACGAGTTCAGAAACTTATGGAACTATCAGGGAGTCCCGCTCTGGGAAATCATTTCAGATGTTTTGAGAGATTTGTGGTTCACAAATGGTAATGCTGCGGCGGAATATTTACTGCTGGCTAAAGAAATTCTGGGAAAAACAAAACCCGATATTGTTGTCATGGCATCTGATACCAGCTTAGATAATAAGGCTATTTTAGTACAGTCAAATCGCCTGAATATCCCTGTTATTAGCCTTCAACATGGAACAATTCTTCCTGAAGATGATTACCTCTGTGACTATTCTCATATAAAAAGTGACTTTGATGTTAGTCCCTCCAGATTAAACCTCTACCCTCAAATAACCTGTTTATTTGGCCCCGAATCTTACAGCGTTATGACTAATGAAATTGGCTATGCGTACAATGAGCGTCTGAAAAAAATTGGTCAGCCTCGCTTTGATCAATTAATGAACAACTTCACGAATGAAGAAAAGTCATCTTTCCTCGAAGCTTTTGAACTTAACCCTGATAAGAAAAGTGCCTTAATTGCGTCCCAGACATTTAAAATTGCAGGGAATAAAGATGCTTTTTTTGAAGTAATTTTAAATACACTTAAAAATATCGATGATTTACAGATTATGGTTAAGCCCCATCCTGTTGAACCGGCATCCTATATTAAAAACCTAGCACACATATTGGGTGTAAAAGTAACAGTACTTCCTTCAAATTTTGACATTACACAAGCAATTAAAGCATGTGATTTTTTAATAACTTCTTATTCTACAGTAGCTATAGAGGCCATGGTCGCAAGCAAGCCAGTTGTTACTGTAAATCTTACAGGTATGCCTGACGTAATCCCTTATGCTAGGGCTGGAGCTTCTTTGGGTGTAGTAAGTTCAGATGAACTATTAAGCACCGTAATTAAAATTATCGAAGATCCGTCATTTGTTCACAGGCAAACAGCGTCTGCAAAAAAGTATATTGATCAAGAATTGTCGCATTGTGACGGAAAGGTCACAGAAAGATTTGTGGAATTAGTGCTAGAGCAAACAAATTTAGTTTAGGTATGAGTTTGGCTAAATATTGTTACTTTCGCCAGTGTACTTTTTATATTAAGCCTTAGTTTCAGGCATAATGTGCCAAATGCTTTAAGACTGTTAAAGATTCCCAAAGGGAAACCTTCCAAGCTCATCATTTTTGGTCTAACTTAACAATATGTCTACTTCAGTATTGATACTTGGTGAGTATCCACCGCCATTTGGTGGCGTTGCTATTCATATTCGTTCTTTTGTGCCTTATTTATTAGAACACGGTTATGGCGTTCAAATTGTTAGTGCTGGGACTCACTCAGGACTAGAAAGCCATGAGGGTTTCGATGTACATCGCTTGACCCACGACAGAGTTGCGAGTGTAAAAAAAATTGCCGGAAGAATCCCAACATTAGTAAATGATTTTGTGAAAACCAGATTTTTCTCAGATGACTTTTTGAAAGCACAAGTGATTGCTGCTGCTGCAGAACCTTTGATTGCTAATGCTGACCTAATTTGTGCTTATCATATTTTTCCTTGGGGGTTTGCTGGGGCGATGCTGGCAGAAAAATACAAGAAACCACTATGTTTAGTACATTTTGGGGAAGTTTATGCCTCCGAACCGTACTATAGGAAAAATATCAGGCAGGTAAAATTCATTGCAGATAGAGCCTCTGAGGTAGTAGCTGCAAGCCAGCACTGCGCTAGAAGCTTAGGTAACCTAGGTATTGAATATGACGTCAAGGTCGTTCCAATGGGAGTTGATTTAGAATCGTTAAATCCGTCTATAGAGCGAGAAGAAATTCGAAACCGTTATGGGATCAAACCTACAGATCAGGTTGTGTTGTACCTAGGTAGAATGCATAAGAATTTAGGATTACATACTGTGCTGGAAGCAATACCCAAATTCTCAGGGAAAGCGAAGACTATTATCGCTGGTGCAAGTGGTGAATTGACTGGCGCCGCTAATGAACTAGCTAGATCCTTTCCTGATCAAGTTTTCGTGGCACCAGACTTTCCATTTGAGGACCTTTCAGGATTTTATGGTGCTTCTGATGTAGTTGTAGCCCCATCACCAGATAATAGACCTTGTATGGGCCTAGCAATCAAAGAAGCGATGGCATGCGGTAAGCCTGTTATAGCTTGTGATATAGGCGGAATTCCTGAAGCTGTTGATCATGGTGTCACGGGATTGTTAATCCCTACTGAAAATGCAGACTCTTTAGCGTTATCAGTAAGTGAGCTTTTAGAAGATCCTAAGCAGCGTCAACTAATGGGGCAAAATGGCAGATTAAGGGCAGCAGATTTGTTCAGCGTTGAAAAAACAAACCAGAGATTAGAATCTATATTCAGTAATGTACTAGGAAATTGAGTGGCTGTGAAAAAAAATTCCTCTGAAATTACAGTTGGTGCCGTAGGGCTAGGTTATGTGGGACAGCCATTTGTGGGTGCTATGGCAGAAGCGGGTTTCAACGTAGTTGGGCTGGACATAGATCAAAATTTAATTAATAAACTGTCTGAAGATTACGAACCAACTGTCTATGAGCCTGGGTTAAAGGAAATTTTCAAAGTTCATCAAGCTAACATTTCATTCACCTCGAATTATGAAGTAATGATGCAAAAATCTGACGCTATTTTCCTAAGTGTTGGAACACCGTTGAACTCTAAAGGAGAACCTGATAGTAAATCGATTGAGGCTTGCGTTTCAGAGATTGCTCCTCGTGTTAAAAATGGGCAACTTATCATTCTTCGCTCTACGGTCGTACCTGGAACTACGCGGTGGCTGGCTGATCAAATACAAAAACGAACAGGACTTCAGCCGGGAACAGATTTTTTCGTTGCCTTTTCTCCTGAAAGAACTGTTTCTGGAAATGCAGTACAGGAATTAAAAACTCTTCCCGCGATAGTAGGAGGAATGGACGATGAGAGTACTAAAAGAAGTGTTCATATAATGAAACTACTGTCGAAGAGCATCGTTATCACTACGTCTAGTCCTGAAATTGCTGAGGTGGCGAAGCTTGTGGACAACATGTACAGGACACTCAACATTGGTTTCGCTAATGAATTAGGTCTTATTGCTGAAGGAGCGGGAATTGATGCTTATGAGGTAGTTAGCGCTGTTAACAAATCTTATGAGCGTACGAGCGTTTTTCGACCTGCACTCGGTGCCGAAGGCCCTTGTTTATCAAAAGACCCGTTAATTTTAAGACATTTTGCTCAAACAAAAGGAGTTGAGACTAAGATCCTTGATGCGGTTGTTGACGTAAATAAAAATGCAACTGACCGAATTGCACTGGAGATTATTGGGTTTATTGAAAAACATAAAATCAATAACCCTATTATTTCATTACTCGGCTTAGCATTTAAAGGGAGCCCTGAAACAGATGACGTAAGAGGGTCACCTGCTATTGCAGTTATCGAATCTATTCAAAATTACTTTGACTCAACAAAAGTGACCTTCCAACTTTTTGATCCGATTGTGACTAACTTTCAGGGCCTAAACACAGAGATAAATGTTGACGATTCGATTAGAGATGCGAATATTGTTGTGGTCATGAATGATCACAAATTGTTGAGAAATATCCCTATAGGCCACATAGCCCAGATATCCAAACGCCCCTTATTGGTGATTGATGCATGGCATAGTATTAAGGGTTTGGACTCATTTGAGAAAAGCGAAAATATAGAAGTTTTCAGAGTAGGAGACGGGCAGAAGTAAAAATGACTAAACGTGCTTTAATTACAGGAGTTACCGGCCAGGATGGCGCTTACTTAGCAAAATTTTTGCTGGACCAAGAGTATGAGGTTTTTGGAACCTATAGACGCTCTTCTACTCCTAATTTCTGGCGCCTTGATGCACTTGCTGTAATAGACAAAATAAATTTCCTTCACGCCGATCTAAATGATATGGCGAGCCTGCTAGAAGCGGTCACGGTTTCAGAGCCTGATGAAATTTATAACCTAGGTGCGCAATCCTTTGTGGGTGCGTCCTTTGAAGCTCCTTTACTTACAGGGGATGTAGATGGGTTAGGGGCCGCAAGAGTACTAGAAGTAGTGCGCAGTATTAATCCTAAGATACGTATATATCAGGCCTCTTCTTCTGAAATTTATGGCAATGTTGCAAATGTTGAAAGAGGGCTCACAGAGGAAACACCAATGCTGCCAGTTTCACCGTACGCAGCTGGGAAGCTCTATGCTTACAATTTAGTCAGGATATACAGAGAAGGGTATGGGTTATTTGCTGCAAATGGCATTTTGTTTAACCATGAATCCCCATTGCGAGGTTTAGAATTCGTTACTAGGAAAATTACAAACGCAGCTGCACAGATTTCCCTCGGCTTACGAAATAAACTAGAACTAGGGAACCTAGAAGCACGCAGAGATTGGGGTTTTGCAGCTGAATACGTGCAGGCAATGTGGAAAATGTTACAGCTTGATAAGCCTAGTGATTATGTGATTGCTACTGGTTTATCTTATTCCGTTCAGGACGTTTTGGTCACAGCATTTGAGTCATTGGGAATTGACTGGCAAAAGTATGTAACAGTTGATAAAAGGCAAATGAGGCCTTTAGATGTTCATAATCTTGTAGGTGATTCAAGTAAAGCTAAAGCAGATTTCGATTGGAATCCAGCTACGTCATTTAAGGAATTGATTGAATCAATGACAGCTGCTGATTACGACAGATGGCGCAGAAGGATTGATGGAGAAGTTTTCCCTTGGGATGCGCCAAGTTATCCTAGTGAGTCTGTTTTCTTAACCCGCGGACCTCAAAAATGAAATATAGAGTTACAGAAGCTTCAATTGGCGATCAAGAGAAGCGATATGTGAATGATGCTCTGGATAATTCTGAAGTTTCATCAATGGGTTCTTACGTCCGAGATTTTGAATCACACTACGCTGATCACTGTGGTGTAAAACATGCCCTTGCTACATCCAACGGAACAACAGCTCTTCATTTAGCACTAATAGCCCTTGGAATCAGCCCAGGTGACGAAGTGATTGTTCCAGACCTTACATTTGTGGCTACAGCTAATGCCGTAGTGTATTGTGGTGCTACTCCCGTGTTTGTAGATGTTGACCCTGATTATTGGGCAATGGATCCAGAACAAGTCAATAAAAAAATTACATCGAAGACTAAAGCGATAATTGCAGTACATCTGTATGGCCATCCAGCAAATGTTCAAGAGCTGAGAAGCATATGTACACTTAATAATCTTTACTTGATAGAAGATGCTGCTGAAGCACATGGTGCATTTTGTTTAGATGAGAGGGTGGGTTCACTGGGTGACATAAACTGTTTCAGCTTTTATGGAAATAAAATTCTGACTACTGGGGAAGGGGGTATGGTGACTACTAATTCTGATGATTTAGCATATTTGGTAAAACAATATAGAGATCAAGGCACTCACCAAGACCGCCGTTATTGGCACCCTGTGATTGGATATAACTATCGCATGACAAATTTATCAGCTGCTGTTGGATTGGCCCAACTTGAAAGAATAGATGAGATTGTTGAAAAAAAGGAGGTGATTTTGCAAAAATACAAAAAATACCTCGTAAAAGCCCCACTCAAATTTCAAGTCAGTCAACCCTGGGCAAAGCCTGTTAACTGGTTAACAAGCGTTGTGCTTACCAGTAGCGCTCCAATTTCAGCTAGCAGATTAATGGTGCTGCTCTCTGAAATGGAAATAGAAACTCGTCCATTTTTTATACCTATGCATGAATTACCTCCCTATTTGAGCAAAGAATCATTTCCAGTCGCTGAAGAGTTATCTAAGAACGGAATTAATTTGCCCAGCGCTATTTCATTAAAAGATAGTGATATTAAATATATTTGCGATGCAACTTTGAGCATTTTGAATCAATGAAGAAATTATTCTGGCATTTAAGGCTTTTGATAGTCAGAAAGAGATTTCGTGAAATTCGATGGTCTTTTATCACTCTAAAACTTTCCGATTATTTTGGGTTAGCTAAATGGATATTATTCCGAATGATCGGTTTGAGTAGAGATGACCAAGTCGTAAAATTCGAGACGAAAATTTCGCAAGTGTTAGGTGTTGAAAATGTAGTTTCTTTCTCTGGGGGCAGAGTTGCCTTTAGGGCAATTTTGCAGGCAATGAACGTTGGCCCGGGAGACGAAGTGATTGTGCCTGGTTACACCTGTGTAGTTGTCCCATATGCCGTAATTCATCTTGGAGCAAAGCCAGTTTATGTAGATGTAGGTGCTGATTATTTGATCGATATTGAAGAATTGAAGGCTGCGATTAATAACAATACTAAAGTAATTGTGACGCAGCATACATATGGATATCAGGATCGCGTGGATGAAATCATCAGCATAGCAAGAACTAGAGGTATTCGTGTAATAGAAGATTCAGCTCATGCCATAGGTAAATGGCCTGATGGCAGCGCACCTGGTTTAAATTCAGATGCTGCTTTTTTTTCATTTGAAAATAGCAAGCCGCTTACAAGTTTCTGGGGAGGCGCTGTCGCTACAAACAATCCTGAAATAGCAAATTCTGTTAATCAAATTAAGAAACAAACGCCTACACATTCACTATTTGCTGAAATACTCATCGCAAATCATGTTCTCTTAGCTAGTATTTTGTATCATCCAAATATAGTTGGTTTAGGTAGATATATTTTTGCAATCCTGTTAAGACTGGGCATTCTTAATCATTCGATTTCTGAGAGTGACGAGAAGGGCTTTGAACCTAAAAACCCAATCAGGCGTCTTTCAAACCCTCAAGCGTATTTGCTGCTTCGGCAAATAGACAGAATAGGTGAGATAGAGTCGAGGCGTCGTAAAGCGGTTAATGCTTATTCAGAGCTTTTTGGTCTTGAGAATCCCGATATTCCTTTATTGAGATTCCCAATTCTTACCAGAGATAAGCAAAAGCTTGTAGTTCAATTTGCTAAGCAACAAATCGAACTTGGTCAGTGGTTCCAAGCTCCGCTTCATCCTGAAAGCAGCGACTTTGATGCTGCAGGCTATAGATGGGGATCTTGCCCAAATGCTGAAAACATAGCCAAACTTTGCATTAACTTGCCAACTTCTATTAGTGGATCTGATTTAGACCATGTGCTCAAATTGGCTGAACGCTATATAAAAGTATAGGGCTGCTCCTTTTATTCTACCTTTTCTATTTAGTGAACTTGTGAGTAAATCCCAGTGACTCTAAAACGTTAGCTTCGTATTCTGAAAGTGTGTTTAGAATAATTAAAATTTTGCGGAATTCAATTGCTGATTTTGGCATGCTTTGGACTGTTCAACGTATTTTATACGAGGTCACCTTACGTATTGGTCTGTTGAAAATAAAATTCCCACAAACGAATTGGTCAGAACAAGAATTATCAAAATGGATAAAACCTGACTACCCGCAAGATGCCTTAGGCTATTATGAGAGATCTTCAATTCATGACTGGTCTTTTCCTTCAGAAGACAGGAAAGCAATAGCCTTGGCTATTACAAGTACTTTAGGGGAAGATTCATTGGCTAAACTGATAGGTGAAGCTGAAGAAATCCTGGATGGGAAAATTGAATATTTTTCAGGTGATACAGTCAAAGTTTTTCCTGATTACGGTTGGCATAAAAATCCGTTCACTGGCCAATTTGTCGAACGCTCAGATCATTGGAGTTCAATTCCAGTATATTCAACCAAAACAGGTGATATTAAATATATTTGGGAACCCGCCAGGTTTTCTTTCGCCTACAAACTTGCACGAGCATATTACGTATCAGGAAATGAAAAGTTACCTGAGAAATTCTGGGAAATCGCTGAAAATTGGATTATTGAAAATCATCCAAATTCTGGCCCTAATTGGAAAGATGGGCAGGAAATTTCCTTGCGCATTATGGCATGGTGTTTTGCATTGAATGCGTTCAAATACTCACCTGCGTCCACCCCAGAACGTATTTTCAAATTAGTAGGAGCGATAGCCACACAGGCATCAAGGATAGACCGGGGTCATAAGTACGCAGAACTTCAAAGGAATAACCATGTCATCAGTGAAGGAGTAGGACTTTGGACAGTTGGTTTGCTATTCCCTGAACTATCAGATTCTAAGCGGTGGTATGACCGAGGGATTAAAATCTTATCTAAAGCTGCAGACGCACAGATCGCTGATGACGGTTCATATATTCAAAATTCAATGAATTATCACAGGGTTATGCTGGATAATTATCTGTGGGTTTTAAGTTTAGCTAAAGCTTTCAACCGTAATATCCCTGAAAAATTGAAATCGAAAGTCCAAAGAGCGGCAGAATTTATTTACCACTTCCAGGATAAAGAATCTGGGCATGTGCCGAATTATGGCAATAACGATGGTGCGCTGGTTTTACCTATTTCTACCTGCGGTTATTTAGATTATCGACCTTCCATAGCTAGTGCTTTTTGGTTGTTGGATCAGGCCCGTATCTACGGGAAAGGTGCATGGGAAGAACACGCTATTTGGTTGACTGGTATTGAAATTTTAGCCGCAACAGAGCAACAAAAAGAGCAAAGAAGCTTTGCCGCAACAGAAGGTGGCTACTACGCTATGAGATCTGAACCAAGTTTTGCAATGGTAAGGTGCCATTCTCATCAGCATCGCCCTGGTCAAGCTGATATGCTTCATATGGATTTGTGGCATAAAGGTTTAAATATTGCATTAGATCCAGGAACATATCGTTACTATGCTGAGCCTCCTTGGAACATAGGCCTGTCGGACACAACTGCCCATAACACAATTTCTGTCAACAAATTAAACCAAATGGAACGCGGACCAAGGTTTATGTGGTTTAACTGGACAGAGTCGAAAGAAATAACATTTAGGAATGATGAGAATAAGAGTATCGAAGTTTTTCAGGGTGAACATTACGGATATGGGGCAACCAAATCTAAAACCACTCATCGAAGAACAATCATCAGGATTGAAAACCATACGTGGCTTATTGTTGATGATTTGATTGGCTCGAGTAAATATGAAGCGACTTTACATTGGCTTTTGAATTCTGTGGATGGAGAAATTCAGAGCGCTGGTGAGGGTTCATTGCTCAATTTAGCGCTTGGTGCAAAATTGCATACTAACTGTTGGGGTATGGATGACACCAAGTTGAGTTTGAAAAGTAATGCAGCCAATCAGGACACTCAAGGTTGGTGGTCACCAACATATGGAATTTTAGAACCTGCCTTTTCATTTGAAATGACAGGAACGGCAAAGGGATTAACGCGATTTGCCACTGCATTTACCTTTTCAAAAAGTGATTCTGTTGAAATACATCAAAATAAGACAAAAATCCAACTCAAAGACCGTACCGATATCACTATTGACTACTTACAGCCATCAGCAATAAATACGCCTATAAAAGTAATAATTTCTAGAGCTGATCAGACTGAATCTAAGCTAACTTTTGGGGATCTGAATTGAATATTTTATACCTCCATCAATATTTCAGGACACGTTCCGATATAGGAGGTACACGATCTTTCGAATTTGCAAAAAGAATGGTGAGGGCTGGCCATCGAGTCACAATAATGACTTCATCATCATCTGATCTGGGTTGGAAAATCACGAGAAAATCCAAAGTGGCTGGTATTGATGTTATTGAAGTGCGAGGCGGGTATAGCGACTATGTAAAAGGCACTGGACTAGGGTATTTTTCCCGTGTTACTAAGTTCTTAGCTTTCGCTGCTATTAGCTCTATTATAACTCTGACCGTAAAGAAGCCTGATGTAATTTTTGCTACATCTACACCCCTGACAATAGGTATACCCGGAATAATAGCTAGCGCAAGATTTAGGGTTCCAATGGTGTTTGAGGTTCGTGATTTATGGCCAGAGGCGCCAATTCAAATGGGAGCACTTAGGAATCCGTTTTTGAGAGCTGCAGCAAAAAGCTTAGAATTATTTCTTTACAAAAAAGCAAAACATATTGTTGCACTTTCGCCAGGAATGAAAGAGGGCATTATCAAAAGAGGTATTCAAGAGTCAAAGATTAGCATGATCCCGAATGCAGCCGATCTTGATTTATTTTCGCCTGATTTGGATCCAGGAAAAGCAAGAAAAGCGTTGAAAATAGAAGATAGGTTTGTTTGTTCCTACTTTGGTTCTATGGGGGAAGCTAACGATTTAGGAATAGTGCTAGAAGCGGCTTTATTATTAAAAAATAAGAATGAAAATAATATAATTTTCGTGCTTCATGGTGCGGGAAAGAGACGAATTGAATTCGAGGAAAAAGCTAGAGAAAATAAACTTTCCAATGTTATTTTCTCTTCCCAAGTGCCTGATAAATCTGCAGTTGCTGATTTGCTAGCAGCATCAGATGTTGGTATGACTATTTACAAAAACCTACCTGTCTTGCATACGTGTTCCCCGAATAAACTATTTGATACGTTTGCAGCCGGCCGAGCAGCAATTGTTAATACTCCTGGATGGTTACAATCACTGGTGGAAGATTACAAAATTGGATTTTATGTTGACCCCGAAAACCCCAATGACCTCGTTGAGAGAATTGAGTTTCTTCGAGACAATCCAGATATAGTGAAAGAAATGGGACGTAATGCTAGGCGCCTAGCGACTAGCAACTTTGATAGAGAAAAATTGGCAAACCAGCTAATCGAAGTTTTGGAATGAGCTTCAAGTGAAAAAATCCGGACTAATAATTAAGAGAGTTTGTGATATTGGACTTTCATTGTTCTTATTGATATTCCTGTCGCCTTTGTTGATCTTCTCCGCAATATTGGTAAAGAAATCAATGGGCAGCCCTGTTTTCTTCCGCCAACCCCGTATTGGACTTCAGGGCTCCGAATTCAGAATTTTCAAATTTAGAACAATGACTGAAAGTTATGATTCAGATGGCCAACTACTTTCAGATGACAAAAGGATCACTAAAGTTGGTTCATTTTTGCGCAAGACGACTTTTGATGAACTTCCGGAGTTGTTTAACGTACTAATAGGGCAAATGAGCATTGTGGGGCCCCGCCCTTTATTAACTCAATATAGAGATCGGTACGACGAATCTCAATGGCGAAGACACGAAATGCCACCTGGAATGGCTGGCCCGGGATTGGCAAATGGGAGAAATAGCGTCAATTGGAATCAGAAGTTCATACTGGACTTAGATTATGTGGATAATTGGTCTTTGCTGCTTGATGCCAAGATTTTCTTTAAAACTTTCTGGGCGGTTATTAGTCGAAAAGGAATCAGTGCAGAAGGGCATATTTCTATGCCTATTTTTGAAGGTAATACTGAAGAAAAGAAAACTAAATGACAGACACTACTCATTCTAAACCGGTACTGATTTTAGGCGCTGGTGGACATGGCCAAGTAGTAGCGCAAGCCGTTTTGGCTTCTGGGAGAAGTGTTTTGGGATTCTTGGACGATGATAAAGAAAAATTAGGACAAACAGTTGAAGGGTTTTATATCTTGGGGGATTCAAATGATGCACCAGATCTACTTAGCCAAAATGATGCGAGTTTGATTGTAGCAATTGGTGATAACCAGAAACGCCACTTAAAACTTTTTTCGCTGCTTAATGCAAATCTAGAACTTACTACAGTAATTCACCCGTCTGCTGTAGTGGCTCCTAATACTCTAATTGGGTTGGGTACAGTCATCATGCCTCTCGCTGTAGTTAATACAGGAGTGGAAATAGCACAAGGGGTAATTGTAAATTCATCATCCGTAATAGAGCACAATGTAAAGGTAGGTGTTTGTGCACATATTAGCCCCAGAGCAGTAGTTGCGGGAGATTCTGTTGTTTCAGATAGGGTTTGGGTAGGCGCGGGAGCAGTAATAAAGGAAGGACTGACTCTGGGGACTGATGCAATTGTTGGGGCGGGGGCTGTAGTGTTGGAAGATGTTGCACTAGAAGACACAGTAGTAGGAATCCCCGCGAAAAGTATCCGCAGTTCCTAGCTCTGTTTTATTACCTCGTTTAGTACTATCATCTTATGCTTAGGGCGATTAGCTCAGTTGGTTAGAGCGCCTGCTTTACACGCAGGAGGTCAATGGTTCGAGTCCATTATCGCCCACCACTCTTTTAGATACGAATCAGTCGGCGACAGAGGCTCGTGCGATTAAATTATTATGAAAGTACTAATTGTTGTCCTAGCTATAGGCATGCTGAGTATCATCGGTTGTTCGAATGATAATGATGCGAGAGTTCAAGAACTTGAACAAGTTCAGGCTGTCCCAAGCGTGCCGACCGCCACACCAACAACCACCGCCACAGACGCTTCAGTTATGCCCAATTCGAATGATAATGATGCGAGACTTCAAGAACTTGAACAAGTTCAGGCTGTTCCAAGCGAGCCGACCCCCACACCAGCAACCACCGCCACAGACACTTCAGTTATGCCCAATACACTGCAGGCTACTTATTTTCAAATTCTAGATCGTCACCCTAATCCAAAACTTGACTGCATCAACGATTCAATGGATGTATTTATAGATGTTTTCGGAGTTGTAGTGATCGCT
>PBEP01000015.1:11484-69231 GCA_002719775.1 Chloroflexota bacterium | reverse complement strand
GGATAGATGATCTGCCCTAGAGCAACGTCTAATCATGATTCTTGGGCTTCCCGTTAGCAGTCTATGGTGCGGTAGAGAGAGTGGAGCCACCGTCCGGATTTGAACCGGAGACCTGCTGTTTACGAAACAGCTGCTCTGCCACTGAGCTACGGTGGCTTAAATGAATGAAAGTTACCCCACTAGGATTTTGTATATAGTATAGAGCTACAAGCAGCTACTAAAAATACCTTTTGCTCAAGTCAACTTTTCAGGAGGAAGCATGTCGCAAGTTATAAAGTTTAATGATCAACCACAAATCGATAGAGGCAATGGTGCAACAACGGCACCATTGTTTTTGAAAGAAAATGGTGCACGTTCATTTATTTCAGGAATTTCTACTTTTAAACCCGGTGTTTCTGTTCCAGTACATTCACATAACACTGACGAGATGGTTATTGTGCTAGAAGGTAAAGGTGAGTGTGAGATAGATGGTGTTAAAGAACAAGTCAGCGTTTTTGATACTTCGTATATCACCGCTGGGGAACCTCACTGCTTTAGAAATACAGGCGATGAGGATATGAAAATTTTATGGGTATATGCTTCATTGGAAGTCACGCGAACGTTTCTTGATAACGGAATTACAGTCCCACATCTTTCGCCAGAAGATCGCATATCAAGGTAGTTATTTTTGGATGCTCACCCTTGCTGCGACACCAACTGGAGCTGTTATAGAACCTTGTATAATTGATAAGGGAATGAACGCTATGTAGAAGTTTTGCATCGCATGCTCAGTATAGCCCCTATCACCTGTAGCCATATATAGATACCCAGGTAGAACTACTACGATTAGGCCTATTAATGACCCTGCCAATGCACTCTTTCTGCCGCTGATTGGTTTGCCAACGGCCATTCCAAATAAGAAAGGGAAGAAAAAAGCTGAGCAAATCCACACTGGAGTCACCCAATCCCCTGCCCAAGGTTCAGCGTTGCCAAGAGCAATAAATGAAGCCACGCCCATAAAAATAACAACAAGTAGCTTGGTGAAAAATTTAAGATTTTGCTCCATTTGAAATATCCTTGTCGAAAATTCATTTGTTGAGACGTTTTCAGTATGCTACCATCCCCTATATCGAGAGGCCCATCGTGTCTCACATTCATACCCTTAGGGAGTGGTGAGTAACTTTGGTCGATATCGCATCTAAAATCAATCCCAAACTCGCACCAATTTTGGATAGAGCTCTTTCAGGTCAATCTTTAGATTTAGATGAGGGCTATGCTTTAATTGAATCCGATGCTTCCCAATTAACTACTTTAATGTGGGCTGCATCAGAACTGCGAAATAATACCCAGCAAACTCGTAAAATCACGTACTCCAGGAAAATTTTCTTACCTTTAACTAATCTTTGTAGAGACCGATGCGGTTACTGCACTTTTGTTAAAGGCCCTGAGCAAGCTGGTGCACACACTATGTCGCCAGATGAAGTGTTGAAAGTTGCACGACAAGGGCAATCTTTGGGATGCAAGGAAGCACTTTTATCTCTTGGTGATCATCCTGAATACCGGCATCCAGAAATTCTTGATACTTTGAGAGAGTTTGGCTTTAATTCCACTATTGACTATGTAGCTGCTATGTCGAGATTAATTTTAGAAGAAACTGGCCTTTTGCCTCATACTAATTGCGGATTACTGGATAAAGATGAAATTTCTGTGATAGCGCCCTGGAATGTAAGCATGGGAATCATGCTAGAGAGTACAAGCATGGCTTTGCATAATGTGGGTGGTGCTCACTATAAGACTGTTACCAAAGCGCCAGTGGATAGGTTGAATACACTATCGAATGCGGGTGAACTAGGCGTAGCTATGACCACAGGTATTTTGATTGGTATAGGAGAAACCCATAAAGATCGTGTAGATTCGCTGATGAAAATAAGGAAAATTAATGAAGAATACGGAAATATTCAAGAGATAATAATTCAGAATTTTAGAGCAAAAAATGACACTCGTATGAGCGCAATACCCGATGCAAATGTTTTAGATTTGCTGAAAACTCAAGCTGTGGCACGACTTTTCATGGGAGCATCGATGAATATTGAATCTCCTCCGAACCTCAATGAAGAATCTTGCCAAACTTACCTGCTCGCGGGTATTAATGACTGGGGCGGGATCTCACCTTTGACAAAAGATTTCATCAATCCAGAACGTGCTTGGCCTGAAGTTTCAAAATTGCGTCGCTTAACCTCTGATGCTGGTTTCGAATTGCGGGAACGCACCGCTTTATTTCCCGATTATGTGTCTTCGGGTAAATGGTTTATTTCTTCATCAGTAAGGCAAAAAGTTTTAGACATTACGAGTCCTGACGGGTATATAAAAACTGATCTGGAAAGATGGTAAGTATGAAGACAAACAATAATGAAATCCCCTACTTGTATCAGGCTGTCGAAAACCTGATCGAGATGACTCCACCCAAAGTCGCTAGGATTTTAGATAAGGCTTTGTCAGGTGACGAAATTACCGTTGATGAAGGTGAGCAGTTGTTTGGTGTTGACTCTCCAAGCTTGCTTGCCTTAATGGCAACCGCCGATGAGCTTAGGAGACGGGTTAATGGCGATACGGTCACCTACGTTGTAAATCGAAATATCAATTTCACAAACGTTTGTATTAAACATTGTGGCTTTTGTGCATTTAGCCGTGACCATAGAGAGGAAGAGGGATACCTTTTACCTTTGAATGAAATAATACGGCGTGCTCAGGAGGCTTGGGATTTAGGGGCAACTGAAATTTGTGTACAAGCAGGTCTTCCACCAAAAATGGAAGGATCTTTATATATTGATTTAACGAGAGAAATAAAAAAAGCGATCCCTCAGATGCACATACATGGATTTTCTCCAGAAGAAATTCTGTACGGTTCAATTCGATCAAAGTCCTCTATATCGGAGTACCTTCTGGGGCTAAAAGAAGCAGGCATAGGCAGTCTCCCGGGCACTTCTGCTGAAATATTAATACAAGATGTAAGGGACAAAATTTCACCCGGGCGCATATCAGTTGAACAATGGAAGGAAGTAATTCTTTCCGCACATAAGATTGGAATTCCGACTACCTCTACAATAATGTTTGGTCACGTTGAGACTTACAGAGATAGGGCGATTCACCTTCAAGTAATCCGAGATGTTCAAAAAGTGCATTACGGAATAACTGAATTCGTGCCACTTTCATTTGTTCATAATGAGGCACCTATGTGGCAGCAGAATTTAGTTGAAGGAATTCAGCCTGGAGCAACAGGAATGGAAGTTATAAAGATGCATGCTGTGTCGCGAATCATGCTGAATAACTATATAGATAATATCCAGTGTTCATGGGTTAAAGAAGGACCTAAGTTAGCGCAAATTTTGCTTTCAGCAGGTTGTAATGATGTTGGAGGTACCCTTATAAATGAGAGTATCTCTACTTCTGCAGGTGCCCAGTATGGCCAGCTGGTACCGCCTTCAGAATTGAGGTATTGGATAAGAAATATGGGGAGAGTTCCGGCAAGGAGATCGACCCTTTACGTGTTAGAAAAAGTTTATGAAGAAGAGCCTGCTAAATTAGAATTATTAGATATTGCAGCTTCAGATCCTTTGCGTTTTGGTTCGTATGAAGAGTTAATCAAGCTAGAACCTTTTCGATACGATGGACAACGAGCTCCATCGCTTGTCGGACCAACTTTACCGGAGTTATTGGAAATAGATAATCGAACAAAAGGATCAAAAGTTGTTTAGGCCAGTACTTGCGATTGCCGGTGGGGTCGGTGGTGCAAAATTAGCCTTGGGTTTATCCAGAGTTCTTGATAAATCAGAACTTTCTATAATTGTTAATACCGCTGATGATGAAACTTTTCATGGTCTGCACGTGAGCCCTGATTTAGATACCGTGATGTATACACTTGCAGGCTTATCCAATATTGAACAGGGGTGGGGGTTAGAGGGTGAAACTTTTCGTTTTCTCGAATCTCTAGAGAGACTAGGAGGTGATGTTTGGTTTCGAATTGGGGATTCAGACCTAGCTACGCATATTAGAAGAAAAGAACTTCTTCAAAATGGGTATACACTTACAGAAGCGACTAAATATTTGTGTAAGCAGCTTAATATAGATACAAACATCATACCTATGAGTAACGACCAAATTAAGACTGTTGCTGTAACTGAAGAAGGCGAATTACCTTTTCAGGATTACTTCGTTCGCCGTAGATGCGAGCCAAAAATTTCAGCTATACGTTTTGAAGGATCTGAAACAGCTACTCCTTCTCCTGATTTTGAATTAGCGCTAAAAAATTCTGGTTCTATTGTGCTATGCCCTTCGAATCCACTTGTTAGCATAGGGCCAGTTCTTGCCATACCTGGAGTACGTGAGAAAGTCCGAAATTTTAAGGGACCTCGGATAGCTATAAGTCCAATTGTAGGTGGCAAGGCTATTAAAGGTCCCGCAGCTAAGATGATGACTGAACTCGGAGAAGAACCTTCATGTGTTTCGGTAGCGCAGGGTTATATTGGGCTAATCGATGCGCTATTGATCGATCATATGGATGATCAACAATCAAAGAAAATTACAGATTTAGGTATCAAACCTATTGTGACAAACACAATTATGGAGACGTCGGAAGATAAAGTCAGGCTTGCTAATGAAGTAAGTAATTTATTGGAGAATTGGTATGGCGACTAGCACTCCATTTTCCAATGTCTCATTAATTATTCCAATGAAGCCTCTGGTCAATGCAAAGATGCGATTGTCACCAATCGTAGATGACTTAACTAGGCAGGCAGTTGCTCTGGCAATGTTTGATCATGTATGTAGTGTAGCAATTCAGGCTTTTAGAGCTGGTGATTGCAGAGTAGTTGGTGGAGATGCATTGGTGGAAGAAATTTCACAAAATCATGGGCTTCAATTTTGTGAAGACCGAGGACATGACCTGAATTCTTCAATTTCCTTGGCAATTATGGATGCTTGGGACACTGACAGTAAGGGTGTTCTAGTGATTCCCGCAGACGTTCCAATGGTCAGCAAGAGCGATTTGGTGGATTTAATTGGTGCTACTGACGATTTAAAGAGCCCTGTGGGAACGATGGCAATGTCCGATGGAGGTACCAACGCTATGTTTTGGCCGATTGGTGTAAATTTCCCACCTTCATTTGGCGAACATAGTTTTTCTCGTTTTAAAGCTTTCACTTCAGCTGAAGGCAAACCGCTAATTAGCGTTAGCGCAGCTGGGCTAGCTTTTGATGTGGATACACCAGAAGATTTAAATTATGCGCAATCAAATATTCCAAATTTCACAGAAAAACTTGCCGAATTTAAGGGAATCGTTAACCACTGGATCTCTTTGAATCCTGTCAAGGCTGCATGGGAGATTGCACTAGAGGAGGAAGAATTAACAAGTGACTAGACAATTCCAACCTAAAGTAGGGGTTCTTTTAGCCACACGCGGATTGGTAATGCGTGCCTATAGAGAAAACAGACCAGTTAATGCAGATTCGTTCATGGAGATAGCAGTCAAAGCTGAAAATATTGGTCTGGATTCGATTTGGGTAGGTGATAGTCTGGTTTCGAAACCTCGTCTCGAGCCTGTAGCTGCTATGTCTGCACTTGGAGCTCGTACCAGCCAAATAAGAATTGGTAGTGCAGTGATGTTACCGACTTTAAGGCACCCTGTGACGCTTGCCCATAGTTTAGCTACTGCCGATGTGATTTCTGGGGGACGGCTTTATCTTGGTGTTGGTGTAGGCGGGGCATTCACAAAAGAACAATCAAATGATTGGGCAACAGTAAGTGTAGACCCTGCTACTCGTGCTTCAAGACTTACCGAGACCATTCAGATTCTGAAGCGTCTATGGACAGAAAATGATGTTTCTTTTGATGGCAGGCACTTTAAGCTTGATAACGTATCTATTCAACCCAAACCTAACCAAGAAAACGGGATTCCTTTGTTACTTGCGACACATTATAGAACTGGTTCAGAAGCACAATTTTTGAGAGCAGCAAGGTACGCTGATGGCATTATGGGAATTACTGATTCCCCGGAAGAATACCAAGAGGCTTGTAGAAGGGTAATGATGCTCGCTTCAGAAGAAGGCAGGGACTCTTCGAACATTGAGCGGTTTTTTTACCTGACGGTAAATATTAACAATGATAAAAATTTAGCTAGCAAAGAAGCAGATGATTTTTTAATTTCTTATTATGGAGTTCGCCACTGGGGTGAACGATGGGGCCCTTGGGGTACTCCCAATGAAATTGTGAGAAAAATGCAAGAATATATTGAGGCAGGAGCCCAGCATTTAATTGTGCGATTTGCATCATGGGACCAGAAGGAACAATTCGATCGATTTGCTAAGGAAGTTTTGCCTCACTTTAAGTAAAGAGCTCTACGCTTTCGCAACTCTTATTCGGCTGGCGACTTCCATGCCTATAGAGATGGAAGTTGGACCGTGAGAAATGTCTACAACTCCTCTGTAGGGAGCGTTGTCGACGACTGAAATTATTTCCCCGGGCAGAATTTTCTGTTCCACCAAAAATTTTAGTAATGGAAAGTCCTCATCTGGAATTTGCAAAATTTTGTAACTGATTTCTTTTTTAGATTCACTCAACCTAATGCTGCCGGGTCTTCCTTTCCTTAGAGGAGAGTCATCTGATTTGTAAATTGGCCTACCGTAAGGACATGTATCCGGGTAATTAAGCTTTTCTTCAATCCGCATTAACAAACCAGGAGAAATAGAGTGTTCCAGTTGATGCGCTTCCGCCTCAGCTAATTCAATAGGAACTTGGAGAACGTCTACTAACATTCTTTCAGCAAGCCTGTGTCTCCTGACAACATCCTTTGCAATTTTCTCACCATTTTGAGTGAGCTCTATTTGTTTCTCTTTATTTAAAAAAACCAAACCATCAGCAGTCATCCTTTGTATCATTCCTGATACTGACGCCATAGTTGTCCCGACACCTTCTTCGATCGGAATCCTTCTGAGGTAACTTGCCAGTTCACTGACGTGAGGAAGCATTTCATCCTCATGTAATATCGCTAGTGATAGGAGATAATTTTCAGCAGCATGAGACATAGCCTTTTTACCTTTAGGCGCGCTACGTTTCGTTTTTGATAAATTATTGGCCATAGTAACTCCAAAAGTCTGACTTTATTATCGTATTTATTGAAAAAATCTGCACCTGGTATAAAAGTAATATTCTGATTTGATCATAATTTAAAGCTTATATAGACTAAGCTTATGTCAGCACTAAACGGCCCATCACGACTCCCGGTAACAAGTAAAGCTAATTCTGCTGTGATAATGCTTCATGGAAGAGGATCTGATGGTAACGATATGATCGGGCTAGTGAATTATTTCCAGAATAATTTACCTAACACAGCGTTTTTCGCACCGCATGCTCCTCATAGTTTTGAGGATAGTCTGGTTGGTTTTCAATGGTACTCCTCTTCTACACCTGAACTTCGAATACAAGGTGTAATAGACGTCGCTAGCAGCGTAGATATGTATATTGATCAGGTGGTGAGTTCACTTGATATAAAAACGTCTAATGTTGCACTGTTAGGTTTTTCCCAAGGATGTATCACCGCACTTCATGTGGGTCCTCGTCGCGCTGATCCACTTGCAGGTATTGTTGGATTGAGTGGAGCTATCACAACTTCATCTGACCTTGGCCAGCAAGCTAAAAACTCTACACCAATTTTGTTGGTTCATGGAGAGGATGATCAAGTTTTGCCTGCAAGACTCTCAGTTGAAGCGAGCGAAACCCTAATGGAACTTGGCATCCCTGTTGATTTGCATATTATACCTGACCTTGGGCACTCTATAGATTCGAGGGTTATCAGTATAGTCACCGATTTTCTCTTAAAAGTTTTCTCTTAATATGCTAGTTAGTTTCCAGAGTTTTTAAATAATAGAGATCTAATAAATGAATGAGGTAATTAATGAGAATTGCTGTATGCGTTAAATGGGTGCCTGTAGTGGCGCGCATGAAATTTGATTTAGAAACAAAAAGAATTGTTCGAGACGGAGTTCCAAATGAACTTAATTCCTATGATCAATTAGCAGTACAAAGATGCATTGAACTGAGGGAAGAAGGCCATGATATTGAGGTTGATGTGTATACGATGGGCCCTCCTGCTTCACTTCAGGGTTTGCAAATGTGTATAGCAATGGGAGCCGATAATGCATATCACATAGTTGATTCCATCTTGGCAGGCTCAGACACTTTAGCCACAGCCCGTGCTCTAAGCTTGGCTTTAAGAAAGCAAAATTATGACATCATGCTCTTTGGTGCACATAGTGTGGATTCTGAAACTGGGCAGGTAGGCCCAGAAGTAGCTGAGATGCTCGGATTACCTCAAGTCACCAATGTGTGCAAATTAAACATTGTAGATGGCTCAACAGTGCAGCTTGAAAGAGAAACAGATGAAAGCATTGAAACATATGAATGTACTCTCCCTGCTGTAATCACCGTGGTTGAGGGTATTGCGCCAGAAGTTTTTCCCAATCGAGAAGCTGTACAAAAAGCAAGAGAATTCAAAGCTGTAGAAATTTCTGCTCAAGATTTATCTTCAGATTTGGAGATTTTTGGCCAAAAAGGATCACCTACTTGGGTAGAGGAAATACAAATTATTGAATCAGGTAGGGATCAGAATTTAATTAGCGAAGAAACTAGCTATTCCGATGCAGCAAAATCATTAACTAATTACTTAAAACAAAAGGGCGTTCTAGAAAAAAATGCGAGAACCAAAAATAAAAAATCCTCACCCCTCGCTTCAGTAAAATCGCGTCAGAACAAAGGACCAAGTGTCTTGGTAGTAGCTGATATAACTACTAATGGAATTAAAAAAGTTACTTTCGAGTTATTAGGCGCAGCTTCAAAAGTTGCTGATGCTATTCAAGGGCATGTGATTTGCCTTGCAATAGGCTCATCTCGTATCAGTGATGGTGTAGAAATTCTGGGGAAATCAGGAGCCGATATTGTAATAACAGCGATAGACGACTGTTTAGAACATTACAATACTAGCAACTATGCGCAAGTACTTGAATCAGCCTTGCAAGAATTTTCCCCTTATGCTGTTTTACTATCATCCACTATCAATGGTAGGGATTTAGCAGCAAGAGTTGCCGGTAAACTCGGATTAGGGCTGACTGGAGACTGTGTTGGTTTAGAAGTAGACGAAGAACTGCGCTTAGTGCAATTGAAACCGGCATTTGGAGGAAACATAGTTGCTCCAATTTTATCAAGTACTTCGCCATATATGTCTACGATTCGCCCTGGCCTTCTTGAAGGTATGGAGGCAAACCCTGACCGAAGCTTTTTAACGCAAAGCCTTGCCTTGGATATTAAAGAGGACAACGCCTTGCGTTTAATAGACATTAGAACTGCTGAAGAAGGGGCAGATACAGCTAATCTAGAAGATGCATGGGCTGTGCTGTGCGTTGGAATGGGTGTGGGGAGCAAAGAAAATATTAAAGCCCTTGAACCAATTTGCGAGTTATTGGGTGCAGAATTAATTTGCACAAGGGACGTAGTCGATGCAGGGTGGATGTCAAGGCAACGTCAAATTGGCCTAACTGGCCGTTCTGTTGCGCCCAGTTTGTATATAGGTGTTGGAGTAAGAGGTGACTTTAACCATACCGTAGGGATTCAACGATCAGGAACTATAGTTGCAATTAATAACAACGCTAGGGCTCAGTTTTTCCGGTCTTGTGATTTTGGCGTGGTGACAGACTGGGAAGAATTCATTCCAGCACTAGTACAAGAATTAAAGATTTACTTTTAACTTACTTATTTATTCTGGCAGTGGAGGTCAAAAGTCCGTATATAGAGCTTGTAATAGGCATATCTATGCGATGATCCTTTGCTTTTCTAATTACGGAACCTAGTAAAGCCTCAATTTCCGTTTTTTTACCAGAATTCCAATCCTTTGCCATTGAAGTGGATCCGTTTGCAGGATAACGGTGCAGAGTTTTGATTGACTGGCCAACTACATCACTTGCGAGATTGGCTCCGCAAACATTACCTACGGCGGCATATTCACCCATCATGTCTTCTATTGTTTTCAGAGTGTGGGCATTGGCCCTGATCTCCCCAGCGGTCAATGGAACGATGGAAGTAAGCCCAGCCAATGGCCCAAGGAAAACTAATTTTGACCAGAGTTCTCTTTGTGGAAAATTAGTGAGCTCAATCGGCCAACCTGAATCTGATAGCTGCTTAGTTAATGTGCCTGCTTTATCGAGATCTTTAGGATCAACTGGCCCTAGTAGCAAACTGTTCACATTCCCAATTTGTTGAACTACACCTGGGCTTCTAATCGTACAAACAGTGTAGGCAGGCCCCTCGAGTACTGTTCCCTTTTGAATTAATGATTGAATTTCCTGACCCGATTCAAAGCCATTTTGCAATGTGAGAATTGAAGTGTTGTCTGAAATTGAACCAAGCATGCTTTTTACTGCATCATGCGTGTCATAAGCCTTCACTGTAAATAGAATCAGGTCAAAGGGTATGGTTGGGTCAGGCTTGTGAGAAATATTTACCTTTATGGTATACGCTTTGGCATCCTGGCTCTCAACGGTTAACCCTTGTGCCTTAATTGCGCGGAAGTGATCACCACGAACAACAAAGTTCACCGTATGCCCAGATTTAGCAAGAATTGCACCATAATAGCTGCCAACAGCTCCTGAGCCCATTACTAGCACGTTCATAGTCTCTCCTATCTGCATAGCGAGATTGAGAAAATAAAGTATGGACACTATGAAAGAATAGTATAGTCCGGTAGTGAGCTATGGTGAGTGGGGCTTTCGTGAGGAATCGGGTCACGCAACTCAGGCCTGGTAATGTATTCATAGGATATGTATGTAATTACAGAACCTGATATGGCAGCAGCTATCAGGCCTAGCGCAATTAGGAGCGCATAGACTGATCTCTGGTGCTTTCTTTGTGAACTTTCTATAGACATACTCATGAAGTGCATCCAAGTTACACTAGAACACCTTAAATGGACAAGAGTTATCTGGGTAAAATCTGACCATGACTATTACTGCTGAAGAAATTAGATCGGAATTCTTGCGTTTTTTCGAAGAGCGAGGACATTTAGTTGTTCCAAGCTCTTCTTTAATTCCTGCCTCAGACCCTAGTTTGTTGCTAACAAATGCTGGAATGGTTCAGTTCAAGCCCTATTACACTGGTGACGAAATCCCTAGCAATCCGCGACTAACTTCTATCCAGAAATGCTTTAGGACAACAGATATAGACGCTGTAGGAGATTTAAGTCACAACACATTTTTTGAAATGCTGGGTAATTTCAGCATAGGTGATTATTTCAAACGCGAAGCCATTTTTTGGGCTTGGGAATTCCTTACAAAGAATTTAGCGATACCTCCTGAGCGTTTATGGATAACTATTTTCCTAGATGATGACGAGGCTTTCGGTATTTGGGCGGAAGAAATTGGAATACCCTCTGATCGTATAGTTAGACTTGGTGAAGAAGATAATTTCTGGGGACCCGCAGGTGCAGAAGGCCGTTGCGGGCCATGTAGCGAAATACATTTTGATTACGGTGAGCAATACGCACCGGGTTGCAAGGTAGGTGATGAAAACTCAGGGGATCGGTTTTTAGAGATTTGGAATCTGGTTTTCGTACAGTTTTATCAAAGTATTCAAGGTGAAAGAACATTGCTTCCTGCGCCGAGCATTGATACAGGCATGGGATTAGAGCGCATTACTGCAGTAATGCAATCTGTTAACTCTGCATATGAAACAGATCTGTTAAGGCCTGTGGTCAGAACCATTGAAAACCTCACATCGGTTGTATATGGAGTTGATGTAAAAACTGATTACGCGATTAGGGTCATAGCTGAACATACAAGAGCAGCCTTGTTTTTGATTGCTGACGGGGTCACACCATCTAATGAAGCTCGTGGTTATGTTTTACGTAGATTGATAAGAAGGGCACTGAGATATGCACGTCAGGTAAATGCCCCATCTGAAACAATGATATCGGTTGCTGAAAGCATAATAGAAATTATGAGCCCCCATTATGGCGAGCTTAATGAAAGATCAAGTTTTGTCATTGAAACATTAAAACAAGAAGAAGGTAGATTCTCACAAGCACTAGCTCAAGGCCTTCCTATACTAGAGGGTTTTCTGATTCCACTTCGTGATTCTTCAAATGAGGAAATCCAATTTCAAGTACAGAGTCTTTCAGATCGAATATCAGATGGAGTTAAAACCTCTATTCTTGACCAAATTGAATCCAAAGAAGGAATCGAGAAATTCCGTCTTTTCATTTCAGGGCCAGAGGCTTTCTACCTTTTTGATTCTTTTGGATTTCCACTGGAATTAACTATCGAACTGGCAAAAGAACATGGTATGGGTGTGGATATAGCTAGTTTTGAAGTTGAAATGGAAACCCAACGTGAGCGCGGAAGGGCAGCTGCCGGTTCATTTCTTACAGACCGTGAGGATTTAAGGAAGTATGAAGAATTAACAGCACTAGCTGTGAATTTTCAAGGTTATGAGAAATTAGAAATCAATTCGCAGGTAGAAGGTTTGCTAGCGGATGGTGTGCCTGTGCTCAGCATTACAGAAGGTAAAATTGGAGAACTCATTACTTCTGATACTTGTTTTTACCCTGAAGGAGGAGGGCAAGTAGGAGATGTTGGCTGGATAGAAGGCGAAGGATATTCGGGAATAGTTACAGATACCAAGAGGCCACTGCCAGGGTTAATTGTTCATGATATTCAAGTAACAAGAGGAACTCTTAAGAAGAATGATTTGATTCAAATGGGCGTGGAAGTTCAACGCCGACAAGATACTGCTAGGAACCATACTGCTACACATATGTTGCATGCAGCTTTGAGAGGTGTATTGGGAGCTCATGTTCGTCAGGCTGGTTCATTAGTTACACCTGATAGACTGAGGTTCGATTTTACTCATTTTCGTCCACTTACAACGGAACAAATAAGCGAAATCCAGTATTTAGTTAATGGTCGAATTCGCGCAGATTTGCTATGCGAAAAATCAGAAATTGCATATAAAGAAGCGCTCGAAAAAGGAGCACTTGCTTTCTTTGGAGATCGTTACCCAGAAAATGTAAGAACTTTGCAAATAGGCAATGGTGGCGAAGAGTTTTCCTACGAAGTATGCGGAGGTACGCATGTGAATAGGACAGGGCAAATTGGACTTTTCCATATCACTTCTGAAAGTGGACTGGGAACTGGAATTCGCAGGTTGGAGGCAGTAACAGGTTCCGGCGCAGATCGATGGTTAGAGGGTCAACTAAATCTACTTTCCAAGGTTACAGAAAAGCTTAGCTCAAACCCAAATGAAATAATGGGGAAGTTAGAAAATTTGCTTTTGGAAGTTGACCAATCGCGACGCCAAAGCATGAATCAGCAGAAAGAGTTATCGCGTGACGAGGCTGAAAAGCTACTTTTGGAAACTAGAGTAATTAATGGAATTTCTATAGTTAAAGGAATTGCTAATACTCCAGACATTGAAACAATGCGTAAAATTGGAGATTTAATCCGAGATAAAATAAAAAGTGGGATTGTGATCCTTGGATCCCTGATTAATGGTAAGCCATTTTTGATTATTATGGTTAGCAAGGATTGGGTAGAGAAGGGTTATAGCGCAAGTGAAATAGTAAAAACCGCTTCAAAAATTATTGGTGGTGGTGGCGGAGGGAGAAGTGACGTAGCTCAGGCTGGAGGGAAAGACGCCGCTTTATTGGCAAATGCTCTTGATGAAGCCGAGAAATTAATTTCTGGCTAAGGTTAACGAATATGCGAATCATGGGCCTCGATTTAGGATCTAGAAGAATTGGAATAGCTATTGGCGATTCAATTACTGGGTTCGCGTTTCCTTCAGACGTTATATTTCGGAAAGATGAAAAAGCTGATATATCTGCGATTCTTTCACAAATTAAAAAAAACCAAATTGGACAACTCGTCATCGGGATGCCAATTTCAATGAACGGTAAAAAAGGTCAACAGGCTGAAGCGACTTTACAATTCATAGATCTTTTGAAAAAGCAATCAACTATAGATATTCAAACATGGGATGAGCGGTTGACTACAGTTGAAGCAAACAGGCGTTTACGAGAAGCAGGTTCAGGAAAAATTCAAAAAGGCATTGAAGATGCAGTAGCTGCATCAATATTGCTTCAGGCTTTTCTGGATTCACAAAGGAGCTATGCCCTGTGAGACTACCTCCTCGTAGATATCAAGCGATGGGTGCTGCCATTGTAGCTGGGGCAGTAACGGCTCGGTATGTCGCTAAATGGCGCCGCAGACGTTTGCGAAGATTAGGGGAACAAAGAGATAAGGAAACTGGAATCAATAAAGCTTATGTAGGTGTCAGTTTCGTTGATACGCCTTTAGGACCAAAAACCTCATGCTCTATTGCAACATTGGATAACCAACTTCGTTGCCATTTTTCCACATGGGATTTAAGAGAAGATGGACTCGGGATTTTGCCTAACTCTGCATTAGGAAAACCATTTTTATTAGCTATTGCTGGCCCTCAAGGTTTAGCAGCAGAGGTAAATTCAGTGGCAAGAGAGTGTGAACAAAAAACCCATTCTTCTCTTAAAACTCCATATTCTGTTGATGGATTGAATACGACTGAAGCAACGTTGTGCAAAAGTAGCATAGCCCTTTATCACAACCTTGTATCCAGCGGTGCGCGCTTCCGATTACTTGGCCTAAACGATACTTCTGTGGGCGAATCAAACCTTATTGAAGTTTGCCCGGAGATTGCATGGAGATCAACGGCAAGAGCCCCACTTGCAGCTAGGAATAGCCTTGAGGGAAGACGTATGAGGGCAGAAGTCTTACAGAATGCAGGTGTTGATTTCATCAGTGGTCCCTTGATTACAGAAGCTCAGTTGGATTCAGCGATTTGTGCATGGACTGCATTATGTTTAGATAAAGGGAAAGTGCATTTGATAGGAAAAGCACCATTTGAAATTCCAGAACAAAAAGTTTTCCGGGAGGGATTTATGATTCAACCCGACATAGATGCCATTAGTAGCGAGTTAGATTCTGCCTCATTTGCACCTGTTTAAGTTCTGATGATGTTCTGACTGGTGTACAATTTGATTGACTGCACCTTTGTTGATTATGCGGTTAAGTTTTACTTTCGGTGATAATAAATGCTTCGCTTTATAACTGCTGGTGAATCACATGGCCCTGGATTGGTTTCTGTTTTAGAGGGAATACCCGCTGGCCTCGAAATTACTGAAGATGCTATTCGAAGTGATCTTGCTCGTCGCCAACAGGGGCATGGCAGGGGCGGGCGAATGAAGATTGAGACAGATTATGCTGTCATTCAATCTGGTGTTAGGCATGGACGAACTATAGGAAGTCCGATCTCTCTTTTGATAGAAAATAAAGATCATTTTACGGGTAAGGGCCCGGATGCGAAGCCTTGGACAGAAACAATGTCCAAAGAATTCACGAATGCTGACTTTACGCCTATTCATCGACTTCGTCCGGGACATGCAGATACACCTGGTATTACTAAGTACAATCAACTTGATGCCAGAAACATCCTCGAAAGATCTAGTGCAAGAGAAAGTGCCTCCCGCGTTGCTGTTGGCGCAATATGCAGAAAGTTTCTTAGTGAGTTTGGGATAGAGATACACAGCCATGTTCTGAATATCGGTGGAGTTTCAACTGATAATAATCAACCAATAGATTGGAAGTTGGTTGAAGAGTCTCCTGTTAAGTGTGCAGACCATCAAATAGGCATGTTAATGGTTAAGGCGATTGATGAAGCTCGTGAAAAAGGAACTAGCTTGGGAGGCATTTTTGAAATTGTGGCTACTGGAGTCCCCATAGGAATTGGTACGCATATTCAATGGGATAGGAAGCTTTCTACACAATTGTCAGCCGCCTTATCTAGCATTAATGCTGTAAAAGGGGTCGAGTTTGGTTCTGGATTTTTGTTAGCTAATCTCTCTGGCCATGAAGCTCAAGATGTAATCAACCCAATGGAAGAATGGGTGGAAGATGATAAAGGTAATGTCAGGCCTTGGCAAAGGAACTCCAACAATGCAGGTGGCTTGGAAGGGGGAATGTCTAACGGTGAACCAATCGTTATGCGGGCTGTAGTGAAACCTATAGCGACTATGATTAAACCACTTCCATCAGTTGATTTAACTAATGGTTTGCCAGTAAATGCCCACTATGAGAGAAGTGACATTACTTTTGTGCCTGCGTGTGGAGTGATTGGAGAAGCTATGGTTGCTTTCGTATTGTCAAAATTATTCCTAGAGAAATTCGGTGGTGATCATATTGATGAGACAAGGAGTAATTACGATCACTATATATCCTCCATAGGCCCTCACTCTATCAAATTAGAAGACGGAATCTAGGTCTTATGAGTTCTTCAAGAATATTCCTAGTTGGTTTTTCTGGAACAGGAAAAACTGCTGTGGGCCGACGACTTGCTTCTCTTCTTCGATGGGACTTTGTAGATTCTGATGAATTAATTGTCGAAACTGTCGGCCAGGGAATTAAGAAGATTTTTGCTAATAAAGGCGAAAAAGGCTTTCGAGAATACGAGAAAGAAATAATTAATGAGCTCTCAAAACGAGAAAATGTAGTAATCGCCACTGGAGGGGGCGCTTTTATAGATCAGCAGTCTAGAGAAAACATGCTTTATAGCGGACTTTGTGTTTGCTTGGAAGCTCAATCGGAGACTATCCTTTCAAGGCTCAGTAGAGCCATTGATTTTTCTGAATCTTCAAAAAATAACGATACACCTGAGAAAATGCAAAGACCACTACTCGCCTCTGAAGATGGTGTAGTTTCACTTAGTAAAATAGAAAATATTAAAAATGATCGTCAATGGGCATATTCCAAGGCACATTGGATTGTATCTACAGATTATCTTTCTACAGAACAAGTAGCTCAAGAGATCATCAGGTTTACTCATCGTTTGAGTGAAAAGATCCATCCCGTTGAAAATAATTACTTAGCGGCTACTGTAATGACGTCTGCTGGTTCTTACCCGATCTTTGTGGGCTGGGGGATTCTTGAGAAAGAATTAGGTCCTCAACTTACTAGTTCAGGTTTTAACGGAAGGGCGTTTATTTTGTGTGACCAAAGCGTTCTACATCCTTATGGTAGAGCGGCCCAACGTTCCATGCACAAATCTGGTATAAAAGCACATTTATTTGTTTTTCCTTCAGGAGAAAAAAGTAAAAATTTGGATACAGTCAGAAAAGTTTTCGACTGGATGGCAGAACTTAAGGTTGAGCGAAGAGATGTGATTGTTTCGGTTGGTGGTGGTGTAGCAGGAGATCTAGCTGGCTTTGTTGCCGCTACTTACCTTCGTGGAATAGCGATGGTTCATATTCCTACTACCTTAACTGCTATGGTTGATTCCAGCATTGGTGGCAAGGCAGCTGTTGATTTACCACATGCGAAAAACTTAGTAGGCGCTTTTTACCCTCCAAAGTTTGTTTTGTCAGATGTTTCTGCTCTATTGACCCTCCCAAGACGAGAATTAGGGCAGGGCTGGGCAGAGGCTTTGAAGCATGGATTCGCTTTAGATAAGGGTTTGGTTGAGTTATATGAAACTCACGTAAAAGAGCTTTTGGATCTCTCACCTGAAATTACTACGAAGATTATTTCACTAAATGTCGCTCTTAAAGCTCGTTTAGTTTCTGAAGATGAACGAGAAATGAGTGGGCTTCGAACTCTTCTAAATTATGGACACACTGTTGGGCATGCTATTGAGACAGCTGCAGGTTATGGGGTGTATTTACATGGAGAGGCTGTGTCAATTGGCATGGTTGCCGCAGGGAATTTGGGAATGGCGGTGGGTAAAACTGATCCCGCGATACTTGAGCGGCAAAATTCATTACTCGCAGAATTTAACCTTCCAATAGCTTTTAGTAATGTTTCTGTTGAGCAAATCTTAGAAGCCATTAAACTCGATAAAAAATCTGAAGCAGGTGAGATCTCATGGGTTATTTTGGACGGGGTTGGCAGTTCTTCGCTTTATCGTGGAATAGACCAATCACTTGTTCGGGAAATATTAGTAAAGATGACAAAATAACTCCTGAGGAAGTTTAAATTTACTTCCTATGCTTCACTCCATTTTAGATCAGCTAAAACTTGTAGTAACTCACTTGTGGATATTCGATCTGCGATATGTTTCCCAACATGAATTGCCATTACTTGGCCCTGATTACCAATTATTATGGTAGTTGGTGCTGCTACTCCATCTCCTAATAAATCATATATACCATAGGCTTTAGAAACATTTGCATTAGTATCTGCAAGTATTGGAAATTCGGCTTCAGCATGATGTGCCATTCTTGCTGCATCTTCAATATTATCAACGCTAATCGCTATGACTTCTGCATTGAGCTTTCTGATACTTGGGTATACTTCTTGCAACTCCACCAGTTGTGCTTGGCAAATTCCTCAGAAGTAACCACGATAAAAGACCAGTATTACTAATTCATTGTTAGAACTTATTTGAGAAAGTCGCACCTCTTTTCCGTCAGAATTTGGAAGTGTGAAATCAGGAACTGTAACCGCATTGTGATTTTTTTCTTCTGAGGTTTTGGCTGTGGAACTTGTACCATTCCTATCAAGAAGAAATAGTATCCCAGGGAGTATTAGTGCGATTAATACGAGTACGCTAACAGCATATTTGGTCAGCTGCCATTGTTTACTTGATGTGAAGTCTGGTTTTTCTAGGTCAAGATCCTCATCATAGACTTCACTAAATTCGTTCTCTTCAGGAAATTGATCTTGGTTCAAATTCTAGGATCCACCAGCTACAGCAGGAACAATACTGACTTCATCTCCATCATTGATTGGTGTCTCCAAGCCCTGTAAAAACCTAACATCCTCACCATTTAAGTAAACGTTTACAAAATAACGCATTTCTCCTGCATCATCTAATAAACGATCCTGAATGCCAGGGAATAGAGAATTTAGCTGATTTATTACATCAACTAAGTTACCGGCATCAACTTGGACTTTATCTGCATTATCTGTATATCGACGTAAAGGGCCTGGTATTCTGACAGTAGTGCTCATCTTTTTCTCTCATATTTGTTATTTTCAACCCTCAACTAAATCACCCAGGGCAGGATCGACTCGTACTCCGAGAGAGCTTGCCCACTCTAATGCATTGTCAATTTCGATTTCATCACCTTCTAATTCCAAGATCACCCAAGCTATATTTTCCTGGATGTCTGCTCTACGGATATTGGTGACAACATCAAAGTCTTTACCCATTTGGTAAATCACGGGTTGTCTTATCATGTGATCTAAGTATGTGAGTCTGACGCGGCGCATGCCACGCTCCTATATTTATATTTCAATACTAGGATACCTTTGTATCCACTGCTGCCTCAAATGCATCCACCGTAGGTTCAATTAATAACGGATGAACCACGTCCTGAACCAATTCAACTGTTTTAAGCCCATTACCAGTTATATAAACTACAGTTTGGTCATTCGGCTTGATTGTACCTGATTGGGCCAATTTCTTTAGAGCAGAGATTGCGACTCCGCCTGCTCCCTCTGTAAAAATACCTTCTGTTCTGGCAAGTAATTTAACTCCTTCAGATACCTCATTCTCTTCTACGACTACTGCGGAGCCACCTGAAGACTCTATAGTTTTTAAGGCATAATAACCATCAGCAGGGTTGCCTATTGCCAGTGATTTAGCAACACTGTCAGGCTTGACTGGTTTAATTATAAACCGATCATCTAAGTAAGCACTTGCTATGGGAGAACATCCTTCAGCTTGAGCAAGGTGCATATGAGTGTTGACAGGAGTATCGATCAAGCCAGCATCGGCAAATTCATTTAGACCTTTCCAAATTTTCGTGAACATTGCTCCCGAGGCAGCTGGAGCAACAGCATGTACAGGCGCCTTCCAGCCAAGTTGTTCCGCAACTTCATAGCCTAATGTTTTAGAACCGTCCGCATAAAAAGGACGGACGTTTATATTTACAAATGCCCAACGGTACTTGTCTGCCAATTCAGAGCACAGTCGGTTTACTACGTCATAGCTGCCATCTACTGAAACTATGGTAGCCCCGTAAATAGCTGCAGTAAGAACCTTACCGGCCTCAAGATCAGATGGGATGAAGACGTATGCTTTCATACCGGACCTTGCAGCATGTGCGGATACCGCACCTGCAAGATTTCCTGTAGAAGCACATGCTATGGTATCGAATCCAAATTCGAGTGCTTTTGCAGAAGCAACAGATACGACTCTGTCCTTAAATGAATATGAGGGGTTTACGCTATCATTTTTTATGTACAGTTCTTTTAAGCCTAACTCTTCTGCTAAATTGCGAGACCGAATTAGTGGGGTGAAACCAGCATTAATATCTGTTACGGGGTTGTAGTCTGCTGGTAGAAAATCAGCATATCTCCACATGCTACGTGGCCCCGATGCAATTTTTTCTCTAGACGTCGATGCATTTATTGCGCCATAATCATAGACAACTTCTAATGGGCCAAAGCAAAATTCACAAACGTTTAACGGTTCGATAGGGTAATCCCGCGAACACTCACGACACCTTAGAGATATTGTATTTGCCAATTCAGCCCTCACTTAGTTAACTGGCATATTTTACCAGAGCTGAATTGATGGTCAACCTCTAACCGTAACTTTACTTAAGACCTTAAATAACCAAACATTGAACTGTGCAAGTCTATGTAGTAAACTTTATAGCAGAGCACTAAAGTTTACTATTACCAAAATATATGAATGCTTCATTTTAGAAAATAAGGACCTATAGTGAAGGACTCTAAAGATTATTACAATTTGTTAGGACTGAGCCGTAGCGCAACTGATGGTGAAATCAAAGCTGCCTATAGGAAAATGGCTAGGACCTACCACCCTGATGTAAATCCTGGAGATCCAAAATCTGAGTCAAAATTTAAGCAAGTCAATGAGGCTTATAAAGTTCTTTCTGACTCAAAGAGTAAAAATGCCTATGACAGATTTGGATCAAGATGGAAAGAAGCCATCTCTGCTGAGAATGCTGGTAATGCTACCTACGCCCATTCTGGTTTTTCAGGGCAAAGCCCATTCAACTTTGCCGCTGGGCAGGACCTATCAGATGTGTTAGGCGGTTTTTTTGGAAGAACCAGCAGGGGGCGTAAAGTCAATCTTGGTGATTCGGTTGCTTCCAGGAAAGTGAAAACAGAAATATCCATAAGCCTAAAAGAAGCTTATGAGGGAACGACAAGGAAGCTTCAAGTGCCTCCAAATCCTATTACCGGTGAACAAAACCGGCCAGTAGATTTAGTTATCCCCGCTGGCGTTAAGTCTGGGCATCGTATGAGTGGAATCACAAGTAAGTCTACTATGGTTGATTTGACTGTTACGGTAAGAATAGCCACTGACAAACAGTTTGAACGTCGCGGTGACAATTTGGAATACATCGCTGAAGTTTCTTTAGTAGATGCAATTCTTGGGGGGGAAGTGACCATACCTACTTTGGATGGCGGCCCTGTTGCTCTGACTATCCCCGCTGAAACTCAAAACGGCAGAACATTCAAACTAAGCGGAAGAGGCATGACCAAGATGACTGGAGGGAAAGGAGATTTCCTGGTCAGGATCAAAGTAATGCTTCCGGAGCAACTTACCGATGAAGAGCGGGCGCTTTTTGTACGCTTAAAAGAAGCCCGAAATAAAATGGAAGATTAAGAGAAGGGCATATTAACTATGGTGACAACAATATTTAGCAGAATTAGTGCTGGGTCGCTTCCCGACGATGTACCTGCATATGTCATAAGCGTTGCTGCCCGGATGGTTGGAGTACATGCTCAAACGCTAAGAACTTATGAAAGAGTAGGCCTTGTTGAGCCCGCGCGTTCTACTGGAAATATCAGATTGTATTCAGCACGAGATGTTGAGAGGGCGATGAGGATTAGATCGTTGGTTGAAGATCTTGGTATGAACATGGCAGGAGTTGAGGTAATTATGAGAATGTCTGCTCGAATTAATGAACTTGAAAAGGAAAATGCTCAATTAAAGTCACGTTTGCCAGATTCTGCTTTCCGGCAAAGAGCAAGGACTAGGAGAATCTAGATGGTACTTAAACCTGAAGAATTTACTGAACAAGCACAAGAAGCAATAGTACGCTCACAAGAACTTTTACGAACAATGAAGCATGCTGACTGGGATGTTGAGCATCTAGTAGCAGCATTACTAGAGAACCCAAAAGGAGTGCCTGCACAAGTACTGAATGAACTTAAAGTTGACGTTCCTAGAGTTCTTGATGACGTTTACAGGTCGCTTGATAAAACTCCAAAATTGACTTACGAGACAACACAAATTCACCCTACACCTAGGTCTGTTCTAATGCTTTCAACTGCAAAAGAGGAGGCAAATAGGCTCCATGACGAGTATATAGGTACCGAACATCTGTTAATTGCAGCTGCGTCAGAGGAAGGTGGAGAATCCGCACTTATTCTCTCAAGGCATGGAGCAGATCGAGAAAGCATTTACCAAGCACTACTCGAAGTTAGAGGAGCACACCGCGTTACATCACCACAAGCAGAAAGTAGGTACCAGACCTTAGATAAGTACACTATTGATTTAACTTCTCTTGCCCGTGATGGAAAGCTTGATCCGGTAATTGGTCGGCTTCCTGAAATCCGCAGCGTGATGCAAACTCTATCGAGGCGTACTAAGAACAACCCCGTCATTATCGGCGGAGCAGGAATGGGTAAGACTTCTATAGCTGAAGGATTAGCACAGCGCATCTCTGCAGGCGATGTTCCACAAATATTACGAGATAAGCGAGTTTTAGCACTTGATATTGCCGGTTTAGTTGCGGGCTCAAAATTCAGGGGCGAATTTGAAGAAAGATTAACCGCCCTAATCGATGAATTGAAACAAGCTCAACGTGAAGTAATACTATTTATTGATGAACTCCATACTGTAGTTGGTGCTGGAGCAGCTGAGGGGGGTATCGATGCTGCAAATATCATGAAACCTGCTTTGGCACGTGGTGAAATGCAGGTGATCGGTGCTACTACGCCAGATGAGTACCGCAGGTATATTGAAAAAGACAGTGCGTTGGAGAGGCGCTTTCATCCTATTTGGTTAGAAGAACCATCAGTTGATGAAGCCATCGAAATTCTTAAAGGATTGAAACCACGATACGAAGCTCATCATAAAGTTACTTATCATGATAGCGCATTAGTCTCTGCAGCTCGATTGAGTTCTAGATACATTTCCAGTCGGCACTTACCAGATAAAGCCGTAGATCTGATTGATGAAGCAGCAGCAAAGTTAAGATTGGATGTTGAAAGTTTGCCCCAAAATTTACAACAGCAAGAAAGGGAAATTAGGCGCCTGCAAGATGAAGAAATAGCTGCTGCAGAAAGAAACGATTTTGAATTGGCCGCAAAAATTAAATCACAACGGTTAAATGCTACTAGTACTTTTGAGAAAGCAAGAGCTGAATTTTTGGGTGAAGATTTTGTCGATTTGATTGTTGATGAGAATGATATTGCTAAGCTAATTGCTTCTTGGACAGGCATACCAACAAACAGATTGCTTGAAGGTGAAGCAGAACGACTTGTTTGCCTAGAAGATCGGTTGCATGAACGTGTTGTGGGGCAGGATGACGCTGTACGAGCAGTTGCTGATGCTATTCGAAGGTCTAGAGCGGGAATGCAAGACCCGAAACGACCTATTGGATCATTCATGTTCTTAGGCCCAACGGGAGTTGGCAAAACTGAATTGGCTAGAGCATTGGCAGCATTTTTATTTGACGATGAAGAAAACATGGTTCGCGTTGATATGTCTGAATATGGTGAAAGACATACAGTCTCAAGGTTGATAGGAGCGCCACCAGGTTACGTCGGTTACGATGAGGCTGGACAATTAACCGAAGCTATTCGCAGAAGGCCTTATAGAGTTGTTTTATTCGACGAAATTGAAAAGGCACATCCGGATATATTTAATGTCATGCTTCAAATACTGGAGGACGGAAGATTAACAGATGGTCATGGCAGAACGATTGATTTCAGGAATACTGTGATAATTATGACTTCAAATCTAGGCACTTCAGAGTTTGCTAAATCTGGTATGGGATTTTCTAAAACGGATCAAAAAGCGACCGAAGAGCAACGCCATTTGGACGCAGTATTAGAAGCTTTAAAACGTGAATTTAGACCAGAGTTCTTGAATCGCGTAGATGAATTTGTTGTTTTCAAAGAACTAAAAAAGGAAGAGATTGCTAGCATTGTCGAGTTGATGGTTGATGAAGTCAAATCTCGCATAACCGAACGCGAAATAAACTTAATCCTTTCAGACGAAGCAAAAGAGTGGTTATCGAAAGAAGGATTTGATCCTATTTTTGGAGCAAGGCCTCTCAGGCGTGCTATACAAAAATACCTTGAGAATGAAATTGCAAAACAAATTCTTTCCGGAAAAATCAAGGAAGGGGATACAGTCAAAGTTGGAGCTGACCAGGTTCTATCTTTTACAGTTTCAAGTAAAAGGCAAAAGGTAACAGCACAACCCAAAATATAGTTAACTACCAACCTCGAAAAAAGTTTCTTAAATGAGCTCCTTTCCTTAAACTTTTAGCTCCTAAAGAGGGGCCTAATAGTCTGATAATCAGATTGCGAGCAGAGCGTTTAATGAAAGTCGCGACTAAATAAAATCTGGGCCTTTTAAGTACTTTTAAAACCTCCAGTGGATTGTCCCCTTCTATAACAAAATCAATTTGCTTCTTTGATTTTGATTTTTCAAGGAGGGCATATTGATAGTAGTGCCATTTATGTTCAACAATTGAATATCCTGAAAATTCTATAGCTAATTTAAATGTTTTTGGGGAAAAAAAAGTGAGATGGTCACCATGAAGATATTCTTTAAGGCGAAAACGGTTAGGCCGTAGCACATTGGGAACATCAATGTAGATATACCCTTCAGGTTTTAAAATTCCATGTAATGAATTCAAAAGATCTACTGGATCCGGAAAATGCTCTAAAACCTCCGCCATAATTATTAAATCAAAGCTTTCAGGCTCATAAATATTTTTATCAAAATACCCTTCAATTACTTCGACTTCAAATTTTTCGCGAGCAAATGATGCATAACCTGGTGTTGGTTCAACTCCTTCGACATCCCATCCCAAGCTTTTTAAAGCATAAAGTTGATTCCCTGCCCCCGCTCCTATTTCTAAAGCTCTTCCCGGCTTTAAACTAGGCAAGACTCTTTTTATGAAATCAATTCTTAGGCTAGCGTCATAGTCTTTACGTGAGATATAAAATCTATCAGGAACGTTAGTCCTTTGCCCTCCATAAGAACCGCTATAAAGCTGCTCAAGTTGTTCCAATCCTGGTTGGGGGTTTGAGTAAATTAAACCGCATTGATTACAAATTACAGTCCTGGTAATGCTATTGGATGCTCTATAGGGATCTCCAAAATGCGATTCAACTTCTGTGTGTGAATCAGATTTACATAGAAGGCAAGGGACGTAGTTATCATTCATTAAATGCCACCAGAGGGTATTCATGTGCTAGTTTCAGCAAAATGTGATAATAATTTGGAATCCCCATAATTGCATACGGAGTAATTTATGGATCGCAGACCATTATCTAACACAGGTGAAACAATTCCATCTATTGGAATTGGTACTTGGAGATACCTTGGTGACCCGTTGATACTTCAGAAGGCTATAGAACTAGGAGCCAATTTAATTGATACTGCTGAGGCATATGAAACTGAGGAATTTGTGGGGAAGGCTATTTCTGGAATTAGGACTCAGTGCTTTATAGCAACAAAAGTTTCCGGACAAAATTTAAAATCCAAAGATTTAGTTAATGCGTGCGAGAGAAGTCTTGTTCGATTGGGCATTGACACCATTGATCTCTATCAAGTTCATTGGCCAAACTCAAACATCCCGATCTCAGAAACAATGGAAGGTATGGCCAAGTTACTTGAACAAGGGAAAATCAGGTTTGTAGGAGTAAGCAATTTTTCAGTTAGTCAAATGCAAGCGGCTAACGAATCTTTGAAATCTTTGAGTGGCAATCACGGGATAGTGTCAAATCAGGTTCCATATAGTCTTTTTAATCGAGAGATCGAAGAAGAGCTGTTACCTTTTTGTGAAAAAAACCATATTACCGTAATTGGGTATAGTCCTTTGGAGCAGGGCAGATTCTTAAACGAAGTGGACTCCAGTCACATTGTTCATGAAGTTCTAGCAGGTGTGGTTAAGGAGACCGGAGGCACTGCAGCACAAGTACTAATCAAATGGGCGATACAAAAAAATTGGACTGTTACTATCCCTCAAACAAACAAGATCTTGAGAGTAGATGAGAATTTTGGACCTACAAAATGGGAACTTACTAAAGATCAATACAAAGCACTTTCTGATGCATCCAAAGATTTGTAACTTTTTACCTCCTCTTTTACTTAGTGCTATTCTTTAAATGATATGGGCGAAATTGTTGGGGCAATAATAGTTTCAGCGGGCTTTAGCACTCGCATGAAAGGTATAGAAAAAGCCATTTTTGAGATGGATGGCGTTCCTTTGGTAATTCGTACCGCACAAGTTTTCGAGAGAAACCCTGAGGTAGATGAGATAGTACTAGTTGTCAGAAACGAGCACCTGCGAAGCCTCAGGAGCGTGATAGAAGAATACAATTTCACTAAAATAAAAGCGATTTGTATAGGCGGTAGAACAAGGCGCGATTCTGTGAAAATTGGTTTAGAAACACTTAGCTCATCAACTTGGGTAATTGTTCACGATGGCGCTCGACCCATGGTCACAAACGATTTGATTGTAAAAGGCTTAAAAATGGCTAGAAAAACAGGAGCTGCTACCCCAGGTCTTCCACCAAAGGACGCAATCAAGATGGTTACGCCAAAATCAATGGTTATCGAAACGCTTGAGCGAGATTCTGTTGTTTCAGTACAAACCCCGCAAACTTTCAGACGTGAAATCCTTGAAAGAGCTCATAAGGAATTTATAGGTGATGCGGTAGATGACGCGGTTATGGTGGAAAAAATAGGCATTCAAGTAGCCGTGTACCCTGGTTCACATACGAATATGAAAGTTACTACGCCTGAAGACTTAAAGTTTCTAGAGGTTTTAATGAAGGGCTAGATTTAATGAGTAGATTTGGAATTGGATATGACGCTCACAGATTTGATTCAAGTAGACCTTTAATTCTAGGGGGAGTTCAAATCACATCAGCATCGGGCCTAGGAGGCCATAGCGATGGTGATGTGCTTTGCCATTCATTAATTGATGCTATTTTGGGTGCATCTGCTTTAGGAGATATAGGGAAGCATTTTCCCGAAGAAGCCGTTGAGTATGGCTCATCAAGCATAAATTTGTTAAAAATTACAGCTAAAAAATTACATGAGGATAATTGGTTCATTGAAAATGTTGATGCTACAATCGTCACCCAAACTCCTCGATTATCGGATTATTTATTGCCAATAAGGAAAGAAATTTCAAAAGCTCTTGCAATTGATTTGAATTGCGTAAGTGTTAAGGCAACTACAGAAGATGGTCTGGGGTATACAGGTAATAAAGAGGGCATATTGGTTTTGTCGGTCGCTTCCGTAGAAAAAAAGTCATGAAAATCCACGATACTCTTAGCGGTAGTAAAAAAAGTTTCGAACCTTCCTTAGATAAGGTTCGAATGTATGTATGTGGTATAACCCCTTACTCATCTGCACATGTTGGTCACGCGATGAGTGCAATTGTTTTTGATGTGATTCGTCGCTACCTTGAATTCAAAGGGTATGAAGTAATCCATATTCAAAACTTTACGGATGTAGATGACAAACTCATTGATAGGTCTGCAAAGGAGAATGAATCAGTAGAAGTGATTTCTGAGCGATACATTCAGGAATATATCGAATCCCTAAGGACCCTAAACATCAAACCAGCTGCCAATTACCCCAGAGCAACAATGGAAATCCCCTCGATGATTGAATTTATTGAGGTTTTGATTTCTAAAGAATTTGCTTATGAAGTCAATGGTGATGTTTATTTCCGTGTCACAAAAGACCCTGATTATGGAAAGCTTAGTAGAAGGAATTTAGACAGTATGAGATCGAGCGTCGGAGTGGAAGGGCTCGAAAAAAAAGAACACCCAATGGATTTCTCTCTATGGAAAACAGCAAAACCAGGTGAGCCTTCATGGCAAAGTCCCTGGGGCTTGGGCAGGCCTGGTTGGCATATTGAATGCTCTGCCATGGCATTTAATTATCTCGGCAAGACAATAGATATACATGGAGGTGGCCAAGATTTAGTTTTCCCACATCACGAAAATGAAATTGCTCAAAGCCAAGCATATAACCAAGGTGAGCCTCTTTCGAAATTTTGGATGCATAACGGAATGATGCTTTTTGAAGACGAAAAAATGAGCAAGTCATTAGGCAATTTGGTAACAATAGATTCAGCAATTAAAAAGCACTCTGCTAATGCGTTGCGTTATCTGATCCTTTCTTCTCATTATAGAAGTCCAGCTACATATTCTGATGAACTTATGACAAGTGCTGGTCGTGCATTTCAGAGACTATCTAATGCAATTTCTGCGAAACCGGGTGAAGGTGCTGTTCTGGAATCGACATCTTTTAAAGAGAATGTTCTATCGGCAATGGATGATGATTTCAACACACCCCAAGCACTTGCAGCAATGTTTGATTTCGTCAGAGAAATCAACTCTGGTATTTCATTAGGGAATAACACAAGTAACGCACAAGCAGAACTTTTGGGTATCGCTGAAAATATTTTTGGCTTTACTTTCAGTGAACCTAAAGTAGAGATTCCAGATGATTTAATCAGCAAAATAGAAACCCTGATTGCAAAACGTGAAAACTTTAGAGCTATAAAGGAATTTTCCCAAGCTGACCAAATCCGTGATGAATTATCAGAAATGGGCATTGAATTAACAGATTCACATGCAGGATCGAACTGGAAATTCAAGGGGAAAAATTGACAGAACCGGAATCCGTGATAGGCACATGGCCATTTTAGGCTTCTAGCTAAAACGCATATTTATAATAGCCAGGACGACAAACGCTACAGATAAGATGATAGTAAATTGGAATAGCGTTTTCTCTACCCCTCGACGTGTCCTAAATGTGCCGCCGCCACCCCCGAACAGGCCACCGCCTTGACTATTGGCTGATTGTAGTAAGACAGTAATTACCAGAAGGACAACAACTATTATTACTGCGAAGTTTATATAAGTACTCACCGTTCTCCTCTATTCCTTGCTATTAGAGTACCTGCTTAATTCTTCGGCTACAAGAGTTGCTGTCACAGAAGGATTGGCTTTACCTTGAGTAAGACGCATTACTTGACCTACTAGAAATTTTTGTGCACTATCCTTGCCCGATCTGAAATCCTCTACTGCTTTGGGGTTTTCGCTAATGGCTTGCAGTACTGCTACCTGAAGCTCTCCAGTATCACTAACTTGCTTTAATCCCAGGGAGTCGATTATTTCAGAGGCACTTTTGCCCGTTTTGTATACTTCGGCCAAGACTTGTTTAGCTTGTGCAGATCCAATAATTTTTTGCTCAATTAGTTCAACCAACTCAGACATAATCTCTGGAGTAACAGGCTGGTTGAGGATATCTACGTTCCCTTGGTTAAGGTACTGAGCCAGCTCGGTATTAATCCAGTTGGCTATACTTTTTGGTGTTTGGGGAGTAGGGTTTTTAGAGAAACCTAAAGATTTTTCAAAATAATCTGCAGTTTTTGAGTTCGATGCTAATAAACTTGCATCATAGGTGGATAAACCCATCTCTTTGGAATAACGACTGATTTTCTGCCTAGGTAACTCCGGCAAAGTTGCCTTGATTCTGGTGACCCATTCGAGGTTTATTTCCAGTGGTGGCAAATCAGGTTCAGGGAAATATCTGTAATCATTTGCTTTTTCTTTTGATCTTTGAGAAACCGTAATGTTTTTTGATTCATCCCATCCTCGAGTTTCCTGAATCACGCGCTCGCCTGTGTCTGCAAGCGCACTTTGGCGTTCTATTTCAAATGAAATAGCTTTTTGAACAGCCCTGAAACTGTTCATATTTTTCACTTCTACCTTAGGACCTAGCTCCTTAGAGCCCTTTTCTCTAATGCTGACATTGGCATCACAACGGAATGCACCATCTTCCATTTGTGCAGTGGAGACACCCAAGTATTGGAGAATGGAATGTAACTCCGTTAGATAGTCTCTAGCCTCTTCTGCTGAACGCATATCGGGTTCGCTCACCATTTCCATTAATGGAACCCCAGCCCTGTTTACGTCAACTAAACTGTAAGTATTCTGTGTTCCTATACTTGTTTCATGATGAAGCTTTGCTACATCTTCTTCAAGGTGAACACGATGGACTCTAATTTTGCGCGGGATCTTCTCATTACCGATTTCTAAGTAACCCCCCAAACAAATTGGTTCATCAAATTGCGAAATCTGGTAGCCCTTCATTAGGTCGGGATAAGGGTAATTTTTCCGGTCAAATTTCGTTGTTTTCGCAATTTCAGAGTTTAGAGCTAGACCAGTCATAATCACTGCTCTAACAGCTTCTTTATTAACTACAGGTAAAGTACCTGGGAGGCCTAAGCATACAGGGCATACGTGTGTATTGGGCTCTGCTTGTTGGTAGTTTGTATCGCAAGAGCAATACATTTTGCTCTGTGTGATCAACTGTGCGTGAACTTCTAAACCTATGACAGCTTCATATTTGGACATTCTGTAATTATAGCTAATCATCCTCATTTATCTCAATGAATTAATTTGTTCAAGAAAAGGGATATTATTGTTTTAACTTATTGACCTTCAAATACTAAAATTTTATAATCTTTCCGACGGCCTTTGGGCCGTCGTTTTTTATGTTGCATACAGACGTGAGTTGAACGGAGATCTCGTCGGCCCGAGTGGCGCAACGGCAGCGCAGCCGATTTGTAATTGGCAGGTTGTGGGTTCGACTCCCTCCTCGGGCTCCACGTTTGTATCAAAACGTAATGCGTGCGCTTGATAGGCGTTGGCGTGCTGCAGGTGCTGTGCTAGAATTACGGCTGCCTACTTGGAGGGATGGGAGAGTGGTTAAATCCATCAGGCTGTAAACCTGACGCCCTTTGGGCTACGTAGGTTCGAATCCTACTCCCTCCACCATTGTAGGTTGGGCTTTAAGATAGGCGGGTAAAAGCCCACATAGCTCAGACGGCAGAGCACGTTCTTGGTAAGAACGAGGTCATCGGTTCAAGTCCGATTGTGGGCTCCACCGACCTAGAAGTTGATATGGAAGAAGTAAAGAAATATAGCCTTTAAGGCAGTACAGTTGAGGAACGAGAAATGGCCAAGCAAAAATTTGATCGAAATAAGCCACATGTAAATGTAGGTACTATAGGGCACGTTGACCATGGTAAAACTACGTTAACCGCTGCTATTACCAAAGTTCAGTCTTTGGCTCAAGGTAACGAGTACTTTCGTGCTTTTGAGTCAATTGACAGTGCTCCAGAGGAGCGTGCTCGGGGTGTAACTATCGCGATCGCACACGTGGAATATGAGTCAGAAACCAGACACTACGCGCATGTGGATTGTCCAGGTCACGCTGACTACATTAAAAACATGATTACTGGAGCAGCACAGATGGACGGAGGAATTCTGGTGGTAAGTGCACCAGATGGTCCGATGCCTCAAACACATGAGCACATACTTTTAGCTAGGCAGGTCGAAGTTCCTAAATTGGTAGTCGCTCTTAATAAGGTTGACATGATGGACGACCCTGAGCTGCTCGAGTTGGTCGAATTAGAAGTAAGAGAGCTGTTGAATCAGTATAATTTCCCTGGCGATGATACTCCCATTATTCGCCTAAGTGCCCTTGGTGCACTTGAATCTACTTCTACTGACATCAATGCAGAAGAGTACAAGGGAATCCGAGAACTTGTCGCTGCAGTTGATGATTACATTCCTATTCCTGAACGCCCCAAGGATCAGGATTTCCTTATGCCCATTGAAGATGTTTTTAGTATTAAGGGTAGAGGTACAGTGGTTACAGGCCGAATTGAGCGTGGAACAGTTCATCCCGGTGATGAAATAGAAATTGTTGGATTTGGTGATGACAAGAAGACTACTGTGACAGGCGTTGAAATGTTCCATAAACTCTTGGATGAGGGTGAACCTGGGGATGCGGTTGGAACGCTCTTGCGTGGAGTTGAGCGTGATGATGTTGAACGTGGTCAGGTTCTTGCGAAACCAGGAAGCATGAAATCCAAAACTTCAGCTCAGGCTGAAGTATATGTTCTCAGTAGAGAAGAAGGTGGCCGCCATACTCCTTTCTTTAGTGGATACAAGCCGCAGTTCTTCATTAGGACGATGGATGTTACCGGTGAAATTAAGTTACCTGATGGCATAGAAATGGTAATGCCAGGGGATAACACAAAAATGGAAATCAGTCTTATCACTCCAGTTGCGATGGAAGAAGGACTTCGCTTTGCTATACGTGAAGGGGGTCGTACCGTCGGTGCAGGAGTGGTGACTTCAGTAGACTAGGGGGCCTTCTTGGCTAAGAAGAGAGGAGACGTCAGGCAGTTAATTAACTTAGCTTGTACTGATTGTCGAGAGCGGAGCTACTGGACAGAGAAAAATAGGCGTAACGACCCTAACAGGTTGGAGCGCAATAAATTCTGTCCTAGATGCCGTCACCACACGCTACATCGTGAGGTGCGGTAATGGCTCGTGCAAGAGGAAACCCTTTAAAAGGTGTCTTGGATGGTGGTTCTAGTACGAGACGCTCTAGAGGGCTTTTCTCCTTTATTGGTGAAGTCTGGACAGAACTCAATAGAGTTACTTGGCCATCTAGAGAAACCGCTACTCGTTTAACGATGTTGGTGCTGGCTGTTACTGTTGTAGCGGCAATTTTTTTGGGGATTTGGGACTTTGGATTTACTCAAATCGCCGATAGGTATATTAATTAAGTCATCGGGGGACGCTATGACCGACCAGGCCAATGTAGAATCCGAAGGCCAGTGGTACATAATTCACACTTACTCAGGGCAAGAAGACCGTGTTAAAAAAAACCTTGAGTTGCGAATTGATTCTATGGACGTTAGGGACAGGATATTTCAAGTTGTCGTACCTACTGAGGAAGAAATAGAAATTAAAGAAGGTCAAAGGCTTTCTGTGCATAAGAAAGTTTTCCCTGGGTATATTCTGGTTGAAATGGTCATGGATGATGAAAGCTGGTATGTCGTCCGCAATACCCCGGGTGTCACTGGATTCGTTTCTTCAGAAGACGAGAGAGAACGCCGCCCAAAACCTGTGCCTCTGGAGCCTCGCGAAGTAGATTCGATAATTAATCGAATGACTCAAGAGGAACCTCGAATTAGAGTAGGCTTGACCATAGGCGAAATGGTTAGAATTACTTCTGGGCCATTTGCAGACTTTATGGGAGCCGTAGATATGGTGGATCAGGATAAAGGTAAAATCAGAGTGCTTGTCTCATTTTTTGGTAGAGAAACACCTGTTGAACTAGATTTCCTTCAAGCTGAAAAAGTCTAGTAAATTCATTAAGTATAGGATTGAAGTAAGGCAATAAAGTGGCAAAGAAAGTTAAAACAATTCTAAAATTACAACTACCAGCGGGAGAGGCTACACCTGCTCCTCCAGTAGGACCTGCCTTAGGGCAACATGGGATCAATATCATGGGCTTTGTAAAAGAATACAATGCTCGTACAGCTAATCAAGCTGGAACGATAATCCCTGCGGAAATTACAGTTTTTGAGGACACTTCCTTCACTTTTATTACGAAAACACCTCCTGCATCAGAATTAATCAGGAAATCTCTCGGAGTAGAAAAGGGCGGGGAACGAGCCAGTCATGAAACAATAGGGAAAATCTCTCGTGCTGAGCTTAAAACCATTGCAGAGACTAAACAGAAAGATCTTAGTGCTTCATCTTTGGATGCAGCAATTAAAATTATTGAAGGTACTGCCCGAAGTATGGGCGTTCGGATAGAAGGGTAGAATGGCAAAACAGGGCAAACGCTTGAAAGAAATTTCTTCGAATTTAGAAGAAGGAAGAGTCTATGATCCTTCTGAAGCTGTTGAGTTAGCTAAGAAAGGTGCAGTAGCCAAGTTTGATGAGACAGTTGAACTTCACCTCAAAACAGCGGCTGACCCAAGGCATGCAGATCAACAGCTGCGAGGTGTTGCCGTTCTACCACATGGAACAGGAAAGCCAGTTAGAGTTGCTGTGTTTGCACAAGCAGACGCTGCAAAGTCTGCCATGGATGCAGGTGCTGATGTAGTCGGGGATGATGATTTGATTGATCGAGTTGAGAAGGGTTTTACTGACTTTGATGTTGCTATTGCTACCCCTGAAATGATGGGTAAGATTGGTAAACTGGGCAGGGTTCTTGGGCGCCGTGGGTTAATGCCCAATCCCAGAACCAACACTGTGGTTCAGCAGCAGGATGTTGGCTCAGCGGTTTCGGAGGCTAAAAAAGGTCGAGTGGAGCTTCGAATGGATCGAACTGCAATTATCCATTCATCAATTGGTAAGGCAAGTTTTCAAGGCGAGCATTTAATTGATAATTTAGCTGCCGTAATCGATACGATTAATCAGTTAAAACCTACAGGCATTAAGGGTCAATTTGTTAAGACTGCATATCTTACTACTACTATGGGCCCAGGAATTCCATTAGATGTAAACTCGACTATGAGTTTGACGACTGGATAAGTAATCTAGGATTGACTTACTTCTCCAATTGGTTAAACTATCTTAACAATTTAGTATCTGACCAAAGACAGCGGGTTCCAGAAATGGATTAAGTCGTAAGATCCCGCCGAGGTGATAATTTGGACTATGTCTACTTTAATGCCCGCGTCTTTGGCGGGCATATTTTTTTGGAGTGATTGTGCCAACAAAGGCTAAAGAACAAACAGTTACGGATTTAACAGAAGTATTGCAACGAGCTAAAGTTGTCATTGCTACTGATTATTCAGGCATGTCTGTCAACCAAATGACCGAACTTCGCCGTGCTTTAAGAGAACAGGGTGCTGAATACCGTGTGATAAAGAATCGATTGGCTTTGCTTGCTGCCGAACGTGCAGGCAACGATTTGGTTCCGCAATTACTCGAGGGTATTACGGGTATGGCGTTTGGGTATGATGACCCTGTGTCTATTGCCAAGACAATTGATGAGTTCATCAAATCGAGCAGAGCCACTTTAAAGGTTCGAAATGCTGTAGTTGACGGAAAAATAGTGGATGCATCGCAGGTTGCTGCCTTAGCGAGTATGCCACCAAGGGAAATACTCATTGCCCGGTTGTTAGGGCAACTAAATTCACCGGTTACAAGATTGGTTTATGCTTTGAATGGTCCTGTTCAAGGTTTAGCCATGGTATTACAACGTCGAGCTGAGCAGATTAGTTCAGCGAGTTAAATATAATAGGAGCTGAGATGCCATCAAAAGATGAATTAATAGAATCAATAAAAGGTCTTTCTGTGATTGAGTTGAATGATCTAGTTAAAGCTTTGGAAGAAGAGTTTGGCGTTAGTGCTGCAGCTCCAGTTGCGGTCGCTGCTGCCCCTGCAGCTGGCGGATCTGCCGCAGGTGGCGATGGATCTGATGATGAAGCTTCAGAGTTCACAGTTGTTCTTTCAGCATTTGGAGATAATAAAATCAACGTTATCAAAGCAGTAAGGGAAGTAACCAACCTGGGGCTTCGAGAAGCAAAAGAGCTTGTAGAAGCTGCTCCTACAAATATTAAAGAGTCGGTTGCCAAAGACGAAGCTGATTCGATCAAAGCAAAATTAGAAGAAGCAGGTGCTACAGTAGCCGTTCAGTAGAAAGTATTTAATTAATTAATAGAGAGGACAGGCATAGGGCTTGTCCTCTCTATTTGTTTTAATTTTATTTTATGGAATGTATCCTTTACTCAGTAATATTCCAATGGAGGCCTGATGGATACAAAGCTTGCGGCAAGAAAACATTTGGAACTATCAAAAGAGAAACTCGTTAAATTAAGCCATAATATCCATGCGAATCCTGAAATCGCATATGAGGAAGAAAAAACCTCCCTATGGCTTTCTGAGTTCCTAGATTCTCAAGGCTTCAAAGTTGAACAAGGCATTGCGGGACTTCCCACAGCCTTTAAAGCAACCTTTGGTTCTGGTCCGTTGAATATTGGTATATGTGCAGAATTGGATGCCTTGCCGGGGGTTGGGCATGCTTGCGGGCATAATATCATCGCTACGTCAGGAGTTGGTGCTGGAATCGCAGCTTCGAAGGTAGCGGATGACCTGGGAATCACGATAACGGTGCTAGGCACACCTGCGGAAGAATACCTCAAATCTGGCGGAAAGATCGTGATGTTGGAAAATGGTGCATTTGATGATTTGCATGCTGCTTTGATGAATCATCCAATGTCCCTGGATATTGAAGAAATGGCAATATTGGCTGCATCATTCTTTGAGGTTCGGTATAAAGGGAAATCTGCACACGCATCTGGAGCTCCAGAAAAAGGAATTAATGCTGCTGATGCTATGACTATTGCTCAAACTGCGATTGGACTTAATAGACCGACAATGCGATCTACGGATAGAGTCCACGGGATCATAACTAAAGGAGGGGACGCTCATAATATTATCCCGGAATTAGTTACTGCGGATTATGCCGTAAGAGCTAAAACTGTAGATGACCTAAACATTGTGTATGAGAAGACAATGCGTGCTTTTGAAGCGGGTGCTTTGGCCACCGGAGCGGAACTTACAATTGATGGTGGTAGTAAACCCTTTGCTCACATGGAACATGACCATGAAATGGCTTCTTTATATAGGCTAAATATGGAATCACTTGGCAGGTCATTTGCTACGCCAGAACAGGCTTGGGGCATACCAGTCTCTACAGATATGGGGAATGTCTCCCTTGCCATCCCATCTATTCATCCTGGTATTTCAATTGATACTAAGGGAGCTGCAAATCATCAACCTGCTTTTGCGGACGCTTGTGCCACTGCATCTGCTGATAGGGCAGTATATGACGGGGCACTGGGGATGGCGTGGACTGCTATCGACATTGCAAGTAATAAAAATTTGCGCGAAAGGCTTCTCAAAAAAATATAGAAGTAACCCATGCGGCGAGTGCAGAGATATAAATTTTATTGGAGAGAATATTGATTAGATTTTTTACCGGGTTTACTCTTTTTACAGTACTCATGTTTTGCTTGCTGGGATGTGCTGATGATTCGACCCCAGAACCACTTGTGTTCACAGAGCCTCAAAACGGGTCGATTGATATCATTCTCAAGAATTCTGCATTTGTGCCAGGTAATTTGAAATTTAAAGCTGGAGAAGTTGTAGAATTAAGATTAAAGTCTACTGATGAAGCCCATACTTTCTCTATAGAGGAATTGGGTGTTAACTGGATGGTACCGAAGACTGATAGTCCTATTGTGAAGGAGTTTGCTTTTAATACTCCGGGGACTTATCGTTTAATTTGCATAATTGCAGGCCATGCATCTGCTGGTATGGTTGGCGAGGTATTGGTACAGTAGTGTAGAGGATTAGAAAAGGAGCACCACTATGGAGGTTTACTTAGACCTAATGCGAGTTGGACATATCTTCAGTGGGATACTGTGGATTGGCCTTTTGTATTTTTATAATTTCGTGCAAGCTCTTGCACTCCCGAAGATGGATGCATCAGCGAGACCGCACTATCAGACTTCAATATTGCCATTCTCTCTTAATGTATTTCGTTGGGCCTCACTCTTCACGTTGCTTTTCGGCCTGGCGTTCATTATTGGAATGGGTATAGATCAGGGCCGTGTATATTGGGAAAGCGCCCGCTTCTATAACATTTTGATCGGTGGTGGCATGGGAATCATTATGGCATTTAATGTCTGGTTCATTATCTGGCCTAACCAGCAAAAGATTATCGCTGCAGTAAGCGATACCCTTGCAAACGGTACAGCTGCCCCTGCTGATCAGCCTAAGTGGGCTAGGACAGCATTGTTAGCTTCTCGAACAAACACGATGTTGTCGCTTCCAATGTTATTCTTCATGGTAGCAGCAAGGAATTTGCCGAGCCTTTGGGGTTAGTCAAAAAAAGTTAAGAAAGGACTCATGCTATGAAGAATCCGCTCGATACAGTAAAGGGAACTTTGATATCTGGAGTTGCGATAACTGCGGTGATCGTTATTATCATCAGAATTTTTTCCTAGCAAACCATAATCCTAAAAGGGACGCCTTTGGCAATTTCTTTTAGTACTTCTATCACCGTATCCCTTGCAGATTGAATATCTGATTCAGTATGTGCTGAAGAAACAAACGTGGCCTCAAATTGAGAAGGCGCCAGATAGATTCCTCTTTTCAGCATTGAGTGAAAGAAGTTTGCGTATAAACCCGCATCGGATTTAGCTACTTGATCCCAGGAAGTTACAGGACCATCAACAAAGAATGCTGTAAGCATCGAGCCTACTCGATTGACTGTAATACCGACTCCTGATTGCTTTGAAGCCTCGGTAATCCCACCTTCTAATAATGCGCCTAAATGCTCAAGATTTGCATAAACACTTTGATCCTTTAAAACCTGAAGGCATGCAATTCCAGCAGAAACAGCGAGGGGATTTCCTGAAAGGGTACCGGCCTGATACGTACTGCCCAAAGGGGAAACCATGCGCATGATCTCTTCTCTACCACCATATGCACCTACAGGTAGACCTCCACCAATAATTTTCCCTAAGCAAGTTAAATCTGGGTGTATGTTATACAAGGATTGAGCGCCTCCATTTGCTACGCGAAATCCAGTGATGACTTCATCAAAAATTAACAATGTGTCGTGTTGTTTCGTGAGAGCTTTTAGGTCTTCTAAAAATCCATTGGCTGGTGGCACCACACCCATGTTACCTGCTATGGGTTCGATAATTACCGCAGCTATTTGGTTTGGGTATTGGTGGAATATAGCCTCAACAGTTCCTATGTCATTGAACTCGGCAACACACGTATCTTTAGCATGTGATATTGGTACACCCGAACTTGTAGGCGCACCATGAGTTGTAGCTCCAGATCCTGCTTTTACTAATAAGCTGTCAACGTGGCCATGGTAGCAACCATTAAATTTGATGATTTTGTCTCTGCTGGTGTAGGCCCGTGCTACCCTGATCGCACTCATTGTGGCTTCTGTGCCAGAGCTAACTAAGCGCAGCATCTCCATAGAAGGCATAGAGGATTTGATCATGCTCGCTAGTTCAACTTCTCCCTCAGTTGGAGCACCAAATGAAGTTCCGTCAGAAACTGCGTTTTGAAGCGCACTGAGAATTGATGGATGTGCGTGACCCAAAATCAATGGCCCCCACGATCCCAGAAAGTCTAAATATTCATTTCCATCTACATCTGTTACGTACGCCCCGTTGCCTTTTGAAAGGAAGGGAGGAGTTCCGCCAACTCCACTAAAAGAACGTACAGGTGAATTAACACCCCCTGGCATTAGTTCAAGGGCAAGGTTATAGAGGTTCTCTGATTTGCTGTTCTTCACGATTATCCTAGTGCAAGTTGTACTTGAAGTGCCGTTGGATCATTTAGCGTCGAACGGAACTTGTTGAATTGGCTAATTAAAACCCATCGATTCTTATATATGGCTAACCGAGATTCCAATGGATCAAGAAAAGATGACTCGAAATCCAAAACCCCATTCACTGCAAACCTTTCGAATACCGCTGAAGGTAAAATCCATGCAGTTTTTTCTTCAATACTTGCTATAGCCACAACGAATAGGTGAGGCTTAGACCTTCTAAGTGAAAGTTTATAGCTGATACCTTCCAACTGCTCTGCAAGTACTAATTCAACATACTGACCATCACCAACTCTAGCTAATAATACTTCTTCAGATCTAGGAGCCAAAGGTGAGAACAATGCAACTTTATTACTTGTTAATTGATCTATGATGAACTGCCAAGATGCTTTTCCTGAATCATTCATCTAATCCTTCTTTCAGTATCAGGGCTAAATCTTTTGCGAAATAAGTAATTATCAAATCAGACCCTGCTCTTTTTAATGAGGTCATGATTTCTAGGATCGCTGATTTTTCATTTATCCAGCCATTCGCCCCAGCAGCTTTCAGCATTGCGTATTCGCCAGAAACATTATAAGAAGCGATAGGTAGGTTAAAGGAATTTTTTGCATTTGAAATTACATCTAAGTAGGCTAAAGCGGGTTTGACGAGGAGTAAGTCTGCACCTTCAGCTACATCCAATTCCATCTCACGCATCGATTCGCGGATATTACCGCCATTCATTTGATAAGCGCGTCTGTCTCCTTGCTTGGGACTTGACCCCGCAGCCTCTCTAAACGGACCATAAAAAGAAGAGAAAGCTTTAGCGGCATAAGCCATAATGCCCGCCTGATTGTGTCCCGCATCGTCTAACGCTTTCCTGATGTGACCGACTTGTCCATCCATCATTGCTGATGGTGCCACTATGTCCGCTCCTGATTTTGCATGGGAAATCGCAATTTTCCCTAACAAATCCAGTGTCGCGTCATTATCAACTCCTCCATCATTTAAGACCCCACAATGGCCGTGGTCTGTGTATTCACACAAACACACATCAGTTATAACCACAATGTCGGTATCATGGCTTTTTATTGCACTTACTGCTTGTTGAATGATGCCGGCAGATGCGAATGCTTCTGAACCTTGCTGATCTTTATCTTTGGGGAGACCAAAAAGTAAAACAGAGCGTATACCGAGAGCTGTGATTTCTTTGATCTCTAGAAGAAGTTGGTCCACTGAAAATTGAAATTGCCCAGGCATTGGCTCAATAGGTTTTCGAATATTTTTGCCGTGAGTAACGAAGAAAGGCATGACCAGTTCGCTGGCAGATAGTCTTGTTTCTGAAAAAATTTCTCTCAAACCCGCAGATTTGCGGAACCTACGTAGTCTCATGTTTGGAAAATTTGCGTTGCTACTTGAAGTCATAGGCACCATTATATGAATTTTCTGGAGCGCAGTCCTATTTTCGCGAAAAATTATTGAGAATAGCTGACACTAATCCAGGTATAGTACTCTCTTTTGCTTCAACTGTGACTTCAAGGCCTAATTCTCTAATTGTTTGTGACGTAACAGGTCCAATAGAAGCAATTTTCATTCCTTTGATCAAAGCTAAATTACCATCAAGCATAGCTTTTAGGTTGGTTACAGTTGAAGAGCTAGTGAAAGTAACCATATCTAAATTCCCAGACGTAATGATTGTACTTGCACTAACCCTTTCTTCTTTAGGGATAATAGTTTTGTATGTGACTATTGAGTCGACCATGGCACCACTCTCTACCAGACTATTTCTCAGAGCGTTAGGAGCAATATCAGATTGAGGTAACAAGATACGCAGGTTTTTAATATTCATTTTTTTGAATGCTTGAGCCATCGAATCAACAGTGAAAATTGTAGGGATAAAATCGGCATTTATTCCATAATTTCGTAGTCTAGAAGCGGTAGAAGGACCAATTGCGGCTACATTTACGCCTTTAAAAATCCTGGAGTCCATTTTTAATTTATGCACAAAATTGAATACAGAGTCGACGGTATTTGCGCTTGTGAAAATTATCCAAGAATAAGATCCAATATTCTCCAATGAACTTTCTAGTTGTTTGTTTTTACTGATCTCCTCTACCTCAATAGTCGCTAGCTCCAGAGCATTTGCACCCAATTCATTTAGTGATTGGCTAAGGAGACTTGCCTGGTTCCTTGAACGTGTAACCAGAATATTCTTGCCTTGCAATGGCCCTTGCTTATACCAACTAATTTTTTTAGCCATTTCGACTACTGGGCCTACTACAATAACAGCTGGGGAGCTAATGCCTGATTTCTTTACTTTTTCTGCTATGTTGCTTAGGTCACCAAAAATAGCCATCTGTTTATCTAAAGTTCCCCATTGTGTTACAGATACTGGAGTGTCTGATGGTTTTCCGTAGGTAACGAGTTGCTCAGTAATTTGTTTGATTTTCCTTAAACCCATCAGTAGAACAAGGGTACCGGGAATACCAGCTAGTTTTTCCCAGTCCAAAGCTGACTCTTTTTTGTTCGCCTCTTCGCTGCCACTGACTACTGTAAATGAAGTTGCTAATCCACGATGTGTAACAGGAATACCTGTATACGCTGGCGCAGCTATAGCAGATGTAATTCCCGGTATTACTTCTGCGTTAATTCCTGACTCAAAAATAACTTGTAATTCTTCCCCACCTCGGCCAAATACAAAAGGATCTCCACCTTTTAAGCGAACTACATTCTTGCCAGACTTAGCCGCTTGAATCATGGCTTGATTGATTGATAGTTGAGAATCGCCAGAAGCTGTAGGCTCTTTGCCAACATATAAAAGTTCCGCATTTTTTTTTGCGTGTATTAGCAGGTCACTATTCGCAAGCCTGTCATAAACAATCAAGTCAGCACTTGCTAGAGCTTTTTGGCCTTTTAATGTCAGCAACCCTGGATCACCAGGGCCGGCACCCACTAATATAATTTTCCCAAAATGTTCTGCATTCATCGTGAGTATTATAAGTTATTTGAGTCGATTAATTGGCCCGCCCCTTGGTCTAGTAATTCAAAAAAGGCTGCCTTACCAGCAATTTCTGGGTCGTTAGCAGATCCAGTAACCTCTACTCTATAACTTTGTGAACCATCAAGCGCAGTAACGGTAGCGAATAAGTTCAAATTATCATTGTTCACTTCAGCATAGGCCCCTATAGGGACCATACAACCAGACCCGGCAGCTTTTGATAATGAACGTTCCGCAGTAACTGAAGCAACAGTAGATTTGTCAGATAAATTCTCCAAGGCTTTAAACTTATCCAGATCTTCTGCCCTAAATTGTATTGCTATTGCACCTTGTCCTGGTGCTGGGGTAAGTACTTTAGTGGAAAAAAATTCTGTAACTTCGTTAATCATTCCTAATCTCTCAAGCCCTGCCGCAGCCAGAACAACACCGTCATAGTCAGTCCCTAATGCTTTTTTGACCCTTGTCTCAACATTCCCGCGAATAGGTAGATATTTCAAAGTAGGCCTACCGTGTTTTAACTGAGCTTCTCGCCTTGGACTTGAAGTTCCGATCCTAGCACCATCAGGAATGTCTAATAGGGGTTTTGACCATTTGTTAATGAGAACATCACGTGGATCAGCACGTTTTAATGCAATTATGGTCTTCAACCCTTTTGTTTCAATTGTAGGCAAGTCTTTTAAGCTGTGAACTGCCAGATCTACTCTGTGTTCTAGAACTGCCTTTTCTAATTCGCTTGTAAATACGCCAAGGCCAAGCTGCGACACATTTTCATTTGGTTTGAGATCGCCCTCACTTTTAATTTCGAGGATAGAAATGTTGAAATCTTCTGAAATAGAATTAATTGCATCAACAACCATGGAAGTTTGTATTAAAGCTAATCGACTGCCTCGTGTACCTATTCGCAATTCTGAAATCATTGAACTAAGTTAAGTAAGAGTCATCGTTAATTTCAAAGAGTTCCCGAGCTGCCTGGGTTAGTCTTTGATCGTTGCGTTCTTTCAATTTTCTAGTTGGTTGGTCAAGGATTTTGGTTACTATCGATTTAGTCAATTTCTCAATTACTTCACGTTGTTCATCTGATAACTCAGACAACTTATTCAATGAGCGGCTAGTTTCATTCTTTCTCACACTTTCAACATGATTTCGAATGCTTTTTATTGTTGGAATAACTGCCTGAGTCCTCCACCATTCTCGAAATTGATTCATTTCTAATTGAACTATGCTTTCAGCTTTGATTGCTTCTAAAGCACGTTCTTTTCTATTCTCTTCAGCTACAAGTTCAAGGTCATACATAGTAAACAGATGGACACCGGGTATTTTTGCAACATTGGGGTCTATATCTCGAGGCATGGCCATATCCAAAATTACTAGAGGACGGCTGACTCTGTGCTTCATGGCTATTTCTACAGCATGAGCATTCACGATCTGCCCTTGTGCGCCAGTCGCACTCACTATTAAATCGCTGGTTTCGATTAGCGCGTCTAAATCAGAGAAGGGGGCGGTCGTTCCTCCAAGTTGATTTGCAAGAAATTGGCCATGAGCCTCTGTTCGGTTGACTACTACCAAATTCGATACACCTGCGTCATTCAAGGCTTGGCCAGCTAATTTACTGGCATCACCTGCGCCTACGATAATGCCTTTAATGGATTGAAGGTCGTCCATGATCCTTTTTGCCGTTTCGATTGCAGCCCTGCTTACAGATAACGCATTTCTGCCGATATTTGTTTCCGTTCGGACCCTCTTACCTACTCTTAGCGCATTATGGAAGACATGAGCAAGAACACCACTGGCTAAACCGGCTTCGCTTGCTACAGAATATGCGTGACGAACCTGGCCTAAAATTTCAGACTCTCCAAGAATTAAAGAGTCTAAAGAACCTGCGACTCGATAGAGATGTTCAACTGCCTTTTCGTCTTCAAATTTGTACAAAGATTCACCCAGTTGATCTGCTTTAACGCCAAATTGGCATTCAATAAATCTATCGATAGATAGAGAGGCATTTTTTTGGTTGGTAGAGGTTGTATAAATCTCAGTCCTGTTACAAGTGGATAGAATTACTCCGTGGTCGATGTAATCTCTGAGCTGTTCCAGTGCACCAGAAAGTTGTTCGTTGGTTAAAGCAAGTGCTTCACGAACTGAAAATGTAGAATTACGGTGGTTCAGGCCCGTAACAATTATGCCCATTCCTATTATTTTCCTTTGGATTGACCACCAATTAATGAGGCCAATAATTTTGATTTAGCACTACTTAGATCCCCGGAACGTATTAGCTCCAAAAGATTATCATCTAGCGCCTGTTGCCATAGCTCAGGAGAAGGAGACTGCGGGCCTTTCACTTCCCCTCTGACTTCTTCTAGAAGGTGCGCTGCATCGGCCCATTTCATGCAATCGCATATTTCGCTTTCGAAGGATTCTCTTAGCTTTCTGGCGAGAGCAGGACTTTTTCCGCTTGTTGAAATGGCAACAGAAACAGGCCCTCTCTCGATTATTGCGGGGGCAATGAAATCGCAAAGATTTGTAACATCTACGACATTCAATAATACCTTTTCAGCAGAAGCTTCATCACGAATTTGACGATTAACCATATTGTTATCAGTAGCAGCTATTGCAATAAATGCGCCATTTAGGTCTCCATGAGAATAATCTCTTTCGATTAAATCTACCTTCCCAGAAGAGGCTAAATTCCTTACAAGGCCAGTTGATTCAGGGCTAATGATGCGAACCTTAGCTCCAGAATCCAATAACTGTTTGATTTTCCCTTCTGCAACCGAGCCAGCACCTATCACTACGCATAGGCGATCTTTTATGTCTAGGTATGTTGGGTAATAGCGACTCAAACTGCTACACCTTCAAGTGCCGCTAAGTACTCTTCTTCCACAAAGTAACGCACTCTGGTTTTTTTGTACTCCCTGGTGCTGTAAAGCATTTGGTAGTCGGTAATTCCTGTAAGTTTTGAGATTTCATCTACTACTTCTTCACACTGCTCGTTATTGGTTGCATGAATCATCGTGAAGTGAGTGTATTCCCAATCAGGAAATGTTGGCCTTTGGTAACAATGGGTTACCCAAGGATTTCCTGCCATTTTCATTCCAACTTCAACGGAACGATCCTCAGGAACTTTCCATACAACCATTGGATTTGATTTGAAACCTGCTCTTCGATGGTATAAGACTGCACTAAAACGACGCATCAGACCTCTGTTCTGAAGATCTTCAGCATAATCAAATAGCTCTTGGACAGTTAATCCCAATCGATTAGCACTTGCATTGAATGGAGCACTTTCCAAAGGTAAGTCTTCTTGAAGTTCTCTTATCACCTCAATATCAAATGCGCTAAACAGTTGTGCAACATTCCAGTCTGTAGAAGGAATCCTGCTTGTCCCACTTGAGGAACCTGTGAATCCGTCGGGAGAGTAATATTCGTATGCGGCGCCTTTTTCATTAACCATGTCAAAGTTGACACCGATCTTGAAGAAACGAATAGTGGGCATAATTCTTGCCGCTATTGCACCCGTGATTTCAGCCATTCTTTCAATGGTTTTGTTTAATTCGTGGTGTGGTGGCACAGCTAAAGTGAACCAAAGATTGAAATAGCCATTACGAGCATAATTATGACTAACACCGGGATGGCGGTTGATAATTCGAGCTGCTTTATCTATGCCTCCTGGTTCGTACCTGAAAGCCACCAGAGTGGTTTGATATCCCAATTTCCTCGTATCAAATATTGCGCCAATTTGCCGAACAACATTTCGCTTTTTTAGAGCGTAAATTCTTTGGATTGCTTCCTCTTCACTTATCTGAAGCTGAGAGGCAATTTCTGCGTATGGATTGTGAACTAAAGGAAAAGAAGATTGGAGTATATTCAATAAATTTTTATCGATTTGGTCTATATAGGATCTTACAGCCACTATAATCTCCCAATATCATGAGGTTGAATGTGCAACTAGTGTTCTTATTGCTATGAACAGCAATAGCAATCTATAAACATTCCGATACTGCTTAAATCGAAGGCTACAAGTTAAGGCTGAGGACGTCAATAAGTCCAGGAAAAAAGAAATTGTGGTTACGCAAAAAGGTTTAGGTATTTAATTTACATGGGCGAAGATGAAGTAAATCGAATTGTAATAGTTTCCCTGCTGTTTATGGGAGTATTTGCAGCTTTGATGGTTGCTTATAGGGTTTTGCCATTTCGTATATGGATTGGAATGTGGTTAATCGTACTAGCATTCTGTGTGTCAGCTGCTGGTGAATTGATAATACTCGGTACAGTTATAGGTTTGGGTGTGATCAGTATTTACAAAGCTCCTGGTAAGTTTGATTGGGACGGGTCAGGGCATTTCATCGGAGTGATTCCAGGATGGGACCGGGAACGGTTAATACAAATTCACGCATATGAGTTTGCTGTTTTACTTGGTGCATACCTTGGATTGCTTTTCGGTAGGCACTTTTTTGATGAATGGAACACCGTCTCACTTTTACTAAGAACAATAATTGTACTGGGAAGTATATGGATTGTTTTATTAACGTTCAGGGCGATACTGTTGCGAACGATATTACATCCATCTTCAATCAGACGTTACAACTATGCTAAAGATGCCAAGGAAGAAGACAAAGTTAATAAAGTAAGAGCACGCACGAAAAAACACATGGTGGATCGTTATGGCAATGTTAGAGAATCGTGGCGTCGCCCACCCTCATGAAACCTTCTCACCTTTGATGAACTGAGTCACTGCATCATTAAAAATATCTGGTTTTTCCCAGTGGGCCCACCAGCCAGTTTCTGGCATCAACTTGAATTGTGCTTCAGGAATAATAGAAGCGACTCTCTCTCCTGCGTCAGCTCCCAGACCACTGTTGCCGTCACACCATAGAACTAGAACGGGTAGTTTTATTTTTGATATATCTTCTTCAGAGTAGTTATAAGAACTCGAGTTTACTCTGTTGTAGTACTTACGCTGGCCATCGTTTGTTGATTGACGTGAATAATGAGCGAGACGTATATCAACCAATTCATCAGTAACGCGTTCTGGATGATCTCTGTGCATTACCATTAATAACCTCGCGTGTATTGATTCCCAATCAGGAGAGTCTAGTAATTGGAGGGTTCGTTCGCGCATCGTTATGCCACCTACTGGTGGTGCAGGGGGTGCAAATGTACCTTCTTTTAGGTTTACGGCAATGCCTGATTCAAATATCACACCCTTCAACATTTCGGGATGCTTCATTACTAGAGGGGTGATGCCGGAACCTCCTCCCGCCTCACCGTGCAGCCATATTCGACCAAGGTTCATGGTATGAATTAGTTCAAAAATTTGATCGGAGACCTGTGAATTAAAATCATCTATCAGATCAGGGACACTTGAGAGGCCATGGCACAACATTTCCATCCCAATAACATGAAAATGCTTAGCTAGAGGCATTACATTGTAAGCAAATGTTTCAAGATGGCCACCACCTCCATGGATCATTACTAAGGTTTCAGGATTCTCATTTCCTGCCTCTACAATTCTGGTCCGATACTTTTCCCCTTGGATAAATTTAACTTCAGCACCTAACAATGCGGTCCAAATACTCTTTGCCATTAATTTCCCTCTGTATATTCGTAACGTTCCATGCCATGCATGATTCTGATTTCTTCCGAACGAGGAGGCCTGGATCGGAGGCCTTCCCAATGAAGTTCAAGCGATTCTTGATCAGCCCAATTTTCAAGTAAAATAAAATTGTCCGGATCCTCAATATCTTGTAAGTATTTGAATTCGATACAACCTTTTTCATTTTGAACGCGAGCGGCGTTTTGCCTAGATTCTTCAATGAACACTTCTCTTTTCCCTGGAAGTGCCTGCATGGATACCACCAGCCTAATTCCCATATTTCACCTCTTAATATATGCCTAAACTCAATTACTAGTTGATTGATTTGTAGGATATCTTGGAAATTCAAACACTAGGTCATCAATTCTACCTTCTAGCAAATCAACTTTCTTTCTTAGGAGATTAATTTCAGCTTCCATGAAAGAGATTTCTGTTTGAAGTTCATTCATCCTTTTCGATGTTTGGGAATCGAACGACTCCCGATCTAAAGTCTCATTTTTGAAAAGTTCACTTTGTTGTCGTTTTAATTCTACGAATTCTGAATTTTGTATCGCTGTAAAAAGCCAAAGCGCGACTACCGCGATGGAAAGTACTGCAGTATAAAAGCGTAAGCCCTTATTCAATCTACTGCTGATTCTATTCCGCTTACACAGCTACCAAGGAAAATCACCCATGCTAGGAAATATAACGAAGAAAAAATGAGAGTATTTCGCATGTTAAGTTGTCTGCGTGTCATTTGCATGATTAGCGTCACGACCCCAACGATTAGAGCAAGAAACCCAGCAAATGCACTGGCCATAAGCGCTAGCCATCTCCATGCATCACCGCCAAATAGGGAGAGAATAGCAAAAATAATAGACGCAACTGGCGCCAGAATCAGGATGATCAATCTAGAATCTTCTTGCGTAGCTGGTGTTTGATCACTCATACAAAACCTCCATCAAGTTTTGAATAAAATCATAAAGGGCACATTTATTTGGTACAAGTTGTACTAATCTTTGGAAGAAAAGGTTACAAGGCGATTTGAGGGCTTTAGTGCGATAAGTACAATTTCGGATTGTGCTTGGAATTCTGCTACTATTTCTTCTCCTCCAGGTACCCCCTCATAACGTGATGCAATAGAAACTAACTTATCTTGATAATCTCCATTTATAAATTCAGCGTTACCACTTACCGTTACGTAACGGTAGGGTTGATCTTCAGATGCTATTGAAAGTGTTAATTTGGGATTGTGTTTAAGGTTGCGCACTTTTGCAGAGTTTGCTGGTGCAAAAACATAAAAACAACCATCAACAAATTCATACCAAACTGGAACTGAATGAGGATATCCAGTTTCATTGTTTGTTATGAAGTGTGCGATGTTAGGCAAGGATAAGTATTCATTGAATTGAATCTCATTCATTTTTGTCATTTTTGTCATTTTGGCCTCTTTTGAATCTACATATGATTTATCGATGATAAGGTCTTAGAAGTCAATTTTTTGCGGAGAAATGATGAAGCAAAGACGGTTTGGCAAATTGGGAACAGTGAGTAGTTTATCGTTAGGTGGAGGCGGGCTAGGACAATTATGGGGGTCCACGACTCGAGAAGAGGCTATTGCTACAACACAAATGGCAGTAGCATCGGGCATTAATTTACTAGATATGGCTCCAGTATATGGTAATGGTGAAGCCGAGAATGTAATTGGAAAGGCTTTTGATGGCAAGCTTCCAGATGATGTTCGAGTCACCACAAAATGTAATTTAGTAGATGTGCCAGTAGACCGAATTCATGAGGTTTTGGAGAAAAGCTTAATCGAGAGTTTAGCCCGTATGAAGGTTTCTGCTGTAGACATATTCTTTTTACATAACTGGATTATTGATGAAACAACAGAGTCAGCGATTAGAGGGACTAATCGAATAGTGTTCGAAGAGTATGTAGTCCCAGCATTTAAAAAAATAACTTCTAAAGGATTAGCAAAAACTTGGGGGATCACTGGTATCGGTGATCCAAAGGTTCTCATAGACATACTTGGCTCTGATAACAAACCTGATTGTATTCAAATCATTACCAATCTACTTGACTCACCTGGTGGCCTAGGGTTTCCAAATGTTGATCCTCAGCCAAGAGCAATAATTAAGACTGCAGTAGAATCTGAGGTTCCAATTATGGGAATTCGCGCAGTCCAAGCAGGTGCATTAACTAATCAAATTGATCGCTATTTACCGCCTGAACATCCAGAATCATTGGATTTTAAACGTGCAAAAGCGTTTAGGAGTCTAGCTCGAAATTTAGCAATTAGCCCTTCCATTTTGGCACACCAATATGCGCTCTCTATGGTAGGTCCATCAACTATAACTCTTGGTGTAAAGAACAGAGATGAGTTGGCAGAATGTCTACTGGCAGAGCAAAACGGCATATTAGATGAATCAGTAACCGGACAAATTCATGCAGCAGTATCAGGAGTCGGAATCAACGATTTCTAAAGAAATAGAAACATCAGTATCTGGCATAAGAAATTCAATCTTGCTTCCTTCTTCAACGAAATTTTCCGCATCACCCTCATAGCTCCAAGTGATAGTCTGATTCAAAGCGATTTCAGAGTTAGGCGTGATGCTGACGATGTCTCCAGGTTCATAATAACCAGACCCGGTTCCACCAGCTACTTGAAGTTCATAGTTGTGAGGCGTTCCTTTTTCTTGTGCCAATAACCATTCTAGATTCACAGGTGTGCTGTATATCTTATCCCACCCGCTATGCTTCCCATCTATTATCGTAGTGAATCGGACATAGGTATTTTGAGCTTTGAGTGCGTCTACCATGTCAACAGCCATTGAATAGGAAGAAACAAGATCTGAATCACCATGAAAAGCCCAGATCGGTAAACTTTCTATTTCAGGCGCCAAGCCTACGTATGAATAAGGCTCATGGTGACTTGAAAGTGGCATGATTGCGGCGAAAGTATCAGATAATTCTGCGGCAACAATATATGTGCCCCTTCCCCCCATGCTCAAACCAGTTAAATATATGCGGTTATGGTCTATTCTCAGATTTTTTTTTGCTTCATCAATAACATCCTGGATCTTCCTAGGATCCCAATCGAAGTCAGCTTTTACAGGCGCTAGAAGGATATAGGGTTCAGAAAGAGATCTTGGGAAATTTGATAATCGCTTAAAACTACCCGATAGGTTCCCAGCTATTCCCCCGTGAAGAAATATAACTAAAGGGTAGGATACTGACGTTTCTGAATATTCCTTTGGGACATTCACCGCGAATATATATCCATTTTGAATACCCATTGAAACTTGTGTGAGCTTATCTTGCTTATCGAGTAATTTTCCTTCTTCTACTTCTTTTGCATACAGTTGGAGCAAGGACTCCCATAGAGGAGATATCTCGTATTGCTTAGAATACAGGTTTTCGATAACAATCCACCCTTCCTTAAAACCTCCATCCCAAGAATTGTCGTTAGTTTCAGGAATTTTATTTTCTGATTGCCATGTATTCCTCTCATTAGTTATGTTTTTACTAAGGTTCGAGCTTTTAATTTTCGGAGCTGAACTTGGTGTGGGTGTTACTATGGGTTTGGTTGAGCCAACAGGCTTTGCTTCTGAATTCTTTGTTTCTGTTTGTTGGACTTGGGGGGCGCTAGCGGTGACTACTGGTTGCGTTGCATGTGAATCAGCTGAACACCCAGTGATAATGAAAACGGACAATGAAGTAAGTAGAAATAGCCTATAAAACCTTTTTACAAAATTCATTTTTGCTTACAGGTTTTCATCAACTTTTGAATAAACGTGTAAGCTTATTGGCTCTACGCGGTTGTTAAAATCAGACCAATCTTCGTGGAAAGCTTTGACAAAGTTTGTGTTGACCATACCTGAGTAGTTGTGCCAAAAAGCTACGCGTGAGTTTAGTTGTTCCTCAATTTCATCCTTAGTAGCAAATTCCGAATCCATTTCCAGTAATAGAATATGACGTTTAGATACTCTTTGGATTTCTTTCATGGCTTTTTCAATGTGTTTAGGAGGAACGTGCTGAAAACAAGTGATTGTGATTACGATATCAAATGAGCCGTCAGCGTAAGGCAAACTTTGCGCATCGGCTACATCAAATTTTATTTTCGGGCTATAAAGTTTTTCCGCTTGTGAAATTTGATTAGTGCTAAAATCACATCCATGGAAAACCTTGTTGGGGTTTTTACTTTGAAACGAATGCAAATTCCATCCGAAACCACAACCGACTTCGAGCATACTATCCCATTCCAGTAAGCCTAACTTCTCAATTAGTCGTTGATGTCTTGCATTCGCTCGGGATTTAATTTCTTCTGAGCCTGCTTTGTTTTCGTAATAACGTGAAGATATAGAGCTCCACCACAGTGAAGGCCATTTAAAATAGAGGTAAGAAGTTATTCTCTGGTAAATTCTTCCTCTAATTTTAGATAAAATAGAAATCTTAGAGTTGGATATTTTTGGAGGTTCCACATCGTGATTATAGACTAGTCAAATTATAGAGTCCTTATAAATTGGTTGGTAAAATTCAACAATCAAAGACTAGTTAGTTTAATCTCTTACACGCTGGTGCTATGCTGGCTAGCATGGAAGAAGTAGATACATTGAAGAAAAACGATTTACTTGCTGACTTTTCCTCCATCAGCTTAATTCCTGAGGAAGGGATTAAGCCTGTGGTGGTTGAGCCATTTTTTGACCCAAAATTTGCAGAAGCACTTGCAACACAGTTTCCTAAATTTGATGATTTGCCTAAAGCCTTTAGTGGCAATGGTCGTGACGAAGGCAGATCTTTAAGATTAGAGAGCTTAGAACAAGCAGCTGCTATTGGAGATAAAGTAGCTGAATTATATGAGTTTGGTACGTCTGATTTTTTTCAGCATTTTGCTCACAGGACTACAAATGAAAAAATTGATCCTTCAATGACTGCTGTCAGCTTAGTAGTTCACGAACCGGGGCACTCTGGTTTGTTGCCTCATGTAGATCACCGAAGATCGGGGTTGGGCTTCATACGTCCCATGAGCATAGTTGTCTATTTAAATGAAGTTAATGAGGGAGGCTTGTTCCACATGGGTGAAAATGAAGTAAGTGCCCTTTCAGACCCTTTATTTGTACATAAACCTAAGTTCAATTCCGCTATAGTGTTTCGAAGAAAAGTAAATAGCTGGCATGCGGTTACTCCTATTTCAGAAGATAGTTCCCCTCGCTTGACTGTCACCTTTGTTCCTCAGAGAAGGGAACTCAAGGCAATGGCATCAGCTATTTATCGGCGAGGAATTCGCGAAATACGGCGTAAATAATGATTTATAACTGAGGATTATCAACTGTAATCCCTTTCCTTGCATCTGAATTTCTAGAGGTTTTGTTCAAGTGAGCAATGGGAAAATTGAAAACCCCGGTGGGTTACGTGTCATACGTAATTTGTTCTTTGCTGGCCCTGCTCTTACGGTAAGAGGCGCACAAGCAGCAATTATTGTGATCCTTATTACTAAAGGATTAGGTACACAATCTTACGGAACATGGGTACAGGTAATAGCAACAGTATCGTTATTGGGACCTACGCTAACGTTAGGGCTCGAGAGAGTTTTGACACGGTACCTCCCTGAACTCTTCAATGCAAAGGCCCAAGCCAAATTATTCCTTAGCCTTTTAATCGTCGTTTTAGCTTTGAATGTATCTTTTGCTTTAGTTTTATATTTAGTTTCTCCTTTTTTCGCATCGTTTATAGCAGCTGACGTATCTAAAGTTCCAGTAATAGCAGGCCTGATTGGGTTTACCTTAGTTGGAATTAACACTAATACACTAGTATCAGAATTTTACCGAGGGCAACTTAGAATACGTGCGCACGCATTTCTATGGATTGGCCGTGATATTGGCTGGATCGCTATTGTTTTCCTTCTTGTTTCTAATGACTTTTCAATAGAACAAATAGTGTTAGCATTTTCCGTTTGGTTAGTGTTCGTAAGTTCTATTGGACTAATGGGTATGCTGGTTACAGTGGGCTGGCCAGGCATTTCTTATGACAACTTAAAAGAGCATCTTAGATATGGTTTGCCTATAGCATTTGCGCATCCACTTGGCTGGCTTTCTAAATTTGGATCCTTTTATTTCATTAGCATCATTTTGGGGACTGCTGCAGTTGGTGTTTATGGATCAATTCGTACGATTAGTGAATCTTTGGTTTTAATCTCTGGAGTAATGTTGCTCGTGCTGAGCCCCACTATGGCTAGGCTTTATTCCATGGGAGAAATTGAGCAAGTAAGAAGGTATATGGGATTAGCTGTTTATGGATTTGTTACATTTTCCTTACCTCTAGCTATTCTTGGCACTATTTATGCTGAGCAACTGCTCAGAGTAGTTACTAACGAAGAAATTATTAACGAAGGTGTCTCAGTAGTACCCTACCTGTTTTTCGGGATGGTGATTCTCGGAATATATGGAATACTTTCAGAGGTAATCCCCCTAACAAAACGTACTTGGCGACATTTTGTAATAACTGGGACTATGAGCCTTGTGCAAGTTCCAGTTAATTTGCTGCTATTACCTGCTATTGGACTAAGGGGAAGTGCAATAGCTGAAGTAGCTGCATATTCTGTTGGAACAATTGTATGTCTATTTTGGTGTTGGAAAAATTTGGGTTTGAACCTTGAAAAGACAAAGCTTATTAAAGTAATTTTCTCTAGTTTCTTGGCCTTGCTATCTGCATATTGGATTCCCAGAGAGGGTGCTGGGTTATTGTTGGGAGTATTTGTTTTTGGACTTACCTACCTCGGTTCAGCCGTTCTAATTGGCGGAATACCTCCTAGGCTGATCAAGTCATATGCTATTGCTATGGTTCGCGCGACAAAAATATAAATAAAAGGTACTAGTAATGGAAAGTTCATTATTCGCAAAGATGATAGTGCTTCAAGTTGAATTATCAGACGACCCTACAGTCATAAAAGAATACATTGATTATCACGATAATATCTGGCCTGAGATTGTTACAGATCTTAAAGCTAGGCCAATAGGGAGGATGAGAATTTACAATTTGGGTAATAGGTTGGTTATGCTGCTTGAAGTGGGTCAAGATTTTGACCTAAAAGAAGGAATTCATATTCAACCCCCCAGTACGAAAGTAGCAGAGTGGGGCAAGATAATGGGATCCTTTTTGAAAAAATTCGAATCAGGTGACTATGATGAGTGGACTGAAATGAACAAAATTTGGGACACCGAAAAGTATTTCACATCAGAAAAGAAATACATCACTGGCAGCTCTATAGAAGAGTGGATTTGATTCGATACATCGTACCTTGCCCTTAAATATTAGTAGTGCAAATTTCAACTAGATAGCAGGAATTTAGTCACGACACTATCATGCTCTTCTGGGTGTTCGTATTGCGGCCAGTGAGCAGCATCCAGCATGCAGTAATACTCTGCGTTTGGAATTTGTCGTGCTAAGTATTCTCCTCTATCCGGGCCTCCATCAGGGTTAAACTCTGACCAAAAAACCAGAGTCGGGACAGTTATTCGAGGCAAATCATCGTCGTACGGGCGCCTTTCGCTACTGGTTGGAGGGATACCAGATTGTGCGGCTTGAATTTCAGGCATTGAATAATATTTGAGACGCAACTCTACTAATTCATCAACTACACGATCTGGGGTTGTCATGAGCCACTCCAATCGAGTCCGAATTGTTCTTTCGGTCGCTTTACCAAGAGCAGCGTCACTAAGAATTTTTAAAGACTCTGGGCTTTTAAAGAATGGTTCAAATGTGGGTTGCTCTAGATGACGAGTGATTGGTGATGCTGTATTAAGTATAAGTTTATCGACTCTATCTGGATGCTTTAACGCGAGCTCAAAACCAATTGCTGCGCCCATTGATTCACCCTCAATGTGCGCTTTCTTAAAACTCATAGCATCCATAAAGTCCAAAACATGTTCAGTTTGTGAATCTAATCTATTTTGAGAATTGGCTGATTGCTTTGAAGAAAACCCGTGAAACAGGGAATCGATTGCACATACGTGAAAATGTTGGGACAGCCTCATCACATTGCGAAACCAAGATTCAGCTGTTCCCCCGACTCCATGAAGTAGTATGAGTGGCTTTCCGGTACCTGCTTCAATGACCCGTGTTTGGTATTTCTCGCCATTTACAATTCGAATCTGACAACCTAGTAATTCCAAATAAATAGAATGGAAATCCTTTTTCCATGGTGGAGTTACAGCAGGGATTTGCCAATTTAACATGGGTGTTTTTGGTGTCTCTGCTTCCATAAAAACTCCTTTTCCCTCTCTAAACGTTATGCCTCAAACCTTGGTTCATTCTTTAATGGTTTCCAACAAATCTAATTCATCGCTTGATAATGGTTGTTCTGCTGGCTTGAGGTTTTCTTCTAGTTGCTTAGCACTACTTGCACCGATGATTGCACTTGTTACTGCAGGGTTTGATAGAACCCAGCCCACAGCTAAATGGATCATGCTTTTATTAAAACGCTTACTAACATCTCTTAATTTTTCTACAGAATCAAAATTTCGATTATGCCAGTATCTTTCAGAATAAATCTCCCCCTGAGTTTTCCCTGACCCCGATGCTGCCTGTATGAGCTGAGAACCGAATCGAGTATTTTTGTCAGGAGTTTCTTTGCGTTGATGTTTCCCGGTTAATAGCCCGCCAGCTAGCGGGTTGTAGACTATGGAACCGACACCTTCCGAAAGTAACACAGGGAAAAGTTCTGTTTCTATTTCTCTACTGATTAAATTATATCTAGGTTGAGTGCAGTCGAAACGAGCAATGCCAGCTTTATCACTAGCCCAGAGTGACTTCATCAATTGCCAAGCTGCGAAATTCGAACATCCCAAATACCGCACTTTGCCAGAATGGATTAGATCATCCAACGCCCCAAGAGTTTCTTCTATTGGTGTTTCTGGATCCCAACGATGTACCTGATAAATATCTACATAATCTGTTTTTAGCTTACGAAGACTATTTTCAATTGCATTCATAATATGACTACGAGAAGAGCCACGATCGTTTACTCCTGGGCCAACAGCGCCGAACAATTTAGTTGCGACTACAAAGTCTTTACGGCGACCTTCAAGAATAGTGCCTACAAATTCCTCAGATTTCCCACCTGTGTATACATCGGCTGTGTCTATAAAATTCACTCCTGCTTCTGCGCAGACATCCACGATCCTTCTTGATTCATCAAGATCTGCTTGATCGCCGAAGGTCATAGACCCAAGGCAGATTTCTGAGACTTTGAGGCCAGTTTTACCCATTCGGTTATATTTCATAAAGCACCAATTTTAAGTTTGTACGGTAGTCCTAAAGAATGTTGATCCGATCAGAAAGACTAACGTAACGAGTATATACGAACTCTAATCAAATATAGCGCGGTTCAATATTTTAACCAGTACTAGTACAAATTTATGATTATTGTGATATATGTACATACCACTATGATTCTTCTCTTATTTCTCCTTTTGTTTTTAACAGTTGTACCCCCTGCTGTGCATACTAAAGCAGGCAAAAAGATTTCATTCCCATTAACTGGATTAGCGGTGATAGCCGTGGCAGTTCAAATTACTCGTTTATAGTAACCGCTTCTGTTTTTCAAATAGAGAGTTGAGTGTTCAACTGGAAGGCTTAAAATTCATGAGGGGGCGCGTNC
>PBEP01000015.1:0-11479 GCA_002719775.1 Chloroflexota bacterium | reverse complement strand
GNACGCGCCCCCTCATGCTGTTCATCAAAACTATCTCATATGTCTTTAATAGTGTTAATTTAAGGCTAAAAAAGTGGTGCCGAGGGAGAGACTCGAACTCTCACGCCCCGTAGGGCAACGGATTTTAAGTCCGGCGCGTCTGCCATTCCGCCACCTCGGCTAACTTGATTATAGTGCTATTTACCCCCATGCTAGGGGGATTATTCTAAATGATCAACAAGTCTAATCCAAAACCACGTTTTTATTACGGCTGGGTAATTGTAATTGTTGCCATAGTAGCAGGCGCATTTGCTCCAGGTATCAGCATCTGGAGCACAGGAATCCTGCTGCCTCCGATGGTAGATAATTTCGATTGGTCTCGCTCAGAATTCATGATGGCTTTGACAATTCGATGGCTAACCTCAGCTGCAATAGCACCATGGATCGGGCCAATTCTGGACCAACCAAATGGACCGAGACGCCTAATGGCTATTTCGGCCTCAGCATTAGGCTTGTCAATGATCGGTTTGTATTTTATAGATGATGGATTGATTCCTGTGGATCTAATTGATTCTAGGGTTCAATTTTATTTACTTTTTGGAATTATTGGTGGTGCTGCACAAATGGGTGCGGGAATGACAATTGGCCAGACTGTCCTGCCTAAATGGTTTATTAAACGAAGAGGTAGAGTACTTGGGATTGCAGCTACTGGTAGTGCAGTAGGGCCGTTTGTTTTTCCGCCAGTGGTGAACTTAATTGTTGAGTATTTGGGATTTCGTTGGGCATGGGTAGCTTTGGGTGTAGCTACAATTGTCATACTTCTTCCACTTTCTTTTTTGGTTAGAACACAACCTGAAGACATGGGTCTATTGCCAGATAATGAAGAAATAGCTGGGGAAGAAGAAAACGTTGAAAACAAAGACGNTGAAATTTCTTTTACAAGAAAAGAAGCCATGCGCACACCCACTTTTTGGGTGCTTATGTTGGCATTTGGGATGGTAGGTTTGGGATTATCTGGTTATCACACCAACTGGCAGGCATTTTTAACTGAACCACCAATAAGCTTTGCAGCTCAAACAGCGGCTTTAGGAGTATCCTTTTACGCGATTTTTTCTATGTCAGCGCGGGTGATATGGGGAAGTTTAGGGGATAAATTCCACCCCAAAAAACTCATTGTAATTGGAATGTTTGGAACCAGTGCGAGTATTTTGTTTATGCTCACAATAGATAGCGTTAGTGATTTGTTAATTTTTGGCATATTCCATGGTTTAACTATCGGTTCCTTCTTTATCCTGGAACCATTATTAATTGCACGTTACTTCGGGCGAAAGCATTTGGGTGCGATATTTGGTATTTTCCGCCCTGCTATGATGATTACTGGTTCTTTAAGCCCGTTGATGGTAGGAATCCTTTACGACTCTCGTGGTTCCTATACATTGGCATTTATTATTGTTGCGTGTGTTTGGGCAATCGCAGCATCAATGGTTTTCCTAGTTTCTAGCCCGAAGCCACCACAGAGCGTTAATTAAGCTAAAATTGCTATATTACCTGTTGAGGAAATTGCCTTGTGAAAGATAATCCTTATAAAAAACTTCCCAGTGTTGATAAGGTTCTGGAAGATCAATTAGTTTCTGGATTACTTCAGGAATTTTCACGCGAATTTATTGTTCGAGTTGTTCGGGATCAAATTGAACTCGCACGATCTCGAATTGCCAGAGGATCGTCAGTTCCAACAATTAGTGATATTGCTGCTGGNGTGTCNTTGAATTGTAATTCTATTAGAAAACCATGGCCAGAAATCGTNATTAATGCAACCGGTGTTGTTTTACACACCAACCTAGGGCGTGCGCCACTATCTCTTGAAACAATCCAAGCTTTGTCTTCAGCTTCTTCCTATGCTGACCTTGAACTTGATTTATCTGANGGCAAAAGAGGGCTTCGTAACAGATCTATTGCCACACTTCTGAGGGAGTTGACTGGCTCAGAAGATTCTATAGTTTTAAACAACAATGCTGGTGCAATGCTTTTGGGCATTTCTGCTATCGGATCAGGTCGTGAGGTGATTGTTGCTAGGGGTGAAGCAAGTGAAATTGGAGGAGGATTTCGTATACCTGATGTTTTACTGCAAAGTGGAGCACGATTGGTTGAGGTTGGTACAGTAAATCGTACATACGCGAATGATTACGCAGAAGCCATTACTTCCGATACTGCAGCAATTTTGATCGTTCATCGAAGTAATTTTAAAGTTGTAGGCTTTACACACCAGCCGACGATTCAGGAAATAGCAGAGGTGGCACAAGATAAATCCATTCCTCTTCTTCATGATTTGGGTAGTGGCGCACTGTTAGAAACAACGGAATACGGACTTCTTCATGAATGGACTCCTCAGGAGAGTATTGAAGCAGGGGCAGATTTAGTTTTCATCTCTGGAGATAAATTATTAGGTGGACCCCAAGCCGGCTTGGTCTTAGGGAAATCCGAACTAATAACAAAACTTTCGAATCACCCACTAGCTCGCGCTCTTAGGGCTGATAAGTTGACCTTCACCGCTTTAAATGCCACTTTACTTCATTACATAAAAAATGAAGCGACGAGCAAGATTCCCGTTTGGCAAATGATATCCCAAACGTCTGAGGAAATTAAAAAACGAGCTACTAAAGTTGCAAAAGCGATTCATGCCCAATCGACTGTTATGTCAGGCGAATCTACTGTTGGAGGTGGCAGCTTGCCTGGAGATACTCTACCAACCCAGTTGCTTTGTTTCGACCATGCTGCACTTGAAATGACTGCCGACGGATTTGCAAAGGCATTAAGACTTAGTAAGCATCCCGTTCTGGCTAGAATTGACAATGAGCAAGTGGTCTTAGACTTAAGAACGGTGTTACCACAGCAAGATAACCTTTTGATCGATTCGATCAACCATGCAATAAACTCCTAAACCGAAAGTTTTCTAAAGCTAGGATTCATGATTGTTATTAAAATGACGAGAATTAGAGCGACAGAAGAGCCAGTAATTAGTGCAGCCTGCACACTGAATAAATCGGCTATAGTTCCAGCGATTAAACCTCCCAAAGGCATCATTCCAATGTCCATCATATAGACTCCAATCACTCTTCCTCTCATGTGATCAGGAGTTGTCATTTGCAGGACAGAGTTATTAGTTGTCATGACTATCATTTGGGCACCCATGATGAATATTAGTATCACCATAGACATCCAGAGAACATTGACTTGTGATACTAGGAGAATAGCTATGGAACTTATGAAAAGCCCAGAAATTATTAATTTACCTTTTGATTTAATGTTGCTAAATGCTGCTAGCAAAAGTGTTCCAAGAAATCCTCCAATGCCTGTCGCAGTTAATAAGAGNCCAAGAATCCAGCCTTCACCTTTTTCTTGCCCCAAAACTTCAACNGCATAAACTGGCATTAGGGTCATAACAAAAGACATCATNGTCAGTGTGGGGATCAGAGTGACTAGTATGATAGTTAGAGCGGTACGGTTGTTGAGGACATACCGAAACCCTTCTCTCACATTCATAAATATAGATTCGTCTTTCACAGCTGAATGGTCTGTTTCGTATTCGGCCCGAAAAGGGAACATCATAATCATCACAGCAACATAAAAAATTCCCTGAATCAAAAAGTTTATACCTGGTCCAAAAAATGTGATTAGTAATCCACCAGCAGCAGGACCGAATATTCGAGTTGAGTTAAATGCCATAGAGTTAAGTGCAACCGCATTCATCAAAGTGTGTCTAGGGACTGAATTACCTACGAGTGTTTGGCGGACGGGGTTATTAATACTCCACGCAATTCCCGTTCCAGCACTAAAGGCATAAAGGTGCCACATCACTACAACATCGGATAAAACTAAACNTGCAAATATAAGCGCAAGGACGGCAAGTATAAATTGGTCGACAAGCATTAATTTTCTTCGGTCTAGCCTGTCAACAATTGCTCCTGAAATTGGAGCAAGCAACATAGGTCCCGCNCGAAGTCCCAGCACTATNCCCACTTTGAGTGCTGACCCACTTAATTCCAAAGCTAACCACCCTAANGTGATTTGCTGCACCCAGTTTCCACCACTAATGAACAACGTACTGATCCATAGAAGGCGAAAGTTTCGATATTTGAATGCTGAAAAAGTATTATTCCAGCGCTTACCAGCTGAGAGGGAATTATTATCTTTATCTGTGGTTTGTGATGGTGGGTTCATTATTGTCCCAAGGGCTTGTAACTGGAAATTTACCTCGGGTACGATCGAGTCTAGACTTACGAAATTAGCTAGTCAACGACTTCGAATGTCCGTTGACTAGCTAGGGCTGTCAACCTAACATTTAAGAAATGTGGCAGGCCCCCTAGCTCAATTGGCAGAGCAGCTGACTCTTAATCAGCTTGTTCCGAGTTCAAGTCTCGGGGGGGTCACCAATTTATTACAGCTAATCTCCAACTAATTGTTTTATTCCTTTCCTGATTCTCTGAAATCTGTACCTTATGTGCATTATTTTACGCTCAAAGTGTAGGTGCTTTGCCGATTGCTAACCCGCCACCCCTATCTTATTTATATGAGATTGCAATCGGGATCACCTATGGAAATTCAATTCCACATACTCCATAGAAACAGAAACCCAACCAACCCACTTATACCAAGAAGAGCCAATTCATAATGTTTCATCTTCAGCCAAGGCACCTCTGGTTTTGGAAATTCATTATCGTGAATATGTCTTTTCAGAATCTTTTGAGCTACAGGCAACAAGGGATAAGACGAGTAGCATTACTACGCTGAATAGAAGTAGCTTATTCATAATGTGGGTTTATATCACATCAATCCGTAATTGGACCCACAAAATTAAAGTCCTAGTATTGTGCCTTTTGAATCTACATCTAGCTTTCTAGGAGAACTTGGAAGCCCAGGCATAGTCATAATATTTCCTGCAATTGGATATATGAATCCTGCACCTCGAGAAACACGTGCGTCAGATACAGCGAAAGTGTAGTCTGCAGGGAGTCCTTTTAAGGAACTATCATGCGAGAGTGATAAATGAGTTTTCGCCATACANATAGGTAAATCTGACCATCCGTTTCGNTCGAACTGANGNAAAGCNTTTCTCGCATTGGAAGACAGATTGACGTCTTTGGCATTGTACATTTTTGTGGCTAAAGATTCGATTTTAACTTCTAAACTATCAGACACTTCATACATATATTTTATTTGTGGTTTTGTACTTTCAGTTGCACTAACTACCGCCTCTGCTAATTCTACTGAACCCTTACCTCCTTGCATGAAAGCATCGAACTCAATNGCAAAATCAGCTCCAGATTGTTCNGATTCNGATTTAACGATCNATAACTCCTCAGCTGTATCTCCTGGGAATTGATTAATTGCAACAACGACAGGTAGACCAAAGCTTTTGATAGTTTTAATTAGGTGACTNAGGTTTGGCATNCCNTTTTGAACAGCNTNAGTTGATTTGACACTAAGTTGNCTTAATGNAACNCCNCCNTGTGATTTCAANGCTCTTACAGACGCAACAATCACTGCAGCATGNGGNCTNAAATCGTTAAACCGTGATTTGATGTGCATGAATTTTTCGAAACCCAANTCAGCACCGAATCCAGCTTCCGTTANAACGTAATCTGAATAAGCTAATGCCATCTTGTCTGCTATAACNGANCTACATCCATGCGCAATGTTTCCAAACGGGCCAGTNTGAACAAAAACNGGCTGACCCTCAGTTGTTTGAACAAGATTAGGCTGAATNGCATGCCTTAACAGAGATAACATTGACCCTACTGCATCAATNTTTTCAGCTGTTACAGGATCTCCAGAAACNGTGTAACCCACAACCATTCTATTTAGTCGAGTNCGNAGGTCNTCCAAATTAGAACACAGTGCAAGGATTGCCATGACTTCTGATGCAGTGACTATNTCAAANCCNGTTTCNCGAACTGGNGCATTTGAGGCTCCGCCGAGACCTGTGATAATTGACCTTAGTGACCTTTCTTCAATNTCACTTACTCTTCTGAGCGTTACNCNCTCNGGGTTGAANCCTNCAATTTGGCCNCTTTGNGCNGCATTGTCGGTTAGTGCAGCAAGAAGATTATGTGCAGACCCAACNGCGTGGGCATCTCCAGTGAAATGGATATTTACTTCATCTTGTGGCTCTACAAGTGAAACGCCGCCGCCTGTTCCTCCNCCCTTTATNCCAAATATAGGTCCTANCGAAGGCTCACGTAATGTTGCAGATACATTCTTTCCGATAACCCCCATGCCTTGAGCCAAACCNACNGTTGTGGTGGTTTTACCTTCGCCCGCTGGAGTNGGAGTAATTCCAGTGACTACGATCAACTTACCNGATTTGGTTCCGTTGTTAATAGCTTCNAGNGGAATTTTCGCTTTGTAATGACCATANGGAATGATTGANTCAGGTNCNATTCCTAAGTTTTGAGCTATCTCTGATATGGGTTTCATTAATTTGCCTTNAAAATTTTTATTNNTTTGTGNTNGCTTNTATCCACNTAGGCCNAATAGCTTTGAATNGAATTCCAATTATTTATGATTANTAGCTTATCTCAAGTGTAAGTTTGTAGCACAATTGCAAATCAATTATGACAAANGCCNCTGGTTAATAACTTCTNAAAATGGTAAAAAANTCNTCCACGAAGAAATAGCATAGGAGAATTAGTAGTATGGTCAAAGTAATTGGAAAAATCTGGACAGACAAGACAGGCGTTAGAAGACAAGAAGTAACTGTTCGTTAAGAAAATTTGGTGTATAAATCAGCCTAGGAATGTTTTTTTATTAGGTCATGAATGGGAGGATTCCAATTGTCCCATCTACCGCCCATATACGAATGATAAAGGTCGTCATATAAGTCCCGGAACAAAGCATTCTGATTTACGTTGTTCCAGCTCGCAATCTTCGGAAGTGATTTGGCAACAGTGTCTACCTTTTGGATCGCAACACGTCTGTCATTACCTTTCGCAAATTTTCTGAGTATAAAATCTAGTCCTTCAAACGTGTTCATAGAGAATGCACATATACCATACTTTTACTCATACTCATACTTTTGCGGGTCAACTTACAGGCAAATGGGCTTTTCCATAAACCAGTATAAATTCACTTAGATCTTGGTTCTACAATGGCATTCCCGTATATTGTTCTGCCAGACTCGTTAAGGCCGCTTCTGAAGCAGTCAGATATTCGAGATGAGCTAGTTGCAAACGTCGGTGGGTTCCATCTTGATCGTGCGGTGCAATATGCAATAGTTGCGTCATCCACCATGAGAAATGCATTACTTTCCAGACTCTGCTTAGGCACTTCTGAGAATATGAAGCGAGAACTACCTCACTGCCCGAGTCAAAATATTCAATTAGCCCTTGAGACAAGACATCGACATCAGCAATGGCTAAGTTGAGCCCTTTAGCACCAGTAGGAGGAACAATATGTGCGGCGTCGCCTGCTAAAAATAGGCGACCGTATTGCATGGGCTCAGCAACGTAGCTACGCATGGGNGTGATACCCTTCTCAATCACTGGNCCTTCNTTNAGNGACCAACCTNTGTACTCAAAACGTTTGTGCATTTCATCCCAGATTCTTCTATCTGNCCAGTTCTCAATCACATCATCAGAANNNCACTGCACATAAAGCCGACTCAGTTCTGGGGAACGCAAGCTATGAAGCGCAAAACCNGAATCATGNGCTGCATAAATGAGCTCTTCTGTNGATGGAGGAACTGCNGCAAGTAACCCNACCCANCCATAAGGGTAATCATGNATATATTCACTTAGCATACTTTGNGGAATCTGNGACCGTGAAACTCCATGAAAGCCATCACAGCCNATAACAAANTCGCATTCTAGTTCATGAGTTTCNNTNTCATATTCATATCTGATGACTGGGGTTTTGCCTGTGACTCCTTCTACTGATAAGGCTTTTGCTCCAAAAAAGATGGGTTTTCCTGTACCCATTCGGGCAGCTATCAGATCCTTTACTACTTCTTGTTGTCCGTATACCCAAATAGAGCGGTCGACAAGCTTATCAAAGGCAACTCTATGGCTTTCGCCTTGGAACCTCAGTTCAATCCCATGGTGCTCTAACCCCTCAACATCAAGTCTTTCGGAGAGACCTAAATTACGAAATAGGTTAACGGTATTTTGTTCAAGGACACCAGCACGCACTCTAGATTCAACGTAATCACGGGTGTGATCTTCCAACACAATAGAATCTATACCAGCTAGATGGAGAATATGGGCTAAAGTTAGGCCAGCAGGGCCAGCTCCAATTATGCCAACTTGAGTCTGAATTTCTGAGCTCCTCAAAATAACAGCGATTATATAGCCAAATAACCCTGATATGGTCAAGCTTTGATTTTATAGATTCTCTTCGTATGAGATATGATATTTGCATGAAAACTACTAAATTCAGATTGCTTCATTTAGGAACGCCTTGGAGGAACCTGTCCTACATAATTATTGAAACAGATGAAGGTATCAATGGTATTGGAGAGGCGCGAGTACTTGGTAAAACCCATACCGTTAATGAATTCCTTAAAGATGTAGAGCGTCATTTCATTGGTCATGACCCTTTTGATATCGAATCTTTGTATAGGCGATTTACACTTTTGGATTTTGGCAAAGCAGGCGAGGTCGTTTATACAGGTTTGGCAATGGTAGAAATGGCTTTTTGGGACATTATTGGAAAATTCACCAACCAGCCTGTGTATAAATTACTTGGCGGGAAAGTCCAGGAAAGGGTTCCAGCATATGCAAATGGTTGGTTTACGGGTGAAAGAACACCCGAAAGCTTTTCTAAAGCAGCAGCCCAAGTTGTAGAGAAAGGTTATAAAGCCTTAAAATTTGACCCCTTTGGAAATGGAGATTTGGAGCTTTCTCGAAGCGAGTTTTTCAAGTCAATCGAGATTATTGAAGCAGTGTCTGATGCCATAACAGACGATATGCAAATGATGATTGAAATGCATGGGAGATTTGCTGCGCATCAGGCGGTTGAAATAGCAAAGAAAATAGAAGGCCTAAACATTGGCTGGATTGAAGAACCTGTAAGACCTAGCGATAATCCAAGTTTAAAAAAAGTTAGATCTCAGACCTATTTACCAATTGCTACTGGGGAAAGACTCTATGGAGCTTCTGAGTATCGTGAGATTTGGGCAGAAGGCTCTGTCGATATTATTCAACCCGATATCACACAATGTGGTGGAATCTTTGAGACGAAAAAAATAGCATCGACCGCTGAAATTTATTCAATTATGGTGGCACCACATAATGTTGGAGGAGTGGTATCGACGCTCGCAGCATTACATTTATGCTTTACGTTACGTAATACAAAAATCCTGGAACATTTTAACGATTTTGCCGATACGTATGTAAAGGAAACTGCTAATTTTTACCCTGAAGTGCAAGGTGGTTTTTTTAATTTGCCTGATAAGCCGGGTTGGGGGGTAGAACTAAACGAAGATTTCATTCTTGCACATCCACCAGAGAAGAATGAAAAAGGCTTAATGTTAGACCCTGGTCTCAATATGTTTGTGAACGCAGAATGGGCACAAAGGGGGCAAGGAGGCAATACATAAACTAAGGGAGGTATTAATACACCCCCCTTAGTTTGATTCCTTAAATCTAACTACTTTTCCTAAGCGACAGAATACCTAGTAATAGGGTTGTGAGAAAAAATAGAGGCCAACTGATATCTTCGAGTTGCGAACTGACAGTCCGAGCGAGAATAAAAAGAACTCCCGTCAGAATTAATGCAGCAGCGCCTATAATATTGAGGTTTTTGCTTATGAGAATTCCCAGGCCAAGCAATAGAAAAGCGGCACCTCCAATCAACATTATCGCTGTATTGAAAGATAGAGAAATAGCCATAAGAGCCAGTGCGGCAGAATCTGAGCTTGACTCGGCCACAGCCCATTCAAGACTTAGCCCTACAACCATTAAAGTAAGTAAAGGCATGATCAAGTACGAAGCAAGGGTTGCGTATGATGAGCCTGCATTTGCCATGCCTCGGGCCAGGTGTAGTAGACCCATAATCATCGCTATCATTCCACCAAAACCCATAACCATCCCTAATTTACTTATGGTGGGATCAGCCATCAGATCTGCTGCTTGTTTAGCAGTTGAATCAGTTGGACTAGCAGGATAAACGCCTAGCCAACCTATCACCATTACTATAGTACCTACAACTAATAAAAGACCCGTTAGCATATATGCACCTCTAAATTAACCGAGTACGTGGAATCATAATGGCAGATTATTCGCCAATGTCAATTTAGTTTACGGCTAGAAAAGCTGATATTTTAAAAATAAAAGTGTCCCGATTGACCAGGCGCCAAACGGTCTTTTTACTTAGCCTCTGGCATCCCTTTGGCTAAGACAACCGAATCACCGATCAATCGGGACAAAATGAAGATATCAGTAATGCACATAGGTTTGTCAATAGAAAATTGCTTGTTGAACTTCGGCTTAAATTTAATTTATGCGGTAGGTTTTTTCAGTAGGAGTAGTGAATCATTTATAACACGCCAGATGATTGGCCCGTTCGCAATTTTGTACAACACGGCAAAAATGAAATTCCTTTTCTTTAATCGGACTTTGAATTTGCTTATTGGCAAACTAGCGACTTCAAATCCAGCAGATTTAAAAATCTTTTTAAGCTCCCATGGATAGAAACTAGCTTCGTGTATTTTTTCTTGTCGCCTCACAATTAATTCCTTCACTCTGCGTAAAGGGCTTAGCGCATTTGGCTCTACGACCAAGCAAGCTCCGCCAGGTTGAAGTACTCTAAAAAGCTCTGAGGCACCCAGATTAGGATCTGGTACGTGATGAAGAACTTCAGAGCAAACAGCTGCACTAAAAGAGTTATTGGAAAAAGGCAACGCCTCACAGTCACCAATGACATAGTTCAAAGCAGTGTTGTTATATTCCCTTGATCTATTTCTAGAAGCTTCGAGATAACCACTGAACATATCCATTGCTGTTACTTGCGCACCCGAAACAGCTAAATACTCAGCGATTTCACAGAGACCAGCTCCATAATCTAAAACTTCACCGTCTAGATTTGGAGATAACAGAGATAGCAAATTTGCTCTGAGAATTCCAAGTTCATCGCCTTGAACATGGGGGTCGAATGTGCTTACTCGCAAATTGTTATTTTGCAGATACTTTTTCTCGTATTCTAAATCAGCGAGTTTTCGTTTTTGTGGATCTTTATTAGCAGTCATAAAAAAAGTGTCCCAAATGATCAGGCGCCAGTCAATTTCTTCACTCGGTTTCAGGTTACCCATCAACCTCGTGGTCCATCGACTTTTATCCGACCACTCGGGACATCATTAAACTAACAGATGGATGGGAATAAAAGTCAAGTGGCAAGATCGATGTTTTTTGAAAAAAAGTGTCCCGAATGATCAGGCGCCAGTCAATTTCTTCACTCGGTTTCAGGTTACCCATCAACCTCGTGGTCCATCGACTTTTATCCGACCACT
>PBEP01000014.1 GCA_002719775.1 Chloroflexota bacterium | reverse complement strand
TGATGCTAAAGTTAAAATTTTGAATTCTGTCGCCCGTCCTGTTCGTCATAATTTCCCAATCACTGTGCATGTGTACAGTGCTGAAACTACTGCAAGGTTAAGGCTACTAAATCAAGATTTTTTAAAACCAGGGCAAGAGGGCTGGGCTCAGTTATGGCTTGACGAACATTTACCTCTAGTTAGGGGCGATAGATTTATTTTTCGATCTACCGACCAAACAATAGGGGGAGGCGTAATAGTTGATCTAGATTCAAAAAAGCATCGCAGGAAGGACCCTGCTGTAATTGACTATCTTGATGCCTTAATTCAGGAAGACCCACTCGTGAAGCTGGAAACAACTTTGGAATCGGTACAACCATCAGATGTTAAATCTATTTCAAGACTAATAAATTTACCTTTGGTTGAAACGATAGCCCTTATCGAAAAAGCTGTATCTGTGGGATTTATTTTCCCCTTGGGGAATGCCATTGACGAATCATCAGATTTGTTAACGGTTAGGGGCTGGAGGGAAATATCAAATAAAGCGATTTCAATACTTACTGATTTTCATAAGGAGAACCCGCTTAAATTAGGGATGTCCCTTGAGGAATTCAGGAAACGCCTTGCTTTAAAGGAGCGTTTCGCACAATCTGTATTGAATGCTTTGCTTAAAACTGGGGATATTGAAGAGGATGGGCATATAGTTCGCTTGGAGAATCATTCCCCAATCCTTACCGTTAACCAGCAATCACAAATTGATGATTTTTTGGCGATACTATCAGAAACACCATTCCCAACAGATCAACCTAGTCTCCCTGTTGACCTGCAAATGATTTTAGTTGACCGTGGAGAAATAATAAGGCTGGGTAGCAATATGGCAATTAAAACAAATTACTACAAAATGATTCAGTCAAAAATCATCAACCGGGTCAAATCTGAAGGGCAAATTTCTTTATCGGACACGCGTGATTTATTAGGCACTAGTAGAAAGTATGCGCAATCTATACTGGAGCATATGGATGATGAAAAGATTACTAGAAGGGTCGGTGATATAAGGATTCTACTGTAAAGAGCCCTTAAAGAATGAAGCTGAATAAATGCCCATAGACTTTTCAAAATCACTAAAGCAGTTGCCAAACTTGATTGGGCGACTTAATTTAGCAATTAATAAAAAGCAAGAAAAGCTACATAACGCTAAACTTGCTCTAGGGAAACTAGAGGTCGCCGATACGAACTCAAGAGCGGCAAATGGTAAGGTGACTTGGCTTTCATCTGGCCTTAGAGACCATCCTTTGAAAACGTTCAAAAGCCTTCCTTTAGAGGGTAATCATATTGTCATGGCAGTAGATGGATCGCACGTGGATGTTGATCGTCATTCTTCAGCTTTTTACTATTTAATAAACATTGGCTATTCGTATATTAGTTATGGGGATCAGCCTTATGCACAATTATGGAACGATCCGTTTTTGTATGTGAATGATACAGATTTGTCTCTGGATGATCGAAGTTCAATTCGGTCTATTCAAATAGAGGGCCCTCTACTTGGCATTAAAAGGGCAATGATGGAAGTAGCTGAGTTGGCTAAATTGGTTGAAAGTGATTCAACCAAGCTTCCCATCATTGCCCTTTTAGATGGGTCATTAATATTCTGGAGCTTATCTGGGCATTCTTATCCTGATTTTGTTAGAGAAGAATTTCTGGATAGACAATTAATTACTTCTTTAGATCAAATCAAGGCAGCTAGCGATACTCGCGAGATAGCCTTGGCGAGCTACATAAGCAAGCCTAGATCAAGGGAACTAGTCAATTCTCTTAGGCTGAGCATCTGTCCCTATAACCCTATAGATTGTGAGTCTCACTGTAGTGATTTAGGTGTTGGAACAAGACCTTGCGATGAGGTTGATGGCTTGTTTGATATAGACCTTATGCAAGAGATGTTAAAAGTAAATGAAAGGTCGGTGGTATTCCTTAGTACTTCCAACGTTATGGATCAGTATCAACAGCACCAGATATGTTACTTCTACTTAAATACAGGTAGTGAAATTGGCAGAGTAGAGATGCCTATTTGGGTAGCTGAGGATGATCGAATGTTAAATCTTTTGCATTCCTGCTTACTTAATCAGTTGTCCAAGGGCCAAGGTTATCCATTAGCTCTTCAAGAAGCACATGAGCAAGCAGTGATTAATGTAGGGGATCGGATGTATTTGACTCAACTGGTTGAGGAATTAATGGTAAAAGAAGGCTTGCCAGTGGATACTTCAGAGAAGGCTAGATCTAAAAGAACACGTTTTGTATAGCGAAGGGCTAACTGTATTTGTGTGTTACACTCGCTCACTTCTATATCGAATGGTATTTGGGGGTTTTCGTGGCAATTGAATTTTTTAAATCAGGAGGGGTCACCTCACCAAAAGCTTTTGTTGCTGGTGCAGTTTACGCTGGAATCAAAACATTCAGTGATGACAAGCTAGACTTGGGGATTTTATTTTCTGAATCACCTTGTACAACTGTGGGGACTTACACACAGAACGAAATCAAATCCGCATCGGTAGTTTTAACAAAAAAGAGGGTAGGAGCAGGCAGGGTTAGAGCGGTAGTTACTTCCAGCGGGATTGCTAACGCTGTAGTTGAAGCTGGGGAAAAAGATGCAATAGATTTAGCTAGTTTGGCAGCTGATCATATTGGGATAAAAGAAGATGAGATGGCTATTTGCACGACAGGTTTGATAGGTGTCGAGCTACCCATGGCTTTAATAAGATCAGCTATGCCTAAAATAACTCTTTCAGATCAAGGCAGTAATCAATTCGCACGTTCAATCTTAACAACAGATTTAAAAGCAAAATCAGCAGCTATAAGTCTGAAAATCGATGAAGAGGAAATCATTATTGGAGGTTGTGTTAAAGGGTCGGGTATGATTCACCCGAATATGGCAACTATGCTTGCCTTTTTCACTACTGATGCAAAAGTTGAACGTGATTTTTTGAGCCACGCGCTTAAAGAGGCAGTAGACGATACTTTTAATATGACGTCAGTCGACGGAGACACAAGCCCTAATGATACAGTTTTGCTCTTAGCAAATGGTGCTGCAGGAAACAAATTGCTTAGTGAAACTTCAAATGGATCCTCGGAGTTCATAGATGCTTTAAGGATGCTTGCTTCAAGTCTATGTAAAGAACTTGTCGCAGATGCAGAAGGATCTAATCGAATTTTTTCTGTAACAGTTCATAATGCTGCTTCTAAGAACGATGCGAGGGATATTGCCAGAACAATTGCTTCATCTAATTTGGTTAAATCAGCAATTCATGGTAGTGATCCGAATTGGGGTAGAGTTATAGCCGCCGCTGGCAGAGCCGGGGTAAAGATAAAAGAGGAAAAGGTCAGTTTTTATATCAATGATATTTGCCTGATGGAAAATGGCCTCCCTATTTCTTTTCACAAGGAAGCTATAGTTTCAATAATGAGCAGACCTGAAATCTCATTGAAATTGGAGTTAGGTTTGGGAGAATTTTCTGCAACCGCATGTGGATGTGAATTAAGCGAAGAGTATGTCACGTTTAATAGCGCCTACACTACCTAAGGAAAAACTTGATGCAAGATGATCAGATCACACTTGTTAAGATAGGGGGTAGCACTTTTGCTACAGGCGATACAACTTTGCTGGATGTGGCAAAGTTAGTACTTGATGGACAAAAAGTGGTAGTAGTACATGGTGGTGGGTCAACAGTAAATCATTGGTTGAACCGCTTGGGCGTAGAGTCCCATTTTCTACACGGACTTCGCATAACAGATGAAGCCACTTTAGAAGTTGTTACAGGAGTCCTTGCTGGTATTGTTAATAAATCCTTAGTAATACAATTAAGGGCTTCTGGTGTAAATGCTGTTGGTCTTTCTGGTGTTGATGGAGGTTTACTTGCCGGCTCTCCACTAGGCTCACAATTTGGAAGTGTTGCTGGCGAAGTTGAGTCAAACCCCACAATAATCTTTGATTTACTAAAGGCAGGTATTACTCCAGTAGTTGCGCCTTTGGCACTGAACTCAATTAAAGCAAATAGCTATTTGAATGTGAATGCTGATACAGCTGCTGGAGAAATTGCACGAGCTATTGAGGCAGCAAAATTAGTTTTCATGACAGATGTAGATGGAATTTTAGATAACAAGGGTGAGGTAATAAAAACTCTACCTAGAAATTCTATTGAAGAGCTTATTCAAGAGGGTGTTCTCAGTGGAGGAATGATTCCCAAGGTGAATGCCTGTGCACGAGGTGCAGAAATCGGGATAGTGGCAGCAATAATAAACGGTACAAAAAATGGCGCATTAGTTTCGTGGTTTTCTGGTATCGATATAGGGACTTCTGTCGTTTAGTTCTAGTTAGTACAAAATTGATGGACAATAAATAGGTGATTTATGACGAGTGATTGGATTGATTCAGAGTCAAAGTACTATATGCACGTAGTAAATAGGCAACCTGTTGTCATTGAAAAAGGAAATGGAGCTCGTGTTTGGGATGTTGCAGGTAAAGAGTATTTGGATTTTACAGCTGGATGGGCAGTCACTAATTTAGGCCATAATCATCCTGAAGTTACTAGTGCTATCCAAGAGCAGGCTCAAACGTTACTGCAAACTTCGAATCAGTTTTACACACTGCCACAGTTGAGATTAGCGGAAGCCTTGGTTGAAAATTCTGTTTTAGATAAAGTATTTTTTTCTAATAGCGGTGCAGAAGCCAATGAAGGAGCAGCTAAACTGGCAAGAAAGTACGGCAAAATCCATTTGGACGGGGCTAATGAAATAATAACCACTTTAGGTTCATTCCATGGTCGTACTATAGGAATGATTGCTGCAACAGGTAATCCTCACTACCAAGAGAATTGGGGGCCTCTCTCACCTGATTTCGTCAATGTTGAGTACAACAACCTCGACGAAATAAAGAACGCGACTACAGATAGAACCTGTGCGATTATGGTCGAAGTAATTCAAGGTGAAGGAGGTGTGATAATACCTTCTGAAGGATATTTGAAAGGTTTAAGAGAATGGTGCGACGAGAAGAAAATCTTATTGATCTTCGATGATGTCCAGTGCGGCGCTGGAAGATTAGGAACTTTATGGGGTTATGAGACGGCTGGAGTTGAGCCAGACGTTATGACTCTAGCTAAAGGCCTAGGTAATGGAGTGCCTATTGGCGCTTTTATGTGCAAAGAATGGTGTGACGTTCTAGAGCCAGGCGACCATGGATCTACGTTTGGTGGCAATCCATTGGCTACCGCTGCAGCAAATGCGACCGTTAGGTATATGATTGAACAGGATATTCCTTCAGCTGCTTTATCAATTGGTCGATATCTACGAAGTAAGCTAGAGGATTTGGCACAATCTTATTCAGAAATAGTGACGGAAGTAAGAGGAGTAGGACTGTTGTTGGCTTTAGTATTCCAAGAACAGATATCAGCAAAGCTGGTTGCAGAGTGTAATCAATTAGGATTGTTGCTCAACCCGGTAAGACCAAATGCTATACGCCTTATGCCACCATTAATTGTGAGTGAATCTGATTGTGATGAGGCAGTAGGAATAATTGAAACGGCATTAAAAAAGGTATTGGGGAATTAGGAAACAAAATGGCCTCGAATAAAAAGATAGTACTTGCGTATAGTGGCGGATTAGATACCTCGGTAGCCATAAGATGGTTGCAGAAGCAATATGATGCTGAAATCGTTACATTGACCATAGATCTTGGCGCTAATGCAGACCTAGAAGAATCACGTTCTCGGGCGTTGGAAATAGGTGCCATCAGGGCAGATGTTGTAGATCTTCGTGAAGAATTTATAACAGAGTATGTTTGGCCTGCATTACAGGCTGGTGCACTTTACGAAGGTGTTTATCCATTGGCTACTGCATTAGGCAGGCCACTTATAGCTAAGCATTTGATTAGGATTGCGCAAGAAGAAGGTGCTTTTGCCATTGCACATGGTTGTACAGGTAAAGGCAATGACCAAGTAAGGTTTGATGTCAGTGCAGCGGCTCTTGCTCCGGATTTGAAAGTTCTGGCACCCGCCCGTGAATGGGGGATGGGTAGGGACGAGGAAATTGAATATGCGAAGCGTGAAGACATTCCTTTGAAGTTAGCTTCACCAAGTGCATACTCTACTGATGAAAATTTGTGGGGCCGTAGTGTGGAGGCAGGAAGTTTGGAGGATCCTTGGTTCGAACCTCCTGAAGATGCTTACGTTTGGACATCGTCAATTAAAAATGCTCCTGAACAACAGGAATATATAGAAATTGAATTTGATAAAGGGGTGCCTATTGGGTTAAATGGGAAACCCGTTGCCCCATTGCTGCTTGTACAAACAATCCACGATTTAGCTAGTAGACATGGAATTGGCAGGATTGATCACATTGAAAATCGGTTAGTGGGTATCAAATCGCGAGAAATTTATGAGGCACCTGCTGCAACTGTTTTGAATCTTGCACAGAAATCTCTAGAATCCATGGTACTTACGAAAGATCAGGCTAGATTTAAAGAGAGGATGGCCTCAGAATACGCTGACCTTGTTTATAACGGATTATGGTTCAGCGCACATCGAATAGACTTAGACGCTTATGTTAGGAGTACGCAACAATTTGTTTCCGGAACTGTTCGATTGCGCTTGCTTAAGGGTTCAGTAGATGTAGTTGGGAGAAAAAGCGAGCTTGCTCTATATCAGCACGAGCTAGCTACTTATGATACCGGCGACACTTTTGATCACAAATCTTCAGAAGGCTTTATAAATATTTATGGGCTACCGACTCGCACTCAAGCTCGTATTCAGGGAAAAGGAATAGAGAGATAATCTTATAGCTGAGTTAACGGCTGGTAAAATTTTCAAATGGAAAAATACACCACACATTATTTTAAAACAGCTTCAGACTATACCGTTTCGGTTGGTTTTGATTGGCGTTTAGGGCTTTTTGATGTATTGGGTTCTATCGCACATGCCCGGATGCTGTCTACCCAAAAGATCATATCAAAAGAAGACAGTCTGTTGATAATTGAAGGACTGGAGAAGATACATGATGAAATTGTGAACAATGCTTTTGAATGGAAAGAAGATTTAGAAGATGTTCACATGAATATAGAGCAGCGATTGTTTGAACTCATCGGAGAGCCTGCTGGCCGTTTGCATACTGCTCGTTCCAGAAATGATCAGGTGGCCACAGCTACGCGATTATATTTAAGAAATGCCTTGGATGAGATCGCGAAGAGAATAACAATATTTCAACAAGTTATATTGGGATTAGCTGAAAAAAACTTAGACGCTGTGATGCCTGGGTATACTCATATGCAAAGAGCCCAGCCTATTCTTTTTTCGCATCATCTAATGGCATATTTTGAAATGCTCAGTCGTGATTATCTGAGGCTCATAGATTGCCGCGAACGAGTTAATGTATCACCATTAGGTAGTGGAGCACTTGCAGGTGTACCTTACCCGCTTGATAGGGATATGGTTGCTAAAGAACTACAATTTCAAGATGTAAGTAAGAACTCAATAGATGCGATTAGCTCTAGGGATTATATCGTTGAGTTTCATGCTACCGCTTCAATACTACTGATGCATATATCGCGCCTTGCCGAGGACTTAATTCTTTGGTCCTCCTCAGAATTTGGGTATATTAAATTTGGGTCTGAGTGGGTTACTGGTTCCAGCATGATGCCTCAAAAGCGCAACCCTGATTTTGCTGAGTTAGCTAGAGGTAAAACTGGTAGAGTCTACGGAAACCTTTTAAACATATTGGTAATTACAAAAGGCTTACCAATGAGTTACAACACTGATTTACAAGAAGACAAAGAAGCCCTTTTCGACTCGGTAGAAACTGTTATAAAAACGCTAGATGTTTTCTCAGAAATGCTTAAATCTCTAGAGATTAATAATGACCGTATGCTATCAGCGGCCTCTGACCCCACAATGCTTGCAACCGATTTGGCAGACTATCTAGTGAATAAAGGAGTAACATTTAGGCGTGCACATGAGGCAGTAAGTGCTGTTTGTGAAAGATCAAGGGATTCAGGGATTCCCCTAATGGATCTGCCTTTAAGTGATTATAAGAAATTCAACCAAGCATTTGAACAGGATGTATATGACGTTAATTTGCACACCAGTGTAGATGCTAGAAACGTTGTCGGCGGAACTGCAAAAAAACGAGTTTCCGAGTCTTTAAAATTTGCTAGCCAAGTTCTCGCTAAACGGAGATAAATAGTGAGTCGAATCAAAATTGCTCCTTCAATCCTTGCTGCTGATTTTTCTAGACTGGGTCAAGTCGTTAAAGAAACAGAAGAAGCTGGAGCGGACTACATTCACATTGATGTAATGGACGGCCATTTTGTACCAAATTTCACCATTGGCCCTCCTGTAGTAGCTGCTATCAAACCACATACTTCCATACCTCTAGATGTACATTTAATGATTAGCGAGCCTTTGAGGTTAATATCAGAATTTGCAGCCGCAGGGGCGGATATAATTACCGTCCATGCTGAGGCTGTGCAGGATCTGAAATCCGCAATAAAAGAAATCAAGAAAAATGGTGTTCGTTCTGGAGTTGCCTTGCATCCAGAAACACCTGTTGCAGTTTTAGAGGGAACCATGGAAGAACTTGATTTAGCGCTTTGCATGACAGTGAACCCTGGCTATGGCGGCCAAACTTTCATTCCCAGCTCAATGGACAAAGTGCGAGAGTTAAGAGAACTAATTAACCGTAGTGGCTTTAACGTAGAACTTGAAGTAGATGGGGGAATTAATGACAGCAATGTTTCAGAACTGTTGTTAAATGGCGCAGACGTCATCGTTGCCGGATCCGCAGTCTACGGAGCTAAGAAATCACTCTCTGAATGTATAGAAAGACTTAGGAACCCTGAATAATCATTAGTGAGGATTTCTATTAAGCGACTTTAAGTTTGTTTTGAAGCGTACGTAGGCATCGAGTACAAACCTTCATGCGCATTTTCTTACCCTTAATAGTCAATGACGCACGCTGGATATTAGGAAGAAACCATCTATTGGTATGTCGATTTGAGTGACTGACATTTTTACCAGCCCTTCTATGGACACCGCAAACTTCGCACATCGCCATGGTAAATTCCTTGATTGGTTTTGACTGTGACAGCTGCTACCCTTAATATGCCGGGTAGCGTTCATACTAATTCTAGCATTATGGTTTGGGGCTTAGCAATTCCATGGCTATTCAAGACAAAATTGATGGTTACTCATTTTGGGAAATGATTCAAGCAGGTGCTGCCTGTCTAGAAGAGCACTCCGAATCAATTAATGCTCTCAATGTATTTCCAGTACCTGACGGAGATACAGGGATCAATATGACTTTGACACTAAGAGCTGCATTAAATTCTGAAATACAAGTTTCCTCTAATGTAGGTGAAGTAGCTCAAGCTGTTTCAAGAGCTTCAATGCTTGGAGCTCGTGGGAATAGTGGAGTAATACTATCCCAATTTTTTAAGGGTTTCGCTATTGGTTTGGAAAATATAGAACAATGTACTGCCGCTGATTTACTTCTAGCCTTGAAAACTGCATCAGAAGCAGGTTACGAGGCAGTAGGAAACCCCGTGGAGGGGACAATCCTTACCGTAATGCGTGCGGCAGCGGCCGGTGCCGACAAAGGTGATCAAAGTATTTCTGCGGTATTGAATTTGGCATTAGAAAGTGCAGAAACTGCGCTCGAATATACCCCGTCTCAATTGCCGGTATTAGCGGAAGCAGGAGTAGTTGATGCAGGAGGACAAGGTTTTGTGGCTCTTTTAGCGGGATTCACTTCTTACATTGATGGTACGGCGCCGGTCCTAAAAGTTGGCTCACCAGCTGAAATCAATTCTCACCATATTTTCACCCAAAGCGATTTGGGGCACACCGAAGATGAGCTTTTTGGGTTTTGTACCCAATTTTTGATTTTGGGATCTGAGCTAAGGTTATCTGAAATCAAAGAAGCAGTATCCAGTGTTGCTGATTCCACTGTAGTGATTGGAGACGATCAGGTTGTGCGAATCCACGCTCACGCATCTGACCCAGGGCCTTTACTGAGCTTGGGTCTTTCCTACGGTAATTTGGATCAAATCAATATTATGAATATGGACCTTCAGCATCAAGAATTCATCTCCAAGAATTATAAACCACTTCTCAATCACTCCGACCAGGCTATAGTCGCAGTAGTCCCTAGCCTTCAATTCGACATTTTATTTCGAGACCAAGGAGCGGCATTAACAGTTCTTGGAGGGCAAAGCATGAACCCCAGTGCCGAGGAAATCCTTAATGGCATCAAGGATGCAAATTCGGACCATGTGTTAATCCTTCCCAACAATCCCAACGTGAAATTATCAGCAATTCAAGCATCTGAAATGGCAGAATGCGCATGTACCGTAGTACCTACTGAATCGGTTCCACATGGGATTGCTGCATTACTAGCATATAACTCCAATTTAGAGCCAGCATATAATGCAAATGCGATGCAAGAATCAGCAGAAGGGATAGTTACTGGTGAGGTTACCGTTGCTGCGCGTGATGCAAAAGTCGGAGGTATAAAAGTTGAAGAGGGCCAAATAATTGGGATGCTCGAGGGTTCATTGGTGTCTTGTAATGATAGTGTTCCAGAAGTGTTAATTGATTTGATAAGCAAAACAAATGTTGATGCAGGTGATCTAATCACGCTTTACTATGGGGCTGATCTGAAAGAAGATAAGGCTACTGCTCATGCCGAACTTGTCAGGTCAAAATTTGATGGAGTTGATGTTGAAATTTATGAGGGTGGACAACCCTACTATCATTACTTAGTGGCTATTGAGTAGCTTTAAGGAGGCGAGATGTCTGTACGTGTAATTACTGATTCAGCTTCTGATATACCGCCATCAGTTGCGAAAGAACTTGGAATAATCGTGGTTCCATTGACCGTTATGTTTGGAGATGAAGAGCTTCTTGATGGTATTGATATTTCTTCTGATCAATTTTTTGAGAAATTGCAAACATCAGAATTCCACCCGCGAACTTCCCAACCGTCAGTTGCGCAATTTTCAAAAGCCTATGAAGAGGCTGGCAAAAACGAAATTATATCGATACATGTCAGCGAGAAACTTAGTGGGACTTTAAATTCGGCATCACTTGCTGCCAAAGAGGCACCTGGTAAAGTAGAACTTTTTGATACAAGAGGAGCCTCGTCTTGGGTGGCAACTGTTGCGATTGCAGCTGCAAAATCTGCCAATGAAGGAAAGTCATTAAAACAGGTAACTGAAGTTGCTCAAACTGTTTCAGATAATTTGGAGGCTTACTTTCTTCTTGACACTTTAGAGTACTTACAAAAAGGAGGCAGAATAGGCAAAGCACAGGCCTTACTTGGAGGGCTACTCAACATCAAGCCTATTCTTCACGTTGCTGAAGGAGAAGTCCATCCCTATGAAAAGGTGCGCACTCGAGCTAAAGGACTTGCGAAATTGATTGAAACTGCAAAGAAAAATGCACCATTCAAAGAGATAAGCATCATGCATGGAAGTGCTGGTGAAGACGCAGAGGTTTTGTCTAAGTCTTTGGCTGAATTATCAGAGACACCGGTGAGCGTTAGGAGTGTAGGGCCAGTCATAGGTGTACATACAGGGCCGGGTGTTATAGGTATAGTACTAAGAAAAGCGTAAACATATAGCCATTTCTCACTTGCAGCTTCTTCGTGTTTCTTCAAAAATTAAGACATGGGAAAAGATGATAGGTCATTGCGCTTTGGGGAAGTTGTAGAGGCTTCTATTGAAGGGTTAGTTGGTCAGTGTGATCAGCTGTTTGCCCCTCCTCCTTTGGGTGCTTTGGTTAGAGCAGGCGCCTCTAGCTCTGGAATTTATGGCGTAATTACCGGTTCAGAAACATCATCTTTGGACCCTACGAGGAGGATTATTTCCCGCGGGGCGAACCTTGATTCAGATGAGAGGGTTTATCAGGAGAACCCTCAATTAAATAGATTATTAAGAACAGACGTTAAAATCATGGTGGTGGGTTATAGAGTAAATGGTGTCTTAAATTACTACTTGGCTCCTTACCCTTCCAATATTCACACTTCTATTTACCTTTGCCCTACTGAAGAGGTTCAAGAATTCAACCAGATTCTTGATTATTTAAGCTTGCTTGCGCATGCTCCAATTAAGAGTCCTGATGATATTTTAGCCTCAGTAATCAAGTACGCTTCTCAACAACACGATTCACCTTCGGAATTCATTAATCAAGCTGCAAGGGCAATTGCCTTGATTCTTGGTTCTGAAACTCAGCGTTTGTATGAAATCTTGAAGCGATTGCCTCTGCATAGGTGAGAAATTGAACAAAGACGATATGGGTACCCAAAGCTTGCAAGATGATGAAGTATTAGGCCAAATTGTAGGTGGTTCTTTGAGCAGAGGTCTTGACGTAAGACTATCAAGTCCAGGGATTGCCGAAAAAGCAAAAGTTGGAACATTTGTTACTATACAAGGCAGAGGGCATAAATTTTTCGGCATAATAACTGACATGGCACTTGATAGTGTAGATGCAAGATTCCCTTCATTTGCGAGCTCGATGGAGCCTTCAATTTCAGAAATTCTCGTTGGGACAAGCACATTTGTCTTAGCCCGAGTTACTCCTATGCTGTCCGTTCCTATTTCTGGACTTACTAGCCCCGAGCCTGCAAAGTCATTGCCTACACATTTTTCAATTACTAGACGTGCTTCAAATGAGGACGTGCAATCAATTTTTGGCACTGAAGACGATAGACATATATGGATAGGTAGCCCCCTTGATATGGAAAGCACAAAAGTTTGCTTAGATTTGCATGAGCTAGTGAAACGATCTAACGGAGTGTTTGGGAAATCTGGATCCGGTAAGTCATTTTTAACAAGAATATTGCTAGCTGGGATACTTCAGCGAGACGTGGCGACTAATTTGGTTTTTGATATGCATAATGAATATGGATGGCAAGCAAGGAGTGAGAATGGGTATCACGTAAAAGGTTTGAAACAACTCTTTAATTCAAAGGTTTCTGTGTTTACTTTAGACCCAAGCTCTTCTGAGAAAAGAAAGGTATCAGTAGATCATCAGGTTGTAATAAGCCCTTCTGAAATTCTACCCGACGACATTGAGTTATTGGCACCATTATTAGGGATTACGTCATTTGGAGTTGATTTGTGCCATCAATTGTATAAACAATTTGCCGACTCTTGGTTTAGCGATTTCCTGGAAATTGGCGAGCAAAAAGGTTCTAGCAGTCATAATGAAGGATATGATCTGCAAATTGAAGAAACTTCAAACCCCAGTAAAGAAACATTCAGCAGTATTAATGATTTAGCAAGATTTTTTCGTCAGAGTTCTTCAACGATGGAAGCTCTTTATCGTAGATTACAGCATTTAAATTCATTTGATTTTGTTAAAAAAGGCTCCCAATCTACTACGATTAAAGCCTTGATGGAACAGTTGAAATCAGGCAGACATGTCGTCTTCGAGTTTGGTAAATGGGGTAGTGATCTTACTGCATATTTATTGGTGGCAAATTTGTTAACTAGGAAAATTCACCAAGAATACAAGACACTAACTGAGCAGGCTATATATTTACAGAATGCCCCCCCTAAGCCTTTGGTCATTACGGTTGAAGAAGCTCATCGCTTTTTAAGTAAAGAGATAGCAGGTAAAACTATTTTCGGTACGATCGCTCGCGAAATGCGCAAATATAATGTCACCTTGCTGGTAGTCGACCAGCGACCCTCTGGTATAGATGATGAAGTATTGAGTCAGATAGGAACTAAGATAACTTGCCAGTTGGATAATGAGCGTGACCTAGACGCTCTTTTGGCAGGTGCCGCTGGTACAAGGGAGATGAAGTCGGTTCTTTCAAGGTTAGAATCAAATCAGCAAGCATTGTTATTTGGGCATGCAGTTCCTATGCCTGTAGTACTACGAATTAGAGAGTACGGGACTGAATTTTATGACGAAATCTCCTCTGCTAGTAGCAAAACAACGGCCGAGCTAGAAAGTGATAGAAGGAGTTTGTTTGGATAATTTATTTTCGGCTTTGAGTATGTATGTTTAGTAATAAAAAAGTTATTAGATTTTTCAGTCAAACTATTGCTGCTCTTTTAGGTATAGCTATCGGAGTTGCATTAGGATGGCTTGCAATTAGAGGTGCTGAATGGGCTGCTGTCAAAGAAAGTTTGCGTAGTGTTTCTTTGGCCACGCTTATGCTCGCATTATTGATTGCATTATTGTCTTCTTGGATAAGAGCAATGAGATGGCGATTTACTTGGGCAAGTGCGAGCGTGTCTACATTTCGGTTGTTCCAAGTAGAAAATGCAGCATTGGGTATAAATAATATATCGCCAATTAGAATGTGGGATGAAATGGCTAGCCTAGGTATGCTAGTTATAAGAGATAAATTACCTGCAACTACAGTAGTAGCAACTATTGTGATGACGAGGGCCCAAGATTTAGTTTTCACACTATGTTTTGTAGGGTTGGCCATTTTAATTGCCCCAGAATTAACTGAATTTGCTAGACCTTTGGCATTTATGAGTGTTTTTGTTTTCATCACGCTTATTGTTGTCTTGAACTGGGGCAAAGTGGTAAGAAGAATTCCGTTATTGAAACGTCTTCCAGGGGTCACGTCATTTGGCGAGGCTATTGACACTCTATGGGCGAAGAAGAGGCGATTGGCATTCACATTTTGCCTAACGGCAACTTATTGGTTGATTTTAGGCCCTGCTGCGTTTTTTATTGGAAGGGGTATGGGGATAGAACTTAGTGTGTTCCAGTTTACGCTAATAGCTCTGGGATCAATATTTTTTGCTACTGCCACCCCAAGTTTACCTGGAGCTGTGGGTTCATTTGAGTTCGCTGCAGTTAGTCTGTTGAGTTTATGGGACGTGCCCAAAGAAACCGCCATTGGTTTTGCTGTGCTTCTGCACTTAATTCTATTCCTACCCCCTGTTTTTATAGCAATCATTGTTTTACCTCGTGAAGGTATAGCATCGATCAGCGCTTGGAAACAAAGAGCTAGGAATCTGCAAAAAGTTAAGAGCTCTGATTTGGAGTAAAAGTAAGGATATACTAATTACGGAGTACTAATGGAAATTCTTGAATACATGGAAATGGAAGGCCATCAACAACTCGCTGTTTGGACAGACCCTGCAGTTGGATTAAGAAGCTTTATAGCTATCCATAATACAAAGCTAGGCCCAGCTCTAGGCGGTACTCGCATTTGGCTGCATAAAAGCGAAGACGAAGCAATAATGGATGTCCTGAGATTGTCTAAGGCCATGACTTACAAAAATGCTCTCGCTGGACTAGCACATGGTGGAGGCAAAGGTTTGATAATGGCTGATGCTAGGACTCAAAAAACAAAAGCGATGATGGAATCATATGGCCGGTTTGTTGAGAGCTTAGGAGGTAGGTACATCACCACTGAGGATGTTGGTGCCTCTGCTGAAGACATGCAATGGATAGCAAGAACGACTCAATACGTTGTCGGTTTGCCTAGGGAATCTGGTGGAAGCGGTAACCCTTCTGATCAAACAGGGTTTGGAGTTTTCCAAGCAATGAGGGCTTGTGCTTTAGACTTATGGGGAGAAACAAATTTATCCGGTAGAACAGTTGCTATTCAGGGGTATGGAAATGTCGCAACAGCATTAATTCAGCACCTAGAAACCGAAGGATGCCGAGTAGTAGTAACTGACGTGGACGATACCAAGCGGCAACTAGCAAAATCTCGGGGTATAGAAGTAGTCGAACCAGAATCAATTTTAAGTTATGAATGTGATATTTTCGCACCGTGTGCCTTGGGAGGAGTGCTTAGCCTTGAAAGCATAAAGGATCTCCACTGTGAAATAATTTGTGGAGCTGCAAACAATCAACTAAAAGAACCACTGGTCGCGCAAGCGCTTCAAAATGCTGGAATACTATATGCTCCTGACTTTCTAGTTAATGCAGGTGGAGTTATCAATGTTTCGTATGAAATTGGCCAAGTTTATGATCCCGAAGCTGCACGAATTAGGGCATCTCGCATTTTTGATACTATGTCAAAAGTTCTTGCGATTTCAAATGAAAACAAAATCACTGCGACTGAAGCAGCTGATCAACTAGCTAATCAAAAGCTAGAAATTGCAAGAACTGAGCCTAAATAAGAATTAGCATATCAATATAAATGAGTAACCCAGCTAGCTCCTTGAGTTCGAAATCCTGGTATCAATCAACACCTGTTTATTATGGATGGGTCGTTGTCGCTGCTTCATTTTTCGCAAACCTAATTGCTACTGGTGTTCAGCTTTGGGCTCTTACTGTTATGACGGTTCCAATGTTAGAAGATTTGGTAGATTGGCAACGGGGAGATATTTTTGGCACATTCGCGCTGAGGTCCATTATCACTGCCATCCTTACTCCCTTTGTAGGACGTTACCTTGATAGGCGTTATGGAGCCCAAATCCTGTTGGTAATTGGCGCTGTAATTGGTGGCGGCTCAACAATAGCCACTTCAACAGTCCAAGCCCCATGGCAGTTCATGCTCTGGTTCGGTTTACTAGGGGGTATCTCTGGACCAGGTGCTGCATACATAGTTTCTTCAGCAATTGTGCCGAAATGGTTTATTACCAAACGTGGCAAAGCTTTAGCTTTTTCAACGATGGGCACTGGAATGGCAGCTTTAGTCATGCCTCTCGCTGTCGCTTTTGCTTTGACTATCTTTGGTTGGAGAGATACTTGGGTTTTGTTGGGCATTGCCATAATAGCTATTACAATTCCAATGGCCTTTTTGATTAGGCGACAACCAGAAGATGTAGGCTTACTGCCAGATGGCGTATCGGTCAATNCCTCAANTACTGTGAATTCAGTTGACTTCCCTCCAAATATTACAGCGCCAAAGGCTNTGAGATCTNATAAAACTTGGTTGATGGCCTTAGCNACAATGTTAGCGAGCATGCCGTTATTAGGTGTGCCAACGAACATGGTTCCGATGCTTCAAGANCGAGGAATGACNCTAGAANAAGCTACATTAGCATTGACTACATATGGTCTTTTTTCAGTTTTGGCNCGTTTTGGNTGGGGAACATTAGCAGATAAAAGAGATGTGCGATTAGCTTTAATGTTACTTGGTGNCTACGGAATGGTTACTACATTTATGTTTNTAATNGCGGGCACAGCATTCTATTTCCTTTTTATTTTAGCTGCGTGTACGGGCTTTGCAGTTGGTGGTGCTGTAGTATTAAATCCTATGCTTTTNCCTACNTACCTTGGACGCCGGCACATAGGTGAAATAATGGGGTATGTAAGTCCATTAGTAGCAGTAGGTGCCTCAATGGGGCCATTGCTAATGGCAAAGGTTTTTGACTGGACTGGGTCTTACGAGATAGGTTTGTTGATTCTATCGGCGTCTTGGTGCATGAGTGCAACAGCAATCTATGCTGTTGGGCCACCGCCAAAAATTAATAAATGAAATAGGGATTAAACTGTTTCGCGAATTTTTTTGACTATCCCAATATTTTTGGCATCTGGGCCATCGCCACTAAAACCAGGAACTTCAAGAAATATAGGTACATGCAAAAAAGCATCGGCGCTGAGAATTGCCTTGAAAGCGTCGAGACCAAGGTAACCTTCGCCAATATTTTCATGCCTGTCTACTGCTTCACCAAGATCTCTCTTTGAGTCATTTAAATGAACGGCAGATAAGTACGATAATCCAATTTCTGATTCGAACTCTTTAACCATTTCTATGACACCTCTAGGTGACCTGATGTCATACCCTGCTGCAAAAGAATGTTGAGTATCAATGCAAACTGCCATTCGATTGTCGTCCACAGCGTTTAGGATTTCGCCGATTTCCGAAAACTTTGAACCAATGTGATCACCCATCCCCGCACTGTTTTCGATTATTAACTTTGTGTCATTTGGAGAGTTATCAAGAACTCTATTGATGTTCTCGATGAGATTTCTGAATACTGCTTTGAANCCATGACCTTTATGTGAATTTAAATGAAATATCACNCCCATCACACCCAGATCNGAAGCTGTATGCATNTAATTAACTAAAGACTGAATTGATTTTCTGGAAATTTCNGGATCGGGATTNGCCAAATTCACCATGTATATTGCATGAAANACATTTGGGCCAATGGAATACCTTAGTGATAAATCCTTNAAGTTNGCTGCNGTTTTTTCATCTANCGGTTTGAATTGCCAAGTNCGGTTGGGTGAGGGGAAAAACTGTATTGCTTCAGCCCCTATATCCACGGCTCTGCTGATGGTCATATCTACACCACCAGAAGCTGAAACGTGAGCACCTATTCTCATTGTAGCTCCTGCAAAGACTACGGGATCATACTACGTGTTATTATCGCTTCAACTTCAATTCAGGTCTAGGTTTTCGCAAACGAGCAAAGACAATAGATATTTCAGGTGATCAAATGAATCAAACCAACAAAGAAAGATTTGATGTGGTTGTTGTTGGTGCTGGTAATGCCGCGTTTTCAGCTGCNTTNAGTGCACATGAATTAGGTGCAAAAGTTTTAGTATTGGAAAAAGCNGCGGAACATGCACGTGGAGGNAATAGTTATTTTACAGGAGGAGCATATCGGTTTGCTTTTAATGGCTTTGATGACGTGCTTCAACTGATACCAGACNTGTCTGAATCNGAAGTGAACACAATGGTAGTNGGGNCGTANACCACAGCTGATTTTCGCTCTGATTTGATGAGAGTTACAGANGGTCTTGCCGATGATGAANTGTCAAANTTNTTAGTGCGNAATTCGNANTCAACCATGGANTGGTTANGAGAAAAAGGAATGCGNTTTATCCCTCTCTGGGGNAGACAGGCATTTAAAAAAGANGATAAGTATCATTTTTGGGGNGGCTTGATCTTAGAGGCAGTTGGTGGNGGGGCAGGNCTTTCAGATAGGTTTTTCGAATTAGCAGAAGAAAANGGAATAGAAGTTAGGTACTCTTCTTCTGTTACTTCTTTATTAGTAGATGGGGACAATTCAGTAGTNGGAGTATCTATTCGATCTGCTNCAGGAACTTACGAAGTANNGGCTGGTTCTGTNGTACTCGCATGTGGNGGNTTTGAAGCAAATGCTGAAATGAGAACGCGGTATCTTGGTGCAGGTTGGGAACTTGCCAAGGTAAGAGGAACNCANGCTAATACNGGTGACGGTATAAAAATGGCACTGGAGATTGGAGCTCAATCNCATGGNCATTGGAGCGGAGCTCACGCAGTNGCTTGGGATTTTAACGCCCCTNCTTTNGGAAANCGNTCTATAGGTGATCTTTATCAAAAACACTCTTANCCNTTCGGNTTAATAGTNAANATCAACGGCGAACGGTTTGTTGATGAAGGNGCAGATTTTNGAAACTANACGTATGCAAAATATGGNAGGGANATNCTTTCNCAGCCTCAAAGATTCGCAGTNCAAATTTTCGACCAAAAAAGCATAGAGCTTCTTAGAGATGAATACAGGATTCAACAAATGTCTGTTGCNGAGGCAGGATCAATTGAAGAGTTGGCAAAATCTTTAGANATAAATGTTGAGAATTTAGTGAATACAATTAAGGAATANAACAACGCNTGTGTTCCTGGAAATTTNAANCCTACTNTGCTGGATGGTTTGCATACGGAAGGTNTTGTTCCACCTAAATCAAATTGGGCNCAGCCTATTGATACACCTCCCTACCTTGGNTTNGCCGTAACTTGTGGGATTACATTNACATTCGGNGGATTGAAAATCAATAGGGATGCACAAGTTTTGAATGATCAGGATTCTCCTATTGATGGTTTATTTGCAGCAGGAGAACTTGTTGGAGGTTTNTTTTACCATAATTACCCTGGTGGATCAGGGCTAATGGCCGGAGCAGTTTTCGGTAAAATTTCTGGCGCTAGCGCTGCTAGGAACGCCCTAGGTACTTGATACTATGACCGGCGTCCAAAAGGAAGAATACGCCTAAATCCCCTTCCAATCTCACCCTCTTCCCATGAAACGAGCATCAAAGTAGCTACAAAAATAGAGCTATATGTACCAACAACCACGCCAACCAGTAATACTAAAAGTAATGGTTGGATTGTTGGGCCACCAAATAAGAGAAGAGCAGCAATTACGATTAGTAAAGTAATGGAAGTGTTTAGTGACCTTCCAATAGTCTCCCTGACACTTATGTTGGCTATATCGGGGAGGGCAATATTTTGGTATTTGCCAACATTTTCTCTGATTCGGTCAAAAACAACGATAGTATCATTGACGCTATAACCAATAACTGTCAGCACGCCTGTTATGAACATAGCGTTCACTTCTAGGTTTGCAAATTTACCTAATATTGAAAATATTCCCAGCACAATAATCAAATCATGAAGTAGAGCGACTATAGCAGCAGAACCATACCTAAATGGGCTTGGGACGCGTCGAAATGCCCATGTTACATAGAGCAAAATAGCGACTGCAGCAACTGCGACTGCTATCGTAGCATTTCGAATATTTTCAGAACNAATTAGCGCTGATACAGCCTCTATTGAGGTAATGCGCATAGGAGATAAAGAGCTGAGACCTTGCTCTATTTTCGAGCGCCCACTTGCTACGACAATTTTATCTTTTGAATCCCTCTCTTCTTGCTGTANCTCTGATAGNCGAATGAANTAAGTCTTNTCATCAAGAGACTGTACNATTGCANTTTCATGTCCCAGTTCTTCTAATGAAAGACGAATTAAAGGAGCAGAAGTGGGNNGTTCAAATTCCACGGTCATTGCTGTNCCACCNGTAAAATCTATTCCGGCTCTTAGNCTTGGNGGNGTGAGTAANGCAACNATGGNAGGNACNACCAATAGAGCAGAGATAAGGAAGAACCATTTACGGCGGTTAANGATGTTCATTTTAACCTCTGCCTGATTTGNNACTTGGTAACGATTCTGGNGTAAACANCCTAGCGAAGCGCCCAATAGGTGAAATAGCTAAAAGATAAAGCAAGTTNCGGCTCATGAAAATCGCTGTGAACATACTGATCAACACACCAATAGCTANGGCAACAGCGAANCCGCTAACNGACGAGTTAGTTGTCTGATTGCCAAAAAAGAANAACACTCCAGCTATAAGCAAAGTAGAAACATTTCCATCCCTGATAGAAGGCCAGGCCCGATTGAAACCNACTTCTAATGCAAATGGAACNGTTCTACCTAATCGGATTTCTTCTTTCATTCTTTCAAAAATAAGCACATTGGCNTCTACTGCCATTCCCAATGAAAGAATGAAAGCNGCAACTCCGGNTAATGTAAGGGTTATNGGGAATAGCTTAAAAATAGCTAAAACCATTAGAGTGTAAACTACTAGTGCAACAGCAGCCACAAAGCCTGCCCCTCGGTAATACGCACATACAAAGAAAAATACCAACGCTAGACCTATCAAACCAGCAACCAAACTATCCTCTAAAGATTCACCCCCAAGTGAAGCCGCGACGACTCTTTCTGTGATTACTTCAATATCGATAGGTAGTCGACCTGATTCAATTTGAATTGCAAGATCTCTAGTTTCATTAGATGTGAAATTACCCGTAATTTGGCCGTTCCCAGATAAAATAGGCGAACGAACAGTAGTTTCAACCAAATCTTTACCGTCTAGCTGAAATACAAGTTGGTCGGGTGAATTACTGGAGTTCGTGTCATAAATTCTTTGAGTTACTATCGCAAATCTTCTCGCTGCATCTGAAAAAAGCTCGAACGCGACAATAGGTTCATTTGTAACTGTGTCTTTAGAGGCGAAAGAACGAGATAAATCTTCCCCTGTAAGCACNGTGTTGTCCTCGAAGTTTANGCAATTTGAGTCACGACATACNCTCTCTACAATTCCCAAGCTTGCAGTTTGACCAATCAGTCGCTTAGCTCTTTCAACATCTTCTATTCCAGGTAGTTGAACCAATAACCTCTGTTCGCCTAGCCTTTGGATATTAGGTTCAGCAACTCCAAGGTTGTCCACTCGATCCCTGATGATCCGGACTAAGCCATCCATTTGATCGTCTGTAGGTATTAAGTCAGCCGAAGAGGGTTGGAAAACCAAATGTGTCCCACCAGCTAGATCAAGGCCTAACTGCATACCTAGGATTTCATCTGAACCACGTTCGAACTTTGCACCTGAAAGATTAATTGAAATATTTTGGACGACTAGAGCAGCTACCGAAAGTCCGGCGATTAAAGCTACCACTGAAAGAGAGCGCCAATTTAGTCGGCGAAACAAAGTCTCATGTCCTAGTGAAAATACTAACCGCTTTANGCGGTACAGCTCCACAGTCTAACATGAGGGNCAGACATGATGAAGTGATTCGACCGATTTGGTTTTGCATTTTATTAAAATTGGAGGAAAGTAAACTGCCATTAGATTGATTTATCCCTCATTTTCTTCCTCCATTCCAATTTCTACTTGCCATAGATCTTCATTTGATTTTAGTAAATCTGTGTAGAGCACACCGTCGAGGTGATCACACTCATGCTCTAGGGCTTGCGCTAATAGTTCTGTAGCAGCTTTTAATTTTACGGGAACTCCATTTTCATCNATTGCCCTGGCCCATACTTTCTCTGCACGTTCTATGCGGCCTTGGTAGCCAGGCAAACTTAGACACCCTTCTATGACTTCTCTTGATCCTTCTTTACGTGTNATTTCAAGGTTAAATAAAACNGTAGGAATGTCATCTTCGGGTAACTGAATGACGCAAACTCTGTNNGTTGANCCAACTTGATTTGCCGCAATGCCAACACCGGAGTAGTAGTGCATGGAATCTACTAAATCTNTCACTAGCTTTCGCATTTTAGGAGTTGTGGGNTCTGATACCNTANNTGCCTTCTCTCGAAGTACTGGATCTAAACCTATNTAGTGCATTTTTAATATTGCCATATTCCAATTATATAATACGGAACTAGTAAGGATCGACNTCAACTTTCCAGCTATGNGGNAGGTTAATTTTTTCGAGCAATATNTGCGGATTTAAGCCCAAGATNTTAATACTCCAGCTCGAACTGCCTCNANTTNGTGATTGGGAACTGGGGGCNGGGCCAATAATACGTAAGTCTCTTATNTCCCACGATCTCAATTCAGACTTGAGAGCATTNCCCATTCTTTGGGCTTCTCTNNTGGCCACNGTCGGGTTTTGTAAGTTTAGAGTTAGTCGAATTTGACCNGAATAAGGAGGATAAGAGAGTGAACGCCTGAATTGGATTTCTTTATCATAAAATTCCTTATAGTTTTGCTTTGCAGCTGACCTTATAGCATAGTGTTCTGGGTTATATGTTTGGATCACTACATGGCCAACACTTTCTCCCCTGCCTGCTCTTCCTGCAACCTGAGTGAGGACCTGGAAAGTTCTCTCAGAGGCTCTTAAATCTGCAGAATTTAGGCCGATGTCAGCCAAAATCACACCAACTAAAGTTACGTTGGGCAAATGCAAGCCCTTTGCTATCATTTGCGTGCCTACAAGAATATTTGCTTTTCTTGAAGCAAAATTTGAAAGTATCGCTTCATGGTCTTTGATGCTTTTTACCGTATCGCGATCCCATCTTAAAATTTTTGCACCTGGAATTAATTCTGATACTTTATCGACTACTCTTTGGGTGCCTATGCCCAGATACTTTATTTGACTACTTTTACAGTTAGGGCAACTATTGGGAGTCAAGCGACTTTTGTTACAACGATGGCAGATTAGCTTGTTCGGAGCATGAAAAGTGTAAGCTATATTGCACCTTGAGCATTTAAGCGAAAATCCACATGACCTACATTGCACGATGTTTGCAGTCCCTCTGCGATTTAAGAACAACAAAGACTGATTCCCTTGCTCATAGGTCTCAATTAAAGATGATTTTAATAGATCGCTGAAGATGCTACGGTTTCCATTTTTCAACTCCATTCGCATGTCCACAGTACTCACTTTAGCTAAAGGAAGAAATGCGCCTGAATCTTGGATTCTTGACGGTAGTTCCATTGTTTCGATAAGCCCATTTTGAGCGGAGTAGTAAGTAGATAAATCAGGTGTTGCACTTCCTAAAATCACGACGCAGTCGTTTAACTCACTTAATCTAAAAGCAACATCTCTAGCATGATAGCGCGGCTGTTGTTCTTGCTGTTTGTAAGTCCATTCGTGTTCTTCATCAATNACGATTATGCCCAAATCTCTGGTGTGGAGCGAAAAGAGCGCTTCTGGAACCAATAACTACATTTGCTTGCTTATTGTGAATCATCCACCAGTTTTTGCGATGTACTGAATCGCTAAGACCACTGTGGAATGCGACTACATTTCCAGGGAACCTTGCTTCAAACCTATCTAACATTTGAGGCGTTAGAGATAATTCTGGAATTAATACGACAGCCTGCCTACCCTGGCTCAATACGTAAGAAATTGCTTGAAGGTAGACTTCTGTTTTGCCACTCCCAGTCACTCCTTTTAATAGGAACTTTTTGTTTGAATTACTACCTGAATTAATTGAAAATTTGATCTTTTCGACAGCTTTCGATTGCGGCTGAGTCAGGATTGGTGAGATAACAGAGTTGTTGCTTTTAGCAAGCTGAACGAATGGTTCTGATGGACTAACAAGTTGGGTGTTTTGCTTTGGGACCGGTTCATGAATTTTGAGCAGGTGGTTTCTGTGAAGAGTTAGCAATGCATTTCTTGCCCAGGGGCCTAACCGAGTTATTAGCGTTTTTGCTAACAAAGGACTCTTTTTGGTTTCCAAATATTCATATAGTCGCTTCGCACCTTCCGTCCTAAACTGATTGGGCTTAGGCATTTTTCGACTGATGCTTACTTTCTGCATATTTTTTAGATTTTGACCGGGAGGCATCATTAAAGATATTGCTTCATGAATTGGGGATAAATACTTCTCACTCATCCAATATGCGAGTTGCAATTGCCTACGAGAAATAACAGGTGATTCATGAACTAAAGAGTTGACGGGTTTTGTGTAACCGAGCGAAGTTTTTTCCCTTAAAGCTACTACTATCCCGGTAATTTCCTTTTTGCCAAATGGTACTCTGACTTGGTGTCCAACTTGTAGATTGAAATCAGGAGGTGCGGAATATGTAAAAGAGTCACTAAGTCGTTCAGTTCGTATTCCCACTACTACGTCAACGTATGGGCTGCGATTTTCTATCAACAGTGTTGATTTAGCCTTTGATTGTTCTGAAGCATCTATTGTGGACAAACCATGCTCCCATTGGTCTTACAGGGGAGGCTCTATGAAAAAACTACGCGGTCCGCTTTCCACGTTCCCGTTCTTTTATTCTAGCGGCTTTTCCAGAAAGGCCACGCAAGTAGTATAGATTTGCTCTTCGTACTTTACCTCTTCTGAGCAACTCGACACTTTCGACATTGGGTGAATGAAACAGAAATGATCTTTCAACTCCAACACCTGATGCAACCCGCCTCACCGTGAAAGAGCTCGCAGGGCCTCCTTCGCGCCTTCTGATAACGACGCCTTGAAAACTCTGCTGCCTGCGTCTTTCACCTTCTCGGATCCATACGTTAACTTTAATAGTATCGCCAGGTTGGAATTCAGCGATTTTTAGATTTTTTTCTAGAGCAACGACGCTACTGGCGTCCATATAACTGCATCCTTAAAAATTATTCGGGTACACATTATAACTTTTTCTTGCCTTACCCCACAATAGACCCTACGAGGATTGACAGTTTACCTCTAAACTGCTAATTTCAATTAGCTCTGGTGATTCTAGCGAGGCGGAACCACCCGTTCCCATCCCGAACACGGAAGTGAAACACCTCAGCGCCCACGATACTCGCAGGGCAACTTGCTGGGAAAATAGGTCATCGCCAGAGCATATTTTGCAAATTCAAGCCCAGTGCTACTGGGCTTTTTTTTAACATAAATTCCAATCCAAAAGTAATTATCTCAGAATCATTACAGCAATTTTTATTTCGAAGTCAAAATTCGAGACTGATTCACTTTACAGCTGCTGCACCCAATCGTAGAATTCAGCCATATTTAGCCTTAGGACTATTAAGTTGACCGCAGAAGCTAACAATGGAAAAGAAACTGGACCTACAATGGCTCAGCTCTTGGAAGAATCTCAGCCCATAAGAGGCCTTCGCCGAGGTGAGGTGGTTGAGGGCGTAGTCGCACGTGCAGACTCTGAGGGAATTTTGGTTTCTGTCGGGAACAAGTCAGAAGGAATGATNCCTCAGCGTGAGATGAGAAGCATGACTCANCAAATGCTAGANAAGTANNCTGCNGGTACNAGCATATTAGTATTTGTTATAGAACCGCATGGATCTGAAGGGCAAGCTTTACTTTCTTTTGATCGAGCAAGGTCATCTGAGGCATGGGTTGAATTAGAAAAGTGTATCGAGAACGGCGGCTTAATTAAAGGTCATTTTGCAGGATTTAATCGTGGCGGCGCTATAGTGGACGTTAAGTCTGTTCAGGCGTTTGTTCCCATGTCCCAACTGAATATACCTCATGGTGTAGGCCCTGAAGAATATTTGAAAAACAATGAAGGCCAAGAGTTTGAGTTTAAAGTGATCGAAGTAAATAGGCGTCGCAACCGTGCAGTTCTTTCTCAAAAGGGAACGAATGTTACCCAGCGAGATGATTCAAAAGTCAAATTAATGGATGAAATACAAGAAGGCGATATTAGAGACGGATTGGTCACCGGGATAACTAATTTTGGAGCTTTTGTAGATATAGGCGGAGCTGATGGCTTGGTTCACATCTCCGAACTTTCTTGGACGCCAGTGGAGTCTGTTTCAGACATTTTGAAAGAAGGCCAGGAAATAGAAGTTTACGTACTCAAAGTTGATAGGGACAATAAAAGAATAGCGCTGAGCCTTCGCAAATTAATACCTACCCCTTGGGAAATGGCTGCTGATCGATTTTCTCTGGGCCAAATAGTTTCAGGGAAAGTAACAAAGCTGACCGATTTTGGAGCATTTGCCCTTATTGAGGATACTATCGAGGGCTTAATACATGTTTCAGAGTTAACAGATCGTCACATTCAGCATCCGAAAGAGGTGGTGGCGGTAGGTGACTCGCTTACACTGCGAGTTGTAAGCATGGATTTTGGTAAACAAAGGATGGGATTAAGCCTCAAACAAGTAGATGAGTTTCAAATTGTTTGATATGTATGGGGNAANGTTTTTCTATNACGAACTCTGGAGTGTCAAGTAATGGCAAGTAGATTTGAAAAGTTCTCTGAGAGGGCGAGGCGTGTTCTTTCTNTAGCACAAGAAGAAGCNCAGCGCTTNAACCATAATTACATAGGNACAGAACATATACTTTTNGGCCTTGCTAGAGAGGCTGATGGNGTAGCTGCAAGAGTTTTGACTAGCCTAGGGGTAGAACTATCAAAAGCTAGATCGGCAGTAGAATTTATCATCGGCCGCGGGGAACGCCCTTCTCCCGGAGATATTGGACTGACTCCAAGAGCAAAAAAGATAATTGAGTTAGCTGTTGANGAGGCNCGCCGTTTGAGCCATCACTACATCGGGACAGAGCATNTGCTTATTGGCATTATGAGNGAAGGTGAAGGAGTNGCNGCAGGNGTGCTCGAAAGTTTGGGCGTGTCATTGGATAAAGTAAGAACTGAGACAACTAGNATTCTTAACCAAAGCGTATCTCAGGGACAATCACAAGGNAGCAAGTCNGGAACNCGTACNCCAACNTTNGATCAATTGGGAATTGATCTAACCCAAGCAGCACGGTCTGGAAAACTAGATCCNGTGATTGGACGAAACAAAGAAGTCGCTAGGGTTGTACAAATNTTAAGTAGAAGGACAAAAAANAACCCAGTATTGATAGGNCCNCCNGGTGTGGGGAAAACTGCAATTGTNGAAGCCTTGGCAGAACGTGTAGTTAGNGGAGATGTACCAGACTCATTAGCAANTAAACGTGTNGTAACACTTGATATGGGNACTNTGGTCGCAGGCACAAAGTACAGAGGAGAATTTGAAGAAAGACTAAAGAAAGTAGTTGAGGANATTAAAGCGGCGGGGAATTGTGTNCTCTTTATNGATGAAATGCATACNATGGTTGGNGCTGGTGCCGCTGAGGGTGCGGTTGATGCTGCTAATATCCTTAAACCTTCTCTAGCCCGAGGAGAACTCCAAACTATTGGAGCAACCACACATGATGATTATAGGAAGTATGTAGAGCGGGATCCTGCTCTTGAGCGCCGTTTTCAGCCTGTCCATGTAGATGAGCCTTCAACGGAAGAGACCGTTGATATTTTAAGAGGTATCAAACATAAATTTGAAGAACATCACGCTGTTGAGATTCAAGACGAAGCTCTGCAATCAGCTGCTAATTTGGCATCTCGTTACATCGCAGATCGATACCTGCCAGACAAGGCCATTGATTTAATGGACGAGGCAGGATCTCGTGTAAGAATTAGAAGTAGTGGTACACCTATTCCAGTTAAAGAAGCTAGGAAAGTATTAGATACCGTTCGGCGTGATAAGGATGAAGCTATAGCGCAGCAGCAGTATGAATACGCAGCTGAGCTGAGGGACAGAGAGTTGAAATTAGCCGATAAGCTTCAGCGATTACAGGCTGAATGGCAGGAGACATCAGAAAAAAATGAGGCAATTGTAACTGCAGAAGAGATTGCCGAAGTTGTTAGTATGTGGACTGGGTTACCTGTGACTAGATTGGCTTTAGAAGAGACCGAGCGCCTAATCCACATGGAAGATGAATTGCATAAGCGAATTATCGGCCAGGAAGAGCCTATCGTTGCAATTTCAAAATCAGTCAGAAGAGCCCGGGCAGGCCTTAAGGATATTCGACGTCCTATTGGTAGCTTTCTATTTCTTGGCCCCACTGGAGTTGGTAAGACTGAATTGGTTAGGGCACTTTCTGAGTTCATGTTCGGTTCAGAAGATGCGATGATACGCCTAGATATGTCTGAATTTATGGAACGCCATACTGTTGCAAGATTAGTAGGTGCTCCTCCTGGATACGTTGGATTTGAAGAAGGAGGCCAGCTTACTGATGCAATCCGTCGGCGTAGTTATGCTTGCATTCTTTTCGACGAAATTGAGAAGGCTCATCCGGACGTATTCAATATCTTGCTTCAAATTTTTGATGATGGACACTTAACTGACGCCAAAGGGCGTAAAGTCGATTTTAGGAATACAATCGTAATCATGACTAGCAATATTGGTTCAGACTTAATTAGGGCTGACAGTGGATTAGGGTTTGCTATTAAAAGTGAAGAAGGCAAAACTGAAGCACAGGAATACGAGAGAATGAAAGATAAGGTGATGGAGGAAGTGAAGCGATTCTTCCGTCCCGAGTTTTTAAACCGTGTTGATGGACAAATAGTGTTCCACCCATTATCCAAAGATCATATTGTTCAAATAGTTGACCTAATGCTCAATGAAGTACGCAAACCAATGTTGGAGAAGGGACTTAGTTTAGAAATCACAACTCCTGCTAAGGAATGGCTTGCAGAGAAAGGGTACGATCCTAAATTCGGAGCAAGGCCTCTTAGAAGAGTGATCCAAACAGAGATTGAGGATCCGCTCTCAGAGGATGTCCTGGCAGGGAAGTACCAACCTGGGAATACGGTGCTAGTAGATCTGAAAGATGATCACTTGGAAATTAATAACCAAGAAGCTGCTTCGGTTACCTAGGAAGGTTATAGTTGGGACAGTGGATCTACGGAGGTTTCCTGCTTCCTGTGCTATCTTTTAAGCAATGAACTCTAATAAAGCTTACAGAAGACTGCCCGAATGGCTAAAGGTGCCCATGCCTATTGGGCCTAATTACATCGAAACTAGGAATTTACTTAAAGGACTGGGACTAAACACGGTTTGTGAGGAGGCTAAGTGTCCCAATATAGGTGATTGCTGGGAGCGCAAAACTGCTACATTCATGATCTTGGGAGATGTCTGTACGCGTGCATGTAGGTATTGTGCTGTCAGCTCTGGGAAGCCGTTAGAGCTAGACCCAAATGAACCTGAAAACCTTGCAAGTGCAGTATCGATTCTAGGTTTAGATTACGTGGTAATTACTTCAGTTGACCGTGATGATTTGTGCGATGGGGGCGCATCGGTATTTGCAAATTGCATCAATTCTATTCGAGAAAAAGCTCCTCATTGCCAAATCGAAGTCCTTACTCCTGATTTTGCCGGAAATTTTGACGCACTTAAAATTGTCTTAGAAGCTCGTCCAACAGTCCTAAAACATAACATTGAAACAGTCAGGTCTATTTTTAACAAAGTAAGACCTAAAGGTGATTATGATTTATCGTTGGAATTTTTGAGAAAATCCAAGGAAATTGCTCCAGAAATTGTTACAAAATCAGGCATCATGGTAGGCCTAGGTGAAAGTACCAATGAAATAAGTGAGACTATGTTTGATCTTAGCGAACAAAGCGTAGATATTTTGACCGTAGGCCAGTACTTGCGCCCTTCAGCTAAACATGTTGCTATGACTCGCTTTTATACCCCAGTTGAGTTCAAAAGCATTGAGGAAGAAGGGAAAAGATTAGGTTTTTCTACAGTAGCTTCTGGGCCACTTATAAGATCTTCGTACCATGCTGATGAGCTTCATAGCTTCTCAGTTAGCAAGTAGGTCGGGGTGCCTGTAAGGGTGGCTGTGATAGATGATTATCAGAACTTAGCTTCTGCTATGAGTGAGTGGAGCTCACTTTACAATTCTGAAGTTACATTTTTTAACCAAAGTTTCCTCAATGAAAAAGAAAAAGCTTTGAAGCTTTTCCCATACGATGTAATTGTCACTATAAGGGAAAGATCATCTTTCCCGAGTGCTTTGATTAATCAGCTAACGAATCTTAAGTTGATCGCTGGAACCGGCAGACGACAAAATCACGTTGATTTAGAGGCTGCTAAGGCCCGTGGTGTTGTTGTGACTGGGACACATATCGGCGGAGGAGAGCCTTCTCTAAATACTGATTCAGGCAATTCTACTGCTGAGTTGACATGGGGGTTAATCTTAGATCTCGCTCGCAAAATTACATGGGAAAATAACGCTCTTCATAAAGGGGTTTGGCAGTCCTCGATCTCTGAAAATCTTGCTGGAAAAACCCTGGGCATTATGGGATTAGGTAGAATTGGATCAAAAATTGCAAACTTTGGTAATGCATTTGGTATGGATGTCATATCTTGGGGACCAACTCTGACGAACAACAGAGCTGCTCGAAGTAAAGCTAAGTTAGTTACTTGGGATGAGCTTTTTGAAAATTCAGACTTTTTATCTATTCATGTACTGCTTTCATCTTTGTCAAAATCATGGGTAGGTGCTCGGGAATTTTCTCTAATGAAACCCAGTGCCTATATAATTAACACAGCAAGATCAGGCATAGTAGATTCCGAAGCTTTGGTCGATGCATTGGAAACCAGGCGTATTGCTGGAGGGGCGTTTGATGTTTTTGACAACGAACCAATTGATTTGCACCACCCACTATTAATGCTGGATAACGTTATTGCCACACCGCATTTAGGTTACGCTAGCAGGGAAACCTTACAGGAATTTTTGAAGCAAGCAATCGAGAGTGTTAAATCCTGGCTTGCAGGTAAGCCAGTGAATGTCGTTAATTAGATAAAGCTACTTGCTATGTGCAATTACATAATCAGCAAGTGAATTCAAGGACCGATGTGCATTATTCATTGGTAACCATGAAATAGATTCTTTTGCAGCCTCAGTATGTGAAACACAAACTGCAATCGCCTCATCCATGGCACTAGAAGATCTAATTTCATCAACAAGTTTCACCAAAGTAGACTTCGTATATTCACCATTCCTAGCAGACAGAATGCCAGCATTTGATGGGTTATTTGCGATGAAAAGCAGCGTAGGTAAGGTAATCGTACCTTGTGATAAATCGTTTCCGACAGGTTTACCAAGCTCTGACTCAGAGCCAGTGAAATCTAGTACATCATCTATTATCTGAAAAGCCATTCCAAGATGATAACCATAAGATTTTAGAGCTGAGACTTTATCACTAGAGGCGTTACTCAAAACTGCACCTGATTCTGCCGCAGTGCTGAATAGTGTGGCAGTCTTATCATAAATCCTGCTTTCATAATCTTCTTTTGTCTGAGCCCAGTTATACGCACTGAAATGTTCTTGTAGCTCTCCTCTGGCTAAGTCCATGATGGTTTCGGAAAAGCGACGAATTACTCCTATGTTACCCGTTTCGCAAACATGCATTGCGGATGACGCGAACAAATAATCACCCAATAAAACAGCTACTTTCCCACCCCATTTGCTGCTGATAGTACTTTCACCTCGCCTCGTGTCAGCGTAATCGACAGTGTCATCGTGAATCAAAGATGCAATATGTAATAACTCAACAGCAGTTGCCATCGTGATTACTTTTTCAGACGGCGTTCCTAAGATTTTTGCTGACAATAGTGTTAGTGCAGGTCTAATTTTTTTACCACTACCTAATAAAGCGTGAGCGACTAGTTTTTCATCAGAACTAAGCCCCGCCTTGTCAGCGAGTAAAGCTAAGCTAGAGCTTACTTGTTCCATTTGCTTTGAAACCGGATGGAAAATCGAAGCAAGGCTTGCTGCACGTTCAGTCAGCATAGGAACCTAGTTTTGCGACCATCTCGCTCGCAATTTTGTCATCAAGTTTTACAAATAATGGTTCCGGCTTTGGCAAATCTAAACCGGGGGAAGGGGGGCGAATTTCCCATCCATGGTCCTCAATATTACCTGAAAAACCTAACAATTCATGCAATTTTTGAGAAGTAAAAGGAAGGAACGGATATAGTACAACTTTTAAGCATGCTATTGAATACAAGGCCGAGACAAGGGTATTAGATGCCCCATTTTTATCCTCTCGCACTTGTTTCCAAGGAGCACGATAATCAAGGAACCTGTTAGTCTCATGCGCTAACGCCATTGCGTGGCCCAGTGCTTCCTTAAACCTAGGGGAAAAATTCAAACTCTCACTAACCTTAATCATTGTTAAATCTGCATATGCAGCCAGCTCCGAGTCTACGTTGCCAAGCGGAGTTGAGCCATCGAAATTATTGTGTAGTAAAGTAAGAACGCGATGAACAAGATTGCCAAAAGTGGCAACAAGCTCATCATTGTTGCGCCTGATGTATTCAGACCAAGAAAAATTACTGTCGCTAGATTCAGGCATCGCTGCTGCCAAATAGTAGCGTAAAGGATCTGGGTCAAAATCATTTAGATAATCATTTAACCAGACAGCCCAATTACGGCTGGTTGATAGTTTACGCCCTTCCACTCCTAGATATTCATTGGCTGGAACGTCAGTTGGAAGGTTTAAACCTCCATATCCAAGCAAAATTGACGGCCATATAACGGTATGAAATGGGATATTATCTTTACCCATAAAGTAATAAGAACGGCTTTCAGGTTTTTCCCAAAAATCCCTCCAACTGTTTGGTTCACCCGATAATTTCGCCCACTCTATACTAGCTGATAGGTAACCTATAACAGCTTCAAACCAAACATAAATCCTTCTGTCGTCATAGCCTTCAACTGGAACTGGGATACCCCATTCTAAGTTTCGAGTAATGGCTCTGTCCTTCAAGCCTTCATTTAAGTAGCCAATCGTGAAATTCTTTACATTTGCTCTCCAAGAGTCTTTACCACCAACCCATTTTTGCAGTTCTTCCTGAAAAGAACTTAAACTCAGAAACAAATGCTCAGCTTCTTTGATTTCTACCGGGTGTTTTTTATTATTTCTCGTGTAATATGGATCAATAAGATCCACCGGATCTAGAGTTTGCCCACAGCTATCACATTGATCTCCTCGAGCTTGATCAAAATTACAATGTGGGCATATTCCCCCGACGTATCTGTCAGGCAAGTAGCGGTCGAAGTCAACAGAATATGCGACTAGCATTTTGTCTGTATAAATATACTTCTTTTCTAACAACTTTCTGAAAATATCTTGTACGGTATTTTTATGATTTTCTGTCATTGTAGAAGTGAACAAATCAAATGAAATACCAAAACGCCTCCAAGATTCTAAAAATGAAGAATGGTAGCGTTCAACTATCTCCTCGGGCTGAACTCCTTCAGATTCCGCTTTTAGCGTAATTGGGGTACCGTGAGCATCAGAGCCAGAAACCATAAGTACTTTGGATCCGAATAGTCTATGGAATCTGGCAAAAATATCTGCGGGTAAATATGAACCAGCAATATGACCTAAATGTAGAGGTCCATTAGCATATGGCCAAGCCACAGCCACCAAAATAGAATCACTCATTGAAAACCTGATTTTAAAACTTTTCACTATTCTATCAGGCCGTTTGTTCTGAGGGTTGATTTAATAGTAGAAAATAAAGTTTACTTCTTGGTCACTATCACCAGTTTTTATATATTTCCCGTTTTGGCAATTTCAGTTGCTTCGCAAGCAGAGCTGATGCTGCATTCCTAGAAAGCCCAGCTTCTTTTAGTTTTGTTAATTGAATTTTCAGATCAAGTGAATCAGGATGATCTTTCTCTTTATTAGCCAAATCTGGCTCGAGTATGACCACAAACTCACCCAAAGGTTTTTCGAAATGTTTGCAGGCCTGTTCTGGGAATCCCTGCCAAATTTCCTCATGAAGTTTAGTTAATTCCCTGCAGATGGTAAGCCGGACAGTGGGAGAAATCTCAGTAATTATTTTAAGAGTGGAGATGAGCCTGTGAGGTGATTCGAAAAATACCAAAGCCTCTTTCCCTCCTTTGATTGAACGGAATAGGTTAGTACGAGCAGTTCCTCCACGAGGTAAAAATCCGACAAAGCAGAAACCTGAGGATTTGGTGGCTGCAACTGAAATTGAAGCAGTGATAGAAGATGGTCCTGGTATAGGAGAAACCCTGTAACCATTTTGCCTCGCAGAATCAACCAAAATTCTACCAGGGTCACTTATTAATGGAGTTCCTGCATCACAGACCAGAGCTACATCTGAGTCCATTAATGATTTAATTATTTTGGGTGTATGTTTGGCAGAATTATGCTCATTGAAGCTAATGATAGGTGTCTTAAATTTAAATCGATTTAAAATTTTCCTTGTTACTCTAGTATCTTCAGCTGCTATTAAACCAACTTCTTTAAGAGTGCTAAGTGCTCGAAGCGACAAATCTTCTAAATTACCGATGGGAGTTGCTACTATGTATAGGGTTCCTGACATAATGTAGGCTCTACAAATGGAGATCTGACATGAACGCTTTATTTAGTGAAGAAGAATTAATGCTCAAAGCTGCGGTACGAGAGTTTGCAGAACGTGAATTGATTCCCAAAGCTTCTGGGTATGACAAAAGCGAAGAATTTCCTTGGGAGAATATTCGATCCTTGTCCAGTATGGGCCTGATGGGCCTTACCATACCTGAGGAATTTGGTGGAGCCTCGGCAACATATTCACAGCTCATGATAGCTGAGGAAGAGTTGGCTCGCGGATGTGCTTCTACTAGTGTCATTCATTTAACTCATTTGTCATTAGGATCTGAGTGTATTGTTCGGTTTGGTTCGAAAATACAACAAGAAACCTATTTACCCAAGTTAGCATCAGGAGAGTATTTAGCTGCTTTCGCACTAACTGAGCCTAGCTCAGGTTCTGATGCAGCAGATATCCAAACTATAGCTTCAAGAAAAGAAGATGGGTATACCCTCAATGGATCTAAAACTTTCATAACTAATGGACCCGAGGCTGATTTGACGGTGGTTTTTGCTACTACTAATCAGGATAAGGGTACACACGGCATATCAGCTTTTCTAGTTCCCAAAGGGGTGACTGGTTTAACTATATCTGTTCAAAAAGGCAAGATGGGTATGCGTGCTTCTAGCACTGCGGAACTCTTCTTCACTGATTGCCATTTGGATTCTAAGTACCTTCTAGGCAATGAAGGAGATGGATTTCATATTGCAATGTCAATTATCGATTCGAGCCGAATGACTGTGGCCGCGCAAGCAATTGGAATTGGCCAAGCTGCGCTTGAAGCAGCTTTAAAATATGCGAACCATAGGAAGACATTTGGCAAAAAGTTGGCAGAGAATCAGGCGATACAGTTTTTGTTAGCTGATATGGCCACAAACCTCGACGCAGCTCGATTATTGACCAGAAGAGCTGCACAGTTAAAAGACCAAGGTGAGAATTATACAAAAGAGACTGCTATGGCTAAGCTTGCAGCAGCTGAAGCTGCTCATTATGTATGCGATAAGGCATTACAAATTCATGGTGGGTATGGTTATTTTAATGATTCAGTTGTCGAGCGTTTATATCGTGACCAGAGGGTGACTGAGATTTATGAAGGTACTAGTGAGATACAGCGTTTAGTAATATCCAGAAATCTTCTCAAAGGGATTTGACCTTTCAATATGGATTAGCAGACACAATTTTTAAAGGAAGAGTTTTTGTGGGTTATGCCTAATAATATTCACAATTGTATCGTTGGATCCATTAACCATATTGGTATTGCAGTAACCAATCTGGAGGATGCATTACTTCTTTATCAAAAGCTTTTCGATTCTCCAGATACTGAAATTATTGAACCTGACTTTATGCCAATCAGGGCCGCGATAATTGAGCAAGGAGATACTCATATTGAATTGCTTGAGCCGTTAGATCAGGAAAGCGAGATTGGTAAATTTATTGCTAAACGCGGGGAAGGATTACATCATATTGCTTTTTCGGTTAGTAATTTAGACTCCAAGATTAAACAGCTTGAATCGTTTGGCGTTAACATGATCGACACAAAACCGCGCCAAGGGATTACAGGGCAAATTGCTTTTCTACATCCCGCTTCTACTCGTGGAACTTTAATTGAGTTGGTTGAACCCACAGATGCGGATAAGTAAGAATATGAATAAGTCTTTACGTGTCTTGATTGCCAAACCAGGTTTAGATGGACATGATCGTGGCGCTCTTTTTTTGAAAAGAGCGCTAACGGAACATGGGTTCGATGTTGAATACACGGGAATACGTCAAACCCCAATTTCAATAGCGGCACAAGCAAAAGAATTCCGAGCTGATGTCGTTGGAATTAGCATTTTATCCGGAGCTCATATGGAATTAATCCCCCGAGTGATTGAACAGATGGAGGCAGTTGGGATGGGGGAAATCCCAATCATTATTGGAGGAATTATTCCTGAGATTGATAGGATTGAGTTACTCGAAATGGGAGTAGTTGGGATATTTGGCCCCGGATCAAAGACGAATGATATTGTTACCAAATTACTTGAGATAAAGAGCCTAGTGAACAAAAAGAGATGAAGCTATGCCCGATGCACAACTAGAAATTAAAGTCATGACTGGGGTTCCCATTTCGATGAGAGACGGAACCATCTTAAGAGCAGACGTATATCGGCCTGAGGCGCCAGGTAAGTATCCGGTGGTTTTAGAAAGGACGCCGTATGACCGATCTGAACGTAGAGGAAACCATATTGTGCTTCCTGTTGAACTCGCAAAGAGAGGGTATGCGGTAGTCATACAAGATGTCAGAGGCAGGCATGATTCAGACGGTGAATTTAGCCCATTTCATCAAGAAAAAACTGACGGATACGATACCTTAGATTGGTGTACGGAGCAGGAATGGTCTAACGGAAAAATTGGCATGTTTGGTGGTTCTTATGTTGGTGCTACACAGTGGCTAGCGTCTTTAACCAAACACCCTTCATTATCCTGCATCGTACCCTCAGTTACCTCCGATGATTATTATGAGGGATGGACGTACCAGGGCGGTGTGTTAGCACTTGGTTTTGTAGGGTCATGGTCTATGTTTGCACTGACTTTGCAAAATTTACAAAATCTAATTCGCAACAATAAAACTACGAAATCTGATGCACAGGTATTAATAAGTGCGATTGATTCAATTCCTACGTCTCTGCAAAATCATGCTCCAGCTTATATGGAGCATCTCAAACCAGACTTCGCCCCTTATTATTTTGACTGGATAAATCATCCAGAAAACGATGCATATTGGCAATCTATTCGCATCTCTGATCATCACGAAGAAATTAACACACCAGCGCTAAACATCGGTGGATGGTTCGATATTTTTATCAGCGGCACATTAAGAAATTTTATTGGAATGACAACAAAGCCGTCCAATATGGAAGTTAGAAAATCACAAAGGCTCATAATTGGACCTTGGTCGCATACTACGATTGCTTCTGTATCTTCAGGTTCTCAATATTTTGGATTGAATGCATCTCATCAAGGCATCGATCTTTTACAGGAGCATATGGACTGGTATGACTATTGGCTCAAGGATGGAGCGGATCTTTTAAGCTCTCCGGTCAGGATTTTCGTAATGGGAGAAAACGTCTGGCGCAATGAGCAGACCTGGCCTTTGGCAAGGACTAAGTACACTGAATATTTCTTGCACTCCAGTGGCAGCGCCAACACTTCTACTGGAGATGGTGAGCTTAGTAGAGAATCAGCGTTTGATGAGATGAGTGATTCCTATACTTTTGACCCAGAAGATCCAGTTCCCACATCTGGTGGTGGACTTTGCTGTTACCCATCTTTATTACCTGGGGGACCATTTGATCAGTCTATTTTGGAGAGAAGACAAGATGTCCTTTGTTACACTTCATCTCAACTCACTGAGGATTTGGAGATAACGGGGCATATTGAATTGATTTTGTTTGCTTCTTCTAGTGCATTGGATACAGATTTTACAGCGAAATTAGTTGATGTTTGCGAGTCCGAAGATTGTGCCATTGGTTTAACTGATGGGATCATCAGGGCAAAATATCGGAATGGTACAGATAAACCTGATAATCTAGTTTCAGGGCAAGTCTATGAATTCAGGATTGACCTAGGAGCCACTAGTAATTTATTCAAAAAGGGACACAGAATTAGGCTAGAGGTATCAAGTAGTAATTTCCCTAGATTCGAAATCAATACGAATACTGGAACCACGCCAGCGTTTTCGAAGGTCAAAAATACTGCAGATCAAAAAATTTTCCATAATACTCGATACCCTTCAAGGCTAATACTGCCAATTATCCCGCGCTAGAACTTAATATATACTTACCCCATAGGCCTGAACGGTCTTTGCTAGTATAATTACTCACTCGAATGATAAATGAAGGTAATTGATATGCCACCACTTCCTAAGAGAAAGCGTTCAAAAGCTAGTAGTCGGTCCCACCGAGCAAGCGGGCCTCCTGCACAGCCTAATATTGTTGAGTGTCCTCATTGCCATAAGCCGATGAGAACTCATAGAGTGTGCCCGTCCTGCGGATTTTATCGTGGCAGGAATGTTTTGGGCGTTGAATCTGACTTGTCTTAATTCAAATGAAAAAGACTGCTTTAGTTTTTCCTGGGCAAGGTGCTCAAACCGTAGGTATGGGGAAACAGCTTTTCGAATCTTCAAAGGCAGCTAGAGATGTTTTTGAAAGTGCTGACAGTGCTCTAGACATAGAACTTAGCAAACTGATTTTTGACGGGCCCATTGAAGAACTTACACGATCTAATAACGCTCAACCAGCAATACTGACAGTAAGCATAGCCTGTTTAAGAGCATTAGAAGAATACTTAGGCGAAATTATGAACCGAGTATCTATACTTGCAGGTCATAGTTTGGGTGAATATTCTGCACTTGTTGCTTCCAATTCCTTGTCTTTGGACAATGCGCTTAGCCTAGTGCGAAGGCGCGGAGAATTGATGCAAATAGCTTCTGAAAAAACACCGGGTGTTATGGTGGCACTTATAGGGATAGACTTTGAATCTGCAAAGGACTTGTGTAGTCAAACGGGAGCAGAAATAGCAAATGTTAATAGCCCTATGCAAGTTGTGCTAGGTGGCAGTAAAAGCGCTATAGAGCAGGCAACATTAATTGCCAAAGACTACGGCGTAAGAAGAGCGATTCAACTTGAAGTAGCGGGTGCATTCCATACAAGTATGATGGCTTCTGCGCAAATCGAATTGGCAAAGGAACTCGAGAAAATTGAAATTGCTGAAGCGGAGATACCAGTTGTTTCTAATTCTTCCGCTGAATTAATCAAACATCCCGAGTCAATAAGAGAAGAATTGAAAATCCAGACGTGCTCTACGGTTCTTTGGAACCAATCTGTACTCCTGATGGCTGAAAATGGTATAGAGCAATTAGTTGAACTGGGGCCAAGCAACACTCTAAGTGGACTCACAAAACGAATTTCCCCTGAAATTGAGGCAATAAGTATTCAAGATTTAGATACGATAAAGCTACTTGCACGATCAGACTTTATGAATGTAGAGAATTAGTTTTCAGCGATTGAGAATCTTGGTGTTTTAATGACAAACGAAATTGAAGACCCAGAAAGCATTGGAAGTGAGTTACTTTCGCCTGAAATGAAATCATTGCGAAATGGTAGAGCGCTTGCTCTCCAAATTCTCTACGAGACTGATTTAACGTCACATAATTGGCGAACATCACTAGCTCACTATGCAAGACAACGTCGTTATAAAAAATCAATTGTCCGGTTTGCAGAAAGAATGATCGATGGTGTTTTGAGTAATATTGAGTCGCTAGATGCTGAAATTGTGCGTTTTGCCCCTAATTACCCAGTCCAACAACTTTCTGTTGTGGACCGAAATGTACTACGCTTGGCGTTGCACGAAATTCATAGAGACTCAGAAACTCCTTTAAAGGTCATTATTAACGAAGCAATTGAGATTGCAAAAACATTCGGGAGTGAGGCTTCTTATAAATTTGTAAATGGTGTTCTCGGTTCTTTTTCTGATGATAGTAACAACGCAAAAACTTAAAACGAGGAGAAAATATGGCAAGTGTACTTGATAGAGTCCGAAATGTGGTCGTTGATAGGTTAGGAGTGGATGAGAGCTCCGTTAAGCCTGAATCATCATTCATGGATGATTTGAATGCAGATTCATTAGATCTCGTAGAGTTGATTATGGCATTTGAAGAAGAATTTTCTGATGGTACTGAGCCTTTGAAAATCTCAGATGAAGATGCTGAAAATATAAAAACAATTCAAGATGCTGTAGATTTCATTAAGAGCAAAGGGTACACCGACTAGCTTTCTTAAGTAGCTTGCTAGATTTGGCTGGAGGGTATCGTGGCTCAACTTGAAAGTATAGCGAATAATATAAGTTCTTGTTTTGCTTGTGCGTTATCAAAATCTAGAACAAATACAGTACCGGGGCAGGGATCGTCCAAAGCCAAGATAATGTTCGTAGGAGAGGGACCTGGTTTTAATGAAGACCAAAAGGGTAGACCATTTGTTGGCCAGGCAGGGCACTTCCTTGACGACTTACTTGCTTCAATTGAGCTCTCACGTGAAGATGTATTTATTACTAATTTAGTCAAGTGCCGCCCACCTAATAACCGTGACCCATACCCTGATGAAATTAAAGCATGCTCGCCTTTCCTAGATGCGCAGATTCAATCAATTAAACCACTTGTTGTGATTCCTCTGGGTAGACATGCTTTGAACCGTTGGTTCCCTGGAGAAACAATTGGGAAAGTCCGTGCTCAGGAGCGCTTTATTGATGATACTTATGTTCTTCCTCTATATCACCCGGCTGCTGGGTTACATAACGGAGGACTTAGATCCACAATTTATTCAGACTTTCAAAAGTTGAAAACATTTTTGGGATCTCTTGAAACTACCAATGAATTATCAGAGGAAAACCCAAGCTTAAGCAAAGCTACTGAAGACGGCGAACAGTTGAATTTGTTCTAAATCTCCCAGATCATCGTCTTTCACTACAGTAAATGATCACGGATTTGTTTCGATCGCGTAACATGGTTCCATGGAAACTTCTATAAAAATATTACCACTTGGCGGCCTTGGTGAAGTCGGCAAAAACATGATGGTTATAGAGTCACCTGATGACATTGTAATTGTTGACTGCGGGGTAATGTTCCCTAAGCCAGAAATGTTGGGTGTAGATCTAGTAATTCCAGATATTGCTTATTTGCAACAGCGAAAAGAAAAAGTAAAAGCATTTCTTATTACTCACGGTCATGAAGATCATTTGGGCGCCTTGCCACTTATTTTGCCCAAAATTAACGTCCCTGTCTTTGCACCACCGATTGCATACGACTTAGCTAAAGTAAAACTTGAAGAATTCGGTATCTTGGCTAAATCTCAAATTAATGAGATCCAGCCAGGTGAGATCTTTGAATTAGGTTCATTTTCTATTGAGTTCTTTCGTGTCTGTCACAGTATTCCTGATGCATGTGGCATTGCAATTAAAACTCCAATTGGTTTGGTAGTGCATACTGGAGATTTCAAAGTGGACCACACTCCAATAGACGGCAATCGTTTCAACCTTATGAGAATTGCCGAAATGGGAAACCAAGGTGTTTTGCTACTAATGTCTGATTCTACTTACGCGGAAGTCCCGGGTTACACTCCTTCTGAACAAGTGGTAAGCCAAGCCTTAAAACACGTGATTTCTGACGCTCCAGGACGTGTAATCATTGCAACTTTCGCATCACTGATATCAAGAGTTCAGCAGATCATAGATGCTGCTATAGCTGATGGCAGGACGGTTTCTGTGGCGGGTAGGAGTATGACTAATAACGTCAAGATGGCTTTTCAAAAGGGATACTTAAAAGCTCCTCAAGGAACCATGACAGAAATTTCATTATTAGGGAAAATTCCAGAATCAGAACAAGTCATTATAGTGACAGGTGCGCAAGGTGAGCCTACTTCAGTTTTGAATCGAATAGCCTACGGGCGACATAAAGATATTAGCTTGTTGCCAAATGACACTATCGTACTTTCCGCATCTACGATTCCTGGGAACGAAACAGTAGTTGCTAGAACAATTGATCAGTTAGTCAAAAAGGTTTCACGTGTAATCACTCCCCACCAAGCCCAAGTACATGTCAGGGGACATGGTAGTCAAGAAGAACTCAAGTTGATTTTAAATTTAACCCAACCAGAATACTTTGTTCCAATCCATGGTGAATACCGGATGCTAGCTGCACATGCAGATCTTGCTATATCAATGGGAGTATCTAAGGAAAAAGTGTTTATACTTGAAGACGGTGATTTATTAGAAATTAGCAAGGATAAAGCTAAAATAATTGACACTGTTCCCGCGGATCATGTATTTGTTGACGGATTAGATTGGTTGGAGTTCGATAATATAGTTCTAGGTGAACGCAGGAAGTTGTCCAGAAATGGATTCGTATTAGTAGCGATTCCATTTAATTCACAAAAAGGGGAATTTTTTGGTGAACCAAAAATCACTACGGCAGGGGTGGTTGATCAAGATAAACTTGAAGATTTACAGAACAACGCCTCAAATTACCTTTCTTCTGAACTGAAAAGAAATTCAGGAATGTTCGTAGAGAAAATGGAAGCCATACGTTTGATTAAAAAGCTTGTTTCCTCTTTTATTTATGAACATACTGGAAGGCGTCCAATGGTAATCCCTGTCCCAGTAGAGGTTGACCAAAATGAGGCGAACTAGATTAAGTTCAAAGCGGAAGTATATTTTAATACCGACGGTATTGTTGCCATTGATAGTTATTTCCTATTTGTTTTTACCCTTATCTTGGTTTTCTGATAATGCAAAAAGTGGGTTAATTCAAGTTTTAGAGTTTTCGGGTTTGGGGGGACTACCGTTTGGCATTTGGATTATTTCGGTATTAATTCTCCTTAAGTACCGACTTAAGAAATTCATTAGGCTATGGCGCGTCGCAATTCTATCTTTTTTAACGTGCTTTGCGATTTTGGGGCTCTTAACTCAACTTGATGGTGATTTACTCTTCGGAGTTCAGAATGCGAGTTTGGGTGGTTCTGTCGGGGAACAAATTTTTGGATCAAATGTTTACTCAGGACTGGTACTTTCAGTAGCTTTCTTATTTTTGGGACTGTGGGTTGCTTTTACTAAGAGATGTAATCAATTTACTAAGAGTTTTTTGAAGATATTATTCGTAAGCATGAAATGGTTTGCACCTCGTCTTTTGAACGCTACGAAATCATTTACCTACTCCAGTGCAGCTTTATTTTATGGGCTACTCTTTAAAATTCTAAAAACCATCAATGCACAAGCCCTAGACTTTCGATCCAAACGTGAGGATCGGAAAAGAACCTCAGAATTATTAGAAAATATAGAATTAGCGATTGTGAATGAATCATTAGATTTAAACAGCACCGATTCGTTGTCTGAAAATGAGAAAAGTACAGTTAGCCCAAGCAATGATCCCACTAATTTACCTAGTAGAGTCAGGCAATTAGAAGAGCCTGAGAAAAATTATCCAGAACAAAAATCGATAGTATCTGACGTTGCCCCAGTGGGTGGATCAAATCAAAATTTTCATGCCTATACACTTCCGCCTACTGAACTTTTAGAGCCAGTTCCTCCTGCGGATAATACTGACGATGAGCATGAATTAACAGCTAAATTAATTGAAGAAACCCTAGCTCAACACGGCGTAGAAGTTGCTGTTGCAGAAATTCGCCCGGGCCCTGCAGTTACAATGTTTGGCTTGGTTCCTGGCTGGAATCGAAGTAATAGGAAAAGCTCATCTCAGTTTCAGCCTGAGCAGAAATCTGAAGCTCGAAATAGAGTTAGAGTTGACTCAATTCTCGCTAGAGAAAAAGATCTTGCGTTGGCACTTGCAGCACCAAGCCTAAGAATAGAAGCTCCAGTACCAGGAGAATCTGTTGTCGGTGTTGAGGTGCCTAATAAGTATTTGCAAGGGATAAATATTCGCTCAGTAGTTGAATCGGAACAATTCAAATCTATAGTACAAAATGGAGGTTTGCCAGTAGCATTGGGACAGGCAAGTGCAGGAGAGCCTGTTGCTATAGATTTACTATCAATGCCTCACCTTCTAATCGCAGGCGCTACTGGTAGTGGTAAAAGTGTTTGCATTAATAGCGTGCTTTCGTCTCTTATTCTTAGTCAGCAGCCAAGCAACTTAAGACTTCTGCTAGTAGACCCTAAGAGAGTAGAACTCACTCCATATAATGGAATCCCTCATCTAGTAACTCCTGTAATAGTTGACGCTGACAGGGTAGTTACCTTCTTGAGAGGTGCTATATCTGAAATGTTGCGAAGGTACGAATTGTTAGAAAAGGCTGGTGTTCGAAACCTTCAGTCTTATAACAAAAGTGTACGGGCTACTGAATTTATGCCCTACATTGTTATCTGCATAGATGAGTTGGCAGACTTAATGATGACTTCTGCGTTTGATGTCGAGCAAAGCATATGCAGGTTAGCTCAATTAGGTAGAGCTACAGGGATCCATATGGTCGTCGCTACGCAGAGACCTTCTGTTGATGTTGTAACAGGTTTGATTAAAGCTAATTTCCCAAGTCGGATATCGTTTGCTGTGGCCTCTCAGGTCGATTCCAGAACAATATTAGACGCATCTGGAGCAGAGCGATTATTAGGTAAAGGAGATATGCTTTTCCTATCGTCAGATGCTCCAAAACCTCGACGTGTACAGGGTGCATATGTTTCTGAATCAGATACAGAAGCTTTGGCCACTCACTGGAGAATAATGGACACCCCTGATGTTCCTGAAATTGACTTAGAGTATCTAGCTATAAAGGCAGAACGTGATGGGGCTAGATTGACTGCTAATTCTCCTTCCAGCAGCAGCCATAGTCCCGAAGGGAATTTGTACGAGCAAGCGATTGACTTGGCTTCGAGAGAAAGGCAATTATCCACATCTTTACTTCAACGCCGTTTGCGGATTGGATACCCTCGCGCGGCAAGGCTAATGGATCAACTTGAAGATGAAGGGATAGTTGGTCCAAATCTAGAACCAGGGAAACCTCGACCAGTCTTGTATACACCTGATTTAACCTAATAGATTTCGAGTAATCGAATGCAGAATCTACATTCTAACCTAGCTAAAAAGTTACCTTTTTATTACGGGTGGTTGATTGTTGGCGCACAATTCACAGCTGTAATGGCTACTGCTGGACCTACCACTTGGGCTTTCGGAATTTTTGCTATCCCGATGGAAGAAGAGCTAGGTTGGTCTAGGGGAACATTATTTGGGGGTATTACTGTTCGCATGGTTATTGGGGTAGCCCTAATGCCACTAGTAAGTAGGCTAATGGATAATCCCAAATGGCCTTTGTTAATAATGCTGTCTACAAGCATTCTCTATGCAGTTTCCCTTATGCTGGTCGCTCTGGTGGATACAGTTTTCCAATATTATTTGGTTACAGGAGTTTTAGGTGGGTTAAGCGCCGCAGGTGCAAGTGGAGGGTTATACCAGGCACTTACACCCAAATGGTTTGTATCAAAAAGAGGAAGAGCAGTTGCTTTTGGGACCATGGGGTCATCACTTGCAGCGCTTACATCGCCTTTATATGTTGGGTTCTTTGTAGATTCATTTGGGTGGCGCCCAGCTTGGTTTCTGACCGGCGTAATAATGTTTTTTGTCATGGTTCCATTTGCATTGATAGTGCGTCGACAGCCAGAAGATATTGGTTTGCTTCCAGATGGCGTATCTGAGACACAAGAATCCAGAAAAACCAAATTGGTAACCAAAACAGACATTAGCTTTACCGTAGCTCAAGCATTCAAGTCACCTACCACATGGTTTTTGGTTGTTGCTACAGTCTTAATTTCTGGGTCACTTCAAGGATTGGGCTCTACCTGGATTAATAACTACAAAGACTCAGGCCTAAGCGATGAATCAGCAAGAATTGCAGTTTCTACTTATGGCTTTTTTGCAATACTCGGCAGGATCACATGGGGGTTACTGTCTGAAAAAATTCATATTCGAAAAGTATTTCTCTTTGCGTGCCTTACAACTGGAATCCCCTTGCTTTTACTCATGCAAGTGGACTCAATATTTGTGGCACTGTTGTATGCCTCATTAGCAGGTTTAACTTTAGGTGGCTACGTTTCTGTTCAACCATTAATATGGGCTGATTTTTTTGGCAGAAAGAATTTAGGAGCTATAAGAGCGTACTTTGCTACTCCTTCCTTATATGCTGCTGCTGCGGGACCTTGGTGGATTGCTGTGGTATACGATAATTTAGGCAGTTACAACTTGGCGTACTGGATTATGTTCTTTGGGTGGCTTTTAGCAGCTACACTTGTTTATATTGCAAAGCCGTTGAAATCTTAACTTTCTTTTTAGGCTTAGTTAATTTTAGGCGAATCTTGACTGGATTTCGATTCAAGCTCAGATTTCGCAGATTCCCATATTGATACGAATTCCTTTTCAATCTCTGGGTTAATTAGAACAGATGCTTGTGATTGATCTCGGTAATCGGGTCGTAAGGCTATGGATCCTAAAAAAGGTAAATCCAATTCTCCGGATAATTCTTCACCCGCACCAGAGCCAAAAATATCGCTGGTGAAATTTTCTACTATACCCAAAACGTTTGTATTAAGTTTCTTGATCATGTTGATAGAGCGTTTTGCATCCATTGCTGCTAACGCTTGAGGTGTAGTTACGACAATAAATCCATCCATAGTAAGGGCTTGCATAATCGTGAGAGGGGCGTCAGAAGTGCCGGGTGGCATATCGACGATTAGGTAATCGAGGTCACCCCAATCTGTCATTTGTAGAAATTGGTTGATTGCATTGTGAATCATCGGACCTCGCCAAATAATAGCTTCGTCTTCCTTTTGCTGAAAAAAAGCCATTGAAACTACCTTTACGCCATTCTTCAGTGCGGGCTGGATCCTACCATTTTCAACATTCGGGCCTTCAACAACTCCTAAAACTTTAGTTGCATTTGGGCAATCAATATCTGCGTCAAGAAGACCAACTTTTGAACCCGAATTGGCTAAATGGGCGGCAAGGTTCACTGCGACAGTCGTTTTACCAACCCCGCCCTTGCCAGAATAAACACCAATTTTAGTTTTAATTTTCTCTAGAGATCGAGTTATTTGGCGTTTTTGTTCCCACTGCCCCTTAATTTGAGCCAAACGTGCTTGGCGTTGCTCTTCGCTCATTTGCTGTTGCATTAATTACCCCGCAATAGCTTCATAATTAACTAGAAGTGGAATTTAAATATACTATTCGTCGATGCCTAATAACTTTTTGCCGTCTTCAGTCACCAGTGAAGGGCTCCAAGGAGGCTCAAAGACAATTTCGACATTCACGTCATTGACACCATCTACTTCAGCCACGGCCCACTCCGCTTGCTGCGCAATAAAAGGACCCATGCCACAACCAGCGGCTGTTAAAGTCATAAGAACATGTACATCGCTTTGGTCTGAAATTTCTACTCCGTAAATCAGACCAAGATCAACTATGTTGACAGGGATTTCAGGGTCATAAACGTCTTTTAAGGCGTCTGTTACTTCTTCAACGGAAATTTTATTTTCAGTGGACACATTCCGATTCTAAGAAAGTCGACCAAATGTGTCAACTTTTATTGAAGCCTCTAATCTGCACCTGCTAGCTTTTTTGAGCGTTCAAGGGAATCGGAGATATAAAAAAATAAACTCGAGCCAGAAATAATAAAAATTAGATGATTATTATTCGGCAGGCCGATTATTCGGCCTGTTCGCCCTGCAATTTGGATTTCAGAAACCCCATAATTCCCAGAAAGGCGCTCAATTAAAAAATTCAATAAGATACTTGGGTAATCAGAGTCGGCTACCAAAACCAAACCTAAATCATTTCGGCCAAATATATCAAATACATTATTGATATCTTGATGCGGTCCAGTATCTGAAAGAAGCGAAAAAGCCATGGTGTTGATTCTGAGTAGCCGGAATGCAGAAATTAATTCCTCAGTATAAAAAGTTGTGTTTTCAAATAGAATGGCTGAATTTTTCTGAGCGTTCGGTATGAACCCTGTTCCCAATATCGTTTCATTGGGAATTAGCGGGAGTGAATTTGAAAGGTTCCAGGCTTTTGGGTATCTTGATTCGAAAGATGCGGTTTCTTCGTTCCTCCATGTTGTTTGAAGTTTATTAGCCCATGAGCTTTGTGAATTACCATGCATAACAAAAGATTCATGTGTAAAAGTCCAAGAACCAGGCTGCGGTATCCTTTTAAAGTTTTTTGATAAAAGGCTTGCGTCATGATTACTATGGCTCATTAGCCTAAATGCATGGTCTATTTGCGATTCCCTAAAAACTATCTCAATTGATTGAATTTTTAACTGTTGTGCAGATTTTTTCGCATCTTTATCTTGCAAAAAAACCATAGGCGTTTCAGGTTTTAATAAGAGATACCCCGCCATTTCCACGTTAGGGATTTGGTCAATCAGTTGATTTGCTGGAACTTTAGAGTATGAAAATGAGTCCTGCTCGCAGGCAGCAAAAATTAAAATAAAGCATAAAAAGAATGATAAGGGCATGTATTTTACAGAATGCTTCAATTATTACGGCTATCGGAGATCAAAACTTCGGATTCTACTATTTTTTGTGAGGTGATGAGTCTTTTAAGATCTACCATTTCGTCACGGAGCATAGCTGCCTTTTCAAATTCTAAGCTCTTTGCTGCAGTTTTCATTTCGCTTTCTAATTTTTTTGCATAACGTGCAAGTTCATCTTTAGACAGATTAAAAACTTTACTTTTAGACTTTTTGTTTTCTGTCTCCCCTTTGACTCGCTCAGTAATATCATGGACAGCTTTAACTATACCTTGTGGAGTGATGTTATGTTGTTGATTGTGTAATTCTTGAATTTGGCGCCGTCGATAGGTTTCTTCGATACATCGTTTCATTGAGTCGGTCATTTTGTCTGCGTACATTATTACGTGCCCGTCCACATGGCGCGCTGCACGACCTACAGTTTGGATAAGCGAAGTTGTAGATCTCAAATACCCTTCCTTATCCGCATCGACTATTGCTACTAGGCTAACCTCTGGTAAATCAAGCCCTTCCCTTAATAAATTTATACCTACAACAACATCATAAACTCCTAATCTTAAATCTCTGAGAATCTCAATCCTTTCTAGAGTATCAATTTCAGAGTGTAGGTAATGGACTTTGATATTCATTTCTCTTAGGTAGTCAGTTAATTCTTCTGACATCCTTTTAGTTAGCGTGGTCACGAGTACTCTTTCAGATTTGCTAGTTCGGTTAGTTATTTGTTCTAAAAGATCATCAATCTGACCATGAGTTTCTTTAACCTCTATGGTGGGATCTAATAGCCCAGTTGGCCTAATCACTTGCTCTACTGTTTTGTCGGAATTAGCTAATTCGTAAGGCCCGGGAGTTGCAGATACAAAAATAATCTGATTTATCCTTCTCTCAATTTCTTCGAAATTCAGAGGCCTGTTGTCTTTTGCAGAAGGCAACCTAAAACCAAAATCAACTAGAGTTTGCTTACGAGACATGTCACCGCTATACATAGCGCGAAGTTGGGGGATGGCTTGATGTGATTCATCCACAATCATTAAATAATCATCAGGGAAGTAATCTAAAAGGGTCCAGGGGGCACTAAATTTTGGGCGGCGGCCTAATGGTTGTGAATAATTTTCAATTCCCGAACAATAGCCTGTTTCTTTTAACATTTCTATGTCATAACGCGTCCTGTTCTCTAGCCTCTGAGCTTCGAGTAATTTTCCTTCTTTAGTAAACCACTTAACCCTTTCCTTCAGTTCATCTTCTATATCTATTACTCCAGCCTCTAATTTCTCTGATGAAGTTACGAAATGCTTTGCTGGGTATATGTCAATTTGATCTCGTTCTGAGAGAATTTCCCCTGTAAGAGGGTCTAATTCGACTATTCTTTCAACCTCACCTCCGAAAAACTCAACTCTTATAGCTACATCTTCGTAGGATGGTAGGATTTCAAGTGTATCACCCCTTACCCTGAACCTAGTTCTTGATAGGTCATAGTCATTTCTTTCATATTGCATTTCTATTAGACGGCGGACTAGCCTGTTCCTATTTTTAGTCTCGCCAACTTTGATAGATTCAACGAAAGAAAAATATTCATCGGGTGATCCAAGTCCATAAATACATGATACTGAGGCTACTATTAATACGTCGTTTCTAGTCATTAAAGAGCGTGTTGCGGAATGTCTTAATTTATCAATTTCATCGTTAATTTGAGCATCTTTTTCTATATAGGTGTCGGTGTTTGGGACGTATGCTTCTGGTTGGTAATAGTCATAATAGGAAACAAAATACTCAACCGCATTTTGCGGGAAAAATTCTCTGAATTCTGTTGCTAGTTGCGCAGCAAGGGTTTTATTAGGTGCGATCACTATCGTTGGCTTTTGAACCCCTTCAATTAGCTTTGCCATTGTGTATGTTTTCCCTGAGCCTGTTACTCCTAGTAATGTTTGGCAAGGTGCATTGGATTCAACCCCATCTATTAGAGCCTTGATTGCGCCTGGTTGGTCACCCCTAGGATCAAAATCAGCCTCGACCCTGAACGGGATATATGGTTTTGATCTATTTTCAAAGATAGTCATTTAGCTGATCATCCTTGCTAAAAACTTTTTGAGTCTGGGCGTATATTGTAGAGCCTCACGCATTTCTTCAATTGAGATTTCGTCCATCAATAACGATCCTCGCCCAAATTGAGAACCTTTGTAATAACAAAATCTTATGGAGACCTCGCCGTTCTCATATTCAAGTAACTGAACCGTAGGTTCATTATATGGTGTATCTATTGATGCCTCTTCGACAACCATTCCTTTGCCCCAATGGAATTCAAATGGACGTGGCAGTTGTCTGTTACTCAAGAATTTCTGATCATTTTCAGACATTGAACACTCCTAATTCTCGCCTTTCTAAGGGATTGTACAGACCCATACTTGATCATCCGATGAATTGTCATAAATCTGACCGTCAAAACTCCCATAAATTGCATCTATCTCGAAGCCAGCTTTAGACAACATGCTAATGGTTTCATCTACATACAGATAACGCATTTTCAGTTTGTGAAAGTAACTTTTAATTAAACTACCCGAAGCATCGTATTCCTCAATCCAAATGTTCGGCATGCTGAGTTGGTTTTTGTAATCCCATTCGTTGGATGCATGTACCTTTATCGAACCTCCTTCCACTAATTGGAAATTTGAATAAATAAAAGGTTCTGGGTCAGTATCGTTGAGTAGCTCATTGGAAGGATTGAATAAATCAAAGATTAACTTCCCTCCACTTTTCAGATGCCTAGCAGCAGCGAAGAAAGTAGATTGTTGTTCGGATTTATTGTTTAGAAGCATTAGACCGCGAAACGGGATTATCACCATGCTGAATTGGCGTTCGAACTTAAAATCACGCATATCTGCTGCGTGAAAGCTCAGCCCAGAAATAGAGCCTTTTTGCTTTGCATTCGCATTTGCTCTTTGAATCATTGAAGGAGATATGTCTATTCCAACAACTTCAAATCCATTTGATGCGAGCGGTATGGTCACCCTACCTGTGCCACATCCAAGTTCAAGGATTGGACCCCCATGAGCTTTCGCTTGCTGTAAATAGAACGGTATGTCATGAACAAGGGTTTGGTAAACTTTGTCATATATTAACGCCCATTGATCAAAATTATTTAAGTCAGGGTTTTCGTCGTTCGAATAACTAAATTTCAAGTTTTACCCATTCGCTGCAAAGCCAACCTCACTCTTTCTTCTGTCGAAAGCTGATCATTTGACTCAAGGGATAGAGCTTGGCGAGCTTCTATTTGAGAAAGACCTAGGCTAACCAACCAGCTAAGAGCAGGATCCGATCCCAATGTTTGTGTTATTTCTGAAGATGGAATAATGGAATTCTCAATTTGCAATTTCGATCTTAGTTCTACAATTATTCTTTCAGCTGTACGCTTGCCTACTCCTTGTGCTTTGGACAGAGATAATACGTCCCCTGAGGCTATTGAATCTACCAAAGTAGTAGTACTGATAGAAGAGAGTATAGACAAACCTACTTTAGGGCCTACTCCATTAACTGTGATTAGGGATTCGAATAATGAACGACTTCGAGTAGTCGAGAATCCATAAATTTGCAGGTCATCTTCACGTACAACTAGATGAGTGAAGAGGGTAGTTGTTTCTCCTTTGATTAACCCTATTTGATCTACAATAGGGACAAAAATCCTTAAAGTAAAGCCACCTACATCAAGTAATACTGAATCTGATTCTTTATCGTTGATTATTCCTGTAATTGCTGCGATTAGACTCATGATTTCCCAATTTTCCCAAAAGTTCTCAAATGTTGAATATGACAAAGACCTACAGCTAATGCGTCAGATTCATCTTCTGACATTGGATCTGGACCAAGACTTAGGAGAATACGTATGACCCTTTGTACCTGACTTTTTGTGCTTGCTCCGTATCCAGATGCTGAAGCTTTAACAGCGGCCGGAGCGTAACGATATACGTCCAATTTGTGTTCAGCGGCAATAATGAGTGCCAAGGCTTGTGCTTGCCCTACTGCTATAGCAGATTTTGCTCCTCGAGAAGGTGCTACAAAGGGCTCCTCAATGGCCAAATGATTTGGTTTCAAATTGGATACGATGGCTTTCAGCTCATGGTGCAGTAAATTTAGCCTGATTTCTATTGGGGCCTTTCTGGGAGCTGATAGACAACCAGAATCAACGTAGGAAACCTGCAGGCCATCCACGTCTATCACGCCAAACCCAAGTCGGTGGGTACCAGGATCTACTCCAATAATACGCATTGCGTCTAGCTTGATAGAAAGTTTTGAAATAGGCAATAGGATCTAGCGCTAATGGGTGTCGTTAGTGTAAGACTCCAGCGCTTCTTCAGGGAAATCAGCATTTGTATAAACATTTTGGATATCATCTAGATCCTCTAGTTTATCTATCAATCTAAGAGTTTGCCTGGCGAGCTGGGAATCAAGGGACGCCAAATTGATAGGCATCATTGATAACGTGGCGGACGAAGGCTCAATGCCGTTATCTTTTACTATGCGCATGATTTTTTCTAAGAAATTAGGTTGACTTACCAATTCTAGGCTACCGTTATCAAAGCTAACATCATCGACTCCAGCATCTATAGCTTCGAGCTCAATATTTTCTGCAAGTTCGGGAGCAATTTGGTCGATTAGCACAACAGCTTTTTGTTCGAACTGCCAAGATACTGATCCTAACTCACCCAAATTGCCTCCACCTCGACTGAACGCAGTTCTAACTTCTGAGGCGGTCCTATTTCGATTGTCAGTTAGGGCTTGGACTAGAAGCGCTGCACCACCGGGCCCATATCCTTCATAGGTAGTTTCTTCAAAGTTAACCCCCTCGGAACCTTCACCTGTACCTTTCTTAATGGCACGATCTATATTGTCCATTGGCATGTTATTTTGGCGTGCTTTATCGATTGCGAGTCTTAATCTTGGGTTCATGCTAGGGTCCCCGCTCGCACCGCTTCTGGCAGCAACGGTAATTTCTCTTGCTAATTTGGTAAATAAAACTCCACGCTTAGCATCAAGTGCACCTTTTTTGTGCTTGATTGTCGACCATTTAGAGTGACCTGACATTAACCCTCCACTCATTCAAAATCTTAGTTATAAACTTCGCTATTGATTATGCAATAACTCGCTTAAGAGGCCTAGAGTCTAAGCCATCGGGAATTTTGACTAGCATCTCTTTCTTGGGTAAGTCCACTGATAAAACAACGCTCTTTATAGCAGGGATAAGTAATTCACTATCGTTGCTTTGTATTACATATACATCGTTAGCACCTGTTTGCAAGATTTCGGTAATAGTACCTAAGAACCCAAGGTCTTCATTTATTACTTTTAACCCTATAAGTTGGAAATGGTAATAATAACCTTCTTGGTTTAGAGGGACTTGGTTCAGGTACACATATATGCCTTCGCCTATTAATGAATGGTGCAGTTTATTATCCAGTTCATCTATTTCCAGTAAAAAGCCAGATTTTGAATTTTTAGAATTCTGTACGGTATAAACCTCTTCTTTGATTAGAAGCTCCGCGCCTTTTATAAATCTTGAAGGATTATCAGTTTGTGAATAAACCTTGACCCATCCAGATTTAGGGTCAACACCAAGTACTGTACCTACTTGGATAAATTCGTGGTNAGGAGAAAGTCTGGGATCTTCCAATGAAACAAACAGCTACTTTATTTCCAAATTCACAAGCAAATCATTTTTAACAGCAGCTACTCTTAAAAGCACACGCATAGCTTGGGCTACCCGTCCTTGCCTACCGATAACTTTGCCTTTATCTTCTGAGTTGACAGTCAGAGTGACCAAAACTTCTCCATCTCCAGTTTCTTCTTCAGTTACTTCAACGTCATCTGGATATGTAGCTATAGCCTTGGCAATGTACTCGACGAGTTCTTTCATCTAGGCCTCGACTTTTTCTAATAAACCTTGGTTAGATAATAGTCGGCCCACCGTATCTGAAGGCTTAGCACCTACACTTAGCCAGTGTAGAGCTTTTTCATGATTTACGACCACAGTAGGCGGGTCTGTTAGCGGGTTGTAATGACCCAAGTGATCTACAAACGCACCATCACGTGGAGCACGAGCATCAGCAACGACGATACGATAAGTAGGTTGTTTCTTTTTTCCAACTCTCTTGAGACGGATCCGCAACATATTAAGACTCCATTTGTTATAGCCTTAGAATTCTAGGTTGGCCTTAAGGCCTTGTCAACGAATTGCCGCCAAACATTCCTTCTAAGGCAATTTAGTTATAAAGTTTCAGTATCTCTTCTTATCAAGGCAGCTTGCTATAATTAGCTTATGAGTAATCTTGGTCATATAGGGGAAATTGGCTTGATTCAATTGATCAAGCATAAAATTGATACATCCCCTCTAGTTAACACACCTCCTGATGGGTTCGAATTATTGGTGGGCGTTGGTGATGATGCTGCTATTTGGCGACCTACCAACGGTGTCTACTATGTTCAGACAACGGATACCTTGGTTGAAGGTGTGCATTTTTCAAGGAACACTTTTACATGGAGTGACGTTGGATGGAAGCTTGCAGCAGTTAATTTGAGTGACCTGGCAGCAATGGGTGCAGATCCTGCCGCCGCATTGATCACATTAGGATTATCCTCTGATTTAGATATGGAAATGGTTGATGGATTGTACGATGGGATTTTGGAATGTTTTAGCTCATACTCAGGGCAAATCATCGGAGGTGATATTGTTAGGTCNGACCAACTTTTCATGACTATGTCCCTGATAGGCCAAAGTGATACTTTCCCAATGAGCNGAAAATCGGCATCAGTAGGNGATGTTGTTGCAGTCACAGGAAATTTNGGGTCTTCAGCNGCCGGACTNTCTGTTTTAAAGTCTGGCNANAAACAGCAATTTAGNGGATTAGCACATGCACATTTAAGACCTGATCCNCAAATTAGAATGGGTAANCTNATTCGTAATAGTGGTATTGANTGCGCAATTGATATTTCAGATGGCTTGCTCNCAGATTTGGCTAAAATTGGCTTGGCAAGTGAAGTAGAGATTCANATAGAANCNTCACTTGTGCCTTTTGATANNGTATTAATTGATAAGGATTGGCCNAATTTNACGNAGNTAATTTTTACTGGAGGTGAGGATTATCAGNTGGCATTTACNGGNAAAGAANAACTAGTCAGGGAGCTNTTGCAGGGNTCTACTGGCGCGATTATTGGACAAGTNAGAGAGGGAAAGCCTGGGCACGTAAAAATTTTTTCAAAAAGCGGGGAAGAGATCAATTTTGATCGACCAGGATGGGACCATTTACTAATTTAAAAGTGAAAATAGAATGNTGTTAAATCTAGATAATGAACAAAAAACGCGGAAATTNGGCAATTGGTTAGCTAAGNTTCTTTTNCCGGGAGATTTAATTCTTCTTTCAGGGGAATTGGGTTCAGGNAAAACCACATTTGCCCAAGGGATNGCTGAAGGGCTAAGNATATCTGGATATGTACCAAGNCCTACNTTTATGATTGTGCATCAATATGATGGAGCGCATAAGTTATTTCACATTGACTTATATCGTTTAAGCAATCCCGCGGAATTTACTGACCTTGCTGTTGATGAAATGCTTGAAGAAGGCATAGTGATAATAGAATGGCCTGAAATGGCAAGCGAGTTTTTGAGCAATCACGATTTAAAAGTTTCAATTGAGCAANATAGNGATACCAGNCGGATCTTTGAGTTCGATATTAGNAATGAGCGGCTCAAAAGAAANTTTGAAAAATTTGACCCAGCGATATTATTAAGCAATGCACCTACTAATTGATACCTCAAGCAAAAATGGCTCGATGGGGCTTTGCCTTAAATCTGAATTACTTTGCTCGCGAAGCTGGACAACATCCCAAAATCATACCTCTGAATTATTACCTACCTTAGATAGCATGATCACTGAAGCTAAAATAAAGCTTAGCGATATTTCTGCGATCGGGGTAACAAAAGGNCCNGGGGGGTTTAGNGCTGTTCGGGCTGGNATAGTATCCGTGCAAGGNTTAGCTTTTGGATTAGCTAAACCTGTTGTAGCTGTTAATGCTTTGGAGGTAATTGGATTATCGGCATCTGGTTTGTCAGATTCAGTTTGTGCGTTANTAGATGCTGGNAAAAANCAAGTAATNTATTCNACCTTATTTAAAGGCNAAATTGTTAAGAAATCTGAATTGGGAATGCTGGATGAAATTATCNCAAATGTCCCNGAGGGCACCATTTTTGTAAGTGCTNNNACTATTTCAGATTCTGNAATANTGGCAGCTAGTGGCTTTGAGAGCTTGATAACAAATTATGAAGCTCGNTTAACTGAGATGGGGAAATTGGTAGAAAAGAAANTTGCNTTGGGTGAAGTAAGTGAANCAGGCGATTTAATNCCGGAATATGCACGTGATCCCNATATAGGNAGAATCGGCAAAAAGTAACGTTCACACCCTGATTGTGATAGCCTTAAANACTGATTNAAATGATTTTGAGGAGCTTTAATGGAACGTACATTGTGTTTACTAAAACCTGACGCAGTTCAGCGTGGTTTGGTTGGAAAGATAATTGGAAGACTTGAAAACAAAGGACTCAAGATTGTTGGCACAAAAATGATTTTGATGGACATAAACTTAGCGAAAATCCATTATAGCGCTCATGTTGATAAACCATTTTTTGCAGGAATGGCCAATTTCATGACATCAAGTCCGATTTTAGCCTTGGCCCTTGAAGGAAATAATGCAGTTGAAGTTTTGAGAAACATNATGGGAGCAACCGACCCTCAGAATGCTGATTTGGGTACTATCAGGGCNGATTTTGCAATGAGNATAGGCAGAAATTTAGTCCATGGCTCTGATTCAGCTGAGTCCGCTGAGAAGGAATTAGGGATTTTTTTCAAAGAGAATGAAATATTTAATTACGAACGAGATCAAGAAAAGTGGGTTATTGAATTCTAACTAGAGCGACTCCTGTATTCCATAATTCATCCAAGTCGTACATAGAGCGCTTTTCCTCACTAAAGATGTGCGTAACCAAGTTTCCTTGATCGAGCAAGACCCACCCTGATTCTGGTTCGCCTTCGATGTGNCGAATGGGTNCACCNNTAACCCACATCATTTCCTTTATTTTTTTAGCTAAATTATCGATTTGGCGGTTGTTATCGGCTGTCATGATTATTAGGTGATCGCAATAATCCGATACATTTGAAACGTCTATCAAGACTATGTCAGATGCTTGCCCTTCTGATGCTACATCTATTACCGAACGTGCTGTTTCAATTGAAATGATAGAACCTTTAAAATTAATATGNCCGANCACATTATATGACGTNGTGGNTTTTAATATATCATTAGNANTANTAGAAACTCAGCGTATGATCAGCAATGGATAAAGAAAAAGAATATAAAACNAAACAAAGAGTAGTTGTTGCTATGTCNGGTGGTGTAGATTCATCAGTCGCAGCCTACTTACTTACCCAGCAAGGATACGACGTACTCGGTGTTACGATGAGGCTCTGGGCAGCTGAAGATGGGGTGGTTTCCTCTGATCATCAAGGATGCTGCTCTATTGAAGATATAGAAGACGCCAGAAGGGTTTGCCAGCAATTAACCATTCCGCATTACGTGCTTAATGTGGAACAGGAATTTAAGTCGCACGTTATAGAATATTTTCTAAAACAATACGAAAGCGGAAGAACGCCACATCCCTGCATAGCATGTAATGATAAAATCAAATTTGATTTTCTCTTGCGCAGGTCATTAGCTTGGGACGCTGATTTCATCGCGACTGGGCATTACGCACGTATACAATTTGAACAAGGCCAGTATCNACTANTAAGAGGAATTGATTCACAAAAAGATCAGTCATATGTGTTGTTTGGCTTAGGCCAAACACAATTATCTCGCATNCTGTTGCCTGTAGGGAGTTTTGATAAAAATTCCATNAGGGATTTTGCAATCCAAGCNGGATTGCACCTTGCTAATAAAGCNGACAGTCAAGAGATTTGCTTCATNCCTCAAGGGACATACCATGAGTTTTTGAATAAACACTCAGAATCAATTCCAGGTGATTTAGTTGATAAGAATGGAAAAGTCTTAGGGCAGCATCCAGGTGTTGGACATTTTACTATTGGGCAACGTCGTGGGATAGGATTAGCTTCTGCTGAGCCTCTTTTTGTCACGAAGATTAGCGCTGAATCAAGGGAGGTAGTAGTAGGTCCTGAGCACGAACTCTTCCAAACAGGCATATTGGTAGAGTCTGTTAACTATATTACCGACGAGATTCCGCATAGTCCCATAAAAATTCAAGCACAGATTAGGTATAATTCTAAAGCTAAACCAGCTTTACTGATGCCTTCAGNAAATGGNGCAGAGCTTTGGTTTGAGGAGCCACAAAAGGCAATTACCCCNGGCCAAGCTGCAGTATTTTATGTAGATGAACAAGTTATAGGGGGAGGGTATATCAGGAACCCTATTCCTGGAGAAAATTAGATGCCTCAATCCGCACTTCCAACGCAGCAAGAGGAAATGCAATTATGGGACAAGGGATATACATTTATTGCAGGTATCGATGAGGTAGGTAGAGGTGCACTTGCTGGGCCTGTTGTTGCAGCTTCTGTTGTATTGCCTGATCTTTCAAAACTCAAACTGAAACACTTAGAGCTNATTAGNGATAGTAAAACCCTTTCTGAGAAACGTCGGGNTACAGCGGCTGAAATTATACGCGCAGTGGCTATAACTATTGGAATAGGAGAAGTACCTTCTAGTACGATTGATACTATCGGGATTGGACCTGCTACCAAAAGAGCAATGCANTTGGCTTTGGATGCAGCTTCNGCTAAGCCAGACTACCTGTTGGTAGACGGTAATATTAGTTTGGAGTGGGAATCNGTNCCTTGTACCGCANTAGTAAGAGGAGATAAATACTGTAGCGCAATCTCAGCTGCTTCTTTGATAGCAAAAGTACATNGAGATGCTTTAATGCNAGAAATGTCTTTTTTATACCCTGCCTATAATTTTGATAGAAATAAAGGCTANGGGGCGGCNGAACACATAGAAGCGATTAAAAAATNAGGCGCNTGNCCAATTCATCGGTTGAGCTTTGCCCCAATGAAAGCAGAAAAATAAGNTCTTAAAACTATAGGTTTTCACTTCTGGTCATATTCTTTTGATATNCGNGACGCNGTNGGCATAGTTTGACCTTGGTATTTAGAGCCAAGNGCTCTTGAACCATAGAGATTNTCTGCNGGAGTAGTGAGTCTAAGAAAGCTAATTTGGCCGATTTTCATTCTGTGGTAAAGGGTAATTGGCAAATTCGAAACATTAGATAATTCTAAAGTAAGGTTCCCTTGCCATCCGGGGTCTACGTATCCCGCTGTTGAATGTATTAACAAACCTATTCTTCCTAAAGAACTTTTTCCCTCCAGACGTGCAACCAAATCGTCAGGAACCTCCACATGCTCCAAAGTGCTTCCTAGTACAAATTCCCCTGGATGAAGCATGAAGGGGTCGTCATCACCGATCGTTACAAGTTCTGTGAGTTTCTCTGAGTTAGACCTTATGTCTATATAAGGAACTCTGTTATTCCTAAAAACCAGAATATGACGATCTAAATGAAGATCTACGCTCGCGGGTTGGATTGAGTCTTCTGATAATGGATCGATGACAATTCTGCCTTCCGTTATCTGTTCTCTAATTGTTCGGTCACTTAGGACCATTTGATCCTCCTAGCTAATTACATCATGGTGATTCTAATCTTTTATTGGGTGAAATTAATAGGGGATGGTTCTATTACCACCACCACCAACTGAAAGAGCTTCACCAGTTATGGATTGTGCAAGAGGTGAGCATAGATACGCTACTACACTAGCAATCTCTTTGGAGGTGACTATTCTTTTGAGGGAAGTGGAGTTTGCAGTTTCCGACTCGAGTATTTCTGGGGCGATTCCAGTTTTTGCTGATAGGAATTCAAGCCTCACCTTTCTATCTTCTGTAGCTACGAATCCTGGGAGAATAGCATTAGTTGTGATTCCGTATGGGCCAAGTTCTTCTGATAAACTTTTAGTAAGGCTTACCAGTGCGATGTTACGCATACCTGCACTTATTGCCGAACCTGCCATTCCACTAATGTTAATAATTCTGCCCCAACGATTTTGAATCATTTCATGCGCAGCTTCACGAGCTGCCCTTACATAGCCAAGCATTTTGGTTTCAAAGTCGTATCGGAGTAGCTCGTCAGTAACTTCCAGCAAACTATCAGGGGTTGTTCCTACGGAGACTCTAGCTGCATTATTGACTAATATATCGATGCCTCCAAGGTTGGTTCTCGTTTTGGAAAATAATTCTTCTATAGAATTAAGATCGCCCATATCGGCTTTAACCCCGTATACAGTGGAAGAAGTTGCTTTGCTCAAAGTATTAGCCACAGTAGCTATGTCCTTTTCATTTCTAGAGCAAATAGCAACTTTGGCACCTTCGCTCGCAAGTGAATAAGCTATTGCTTTTCCAATGCCTCGACTTCCACCTGTTATTAGTGCACGCTTGCCGTTCAATTGCAGATTCAACTAATGCTCCAGGTAGTAATTACGTAGAGGTGCTTTCCTAAGCACCTCTACGTAATGTTAAGTTTAATTGTTAATTAAGCTACAAAAACGCTACCAAATACCACAGCTACAATCGCCATGAGCTTAATTAAAATATTCAAAGCTGGGCCAGAGGTATCCTTGAATGGATCACCCACTGTATCTCCAACTACAGCTGCCTCATGGTTGCTAGTACCCTTGCCACCGTGAGCGCCTGCTTCAACATACTTCTTGGCGTTATCCCAGGCTCCTCCTGCATTAGCCATAGTTATGGCCATCAGTGATCCTGCGCTGATAGATCCGATCAGAAGTCCGCCCACTGCTTCAGCACCCAAAAAGGGAATTAAGCCAACTACGATAGGTACAATTACAGCTAGCAAACCTGGAAGAATCATTTCTCTTAATGCACCATTTGTGCTGATTGCGACACAGCGCGCATACTCAGCTCGCACTCCTTCTTTACCTTCCTTTAGGCCAGGAATTTCACGGAATTGCCGGCGAACTTCTTCGACCATATCTTGTGCCGCTCTTCCAACTGCTTCCATCGTTAGCGCGCTGAAAACAAATGGCATTAACGCACCGAGTAGCAAACCTACCAGAGTAGAAGTCTTTAGTAGATCTATTACCTGTAAATCCACAACTTTTGCATAAGCAGCCATCAGTGCAAGAGCAGTCAAAACTGCAGATCCAATTGCAAAACCTTTTCCTGTTGCTGCTGTTGTATTGCCCAAGGAATCAAGAGCGTCTGTGCGTTCCCTTACTTCTGGATCCAGCCCTGTCTGCTCAGCAATAGCTCCAGCATTATCGGCAACAGGGCCGTAGGCGTCAGTAGCTAGTGTGATTCCAAGAGTGGAAAGCATGCCAACCGCCGCAATAGCTATTCCGTACAACCCGGCTAGGTGATTAGCGCCCAAGACTGCCGCAGCGATGATAATGAGCGGTACAACCGTACTTAGCATTCCAGTGGCGAAACCAGAAATTATGACTGTTGCGGGACCTGTTGTAGTTCTACTGGCTAGCCCTTTAGTAGGCTTATACTCATATGAAGTATAGTACTCGGTACTGATACCTATTATTACACCTGCACCTAAACCAATAGCCACAGCGCCCCAAACTTGCCAGACTTTGGACATCCCCAAAGGTACCGAAGATTCAATTTGAAATAAGTAATAAATAGCACCAAATGATCCCAAAAGCGCTAAAATTCCAGCAGAAAAAATGCCTCGCCGCAAAGCCCAAAGCAACGTACCCATAGAGGCCTTCTCTCCTGTTCTGACCAGGAATGTGCCAAAGATCGAAGAAATAATACCAACACCAGCGATTAAGAAAGGGAGTACAGCTAAACCAGAGTCGACTTTTAGCTCACTGATTGAAGCATCTGGGAAGAGAAAGGCCGTTCCGGTCATAGCTAATGCTAGGCTAGCTATAATCGAACCCACATAAGATTCAAATAAATCTGCACCCATCCCTGCTACATCACCAACATTGTCTCCTACATTGTCAGCTATCACTGCAGCATTGCGAGGATCATCTTCAGGTATTCCTGCTTCAACTTTTCCAGCAAGATCGCCACCTACATCAGCAGCTTTGGTGTAAATGCCGCCTCCAACACGTGCAAATAGTGCAATTGAAGAAGCTCCAAAGCTAAACCCCGCTACTATTTGGGGATCCTGAAAGATCATCCACATAATTAAAGCACCAAGTATGCCAGTTCCGACAACACTGATGCCCATTACCCCACCTGAAGAAAAGGCAACTCGAAGCGCAGGATTTAACCCCTTGATAGCCGCTGCAGCCGTTCTCATGTTGGCCTGAACTGCTATACGCATACCTATAATACCGGTGAGGCCAGAGGAAAACGCTCCAACCAAATATGCTATTGAGGTTTCAGGCTTCTGATCATCAGTAGCTAGACCAAGAGCTAATAGAATTCCAAATACTACAATTACAAAAACCAACAAAACAGAATACTCACGCCTCAGAAAAGCGTTTGCTCCTTCTTGTATAGCATCACCAATTTCTCGCATTCGATCATTACCTTTATCGGCTCCTAGAACTTGGCGTGCCAAAATTACGGCGAAAACCAAAGCGAGAATCCCAGCACCGATGACCAAATAGAGGCCAGTCATGGATCTTCCTCCAATATAAAAACATTTGGGACAGTGACGACTAAGTCATCACTGTTTGAATTTACATATTCATTACGGATTTCGCAAGGAAATTAAATAACAATATAGTAATCAAAGCTCATGTTTGGATAGCAAGTCTTCTAGTTTTCTTTGCCTTAGCGCCATGGTTAAATCGCCACGAGTCCTTTCTAAGACTGCTCTAAGTTGGTCAGTAGTGCGACGTATGCCTCCGGTCAAAGCATCAGGAAAATCAATGATTGTCATCATGTTGTAGACTTCATCCATCTTGCCCATTAATTCCTCTGACCTACTAGAATCATCTTTTCTTAAGGAATCTAGGATAAAGCGTCTTAATTCACTTGCTGCCTCTGCTATTCCATTAATATAGGGGGCAATCTCAACTCCGAGAACTTCATGAGAAGGTATGTCAATATCAGAAATCAGTGCATAGCAAATTCGTGCTTCTGTGTATTCTTTCTGGGCATCTTGTGTGTAACCAGAGAAATATAAATCTGGGTGCTTGGTATATATCAGATCTCTAATTTCAATAACTTTCTCCCCTGCTAGCGAAGCAAGTCTCTGCGCTTCTTCCATTTCAAGCCGATGTATGCAGCGGATCGAGTTAGCAGATAGACGAATGATTTCTCGAGAAGCTTGGATCGAAATTTCTCTGGCAGCATGTTTTTGATTTAGGTTGGCAATAATTTCTGAGCTGATGCGCGTAAGTTGTTTTATGTAATCCATGATGAAATAGGTTACACCATATGTACATTATTGGATTTAAATAGGCCTATTTACAGAGGTTGTGCGACTTTTCACATTCTTAGTGCTGTGCTATCCTCAAGGTGCTTGTTAAGCCTATTTAGCAAGCTGCAGAGATCTACTCTTGCAGTAGGAGGCATGCATGCAATCGACCTCAGGCAATGTAAGTCCAGATTCTGTTTATGGGCAGAGTCGATTGCCAGAAGATTATTGGAGTTTTGATCGCATTGAAGGTCAAACCATTGAGGAATTAAAGTGGTCTGCTCAGGAAGCTTTCCCGGATCCTCTGATCAAAGTGCCCGCAGAGTATAAGGGCAATATCGCTGTAACTTCATTGGACGCATTAATAAATTGGAGTAGGCGCTCTGCCACTTGGCCAGTTGCTTTTGGTTTGGCGTGTTGTGTCTTTGAAATGCTTGCATCTGCTATGGGTCGATTCGACTTGGCTCGCTTTGGAATGGAAACTATGCGGGCTTCACCACGTCAGGCAGACCTACTAATCGTATCGGGAACTTTAACTTGGAAAATGGCCCCAGCAGTTCGTAGAATCTACGACCAAATGGCCGAACCCAAATGGGTAATAGCTATGGGTGTTTGTGCTACTTCAGGAGGTCCTTACTACCAAGGCTACAGTGTAGTACCAGGTGTGAATCATATAGTGCCTGTCGATGTATATGTACCTGGTTGTCCTCCACGACCGGATGCTTTGCTATATGGCATTATGCAATTGCATGAAAAGATTAACCTGTACAAGTTGGGAAACCAACCAGCGGGAGGCTAGATGTCTACTGTAATAAGCGGCAGTGAGATAGCAGTTGGTCTTGGTAAACAATTTGAAGGTTCAATTTTAAACACTCACGATAATTTCATACTGGTTGAGTCACAAAAGATACAAGAAATATGTTCGCATTTGAAAAAATCACCCAAATTTAACTGCGTTCTCCTAAATGCTATAACTGCCGTTGATTATGTTGAATTTTTTGAATTAATCTACCAAATGACTTCTATAGTTGATAATAAAACCTGTGTCATAAAAACACGAGTTTTTGGCCGTGAAGAGCCTTCAGTTCCGAGTGTTGTATCAGTTTGGAAAGGTGCTGATCTGCAGGAGAGGGAAGTTTTTGATTTAATGGGTATTAGTTTTATTGGGCACCCCGACCTGCGTAGGATTTTACTTTGGGAAGGGTTCCAAGGTTATCCGTTAAGAAGAGATTATTTAGAGCCTCCTCTTCCATATAGTTGGCCGCACGGTGGATAGATTTTAGGTTTTTTATATTTTAGGAGCTAAGCACTGAGATTTAATATATGTCATTACACACTGAGCCCGTTGTAGTAAATATTGGACCGCACCACCCAAGTACGCATGGTGTTTTTCGTATGCGCGTAACCTTTGATGGTGAAAATGTTCAGGACGTTGAGCCAGTCATAGGATATCTGCATCGCGGAACTGAAAAACTTGCAGAGGAACGTCAATACTCGCAAGTAATAACGCTGACAGACAGATTGGACTATGTGGCTTCTATGACTAACAACCAAGCATATGTTCTTTCATGTGAAAAATTAATAGATATTGAAGTTCCTGATCGTGGCAAGTACTTGAGGACTATTGCTGCTGAATTGCAACGCGTAGCAAGTCACCTTGTAGGTGTGGGCTTTTTTCTTGCTGAGCTTGGTGGTTTTGGTGGTACTGCATTGATGTACTGTTTCAGGGAGCGAGAACGAATACTGGATATGTTTGAAATGTTATGTGGTGCGAGGATCACAGTCTCATTCATGCGAATTGGGGGAGTTTTCCAAGATGCTCCTGAAGAATTTTGGCCTGCACTTAGAAAGTTTTTGGACGAAATGCCTGGTTATGCCGATGAGTTGAACAAACTTATCTTTGAAAGTGAAATTGTTCAGGCAAGAACTAAAAATGTGAGTGTTATTTCGGCAGATCAAGCGATTGACGCGTCTTTGACTGGGCCAATTTTACGTGCCTCTGGCGTGCCCTGGGATATTCGCGCAGCTCAACCCTATGATGCCTACGATCAGGTTAAGTTTGATGTAATTACAGCCCAAGGTGGTGATAATTTCGATAGATTCTGGGTAAGGATGTTAGAAGTAGAACAATCACTCAAGATAATTGAGCAGTGCTATCGAGATATTAGATCAGGTCCCGTTAGAAGCACCACTTCTTTGTTATTCAGGCCGTCACCGGGTGAGGCTTACGTTCCTATCGAAGCTCCTAAGGGAGAATTGGGGTTTTACTTGGTTAGTGATGGATCGATTGCCCCCTATCGTTGCAAAATTCGCTCCCCTTCTTTTATCAGCTTGACGTTGTTCAAAGAGATGTTAGTTGGCTGGAAATTAGCAGATATCATCGTGAGTCTGGGCAGTTTAGATTTCAATATGGGAGAGGTAGACCGATAGTGGGGGAAGCGTTAGCAGAAAACATCGTTTATCGGCATGTTTACGAATTTATTCTTAGTGTCTTCGGCAGTGAGTTAGCATGGCTTGCCTATGCGATTGCCACTTTTTCAGTAGTGCTTTTAGTAGTAAATGTACTAATGCTCCTTGCAACTTTTTACACATGGGCTGAACGAAGACTGTTGGGTAGATTTACGAATCGCTTAGGCCCAAATCGAGCAGGACCTTTTGGTTTACTTCAAGCACTGGCAGATGCTGTCAAACTTCTGACTAAAGAAGATATTGTCCCACGAAGCGCTGACAGATGGGTCTTCAACATTGCACCAATAGTGATGCTAGGTTCCGTGTTGATGGCTATGGGCGTAATCCCTTTGGGAGAAAAAACCTTTTTAGCGGATTTGAACATTGGATTACTTTATTTAGTAGCGGTATCAGGGTTAGGTTCCATTGCAGTTCTAATGGCTGGTTATGCATCTGCCAACAAATTTTCAACTTTTGGTGCCATGAGGGCTGCTGCAGTACTTATTAGTTACGAAATTCCTTTAGTCATGTCTTTATTATCGATCACGATTTTGGCGGGCTCGATGTCATTGATAGAAGTTGTTAATTCTCAAACTATTCCTTTTCTCCTTGTCACTCCTTTGGCCGCATTCATTTTCTTGACTGCTATGTCGGCTGAATTGAACCGATCTCCCTTTGATATTACAGAGGGTGAATCTGAGATTGTTGCAGGTTATCTGACTGAATATAGCGGTATGAAATTTGGCACGTTTATGCTTGCAGAATTTGCTGCATTAATGGTTGCAGGTGCCGTATTTGCAGTTTTGTTCTTGCAAGGCTGGAAGTGGGCAATTCTGCCTTCTCACATTTGGATGTTGCTAAAAGTGGGACTTTTTGCACTTTTAGCAACTTGGGTTCGTTCGACTCTACCGAGGTTAAGGCCTGATCAAATTTTGACATTTGCTTGGAAATTCCTGTTCCCTTTAAGCCTAATAAATGTGATAGCACTAAGTGTACAAAGATTATTGCTTGCTGATGAATTCGGTAACCTGCAACAACAAGATATGTGGTTGATGGTTGTGAGCAACTGGATCTTGATGGTGGTTGCTGTTCCCGTTCTAATAAAAATCACCAACAGGAAATCTGGAATACCCTTTGGTGAGAGTGCCAAGTTTCATGTTGGTAAAGGGGTTTAGCGATGTACGGAAGTGGGATGCTAAAAGCTTTTGGAGTTACTTTACAAAATTTTTTGCGTAAGCCTTCTACAGTGCAATACCCTGAAGAAAGGTTGCAGCAACATCCTAGATTTAGAGGGCAAGAATTCACTTGGTATGAAGAGCGTTGCACTGGTTGTGCTTCATGTGCAAAGTACTGTCCCCTAGGTATTATTAAAATAGTTACCGATCCTTCTGGCGGGGACTATCAAGATGGAGGTTCCTACCGGATAGACCAGTTTGATATAGACCAAGCTCGTTGCATGTACTGCGGAATTTGTGTGGAAGCGTGTCCATATGATGCTTTACATATGGGTACTCGATTTGAAGCAGCAACTTATAGTCGGGAAGATTTAGTCATAACTATAGATGACTTGCGAGCACGTCCAAAACATCCAAGTGCTTGGTTCAGGCCACAGCTTGCGAAAGAAGGCTTTGATCCTTTCACAGAAATTGCTGATTGGAGAGAGGTCGGCAGGGAAACATACTTCTGGCACCCTAAACGGCCAGAAATGGTTCCTGAAGATTTAGCTCAAAAAGCTTCTTCCGATGGCGACTATGATAAAAGCCAAGACAATGATTAAGGAGAAACTAGAGCCTTAGCTCGTATATATGCCTAATTTATACCAAGAAGTAATCTTTTGGGCATTGTTCGCAATAACAGTGTTTAGTGCACTGCTAGTTGTGGGGCAACGCGATATGTTCAGATCTGCTTTGGCATTGATTGTCACATTTTTAGCTATAGCAGGGATATTTGCGCAAATGAACGCTGAATTCTTGGCTGTTGCTCAGGTTTTGATTTATGTAGGTGCTGTGTCTGTTTTAGTCATATTTGCGGTTATGTTTACTAAAGACATGCCACACTCAACTCGATCAACCAATTTGCAACCAGTGTCTATTGTGGTTGTAGGCCTACTTTTTATTGCTTTATCCTGGGCAATTTTTCAATCACAATGGAACGAGATGCCCGCCGAGTTACCCGTATTTGTTGAATCAACGTTGGTAGATAGCTCTTCACAATTAGGAACTGCAATTATTCGAGACTATGTGATGGCTTTTGAAACGGTGGGTGTTTTGCTGCTTGCAGCTGTAGTTGGTGCTTTAGCACTAGTGAGAGATAAATGATGATTGCTTATACTCCTATTGTTAGTTGTAAATCAATTTTCAGGCTGATTCTATAATGCTTGAACGATACTTATTGCTATCAGTTATTTTGTTCTGCATAGGACTTTATGGTGCGCTTTCTCGCCGAAATATAATTGCCGTTTTGATTTGTACAGAATTGATGCTGAATGGCGTTAATGTGGCTTTAGTAGCATTTTCTAGATACTCTACCCCAGCATTTATGCGACTCACTTCTGTAGATGCATCTGATTCAGTTAAAGTTTTAGATGGCCAAGCATTCGCTATATTTGTTGTAGTTGTAGCTGCTGCAGAAGTAGCGCTGGGGCTTGCATTGGTTATTGCTTTAATAAGATCTCGAAACACCACAGACGTAACAGAAATAAACTTGATGGGGAATTAATTATTTAATGTGGGTGGGCTATAAAACTGTAAATACATTGATTGCTGCTCAAATGTGGATGGAAATTCTCGAAGGTGAAGGACTTCCCGTTAGGCTTCTACCAGTCAATGGCATTTTATATGCCAGTGAAAATACTGCCTTTCGTGTGATGGTTCCTCGAGGAAGAGAGCACGTGGCGGACGAAATCCTGAGGAAGCTCTAATATGAATGAAGCGTTAGTTTGGGCAATTATATTTTTGCCATTGATGTCTTTTATCTTCATTAGCCTTTTTATACGGCCCGTACTAGGTCCAAGGTCACGCTGGTCGAGCTTATTAACTTCGGGATCCATAGGCTTAGCCTTTATTCTTAGTTTTTGGGCACTCCTTTCAGTGTGGGGCCAAAGCTTCGAATTCCCCTCTCATATTTGGTTTATAGTGGATGAGGCCAATAGCATTCAACAATTTGTTATGACAGTTGGCATCATTCTTGATCCTCTGACTGCAACCATGCTGGTAGTTGTGACAGGGGTTAGCCTTTTAGTTCAAGTGTATTCTCAAGGTTATTTACAAGACCATGAACAAAAATTAGATTCCTCGTACTCGAGATACTTTGCCTATATGGGCCTATTCACTTTTTCTATGTTGGGATTGGTTACCTCCTTAAACTTGATTCAACTATTCGTGTTTTGGGAACTTGTAGGACTTTCATCATATTTACTGATTGGATTTTGGCATCAACGCCCTGCTGCTGCTGCTGCTGCCAAAAAAGCTTTTTTGGTCACCAGGATAGGTGACTTCGGGTTTATATTAGCTTTGTTGTATTTGTTCTCAAAAAGACAGTTTTTTTACGAATTGGGGCTCAACCCATTTGAAATACCAGATATCATTTCTGTCGCCCCTCTGCTTGGTTCTACTACAGCCACTTGGATTGCCTTGGGCTTATTTGCGGGTGCTGTAGGGAAAAGCGCTCAATTTCCTTTGCATACATGGTTGCCGGATGCCATGGAAGGCCCTACACCGGTTTCATCTCTGATCCATGCTGCGACTATGGTCGCTGCTGGGGTTTTTCTCGTAACGCGTTTCTTCCCACTTTTTGAAGCAAGTGGGATAGCGTTGATTTGGGTGGCTCTTATTGGTAGTTCAACCGCATTGTTCGCTGCTACCATGGGTTTAGTAGCAAATGATATAAAGCGCGTTTTGGCTTTTTCTACAGTGAGTCAATTAGGATTTATGTTTATTGCTCTTGGTGTAGGAATGCCGGTGGTGGCGATGTTTCATTTGACCACCCATGCCTTCTTTAAATGTTTGTTGTTTTTAGCTTCTGGTAGCGTCCACCACAGTGTTAAAACATTCGACATGCGATATATGGGAGGGCTCAGAAAACAGTTGCCTTATACGTATTGCTTGGCATTCGTTGGTGTTTTGGCCCTTTCTGGAATTTTCCCATTTGCGGGTTTTTGGTCCAAAGATGAGATTTTGCTGAGTGCATGGGAAGGCAGCCATGCATATAGCTTTGGGGTCTCGCAATTGGCTTTTTGGATAGGGTTAATTGTGTCTTGCCTAACTTCTTTCTATGCATTTCGGATGCTACATATGACTTTTCATGGGGAGTTCAGAGGAGGTATTGATGCGATTCCGAAAGATTTAAGACAACCTTATGAGGTTGATGAGAAAGTTCATCTTTCTGAATCGCCTTGGCAGATGTTAGTCCCCATGTTTTTACTAGCCGTTCTAGCTATATTCGCAGGGTTTGTATTGGCATCTCCAGTTCAAATATTATATTTACCCGCTCATATGTTTATGCATTTATTTACAGATCAAGACGGGCATTTCCATTTTGGAGTAGCACTAGCATCCACTTTTGCATCTTTCTTTGGTATTTTCCTGGCAACCGTTATATACCAATTGAAATTGACCAAAAACTGGGCTTTTGGGGATTCATTTGAACCGGTCAGGAAAATTTTGATTCAGCGATACTACTTCGATCATTTTTATGAAGGTTTTATTGTGAAGACGATTGGATATAAGGGGATTTTTGCTACTTCCGATTGGGTGGATAGACACATTATCGACGGGTTTGCGGATTTAATTAGTTGGTTTGGGAGGAATACAGGTAGAGCGTTTGCCCAGCTCCAGACTGGACAATTACAGGTTTACGGTATTGGTATTTCATTGGGCGCAGCAACAATTGTGCTTGCTTATATGGCTAGCAGGTGAATGAAGAATGCTAACAAGTGTTATTTTCATCCCCAGTGTCGGATCTTTATTATTGTTGCTGGTAGGCAAAAATCCTAGAATTTCACGCCTCGTTGCTTTATTCTTCGTTATTCTAGAACTGATTTTAGTCCTGATTTTGTTCGTTACTTTCGATAGATCTACCACTGGTTATTCATTTATAGAACGTGCAAATTGGGTCCCGTTGTTCAATATTCAATATTTGTTAGCTGTCGACGGGTTGAGCGTATCACTAGTTTTCTTAAATGCTATTTTGGGCGTTGTTGCAGTCCTTATTTCCTGGACAATTACAGAAAAGGTACGTGAATATTTTGCCCTCTTACTGTTGCTTCAGACGGCAGTTATGGGCGTCTTTATTTCTATGGATATGTTCCTGTTTTTTGTGTTTTGGGAGCTTGAACTTATTCCTATGTACTTCCTTATAGCAAAGTGGGGTTCTGGTAGGAAAGAATATTCTGCTATGAAGGTGTTACTTTTCACGTTGATTGGATCAGCATTCATGTTTATTTCAATCATTGCTTTGTACCTTTCACAACCAGTCGCAGATCGCACCTTCGATATGATGATTCTTGCTGAGAGAGATATATCCGGCCTGATACCTTACGCAGGTTTGATTTCTATAGGGTTTTTGGTTGCGTTTGCTGTTAAATTGCCTATTTTCCCATTCCATACATGGCTTCCTGATGCTCATACTGATGCACCAACTGCGATAAGTGTGATGTTGGCTGGTGTTTTACTTAAGATGGGAGGATACGGGCTAATTAGAATTAATGCAGGTTTATTCCCTGAGCAACTTAGTGACTTAGCACCGCTTTTGGCCATAGCTGCGGTTATCAATGTGCTTTATGGAGCTTTTATTGTAGTACGCCAAACCGACATAAAGAGGTTAATTGCTTACAGTTCAGTCAGCCATATGGGCTTTGTTGTACTGGGACTTTCATCTTTTGGTGGGTCGGTTATTAGCACTACAGCAATTAATGGCGCAGCCTTGCAGTTGTTTTCCCATGGTATTATCACAGCTTTGCTATTTGTATGTGCTGGTTTAATTTACGAACGAACTCACACACGATATATCCCTGATATGGGAGGATTGATCGCGAGAATGCCACTGATTGGCATCGGCTTTATAGTTGCAGGTTTGGCTTCACTTGGGCTTCCATCAACTAGCGGTTTTGTAGCTGAAATCCTAATTTTCTTAGGTGCCTACAATACTTACCCTTTAGCTACAGCTTTATGTGCATTTGGTGTAGTTTTGGCTGCGGGTTACGTGCTTTGGGCTATTCAAAGAACACTTTTTGGCCCATCGCTAAAGCGTTGGGCTGATCTCAATGATGCTTCATCATCAGGTAAATGGGCAATTGCCTTGCTTTTGATTCCGGTTATGGTTATTGGGATATATCCCAGAATACTTCTAGACGTTTTAGAAAACTCCTTACTTAGAATTGTTGGGGGGTTGGCATAGCATGGGATTAAGCGGTTTAGATATAGCGTTACTTTCCCCAGAAATAGCAATGGTCGTCTTTGCGTTGGTGGTAATTTTCTCTGGATTGAAATGGCCTAACTCTTCCATTTCTGTCTATACGTTCTTATTAGCAACGGCGGTATCTATTTGTTTGTCGGTATTTTTGTGGCTTCGTGTTGAATCTAATGGCCCAGAAATGTTCATGAATGACTCATTAATTGCGGACCATTACGCGATCTTTTTCAAATGTTTAATCCTAACTGCAATAGCATTAATCATTTTAGTTTCTAAGAGTTCATTCACTGAATTTAATCAGAGGGCTGAATTTGTAGGCTTAGCGATGCTTTCTTCAGTTGGCTTGATGCTCCTCCCATCAGCTGCTGATTTAATAACAATTTTTGTTGCGATTGAGCTTGCTTCTCTTCCTATAGTTGTATTGGCGGCGTTTTCAACGCATGAAGGAAAATCTGGTGAGTCTGGCCTTAAATTCTTGGTCTTGTCTGCTATTTCTTCAGCTTTACTTCTATATGGATTTGCTTTTTTCTATGGAGCTTCTGGCACTTTACAAGTTCTATCTTTGGATAGTTCAAATCCAACAATTTCTGAAATGTTAGTTTCTCTAGATAATGATATTCCTTTCGGGAGTATCCCAATATTGATAGCAACAATTTTATCGGTCTCTGGACTAGGATTTAAATTATCAATTGTTCCTTTTCAAATGTGGACACCAGACGTATATGAAGGTGCTCCTACGACAGTTGGAGCAATGCTATCAGTCGCCAGTAAGGCTGCCGGGTTTGCTTTATTACTAAGGGTGCTATATACGGTTTTAAACCATGAAATGATTTCCGATGACTGGTCTTTATTGCTAGCTATACTCGCAGCAATTACGATGTCCATAGGTAATTTAGTAGCGATCGTCCAAAAAGATCTGAAAAGATTACTAGCATATAGTGCTATAGCCCAAGCTGGTTACGTTTTAGTAGGAGTTGCGTCGTTTGCTGATTTTGGAGGAAAGCAAATCAGCTACGAACTGGGTCCCGAGAGCGTTCTATTTTATTTGACTGGCTATGCTGCTATGAACGTTGCTGCTTTTTCTGTAGTAATTCTAACCGTATACAGGAACCAGACTTCTGAAATCAAAAGTTTAGAAGGTTTAGGAGCATCCTCTCCCCTTTTAGCAGGAGTATTAAGCGTATCGCTTTTAGCGCTTGTTGGAGTCCCTCCAACCGTGGGGTTTATGGGCAAGTTTTTTATATTCAATGCGGCTGTAAACGCAAATTTATCCTGGTTGGCAATTATTGGAGTTATAAATAGCGCTATTTCAGCATATTACTATCTCAACATAATTAAGATCATGTATCTAAGATCGCCATCAATTAGCGGAGGTAATTGGAGAATAGCTCTGAGTTCATCATTGGTGCTAGTAATAACTGCAGGTGCAACCTTAATTTTAGGGATTCTGCCGCAACCTTTGTTAGATCTGGTTGGAGAAGCTTCTTTAAGCATTATCTAGATTCACCTAAAACTGGCAGTAAACCCAAGATAGCGTCATACTTAAATAATGGATAAAGTTATCGGCAATTCTATTTTTATGACAAGGGCGCTGGAATTAGCTCGATCAAGTTTGGGCAAAGTGAGCCCTAATCCTTCCGTAGGGGCAGTTTTAGTTAAGGATGGTCGAATCGTCGGAGAAGGAGTCACGCAACCTCCTGGAGGGCCTCACGCAGAAGTAATGGCAATTAATTCTGCTGGGGATTTAGCGGCTGGGGCTACGCTTTATGTTTCTCTCGAACCATGTGCACATTATGGGAAAACTCCTCCTTGTATGGAAGCTTTGATTGCTGCAGGAATTCATTCGGCATTTGTTGCTACGATTGACCCAGACCCAAGGACAAATGGTAAAGGGATAGAATTTCTAAAATCTGAAGGAATTGATGTAAAAATAGGAGACGGATCCGAAGAAGCTGAAGAGATAATTGAGAGTTTTACTAAGTTCACAATGACCCAACAACCTTTTTTTTCAGCTAAGTTTGCAATGAGTTTAGATGGGAAAATTGCTACCAGGACAGGATCTTCCAAATGGATAACTTCTGAAGAGTCTAGGAAAAGGAGTCACGTTATCCGTTCACAATCTGATGTGATCATGATTGGCGTAGGTACTGCTATAGCAGACAACCCACTTCTTACTGCACGAACTAGTAAGAACTTAGATTCAAAGCAACCATTGCGTTTAATCGTGGACACTTTTGGCCGGCTCCCCACTAATTCAAGGATGCTAAAACAAGCAGGTAGGACGATTGTAGCAAGCTCAGAAATTAATTCTTCTACTAAGCGATCCTTACAAAATCAAGGAGCAGATGTTTTTGAATTTCCTCGGGTAAACGAGGGCGTGGATCTCTATGCAGTAGCAAATTTTCTTGCAGCAGAGGGTTTTACATCAGTATTAGCAGAAGGAGGTTCCTCCCTTCTCGGATCACTTTTTAACTGTAAAATGGTTGACAAGGTGTATGCTTTTATAGCACCTCTGGTTATCGGAGGTAGCGGTGCAAAGTCACCTGTAGGTGGTTTAGGGCCTAAGGATTTATCAGAGGCCACTACCATGACAAAACTTAAATACGAGACAATAGGTAACGATTTTCTAGTCACTGGATATATAAAAAAGTAACTCTATGTTTACAGGAATTGTAGAAGAAGTCGGTTTTGTTTTTAGCAAATTGAAGAATTCAATGGTGATTCAGGCTTCAGAAAATTTCTCCGATGTAAAGTTAGGTGACAGCATTAACGTGAGTGGCGTTTGTTTAACTGTTGTTGAGAAAACAGACTGTGCTTTCTCTGTAGACCTTGCTGATGAGACTCTGAAAAAAACCAATTTGGATTTATTGATTCAGGGTGACAGAGTAAACCTAGAAAGGGCACTTACACCTGTAAGCCGCCTAGGCGGACACTACGTTCAAGGCCATGTGGATGATGTTGGTAAGGTGATGAAAATTTCTGGAAAGTCAGTTGATAGAATAATTAGTATAAAAGCCCCAGAAAATTTATTGCCTTATATTGTTCGAAAAGGCTTTATTTCTGTAAATGGTGTTAGCCTTACCATTGTTTCAGCTGATGGCGATGATTTTAGTTTCACACTTATTCCATTCTCAGCTGAAAACACGAATCTTGGTTCGATTACAGTGGGTGATCATGTTAATCTGGAAGTAGACATCATGGCCAAATATATTGAACGAATAATAGATAAAAAGAGGGGCATATAGTGCAACTATCTTCCGTTGAACAGGGCGTTAAGGAAATTAAAGACGGAAAATTTGTAATCATCGTAGATGATGAAGACAGGGAAAATGAGGGCGACTTAGTAATAGCTGCCGAAATGATCACACCTGAGGCAATCAATTTCATGTCCAAATACGGTCGTGGTCTTATATGTGTTCCCCTAACCGAACAGAGGCTTCGTTCACTAGAACTTGAAATGATGGTAGCGCGCAACACTTCTCGACATGCTACAGCTTTTACAGTTTCTGTGGATATCAACAATGGCTCAACTGGAATTTCTGCTTTTGATCGATATGAGACAGTGCGTGCTCTGGTTGATGAACAAACTGTGCCAGAAGATCTTGCACGTCCTGGGCATATGTTCCCACTTGCAGCACAAGAGGGAGGTGTATTAGTACGCGCAGGCCAGACTGAGGCTTCAGTAGATTTGGCTCGCTTGGCTGGATTTAAACCCGCAGCTGTACTATGCGAGATCCTCAGCGAAGATGGAACTATGGCGCGCCGTCCAGAGCTGGAAGTTTTCGCTAAGGAGAATGACCTTCTAATTATCAGCGTAGCTGACATTATTGCTTACAGGTTGGCTAATGAGAAAATGGTTGAACGTGTTGCTGAGGCAAAGTTACCTACAGTACATGGTGATGCAGTTGTTATGACTTATCGATCAGCTGTTGATAAAGATGAACACGTAGCTATAGTTTTTGGTGAAATTAGCAAGGAACCCCCGCTTGTCCGGGTGCATAGTGAATGTCTAACTGGTGACGTATTCGGGAGCTTGAGATGTGATTGCGGTACACAGCTTACCAAGGCGCTTGATTTGATTGGAAGCAAAGGCAACGGTGTCTTTCTTTATATGCGACAAGAGGGTAGAGGCATAGGAATCCACAATAAGATTAAAGCCTATGCTTTACAAGATGACGGAGCCGATACCGTCGAGGCCAATGAAAGCTTAGGGTTTCCACCTGATCTCCGTCACTATGGAATTGGGGCACAGATTTTAAGAGATTTGGGCGTTTCGAAAATGAAATTGATGACTAATAATCCCAAGAAGGTTGTTGGTTTGGACAGTTACGGTTTAGAGATTGTAGAAAGAATTCCGATACTTACTGAACCAGTTGCGCAAAATTTACGCTACCTTGAAACCAAGCGGGACAAATTAGGTCATTTGCTGGGACCCTTGGATTCAGCAGCTTCAGAAACGAATAGCTAAGACCCTATATTCACGTTGGCTACTCAAATCCGAATCGTTAGAATGGTGTAATGGAATTTCAAAGATTATCTGTAAAAGATCATTCCAAAATGAGAATCGGTATTATTGTTTCTGAGTTTAATGAAACAATTACATCAAGGCTCTTAGAAGGAGCTAGGGACGCTCTCTTGGAAGCTGGTATCCGAAGCGAGAATATCGACATAAAGAGAGTTGCTGGTGCCTACGAAATTCCGCAGGCTGCTTTACGTATGGCCAAAACTGGTACATGGGACGCTTTGGTTGCACTAGGATGCGTTATTCGAGGAGAAACAAGCCATTACGAAATCGTAGCGCATGAATCAAGTAGAGGGATTACGGAAGCTGCCATGTCAACTGGAATACCAATTTCCCTTGGTATCTTAACAACTGAAAATACCGAACAGGCTCTGGATCGCTCTGGAGGGATTCAAGGTAATAAAGGAGCTGAGGCTTCTTTAGCTGCTGTAAAAATGGCAATTTTGTTCCAAGAAATAGATATAGATTAAGGGGTGGTTAGTGACGATTCAGGATCAACTATTAAATGATATGCGCTTAGCGATGAAATCCAAAAATGATGTAATGAAAAATACAGTTAGGCTCATTCGTTCTGCCGTTCAATATGAGGAAAAAGCGAATGGTGAAATAGCGAGTGATGATGTAGTGATAGGTGTATTGTCGAGGATGGCGAGACAATATAAAGAAAGCATAGAGGCTTATGATAATGCTGGGAGGCAAGACCTAGTAGAAAAAGAAAAAGCCCAACTTGAAATTATTTTGGGATACCTTCCCGAACAATTAGATAGAGAAACAGTCTTCGAAATCGCAAAAAGTATCGCAGAGGACTTGGGTGCTTCAGGAATGAATGACAGAGGTAAGGTCATGGGCGCTCTTATGCCACGTGTTAAAGGAAAAGCTGAAGGTTCTTTAGTTAATTCCGTAGTAGTCGAAATTTTAGAATCTATTGGAGAAAAAGGGCCTGGAAGTGTCGATTAATTTCGGAGTTCTGGTATTCCCAGGCACTTGGAGCGATAGTGATTGGGAATACGCCATTGTCGATATCGCTGGTTCTAGGGCAAACCCGGTCTTTCACAAACAAACTGATCTTTCAGATTATGATTGCATAGTCATCCCGGGTGGCTTTTCTTTCGGAGATTACCTAAGGCCAGGGGCAATAGCTCACTTCTCCCCAGTAATGCAGTCGGTCAAAAAATACGCCGCCAATGGAGGAATTGTAATAGGTTCATGCAATGGTTTTCAGATTTTATGTGAAGCAGGATTACTACCTGGGACTCTAATGCGTAATGAACATTTGGAATTTAGATGCCAAGAGCAGTTTTTGAAAGTCGAAAAATCTTCTTCGCCATTCACCTCAACTTTTGTTGAAAATGAAATAATTTCAATCCCTATCTCTCATGGTGATGGTAATTATTATGTCTCACAAAATGAATTGAAACAGATGGAGGATAAAAATCAGATTTTACTTAGATACTGTGATAATAAAGGTGATATTACAAAAAAATCAAACCCCAACGGATCTGTCGCGAATATTGCAGGTGTTACAAATTTAGATGGAAATGTTTTTGGACTCATGCCTCACCCTGAAAGGGTTGTTGAATTGAAATTAGGAGGAGTGGATGGCTTGAGAATGATCCAATCTATTATTAGTAATATTACAGCTACAACTTTTAGTGACAGGGTTGTATAGCGGGATTGCACTTTCATTATTAGCCGCAGCAGGCTTTGGCCTTGGAACTGTATTAATTAGAAAAGCATTAGAGTGGGTTTCTCCATTTGTAGCTACACTGATTAGTTTGGTGGTTGGCATTAGTGTATTGGGTTTTTTCTGTATCTTATTTTTTGGCATAGAGATATTAGACCAGCCTAAATCAGTGTACTTTGTAACTTGCATTTTGGGATTGTTGGTGACATCAGCTGCAGGTAGTTTCTTAACAGCTATGAAGTTAGCTGGAGCAGGATTTGCATCTCCTATTTTAGGAGCTAGCCCCATCTTTTCAATTGGTTTGGCTCTGACGTTGAGAGGGGAACAGCCTCAGCTATTAGCACTTACTGGTGCTTTAGTTATAGTGTTTGGTGTAGTCATTTTAGTAACTGATAAAGAGAGGATTCAAAAAATAGAAAAGGGAGGCTTGCTTACGTTCAGGAACGTAAACTTCTCAGGAGTAACGATTGGAATAGGTTTAGCTGGAATTGCATCTATCTCAATAGCTATAGCCGGGTATCTGGCCAGCGGGATTGTGGGAGATTCTACTCCTGGGTCTGTTGTAGCTTTTTATGAGAGTGTTTTTGGTATTGTATTCGTCTGCCTGATCATCGTGAAATTTTGGGATAGACAATATATAAGCCGGAGAGGTTTTTATTGGATGTTGCCGGCAGGTGTAGTTTTTGCTATAGCAGTTGCCTCACTGTACACTGCTTTAGAATTAGCCCCACTTTCGATAGTTGCACCTCTAGCTGGAACAGAGCCTTTAGCGACGTATTTCTTCATTTTATTGATACTACGTGGCCAAGAGTTTATAACTTTACGTGCTACTCTTGGGGCATTCTTAATTGTTTTAGGGGTAGGAATAATCGGAGTAACTTCATGAATATTTCAAAAGAAATTTTACAAGAAATTGCTTTAACGCGTGATGAATACGACTTAATTGTTTCTAAGCTTAAAAGACAACCTTCAAAAGTCGAACTCGGAATGTTTGGTGCACTGTGGAGTGAGCATTGTGGTTATAAACATTCGAAGCTTTTGCTTGAACTTTTCCCCACCAAGGGTGAGTACGTACAGGTAGGTGCCGGTTCTGAAAATGCTGGAGTTATTGATATCGGTGACGATATGAGTGTTGTCTTCAAGATGGAATCTCATAATCACCCATCGGCTGTTGAACCTTTCCAAGGTGCAGCAACAGGAGTTGGAGGAATTATTCGAGACATTTTGGCTATGGGTGCAAGGCCAATTGCGCTGCTAAATTCTTTGAGGTTTGGCCCGTTGAACGAACCTCGGAATAGATTTTTATATGAACGAGTCATATCAGGCATATCTGCATACGGTAATTGCACTGGCATTCCGGATGTTGGAGGCGAAGTAAATTTCGACGAATCCTATTCAGGGAATCCCTTAGTTAATGCGATGTGTATCGGTCTTTTAGAAAAAGGTAACCTTGTTAGAGCTACTACGGGAGAACCTGGCTCGCTATTTGTGCTTGTAGGTGCACCAACAGGTCGAGATGGTATTCATGGAGCCTCAGGCCTTGCGTCTAGAACTTTTTCTGATGACCGAGAAATGCGACCTACAGTACAAGTTGGAGATCCATTTTTAGAGAAGGTTTTGATTGAGGCTTGCTTAGAGGTTGCACGTACTGGTTTGCTTGAAGGTATGCAGGATTTAGGGGCTGCAGGCTTAACTAGCAGTGTTGTTGAGATTGCTGAACGTGGGAAAACAGGGTTCAACCTTGATGTATCACGAGTGCCTAGACGTGAAGAAGGAATGAATGCATATGAAGTGATGCTTTCAGAATCGCAAGAAAGGATGCTTTTAGTCATAAGGCCTGAAAATTTAAATCAGGTTACTGAAATTTTATCAAGATGGGATTTGGGATCTAGTGTTATTGGGGAATCGACTATAGACGGTATTGCGCGAATCTTAGATGGAGAAGAGGAGGTAGCAGCAGCGCCGGTTTCAACTCTCACTGAAGCTCCAAGGTATCGGCCTCCATCAAGTAGGCCAAGTTATCTAGAACAGATTCAAAGAGAAGCAGTACCAGAACAACCAGATATAACCCAAGCCAATCAGCTCCTTCTTAAAATGATTGGCTCTCCTAATATTGCTAGCCGTCATTCAATTTATAGGCAATATGACCATGAAGTGCAAACCAATACAGTAATTAAACCAGGACTTGCAGATGCCGCAGTTTTGAGATTGCGAAATAGCGATAAAGGGCTAGCCATAGCAACCGATGGCAATGGACGATATACCTATCTTGATCCTTACGCTGGTGGAGCTATTGCAGTTGCGGAGGCATGCCGTAATGTTGCCTGTTCAGGAGCGAAGCCAGTGGCTATTACTGATTGTTTAAATTTTGGCAGTCCAGAGAACCCTGAAATTTATTATCAACTTGAAAATGCGATAAAGGGTGCTGCTGAAGCTTGTAGAATATTTGGCATACCAGTTGTCAGTGGAAATGTTTCCCTTTACAACGAAACAAAAAAGGACGCAATTCATCCAACTCCAATTATTGGAGCGGTTGGTATTTTGGATAAAGTGGAAGATTGCTTATCAAGCGATTTCAAGAATCCAGGGGATGATATTTTTTTGTTAGGTTCAGAAAAGCTATTTGGTGCTTCCGCTGCGCTGTCCGGGTCGGAATACCTTGCATACATATACCAAATGACAATTGGGCGCCCCGAAGTTGATTTGGAAGCTGAATTGAAATTACAAAAGCTACTTGCGGAATTAGCAAAAGAGCACCTTGTTAATTCCGCACATGATTGCTCTGAAGGTGGGCTTGCGATCGCAATAGCTGAGATGTCTATTCTCGGCAAATTGGGCGTGGATTTGAATTTTGAGGTATCCGGGCGATGGGACGCTGCTCTATTCGGAGAGAATCAATCTCAAGTTGTAGTTTCTGCGGCTCCTGAAAAAGGTGATGAAATTTTGGCAACTGCCGCTAAGTTTGAAGTACCAATTCTTAGAATTGGCATTGTGGGTGGAAATCGATTTCTATTGAAAGATATTATAGACTTACCGACTGGAGAATTGACTAGGCAATATATGGATGGGCTTCAATTAAGCCATTTGTGATATTAAAGCTCGTTTAAATTTGATTGTTTCTCTCTTGACGTCTGACGAGAGGGTATCGTTGATAATAGACTCGGCGCGTTGGACAAGAGGGGCTTGCTTGAATTGCTCTCTTGAGTTCAACTTTTCAATGATATCCTTAGGGACTCCATATCTATTTGACCATTTTTTGAGGGTGTAAATATGCAAGTAATTTTTTTACAAGATGTACCTGGTACGGCTGATGCAGGTGAAATAAAGGAAGTTAAAAACGGCTTTGCTCGTAACTATCTTTTGCCAAAAGGGTTGGCCGCTCCCGCTACTAAGGATTCAATTCAGCGCATAAATGCTATAGAGAAATCTGCAAAAGAGTTGCGTCTTAAACAATCAAGCGATTGGCAAGTTGTAGCAGATGCTATAGCTGGCATAAAGATAGAGATAGAAGCAAGGGTTGGTCCTAATGGGAGGCTCTTTGGTGCAGTGACTGGTAGGCACGTAGCTGACCGTTTGTCTCAAATAACTGAAAGGAAATTGGATCATCGCCAAGTTCTTCTGGGTGAAGCAATACATGATCCGGGGGATTATGAAGTTAAAGTACGTTTGTACAGAGAAGTTCAGGCCACAGTAAACCTTTCAGTAATTCCTGAAGGATATGTTGAACCCATTGATTTACCAGAAGCGGTCGCAATTGATGATGAGCAAAATTCGACTGAAATTTCAGAAGCTTCCTCATCTGACAATGAACAATTAGAAGAGCCAAAATCTGATGAATTAGAAGAAGATGCCGCGGATTCTCAAGGTACAAATGAGTAAGGGAAGTAATGTACGCTGAACAATTACCACCTCATGACACGGATGCCGAAGAGGCAGTAATAGGGTCTTTGCTGATCGATGGTGACGCAATTAATAAAATTACAACCTTATTGTCAGTGAACGATTTCTACCGTGAACGCAATCGTTGGTGTTATGAAGCATGTAGGTCGCTATACGAAAGAGGAGATGCTATTAACCAACTTACTGTCTCTCATGAGTTGACCTTAGTTGAGCGTCTTGATGGGGTGGGCGGACCTGCTTATTTGAGCCATCTAGTAGCAATGGTGCCGACTTCTGTTCATATTGAACACTACGCGAGGCTGGTGAATAGAACAGCAACGATGAGACGTTTGATTGATGCTGCCGGGGATATAGCTGCTATTGGATATGCTGACTCTGCTGATGTTGATCAGGCTATTACCCAGGCAGAAGATGCCGTCTTTAAGGTTAGAGGGACTTCGGCTGTTCGGGATTTTGTGACTTTACGACAAGTATTGGATGAGTATCTGGTAGAAACCTCTACTTTGGAAGGCTCAACTGATAGATCGCTTCAGCCAGTTAATTCCGGCTTCACTGATATAGATGCAGCTCTTGGAGGTCTGCAAAGAGGTGACTTGGTCATTATTGCTGCGAGGCCTTCTTTGGGTAAATCAACTTTGGCCATGAACATAGCAAGAAATGCATCACTTCAAGGAGCCACTAGTGCAGTCTTTAGCCTAGAGATGAGCCGCGACCAACTGGCTCTTAGATTACTGTGTGCTGAAGCTGAAGTTGTGAGCCACCGTTTAAGAATTGGCTTACTTACTGATGCAGAATCATCGCGAGTAATGGAGTCGATAGGAGAATTATCAGAGTTACCATTATATATGGATGATTCTGCCGTACAAAGCGTTCCTCAAATGCGCTCTAAGTTACGTAGATTACACACTGAAAGAGGTGTTGATTTAGTAATTGTGGACTATTTGCAGTTAATGAGCGGTTCTGGCTCTAGGGGAGAAAATCGCGTTACAGAGCTCGGAGAGATAACTCGTTCTTTGAAAGCAGTTGCTAGAGATCTAAACGTTCCAGTAATTGCAATCTCACAGCTTAGTAGAGCTATAGAACAACGACCGGACCATAGACCAATGCTTTCTGACCTTCGTGAGTCTGGTTCAATAGAGCAAGACGCTGATGTCGTTGCATTCATTCACAGAGAAGACAAATATACAGACTTAGAAACATGGGAACAAAAATATCCAGCAAAGCCTTACCCTGAAAATTTAGCACAGGTAGTGATTGCCAAAAATAGACATGGCGATACTCCGACGGTGGAATTGTATTTCAGAGGACATTTCTTTAGGTTTGAGAATTTAGCTACCGAGCAGTCTTTATCTGGGTGGGAATAAATGGATAAATTCCAGGGATTCCCGAGCGGCATGCGCAACATCCCAATTCCATCTTTGTTGATTAGTTCATTAATTGAAGATATAGAAGATATCGCAGAAATTCGATGTACCCTAAGATTCTTTTGGCATATTGCCCAAATTAAAGGAATTGATAGATCTATCGATTCAAGAACGCTTTTGTCAGACCAATTGCTCGTTCAGTCTTTGGGATCAATTTCAGAGATTAAAAGGGGACTTAGCATGGCTGTTCAAAGAGGTACTTTGCTATCTACAGAGAGAAACGATGGCTCATATACCTACTTTATCAACAACCCTGAGGGAAGAAGTGCGATTCAAAAAGCATCCGATAAACCCCTCATGCAAAATCCAAAAATAATTGACAATAATTTTCCACATTCTTCAAATGGCTTGAATATCTTTCAACTTTACGAGTCAAACATCGGTGCTTTGACACCAATGATTTCTGATGAGCTACGTGACGCGGAAACGATTTATCCATTAGAGTGGATAGAGATGGCTATTAGAGAATCAGTGGAGAACAATGCCCGCAGTTGGCGCTATGTATCCAGAGTTTTGGAACGTTGGTTAAGGGAGGGTAAGAAATTTGGAACGGATGGAAAGCTTGGGAGAAATCCTCAAACGCTTACAGCAGCAGAGTATAGACGCAAGACCAGCTAATGCTCATGAGATTTTAGCTAGTGTTGAAACTGAGCAGATAGTTCCTCCTTGTCAAATATGCGGAGGCCGAGGTTGGTTGCGTAGAAACGTTATTATAGGGCATGCCGACTTTGGTAGAGCACAGCCTTGTGAATGCCAACTGGAAATGAGTGAAGATCAGCGTCTCTCTAGATTGAGAAGGTATAGCAATATGGGGGTTTTATCTCAACTAAACTTTGGGGATACGATTCCAGATGGTAGAGGAGGTACAGTTGAAACAAAACAGAAGTTCAGATTCGCCTTTGACACAGCAATTTCTTACTCTAGTGAACCTAAAGGCTGGTTAGTTCTTACTGGCTCGAGCGGTACAGGTAAGACACATTTGGCAGCAGCAATAGCCAATCGCTGCATGGAACGAGGCCAACCAGTATTCTTTGCTTTTGTACCTGATTTGCTAGACCACTTGAGGGCTTCATTTAACCCAGAACATGAGCTTTCCTATGATGAACTTTTTGAACAAGTGAAATCTATCCCACTGCTAATACTTGATGATTTGGGTTCTCAAAGTGCCACTACTTGGGCGGATGAAAAGTTGTTTCAAGTATTGAACCATCGTTACGTTGCCGGTTTGCCTACAGTTATAACTACAAACACGCCAATTGATGATATGGATGAGCGCACAAAATCAAGGCTCGAAGACAGTTTGGTGGCTAAGATTTTTGATTTGGGATTCCATGCCAGTAATAAAATTCTTACAGGCATTGGCGAAATCCCTTCATCTATGTTGCAGATGATGAATTTTGAAAATTTCAAATTTGATAATAAGACTTTGCATCAAAGTGAGAAACAAACCCTTGAAGCTTCTTTTCGTATGGCACAGGCATATGCTAAAGACCCAGATGGCTGGCTAGTTTTCTTGGGTAACTCAGGGACTGGTAAAACGCACTTGTCAATTTCAATTGCAAAATCTCAACTTGATTCAGGCAAAGAGGTATTTTTCACCTTTGTGCCTGATCTTCTTGATCACTTAAGGTATACATTTAGCCCTGACAGCAGAGTTACCTATGATGGTCTTTTTGAGAAGGTAAAAAGAACCCCATTGCTGATTTTGGATGACTTAGGAGCAGAATCAGCTACACCCTGGGCCCATGAAAAGCTCTATCAAATAATAGTTCAAAGGCACAACGAAAGATTGCCTACCATTATCACCACAAGGAATTTGCCATCCACACAAGGCGATCCTATAGCTTCAAGACTCAACGACCCTCGAGTCGTTCAAGTTATGCCGATTGAAGCACCCGATTATAGGAACAGTGGCTCTGGATCAGCTAGACAATGATTATTGAGCCAGGGTGTGAATTTTGTGGCATTGTGAGCGGCAAATCGGAAGCAGAAATAAAATACCAAGACGACGACCTGATTGTATTTAGAAATATTTTGACTTGGGTTCCAATAATGCTATTAGTTGCACCTAATAATCATTTATCACAGACAGAGTTCTGGACTTCAAAATTGTTTCAAAAAGCCAGTAACTTAGCTGTTGAGATTGGGGCTAGTGAATCACCTGAAGGTTTCCGTATCTTGTCTAATTTCGGTGATGATGCTCTACAAACCCAAGTACATGCGCACCTCCATGTTTTGGGCGGAACAGCGCTAGGATTGTACGTTGATTTCAAGGGTAAAGGTGATTTTTGGGCTAGGGTCTATGGGGGTAATAAGGTTTGATTCAGATTCTCTTAGTTGGAATAGGAGGGTTTGCGGGCTCAGCATTTAGATATACATTGTCACTCTGGATGTCTGATCGGGTTGCTAGTTCAAGTTCTTTTCCACTAGGAACATTCACAGTTAACGTAATAGGGTGCTTCATAATCGGCTTACTAGCCGGTCTTTTAATTATTTCAGGGGATATTTCTGAAAAAGCTAGACTTTTCGTAGTGGTAGGCTTTCTGGGGGGCTTTACTACATTTTCAGCCTTCAGTTTCGAAGCACTAAACTTGTTACGCTCAGGACATAGCATTACAGCATTAACTTATGTGCTTTTGACTTTGGTAATTACACTTTTAGTTACATGCTTAGGATATATTATTGGAAGGGCGATTTCTGGCTGACAACTTGCTACACTTTTACTACATTCTTTTGCAAGCATAGCTACCAGCACTCCGCTAAGCTTAAAATATTATGGTAACCAAACGTAAGACCTCTTTGCGGTACGATCCGCAAGCTATAGACAAAAAATGGCAAGCCCGTTGGGAGTCTGATGGTTTGTACAAAACTATAGACGATGATCCCAAGCCTAAGTGGTATGCACTAACTATGTATCCTTACCCTTCAGGTGAGCTTCATATAGGACACTGGTATGCGATGTCTCCTGCAGATGCCTATGCACGATTCATGAGAATGAAAGGTTACAACGTATTATTTCCTATGGGTTTTGATGCTTTTGGATTGCCTGCAGAAAATGCAGCGATCAGGAATAAAGTTGACCCTTCTGAATGGACGCTAGCGAACATAGAGAGAATGCGGAAACAGCTAAAGTCTATGGGTCCAGTTTTTGACTGGGAACGTGAAGTGGTTACATGTGATCCAGATTACTACAAGTGGAATCAATGGTTGTTTTTAAAATTATTTGAAAAGGGATTAGCTTATAAAGCAGAAGCATCAGTGAACTGGTGTCCTGGGTGCCAAACTGTTCTTGCAAATGAACAGGTAATAGACGGAAAGTGCGAAAGATCCGACGATATTGTTATTCGAAGAGAAATGGCACAATGGTTTCTAAGTATCACATCTTATGCAGATGAATTACTTGACTTCTCTAAAGTTGAAGATTGGCCTGAACGAATTAAATCGATGCAGACCAATTGGATTGGTAGGAGTGAAGGGGTCAAGGCTAGCTTCGATATATCAGAGTATGGCCTTACGCAGGAAAGTATTTCAGTCTTTACTACGAGAATTGATACTATTTTCGGCGTAACATTCTTAGCTTTGGCTCCTGAAAATCCACTAGTCCCTTTATTAACTACCGAACAAAATCGTAGCGCTGTAGACACATATATAAACCATGCTCGGGAATCAAGTGAAATCGAAAGATTATCTTCCGAACGTGAGCAAACTGGCATACATACAGGGTCATATGCCATTAACAAGGTCAACGGAGAGCGTATTCCAATTTTGGTCGCGGATTATGTCCTATATTCTTACGGAACAGGAGCGGTGATGGGAGTCCCCGCCCATGATGAACGAGATTTTTCGTTTGCGAAAAAAAATGAACTAGAGATCCGATTAGTAGTTGCGCCCCCTGATTGGGACGGAAAATCAGAACTCAAAGAGGCTTATACAGATAAAACAAATGGTATTTTGACTGCTTCAGGTGAATTCACTGGCATGACTGCCATTGATGGGTACAAAGCAATAGGAAATAAGATCCAGCAACAGGGGTGGGGCGAACCTACCGTATCATACCGAATGCGAGATTGGCTTATTTCTAGACAACGCTATTGGGGAACCCCTATTCCGATTGTTTATTGTGGCAAATGTGGGACAGTGCCTGTGCCAGAATCAGAACTACCTATCACATTACCTTCTGGCGTGGAATTTAGCCCCACTGGAGAATCGCCTCTCAAATACCACGACGGCTTTGTTAGAACTATATGCCCTATCTGTGGTGAAGATGCGCAACGTGAGACGGATACGATGGATACGTTTGTTGATTCTTCTTGGTACTTTTTGCGTTATCTCAGCCCTAGATCAAAACACAATCCTGTAGATGACGATAAAGCAAAACTATGGGGACCTGTTGATCAATATATGGGCGGTGCTGAGCACGCTGTAATGCACCTTTTATACGCTCGCTTTGTAACTAAAGCAATACGGGATCTTGGCATCATACAGTTTGATGAGCCTTTCCTTAGACTGTTCAATCAGGGAGTTATACTTTCAAATCATTCGAAGATGTCAAAAAGTAAAGGCAACGTAATTGCACCCGATGAGTATGTTAAGGATTTAGGATCTGATGTAGTACGCCTTTATTTGATGTTCCTTGGTCCATGGGAGGCAGGAGGAGACTGGTCTGACGCAGGAATAAATGGAGTTGCTCGGTGGGTTTCACGCTTATGGGACCTTTGTAATTTAGAACCAACCAAATTAGAACAAAGCGACAAGGAAGGTGACCGTAAGCTTTTACGTAAATTACATCAAACTATTTTTCGTGTGCGGAATGATTTAGAGAGATTTAAGTTTAATACAGCCATAGCTGCGTTAATGGAACTGACTAACTTAATGGCTCCTATGTACGCAAATAAAGAAATTTCTCAATCAGTTTGGTTCGAGTCTGTGACAAAGTTACTGACTATGCTTGCACCTATCGCTCCGCATATTTCTGAAGAACTCTGGGAAATCATCGGACTTGAGTATAGTATTCACAATCAACCGATGCCTGAGTGGGATGAGTCAATTGCTGCGTTAGAAGAAGCCACAATGATTGTTCAAGTTAATGGGAAATTGCGAGACAGAATTCAGGTGAGTGCTGAAATTGGCGATAAAGATGCTAAAGAAATTGCGCTTAATAGCGAGCGTGTTGCTGTATACACCCAAGGTAAAAAGCTAGAAAAGGTAGTCTATGTTCCTACTAGGTATTTAGTTAGCATCGTTGTAAAGGAATAGTTCGATCCGCCAGTCTGATTTCTAAGAATCATAAGCGGTATGGAGGTTGAAAAATGGCTGCACCACAAGTTGCGTCATCAGTAGAGTTTGTAAGCGATGCATATAAGAAGATAGACGAAAATATCAAAATAGTTCGTCGTCGCCTTAATAGGCCTCTGACTTATGCTGAAAAAGTTTTATTAGGCCATTTAACCGATCCGGAAAATGCAAATTTAGTCCCTGGTGAAAGTTTCATTGATTTAAAACCTGATCGTGTAGCATTACAGGATGTTACTGGTCAGATGACAATTCTTCAGTTTATGCAGGCTAATAGACCTAATGCTGCAGTACCCACTACCGTACATTGTGACCATTTGATTCAAGCTTTTGCTGGTGCTGAGGCTGATACTGGTGAAGCAGTAATCCAAAACAAAGAAGTCTACGACTTTTTACGCAGCGCGGCCAATAAGTATGGTCTAGGGTTTTGGGGTCCTGGATCAGGAATAATCCATCAAGTTGTTCTAGAAAATTATGCATTTCCTGGCGGAATGATGATCGGTACAGACTCCCATACACCCAATGCAGGAGGGCTTGGGATGTTTGCAGCTGGGGTTGGTGGCGCTGATGCAGTGGACGTTATGGCAGGGTTTTCTTGGGAAGTTCTTTATCCCAAACTAATTGGGGTAAAGCTGACTGGGACCTTGAGTGGATGGACGGCCCCAAAGGACGTTATTTTGAAGCTGGCTGGCATACTCACTGTAAAAGGTGGAACAAACGCTATAGTCGAGTATTTTGGCTCTGGTACAAACTCAATTAGCGCAACTGGAAAAGCCACAATTACAAATATGGGAGCCGAGTTGGGAGCAACCACTTCGATTTTTCCTTATGATGAACGTTCTGCTATATACCTTGATGCCACAAATCGAGGCGAATTATCTTCTATAGCAAATGAATATCAGCATTTGCTAAAGGCAGATGATGATGTCGTATTAAACCCTGAAAATTATTTTGATCGAATTGTAGAAATTAACCTTGATGAATTGGAACCTCACGTTGTTGGCCCGCACACGCCAGACTTGGCGAGACCGATTTCTGAAATGGAAGCAGCTGTTAATCATGAAGCATATCCAGATTCTCTGTCAGCTGCTTTAATTGGTTCTTGTACGAATTCTTCATATGAAGATATAGCTCGCGTTGCGGATTTAGCGAGACAAGCAGCTGCACACGGAGCGAAGATCAAAGTCCCTTTGATGATATCCCCAGGTTCCGAGGCAGTACATGCCACTATCAAGCGTGATGGTCAAATGGCAGATTTAGAAGCTATTGGGGCAACTGTTCTGGCCAATGCTTGTGGACCATGTATCGGTCAATGGAAACGTCCCAATGTAGAAGCTGGTCATCCAAATTCTATAGTTTCTTCTTTCAATAGAAACTTCCCTGCTCGAAATGATGGGAATGCAGGAACTAATAATTTTATTACCAGCCCAGAAATAGTCCTTGCGTATGCATTGTCAGGGCAGCTTAGTTTTAACCCTCTAACTGATTCGATTGAAACTAACGGTGAAACTTGGAAATTAGAAGCTCCTAGCCAAGCTCCTGAGGTTCCAAATCAGGGATACGAGGGGAGGAATTATGGTTATGAGCCTCCCTCAATTGACGGATCAGATGTGGTTGTTGAGGTTGATCCTAGCTCTAATAGACTAGAAATCCTACAGCCATTTGCTGCTTGGGATGGCACAGATTTTCAAGATTTAAGGTTGTTATTGAAAGCTAAAGGTAAGTGTACAACAGATCATATTTCACCCGCGGGACCATGGCTTAGATTCAGAGGGCACTTGAGCAACTTAAGCGACAATGCATTTCTTGGCGCGGTGAATGCTTTCACTGATATTCCTGGAAAAGGACTAAATAGTGTGACCGGGGAAAATGGTTTGCCATTCCCTCAAATCGCTCGGGATTATAGGGCTCGAGGGTTATCCTGGATTGTAGTGGGTGATGAAAATTATGGCGAAGGATCCTCAAGAGAACATGCTGCTATGTCTCCTAGGCTTTTGGGTGCGAAGGCTGTAATAGTGAGATCATTTGCTAGGATTCATGAGTCGAATTTGAAAAAACAGGGAATTTTACCCTTAACTTTTTCTGATGCTAATGATTACGATAAAGTACTCGAAACAGACAAGATTTCAATCCTGGGAATAGCTGACCTAAAGCCAGGCGTTCCCTTAAAGGCAGTTTTGGCTCATGAAAATGGTGTAGAGGAGCAAATACTCCTCACCCATACTATGAGTGAAGAGCACATTGCGTGGTTCAAAGCAGGAGCAGCACTGAATATTCTGGGCCAATCGAATTGAGGAGTACCTTGAACAAGAATAACGACGAACTTGAAAAACTTCAGGAAACAGCACTTCGATATTACTGGCAGCCCACTCAGCCATGGAACGAAATTGCGGAGATGGGGCCTGAAATTGCAGATGCGAGTGATGGAATCCGAATAAGGATAAATGGCAAGTGGGGCATCGATGCTATGTCTGGGTTGGTTTTAGTGAATGTAGGACATGGCAGATCCAGTATAGTAGAAGCTATTAATCAGCAACTTACGCAAATTCATTACGGCAACACTTTTACTACTTCTTCACCGGCTGTCATACAACTAGCAGAAAAATTAGCTTCTATCACACCGGGAGATTTGAATCGGACCCTTTTCACTAGCGGTGGATCGGAGGCTGTAGAGACTGCCTTGAAAATAGCCTACCAATACCATGTTAATAGAGGAGAGCCTCAAAGGGCTAAATTTATTGCAAGGCAAGGTTCATATCATGGTATTTCAAGAGGAGCACTCGGCGTAACAAGCAGGGCAGTCGATGCTGTAGAACTATTTGCTCCTATTATGTCCAATACAACCCGTTTGGCACCACAGCCACAATATTACTGGAGGGAAGATAGGGCACAGACTCTAGAAGAATTTTCCCATGATTGTGCAACTGCCATTGAAGATATAATCCTAGCCGAAGGCCCAGAGACATTCGCAGCTGTAATAGCAGAGCCAATATCTTTCTCAGCTGGGGTAGCGGTTCCTGGATCTAATTATTGGCCTTTGCTTCGAGAAATTTGTGATAAATATGGATTATTGTTAATAGCTGATGAAGTTATTAATGGATTTGGCCGTACAGGTAAATGGTTTGGTATTCAAAATTGGGACGTTATACCCGATCTGATGACAGTTGCAAAGGGTATTACTAGTGGCTATTGGCCTGTAGGAGCATGTATCGCCCGCGATCATGTTTTCGATGCATTTAAAGGGGATATGGATGTCACTTATCGCCACCATTTTACTTATGGAGGACACCCTGCAGGAGGTGCAGCTGGTTTGGTAAACCTTCAGATCATGGAAGAAGAGGGCTTAGTGGACAACGCCGCACGAGTTGGGTCATATCTGATCTCAAAACTGAAAGAGTTAGAATCACATAATTCTGTAATTGAAGCTAGAGGCATAGGACTACTCTGCGCCTTGGAACTTGTGGCAGATAAAGGTAACCGAACTCCTTTCACATCGTTAGATGGAGCTGCAAAACGATTAACAAGGATACTAGCAGAATCAGGGGTTTACACTCGAGCTAATGACCACCTTTTTATAGCACCACCTCTGACTACAACAGAAGATGATGTCGATGCACTGGTTGAAATGGTAGATAAAAGCCTAGCAATGGTAGAAATGGAATTTGGCCTTTCTTAAACCAAATCCCTCATGAATCTTTTTAAAGCCTCATTGGCTAAAGGTCTTCCGTAAGCGGTCAACCTGAGATGATCGTCTACCCATTCTACGAGTGACAATTCGATACATTCATATAGGGCATTCGGAATCCAATCTTTTATCCTGGACCCAAACCTTTTTATAAATAATGCATCTGAGAGTCCGGAATTTAACCTGAGCCCCATCATTAAAAAATCCGATACTGCTGTTTTTTTCAACAATAATTCATGAGTTTCAACTGTTGGAGCTTTTTCAATAACTGATGAAAAATTCGCAAATTTTGAAGGACTCCAAGATGAGGCATTATCTATATAAGCTCTAGGGGATTTAATTGTTTCAAACCGAATGCCGGTTTGAGGTATTCCAGAAAGCCCAGGCATCCCGTTAGGCCACAAATACGAATGTGCCCCAGGGCCAACTCCCAAATACGGGTCAGAGTTCCAATATGCAAGGTTATGTGTACTTTGTTTTTTGGATTTAGACCAATTAGATATTTCGTATTGCTGAAAATCGTTTGAACCAAGGAGCTCTATAGCAAGGTCGTACATCGCAGCACCAATATCGCTATCAGGCTCCTGAACTTTTCCTGACTTTACATCAAGTTCTAACGGAGTACCTGATTCAAGAGTTAGGCAATACGCAGAAATGTGCTCTACCCCCGTTGTAATAGTAGATTCAAGTGTATGTTCCCACGAGGATACAGGCTGATTGGGCAGACCAAATATGAGATCTGCATTGATATTTTCAAAACCTGCTTCATGAGCTGAACTAATCGAGCTAAGGGCTTCATCGGCACTATGCCTTCGTCCTAATAGATGTAACTCATGATCATCTAGAGACTGCACTCCAATACTTATACGATTGAAACCAGTTTTTTTAATTGCAGACAGCCGTTCACGAGTACAGTCACCCGGATTTGCTTCCAGAGTTACCTCACAATTATCAGATAGGGCAAAATACTTTGTGATGGAATTCATCAAAGATGATATATCTCTTGTGGGTAGGTATGACGGAGTGCCTCCCCCCCAGAAGATGCTTTTCAGTCTAGGCTTGTTAAGTACTGAGCTCCAAGTTTCAATTTCCGACTTCAGTGCCTTGATGTAACTGGGCATTAGCGATTCTATGCCTGCATAGGTATTAAAATCGCAGTAAGGGCATTTTGTCTCACAAAAAGGAATATGAACATACAGGGATAAGTCGCCGTCGTGAGGGTAATTGGAAGTACTGTGATTTACCATATTCTTTTCCGAATGTTCATAGTTTGATGAAATTTAGAATCAGATGTTGAAAAGAAAGTTCACTACATCCCCATCTTTCATTATGTAATTTTTACCTTCCTGACGAAACTTTCCTAATTTCTTTACTTCAGCAATGCTTCCTACCGATAACAGATCTTCGAAATTAACCACTTCAGCTCTTATGAAACCTCTTTGGATATCTGTATGAATCTTTGCAGCTGCGTCAACTGCCATTGTGTCCTTCTTGATAGTCCATGCTCTCGTCTCGTCCTCGCCCGTAGTGATAAATGACATTAAACCCAAAAGATCATAGGATGTTTCAATCATTCGATCCAAAGCAGAATGCTTGATCCCCATAGAATCACGAAACTCATCAGCATCAGGGGGGTTCATTTGTGCCAAATCCATTTCCAAATTGCCACAAATTGCTACCATGGCAGTCTCTGGCATTGAAATTTTTTCTTTCATGGTTCGTTCTATAGTTTCGATATCATTGATTTGGCCCTCGTCAATATTAAACAATACAATCAATGGTTTTGAAGTAAGGAGCTGGAAATTTTCGACATACGGAGTGGACGAATCTGATAAATTCTGCGCACGTACAGGCGTTCCATTTTCAAGGGAATCAGAAATCGTGTTAATTAATTCAGATTCTCTGGTTAAATTTTCTTTTTCAGAAGACTTAGCACCTTTAAACTGATTAGATATCCTGAGCTTCCGTCTCTCTAAAATTGATAAATCTGACAATGCCAATTCATCGACTAAAAGCTGGATATCCCTAAAAGGATCGATGGTTTCATTGTGAATAGGGACAGAAGGGTTTGCGAATGACCTTGCGGTAATAATTAGGCCTTCGCAACGCTGCAATAAATTCAAATAATTCCCATCAATCCCCTTTGATGAACCTATTCCTTCGGCGGATGTAGGAATATCGAGATATTCAATCTCAGCCGGAACAATTTTCTTAGACTTTGCTATATCCGATAATGGTTCGAGTCTTGAGTCGGGAACTTTTACAACTCCGATATTAGGTTGCTGGGCGGCAGCTTTAAAGCTTGCAACTTCTGCGCGTCCTCGAGTTACTGCGTTAAAAATGGTTGTTTTACCACTCAAAGGAAGACCAATAATTCCAATACCCACTAGTACCTCCGGTTCATCGCAATCAATTGCTGTTTATCAAAATAATTAATGTCATAGCACCAAGCGTGAGAATTACGCTTGCGATAGCAATACCTAATGAAAAGCGTGATGATGCTACCTTTACTACGAATCCTTTTTCATCTGCAGATTGCTTGATCCCAATATCAGTTATTTTGTTGACCAGCAACTCTGTAGATGAAAATAGCCTTTCAAGCGGCATTTGAATAATCGTTTTTATAGGGAGTCCAGCTTTTCGGTAGAACCAATCAGTATCAAGCACTACCTTATCGACGGGAAAAAACCTATTCCTGAAAATCCAAAAAGCAAATGAAGCAAAAACAATTAAATGGGCTGTGCGCATAATGTTTGTCATGCTATATGGGCTGATGTGAGTTTCATAAGGTAGCCGTTCGAAGAGGAGCCCAGGAGCAACTCCAAGCCCAATGCAAAAAACCCCTGTAATCACCATGCCCAAGAGCATGCCTACCGGTAATTCTTTAGGCTTGTAGTTCGATTTATTAAGCAATAATAAATAAGGAACCCTAAGGCCAACAGCAACGAATGTGCCTACCGAAGTCAAATATAGGAGCAGCACAACCCAGTTCAGATGCTGTTCTTCTGCTGCATGAAGGATCAAATACTTACTTCCAAAGGCACCAAACCCTGGGAGTGCGGAAACTGAAAATGCACCAATCATGTACAAGATCATGATAAGTGGTATTGAACGACCAAACCCTAATAGTCCGATAAGTGAGGATCTTCCAGCGACAAAAATCAGTGAGCCTACTGACATGAATAATAAGGCGTTGTAAAGGACATGAGCAAAAGCATGTGCCGCAGCAGCGTTGATGCCACTATGGCCACCTATACCTATTGCCGCTACCATGAATCCAACCTGACTAACTATATCGTATGCCAATATGCGCCTGATGTCATTTTGTACTAGAGCATACGCTAGGCCATAAACTGCCATTATTACGCCTGCTAGTATTAAGATTTCCCATTCATGAAAACCTCTAGCCAATACGTATACTGCTGTTTTCGTTGTTAACGCGCCTAAGAAAATGGCCCCTGTGGTAGTAGCTTTTGGATATGCGTCAGGAAGCCAAGCATGAAAAGGTACAATTGCAGCGTTAATTGCTACCCCCAAGAGAATCAGAACCGAATAAGGCTCGAAATCGAAATGCCGAAACTCCAAAGACAACGTTTCGGCAAAACACCATAATATTCCCGAAAGAAGTACGGTGCCCCCGACTAAGTGTACAAACAAATACCTCAGTGCTGCAGAATGTGAGCTTTGCGTATTGTTTTGGAATATTAGGATTGCCGATGCTAGAGCCATTACTTCCCAGCCAATGAGTAAAGTTAGTAAATCGCCAGCAAAAATAACGCATAGTGCTGCGGAGCCATAGAGTAATGCAGCGATTTGCTGGAGTTTATCAATTAGGTAATAAGCGAATATTCCCCCAAGTATTAAGAGCAAGGAAAAAACTGAACCAAATACCAGGCTTAAAGCATCAACTTTCAGAGGTGTTAGTGTGAGACTTAGCCAAGTCATCTCAACCTTTGCATCTTTGTCCAAAAGCAGTAACAAATAAAAAAATAACACTGAGCAGATTGCTACAAATAGCAAATTACAAAACTTGGGCTTAAGACCATAAAGGAGTAAAGCACCTAATAAAGGGATTAAGAAAGGCGGAATACTATTCAAGTTCTACCTCTTGGACTTCAGATCCAATTTCATAGTAGGTAGTTTCACGAGACACGAGCTTAGCTAATTTAGGCAAACTAAAAGCTAGCATTGAAATGGATAGTAGGGAAAATATTATCCAAAAACCTCTGAATTCTGATAATGGCAAAATCTTTTCTGGCTTCAAGATAAATATAAAATCTAAGAGAATCAAAAATGAGGCCGTGGCAACAATAATGAAAACGATTTTCATAACCTAGCCTCAAATGCAATGCTAACTACAATTTCTATCAAGCTAAAAAAACCAAATGGTGAATTAGGTATTAAGCCCCAGGCTAAAGTTAAAATCGATGTAAATATTAACGGAGCAACAATGGTTGCTGAAGCCTCCCCAAATTTAGGAAAATCCGGAGACTTCACCCAAAAGGCTCGGTAAATTATCGGGAACAAGTAGGCAGCACTAATAACCCCACTAAACATGTATACAAACATATAAAAATACATACCCGTTTGAACAGCCCCGGAACCTAAAAACCACTTACTTGTGAATAGAATAAATGGAGGAATTCCAGCCATACTTAATGCTGCTAATGTAAATGCGGTCATTGTGAAGGGCATTTGGCGGCCGATCCCCGCTATTTGGCTTACATTCTGTTTATGTGTTCGTACGTCAATAGCCCCAGCGCAAAAGAAAAGCGTAATCTTTGTAACCCCATGGCCTACTAAGTGAAGTAAAGCACCTGTTAATGCTAAAGGACCGAGTAGGGCTATTCCTAGTACTATGTAAGACAAGTGACTAATGGTGGAGTAGGCTAGTCTTCTCTTTAGATTATCATGTCTTAACGCCAACATTGAACCTGCAACCAGAGTTATTGAAGCTAGCACACAAATTATTGGGGCCACCCCAATATCAGTGAGGGTTGTAGCACCGAATACAAAAATCAGGACCCTCAAAACCCCAAATGCACCTGCTTTTACGACAGCTACAGCATGTAGTAAAGCGCTAACAGGAGTAGGGGCGACCATTGCATTAGGAAGCCAACTATGTAACGGCATTACCGCTGCTTTTATAGACACTCCAAAGAAGAGTAAAAAGAAAAGGAAAAGCGAAGTTGAATGACCGATTTCATCAGGATTAATAAAACCACCAGGTTCAAACTTGGCTTCGATTCCAAGTGAGTAAATCCATGCAGTTCCGGCAACTAGAGCAATCCCTCCGGTAAGAGTGTAAGCGAGATATTTCCTGCCCGCTTTAATTGCCTCGTCAGTTTGTCTATGGATTACCAAAGGGTAGGTAAATAGACTTAACAATTCATAGAATAAAACGAATGTGATCAAGTTTGAAGAAAAAGCTACACCTACGGCTGCTCCGATACTTAAGGCAAAAGCGGAGTAAAATCTTGACTGATTAGATTCATGGTGGCCACGCATGTAGCCAATAGAATATATAGTTGCTGGCAGCCATAAAGCTAAAGCAAGGGTTGCAAAAAGCATTCCAGCAGGATCAACAGATAAGCAAATATTAAGCCCTGGAGAAATTTGAATTAATGTAAATTCAATGACCTCCTTATTAAGAACACCATTAAGCAATGGGAAAACTAAGAAAATTGCAAAAATTGTTATCGAGACGGATAAATAGTCACGAAATTTGGGCCTGTTCGAAAAAACTTGTGACAATATCGCAGAGAGTATAGTTAGCCCAATGATCATTATTGGCATTGTGTTTTTTAGTTCATCTATCACAATGCAGGCTCCAAAATATGAGTAATGATTAGCATATTAAATATACCAATCGCAATAATCGAAATTGCTAAAATTAGTAAAACTGGAGTTATATTAAGCAGGGAAAGTTCATGGGCATCACCAAATTTCGAATCGATTGATTGTTGATTATTTTTGCTTTCTGAATCAGCTGTTTTAACAAAAACATTTTCCAAGATCCTAAAGATGTAAACGGCAGTTAATAAACTACTTCCCAAGATGATTATTAGAACAGGCCATTGATTTAGGTCGATGGCAGCTAATGCCAAATACCACTTACTAAAAAAACCAGCGGTGGGTGGTATCCCTATCATAGATATCGCGGCAATTGTGAAAGCAATCATATTAAGTTTCATTACTTTACCGATGCCCACTAATGATTTGAGTTCTTCTGATTTAAACCTCGAGTTGATATCAGAAACTACGAGAAAAAGTAGCGCTTTCATAATTGCGTGATTCATAATGTGCAAGAGCGCAGCAATAAAGCTTAATGGAGTTGCAAGCCCAATACCTATGGCTATAAGGCCTAGTTGGCTTATCGAACTGTATGCAAACATCCTTCTCAGATTTGACTGGCTAATTGCAATTATTGAACCTACTAGCACCCCTAATGAACCAAGTGAGATTAGCATTAGACCTATCGGCACTTCGTTAATCAGATAACCTTCAGGGAAGACACTTATAAACATTCTTAACATTGAATAGGCTGCTACTTTTGTCATAATAGGTGCTATCAGAGATGCAACAGAGGAAGGAGCTTCTGTGTATGCATTTGGCAGCCAAAAGTGCAAGGGGACGAGGCCCATTTTCAGGCCTAACCCTGCGAAAATGAAAATGGCTCCTGCGGAAACAGATGAAGATGCACCTTGTTGATTAAGTATATAGAGCACATCGCTCATATTTAACGTACCTGTAGAAAAATAGATGAAGGCTACTCCTAATAAATAGAGTGATCCTCCAATAGAACCAAGGATTAGGTAACGATATCCCGCTAACATCGCTCGGCGCCCGCCTAAAAAAACTAACGAGTAGGCTGCTAATGAAGCGATTTCTAAAAATACAAATAAATTAAATAAATCACCTGTAACTACAATTCCTGTTAAACCAGCTAGGAGGAGCAAAACTAAGCAATAAAACGAGCTAAGGTGTCCAGAAATTTCAGCCGAAACAATATGACGAGTAGCATAAATTACTAGTAAGGAAATTGTGGTTACCACTACTGAAACGAATGCAGAAATGTTGTCTAGAACATACTCAATGCCTAATGGTGGAGCCCAACCGCCCAAAGCATATCTAATTTCACCATTCTCCAGAACATGGTTCAGCCCTAAAAAACTCAAGGCAGTTGAGAGAAATACTGCCGCCATAGCGAACCAGTATGATAAATCTTCCCTCAAGAACCCCAGTGGCAACACTAGAAGTGAGGAAGACAAGAGGACAACTGGTATTAAAAGAGGTATTTGTTCTATGGCATCACCCTAATTGTTCCAAAATCGTTTCTTCATCTTCGTTCTTAAACTCGTGATGGATTTTCACTAAAAATGAAAGTGCTACCCCAGTAACAGCTACTGATACTACAATTGCTGTCAGCATGAGAACATGGGGAAGAGGGTTTAAGTAATCTTGTGCTATGGGGTGATGTTCATGTTGCAAAATTGGCACGGATGCTCCGTGCTTAAGACCAGATGCTACAAAGAATAATATAATCGAGGATTGGAAGATATTAAGCCCTATCAGCTTCTTCACTAAGCTTCTCTTACCAATCATGCCGTATAAGCCTATAGCTAATAGTAAGCCGATGAACCAGTATGGGAATCTTGCCGCAATCTCTTCCATTACGGCACATCCTCACCCTTCGTCTCAAAAGTCAAAAAGTCAAAAAGAAGAATAATTGTAGCGAATACTCCTAAAGCAATACCACCTTCTATGATAAATATCCCCATCTGCCTTTGGCCTAAATCCCCAGGCCAGATGTAATCTAACCAAGAAAGTGGAACGACCCCATAATTTAAAAAAGAACCGCCGAATAGGACTCCTGCGATACCCATGAATGTGAAAGTACCCAGGCCAAGGCATGCAAGAATTAGCAGGGTCTTTCTACTCAGGAAAGAGTATGATCCCTGATTCAAACCTAAAGACAATCGTGAAATGATGACTCCGGCGGCAAAAATAGCTCCTCCCTGAAACCCTCCTCCAGGACTGGCTTCACCATGAACAAGTACATAAAGAGCAAATAGCATAATGAATGGAGCGAGGAATGTTCTCACAAAAAAATGCAATAGGACGCTTTCATGGCGTTCTGTCATGAGGTCCTCCTCCTGGTCATGACGGCAAGTACAGCCACGCCAGCAGTGAATATGACAAATGTTTCGCCTAAGGTGTCATAACCTCGATAGTCAGCTAAAACAGCTGATACTATATTTTCGATTCCAATGTCCTTTTCAGTATGCTCAATATATGTAGGCGAGACATGTAAATTGGAAGGGGAATTCACATCTGCCCTATTCGGAAGAGTAGATGTGGAAAATATAAAAATTATTGCAAAAATAATTACAATTGGTAAGGCTAATTTATTCAATCAATAGACCTCCTCTGCATGAGGCTAATACCCCCGACCAATAAAACTCCAGTCACCCCAGCACCCAGAGCAACTTCAGTGAGTGAAACATCAACTGCTCCCATCAGTGCCAAGAGTGAAGCTACCAAAAAGCTGTAAGTGGACAGTGCAGCAATAGCAGCAATTAAATCGCGCAGTGTGAGTGCAGTCACTGCAGAAATTAAGATCAAGAAATAAAGAGCAAATTCTAATTGCCAGATCATTCAGGAGAATCCTTTGAGGAACTTTCAGCGGTTGTGTGCCAAGGGATAGTCCCATTTTTAATTGCAGATCTGCTAAGCAAATGAGAGGCGATTGGATTTGCAATAAAAACAAATGCTACTACTAGGAAAATTTTCAAAGAAACAATCGAAATACCTGACTCAAATATCAAACCAATCAGAACTAAACTGATACCCAATGTTTCAGTTTTGGAAACTGCGTGGGTACGTGTGAAAAAATCCGGAAGACGTATTAATCCAAGAGCTGTTATTCCCATGAAGAACAAACCAAAAGAGATCAAAATGTAGCTAATCATTTCCATTTTCTTGAAGCTTTCTCAGCATCGCGTTCAAGGTACTTAGCAATTGCTGAAGTGCCTATGAAATTTAATAAGGCATATGCTAGTGCAAGGTCAATGAACATATCAGGGCGGTTGAAAATGAAACCGATCATCGCTAATAGAACTATAGTATTTGTTCCGACCAAACCAGCTGCAAGGAGACGGTCATATACAGAATCTCCGAATGAGATTCTGAACAAACCAACAGCGCTTATCGCAATTAAAATTGCACAGCAAACAACTAAATAACCTTCTACCAAATGATTTCCTCCAACTTTGTGACTTGCTGCATGTTAGGTAATTTTAAATTTCCTTGACCGTATACATTTGCTACTTTTTTAATCAATTCTCCACTAGAAAGACTCACTAGAGAATTCGAAGACAGGCAATGTACAAGTATCCTGTGGCGAGACATGTCAACTGTAATTGTCCCGGGAGTCAAAGTTATGGACTGCGCTAACAATGCGTTTGCAGATTCAGTTTCTAAAGGCGATTCAAATACAATTAACGCAGGATTAAGGGGCATCGAAGGAGAAATTATTAAGCGAGCTACATGGAAATTGGCGATTAGTATTTCCCAAATGAGATAGGGCACATACCAACACATTCTTAAGATCGATTTCATGAGCCATTTTAATGAACTCGGCGGATTCATAAATCCAGCGGTTTCGTTTGGGTGAAAAATCCTTTCCGTAACTACAACTACTAACACTGCAGAGATAATTCCCGGGGTCAGGAAAAGAACATCAAGTTTGCCCGATAAGACAATCCAAAGTGCGAACAATAGGCTAATTTGAAAACCCCAGCGGACTGTGGGATGGTGCCAAGATTTATGGTTATTGGATTTATCGATCTTGTTCTTCATAATTGCCTAAGTGTTGATATTAGCATCTAGTTGTTCTGGGGTTTTAATCAAAACTAATCGTATAATGTAATTATGACATTAGAATTCGAAATCGGCGATCCTTCTAGACCTCGGGGTCATGCACTTTTGTACTTTAAGGACTCGGATAGCTCTGATATCTACACAACTTACTTAATCGTTCTGCCAGTTGAAGTAGATATGGGGAAGTACCTGCCCCCTTTATTGGCTACTCAACTTGGTGGAATGATGGGCGGTTTAGGCACTGAAGGGATGGGCTCAATAGCAGCTCCACCAATGCCAGAGTTAATGACTGGCGGGTTTTCTGCTTTAGAAAGGTTAGCAATTCAAAGATCAGACGATTTAGTCTTCGGCGGCAACCTTTCCGTTGAAGATATTCAATCTTCAGTTCAGGTTACATCAAACTTGACTCAAGAGTATGCGCAATTGTATAGCCAAGGAATTGAGAATACTCCAGCGATGGCAGTTGCCGAAGCAAACAAGGCTGAAGATGCAAACCAATCTTCGGACGTCCATCGAGTTTTGTTTGAACTGTTAAGTGAAAGGGATCGGCTAGCAGAATTATCCAAATTAGTTGGTACGATTAGATTTGCAGTTGAACAAGAGAACACCGCCTTGGTAAATGAATCAGATAATGCGATGTTAGCGTTAGAGGGTTTACTGCCAGATCATTACTGGGTAGGCAGGATCCGTTTAGCATCACGAGATACTTCTCAAAACGGTGAAAAAATCATGCGTTTGCTTGTAGAGAGATGCTACTTATTACTTAACGAAGACTTCAGTGCATTGGAAGAATTAGAAAATCAAATCAAGCTATTTAGTGAAGATTAGCCTCTAGCCATGTTGCCCCATGAGTCTCCCTTTTTGATTTCTATGAGTAAGGGCACAATCATGTTGAGCGCTCGGGGCATAATTTCTTCAAGGTGATCACATAATACTGGGACTTCTTCCTTAGGGGTTTCAAACACTAGTTCATCATGTACTTGCAGTAGCATCGTGCTTCGCATTTTTTCTTGAATCAAACGCGACTGAACTTCAACCATAGCAGCCTTAACTATATCCGCTGCTGTGCCTTGCACGGGCATGTTAACTGCCATCCTCTCAGACGCTTGCCTCAGTTGTCTGTTCGTAGAAGTAATCTCCGGCAAGTACCTTCTCCTGCCTAGAATGGTCTCAACATACCCAAGCTGACGTGCAGAATCCAAAGTTTCGTCCAAGTATTCTTTAACTCTTGGGTAGGTTCCCATATAGGTTGATATAAATTGAGCTCCTTCTTCCATCGTAAGCTCAGTTTGATTAGCGATTCCGAATGCAGATAAGCCATAAATCACTCCAAAGTTCATGACCTTGGCTAATCGCCTCATTTCAGGGCTAACCTTCTCGATTGGGACTTTATAAACTAAAGATGCCGTAGACGAATGAATATCTTCGCCGTTTTCAAAGGCTTCGATTAGTGCAGGATCGCCTGAAAGATGTGCAAGCACTCTAAGCTCCACCTGCGAATAATCTGCGGCGAGTAGGAGCCATTCAGGGCGTTTTCCAGCGATAAAAGCATCCCTTACACGACGGCCTAAATCTGTTCTGACTGGTATATTTTGAAGATTGGGGTCATTGCTGGCTAAGCGCCCAGTAGCTGCTCCAACTTGATTGAAAGTCGTATGAATCCTCATGGTCGAAGGGTTAATTTGATTAGGTAAAGAGTCAACGTAAGTGGATCTTAATTTGGTCAATTCTCTATAACTTAAAATTTGACTAACAATAGGGTGAGTATCTAACAACCCTTCTAATGTGGAAGCGTCAGTCGAAAAACCGGTTAAGGTTTTTCTGCCAGTTGGAAGGTTGAGTTCCTTAAATAACACATCTGAAAGTTGCTGGGGGGAAGCGATATTAAATTGGTGGCCAACGGCTTTAAATATCAATGTTTCTGCTTCAAGAATGGCTCCAGAAATCTCAGTGCTTAGGTCCTGAAGTACACTGTGATCAAGTGAAATCCCATTAGCTTGCATTTCAACGAGTACCGGAACTAACGGCATCTCCAATTCCTTCATTAGAGTCAGGCTTTGCTGATCTAAATCCTTTTCCATTTGGTCTTTTAGCCTTAAAGATATGTCTGCATCCGCACCTGCATAGGGTGCAGCGCTTTGTATTGGCACTTCATTGAATGTGATTTGGTTACGACCTTTACCGATGAGTTCAGTAATGAGAGTCATTTCAATTCCCATCTTACTAAGAGCAAGTTGTTTCAACCCAAGGCCTCGTTCACCTAATAGATGCGCAGCGATTAACGTATCAAATTGGACAGACACTTGTTTTGGATCAACACCGTATTTGCTTAACAAAGTAAGATCATAATTAAGATTGTGTCCGACTAGCTTTGAGCTATCTTTGTGTAGGAGCGGTAAAATTGAATCAAACACATAATCTAGACTGAGTTGCTCCCCCTCTAAATGGCCTAATGGTACGTAGAAGGCTTTGCCCGGCGTGGTAGAAAAAGATAAGCCAGCTAAATCAGCTTGCATCGGGTTTATAGAACTAGCTTCGGTGTCTAAAGCAATAAATGGTGCCACAGAGAGTTGTTCCATCATTCGCTCAAAAGATTCTTTATTATCTATAACTGTGACGTCAGTATCTGGAGTATTGTCTTCGAATATTTTTGAATCTGAGCTAGCATTCAAATTAACTTTATAAGTTGAAGAATCTTGTTTGTTTAATTGAGGGATTCTGTCCACAAGTGAAGTAAAACCAAGCTCCCTAAACAAGTGCACCAAATTTTCTCTTTCAAAATTGCCAAATTCTGTTTGCTCTAGTTCAAATTTTGTATCAACAGAAGTTACTATTGTTACCAAATACTTACTTTGCCTAGCATCATTTTCATACTCTTTAAGCAATGACTGAATTCTGGGTGGAGTCACTCGATCTATATTTTGATATACCCCGTCTAAGCTCCCGTAGGCATCAATAAGCTTTATTGCAGTTTTACGACCGATCCCAGGCACCCCTGGAATATTATCTGAAGTATCTCCCTCCAATGCTTTGACATCAATTTGCTTGATGGGATCCAGCCCTCCGTATCTTTGGCGGACCGCATCTTCATCAAAAACTCGTTGATCTCCGAACCCGGATGTTATTAGCACTTTTACATTTGGTTTAACCAGTTGGAGCGTATCTGTATCCCCTGTATATATGATTATTTCAGCTCCCTCATTTGATGCTTGTTTTGAAATCGTTCCTAGAACGTCATCGGCTTCATACCCTGGTATTTCGTAAACAGGAATACCCATTGCTGTAACTACTTCTTTAACCCTATCTACCTGATGTGGTAATTCTGTAGGAGTGGGAGCTCTAGTACCTTTATATTCCTTGTACTCTTCATGTCTAAATGTAGGACCACGTGGGTCAAACGCAATTGCTAGATGAGAAGGAGATAAATCATTGATTGCTTTAAAGAGAGTTGAGGTAAAGCTATAAACGGCCTCAATTCTTTCTCCAGTTTCCTTTACTGTCATTGGACGGTCTTTGGACAGTGCAAAGAAAGCTCGAAACACCATGGCGTGTCCGTCTAGAAGTAGTAGTCTTGGGGTTTCAGTATTTTGTTCATCTAAAAGCATGGTGTCCAGATTTTAGTTTATTTGATTTGTATTTCGAACTGGATATCTAGAGGCTACAAAAAACACTCCAGAGGTAATTAGCATTAAGTACACGAGAATAGTTAACCAAAGTTGATAATCCCCAGTGCGTTCGAACAAAAGACCCGGAATATATGACCAGCCAGAGCTTCCCAATAAAACCATGCCATAAATCCAGCCTCTGATTGTATCGAAATACTTTCTACCGTAGGAACGGCCTAGTATTGCCCAGAAAACAGGCCAAACAGATTCAACAGGCGAGATTAATAATACTGTAAAAATGAAACCTAGAGCGCTATCTGCACTTTTCAAGACCAGTACTGATAATGCCATGAAAATTGCAAATACTGATAAAACTAAATTCCCATTGAATCGATCAGAAAGCCAACCAATTATTAACACCATAGGGAAGGTTGATATTGCGTACATACCTGCAAATAATGCAGCATTGCGAGTTGATTCTCCTTTTGAGACTAAAATAGGGATGAAGTGGAGGCCTAAGCTACCATAAGCTGACAACCACATGACCACTCCAAGTAATAAAAGCCAGAAAAGAGGTGTTCTAATGGCTTCTTTAGCGGTTAAACCAGTTAATTCAATCTTAGAATCTGCTACTTTGGACTTTTCCTTGAATTCTTTTGAATCACCATCTGGGCTTAAGCCTTTCTCTTCAGGATTATTACGCACAATGGCAGAAGTGATAACTCCTGTGATAATAATGACAACTCCAGCCACTACGCTGGTAGCCCTCCAGCCAGAAGCCCTCACCAAGGCTTCTAGCGTTGGCACAATAATTAGTCCTCCCAACCCTACTCCCGCGGACAAAATAGCAAGCGCTAAGGCTTTTCGTTTAGAAAACCACGCGTTAGTTATTGCCGTAGGCGCCTGAAATATAGACCAGTTAAATCCCAGACTAATGAATATTGCGAAGACCATATACAAGGAAAATAGGCTGTTAGCCCAGAACAGGAATATGTAACCTAACCCAGCACTGATGGACCCAGTCAATAGAAGTTTCCTGCCACCGTAACGTTGAGCTAAGATTCCTGCTATAGGTGCTAGTAAACCTACCTGTAAACCAGTTATCGCAAAAACCAAAGAAATGGAATCTCTTCCGAGGCCTAAGTCCTCTTCCATTGGTAAAAGGAAGACTCCCCTTCCATATAAACCCACTCCGCCACCAACAAGCCTCATCAATGCTAGCGAAAGCACAATTCGCCAACCAAAAAACCTAAGAAAGTCGATCTTTATGGCTGATTGATTGAGGTAGGACATAAGAGGATGCTAAGCGTGATCTTCAGCTTGGTCAACTCTGAATTAAGCGTTAGTAGCCGCGCTTCCAATCAATAACATTAACTAGTTTTTTGCCGTTCAGTAAACGTTCTAAATTTGAACAGAATAATTCTAGTGATATCTGTTGATTCCAGTCTGACCTTTGGGAAATATGTGGGGATATGAATACTCTTGGGTGTGAAATAAGATTGGGATTGGGGGGCCTTTTGAACTCATCCCGATAAACATCGAGATATGCGCCAGAAACTCTGCCTGAGTCTAGAGAAGAAATAAATGCTTGATCATCAATTAATTCGCCTCTTGCTACATTAATGAGGTAAGGCTTTTTCTTCATAGAAGTAAAAGCCTTTTTGTTTAAAAGCTTTTCAGTTTGTTCAGTCCACATTGCGCTGATTACAACAAAATCACAGCTCTCTAGCATTATATTCATTTCATATGCGGGATACAGCATATCTACGAATGGAATTTTATTTGTTCTTTTCTTTGCAGAAAGGCGAGTCGCCAAAACATTCATTCCTAACCCTTTTGAAAGGCGGGCTACATTTTTGCCGATACCACCAAGTCCTATTATCCCTACTGTTTTACCAGCGGTAAGAGCAACCTTATAACTATTCTCATCAAATTCTTGGCTTGCAGTTTGTAGGACTGCTAAATGTAATTGTCGGGTGAACATTAAAATTGCCCCTATTACCGACTCCGCAATAGGAAGTGCGCCTGAAAATCCACGAGAGCTTGTGCAGGTGACATCTGATCCCCAAAAGTCAGATTCGTAGAGATTAGAAATACCAGCAAAGCCCCAGTGAGCCCAAATAAGACGAGGCATACGTCTGAGTAAATTTTTAGGATAAGGGTAGCCCGCGAGCAAAACATGAGCATTAGCTAATTTTTCATTTAGTGTTTCGGAGGTAAATGCATTATCTGATGTATGAAGCCTTGCAAACCTATCCACTAGGCTTTTTGGCCAATCGTAATAAAGTTCAGGAAGGACTGAATCCCACAAATTTTCCACACTGATCCTGCTAGGATCAACGTCTTGAATCTTGCCTAGTGTTTTCGCCGGTTCGTTCCTTAATACAACAACATTTAAAGGATTACTCAATTTTGGAGACAATGTATTCAGTAGCCCCGCTCCCAGTCGACCAAATTTTCCATCTCCTCTCCACCCAATAACCGTTGAATATTGTTACAAAAAACGTCAACTGAAAATGCGTGGCTTATATCTGACCTTCCAGAAATATGAGGAGTTATGACGATGTTTTTAGCTGAAGCTAATGCTTTAGAAGGCGGTTTTGTGAAATCATCTTTATAAACATCAATATAAGCATGCGCGAGCTTGCCAGAATTAAGTGCGTCCACTAAAGACAATTCCTCCACAATTTCACCTCGCGCAATATTAATTAAACTAGACCCCTGTTTCATTAACTCAAATGCATTACTGTTTATCAAATGCTGAGTTTCATCTGTCCACATAGTAGCAATTACCAAAAAATCGCATTCGGGTAACATTTCATGCAATAAATTAGCGGGATAAAGAATATCAACGCCCTCACTGTTTTCAATTTTTTTCTTAATAGAACGACGAGTTGCTAAGACTCTCATTCCTAGTCCCTTTGAAAGTCGAGCCACGTGCCTACCAATACCACCAAGCCCAACAATACCTATTGTCTTGCCCTCGAGTAGTACCATTTGCCCGGCTTCAGATCGTTCAAACTTATTGGCCTTAGTGTTGACTGCGGCTGCGTCTAATCTTTTAGCGAACATCAAAGCTGCGCCAACTGCTGTTTCAGCTATCGGAAGAGCCTGAGTGTAACCTCTTGATGTAGTAAATTTAGGTTTAGCACCCCAATAATCTGTGCCTTTAAGGTTTGAGACGCCAGCGAAAGGGCAATGGAACCAAAGAGCATTCTTGGCTCTACGGACTAGTGTTTTAGGGAATGGGAAGCTTAAGAAAATAGCATGTGCACTTGCTAGAGTTGCTTCACGTTCTGCGGGTGTCCATTTTGGTTCTAAGGGTATTTCCCCTCTACGTGACATCATTTCGTAATTATCTGCAACAATTTCATCTAAGAATTCTGCGTAAGCAGGAATCACATTTAGTCTCTGAGGGTTGACCTTTTTTATTTTTTGTAGCGATTCGTCATTTGCCTGAGCAATGACTAGAACATTAAGTAAATCTGGCACTTTCACTGAGGCACCATTTCTTTCTTAGAATTAATCTTCTTCCAAAGTAGACGTATCACCTTCTGGCAAACCAAGTTCGCGGGCCTTAAGTAACCTTCTCATGATTTTTCCTGATCTAGTTTTGGGGAGGGAGTCAATGATTTCAATTTCTCTAGGGGCAACTGCTGCTGCTAGCTTGGTCCTAACGAACCCCGTAATATCTCGTCGAAGTGAATCACTAGCTTCATAGCCTTCCTTCAATGAAACAAACGCTTTAACTACTTCCATTGCTATCGGGTCAGGCTTTCCTATTACACCTGCTTCCGCTACAGCTGGATGTTCAATTAGCGCACTTTCCACTTCAAAAGGACCAACCAAATGGCCAGCGGTGTTGATTACATCATCTGAACGTCCTACAAACCAGTAGTAACCGTCCTCGTCTTTGTATGCTTCATCACCAGTTAAGTACCAGCCTTGTTTAAAACGAGAATCGTAGCGTTCAGAATCTTGCCAATATGCTTGGAACATAGATGGCCAGCCCGGCTGGACTGCCAAGTTCCCTCCTTCCCCAACGGGCTTCTCATTGCCTTCTTCATCGATGATTCCGACATTAATTCCTGGCAGTGGTTTGCCCATTGAACCCGGCCGTATGTCCATTGAAGGATAATTTGCGATCATGATTGCTCCGGTTTCAGTTTGCCACCAGTTATCATGAATCGGCATGCCAATTGCATTAATCCCCCATACTACAGCCTCAGGATTCAAGGGCTCACCAACAGAGGCTGTGTATCTCAATGAACTCAAATCATATGATTTCGGCAAATCGGCGCCTTGTTTCATCAGCATTCTGATAGCGGTAGGGGCTGTGTACCAGACAGTTACGCCGTATTGCTGAATAATGTCATACCATTTTCTGGCACTAAATCCACCCTCATATACAATTTGAGTTACTCCGTTTGTCCAAGGTGCTACCATGCCATATGAAGTGCCTGTAACCCAACCAGGATCAGCGGTGCACCAATAAACATCGTCTGGTCTCAAATCCAAGACCCACTTGCCGGTTATATATTGTTGAATTACAGAATTGTGTCTGTGTACAGCTCCCTTTGGCTTTCCTGTGGTTCCGGAGGTGTAATGCATTATTGAATAATCATCTCTTGAGGTTTCAATAGAATTAAACTCATCAGAGGCTAAATTCATTAGATCAGACCATTCCAAATCATTTTCAACTAACGGGTTTTCTGCTCTTCCAAATTTGTTTACGACGATAATGTGCTTTAATTCTGGAAGTGAAGGAAGAATTTCAGCTATACGAGCTCTTAGCTCTGGTTGAGTAACTAGGACTGTAGCGCCTGAGTTTTCCAGTCTATCTTTAACTGGATCAGGTCCGAAAGCTGAGAAAAGTGGACCAATAATACACCCAGCCTTTAAGGTTCCAAAAGCTGTAATGTAAATTTCAGGGAGGCGTTCCATGAATGTAAAAACCCGATCCCCCTTTGAAAGACCAAGATTTTGCAAAACGTTAGCAAATTTGTTTGTGAGTAAACGCAAATCTTCGAATGTATAAGATTCAGTTTCACCAGCTTTACCTTCCCAAATTAAGGCCTTTTTATACTGCCTATTTGTTTTGCAATGTCTGTCTATAGCCTCATAAGCAATATTGAGTCCACCATTCGGCAGCCAATCCAATTCTGACTCAGCAGAATTAAGGCTGAAATCAGCAGCAAAACCAGAATACTCTCCAAGGTTATGCTCACTTGCACTTTTGGGATCCTTAAGTATTGGCGAATAACTTGTTTCCATATGTTCCCCGTTTATCTAAACTATTTCAGGCCACGATAGGATTGTCGTAAATGCCTGTCAACAAGGACAACCTTGTTTGCCTTACCAAATGCTAATTAGTGCGCTGCAAAGAATTGACAGCCTCGCTTAAATCAACCCTGTCTGTGTAGAGAGCGCTTCCTATGATAGCCCCTTCTACCCCTATATCAGCTAGTTTGTGTAGATGGTCAATATTGGCAATGCCACCTGAAGCAATAATTTTTAGTTCGGAATTAATCCTTGATCCCTGAACTAGTAATTTTGAAATGGATTGGAAATTTGGAGAAGATAACGTCCCGTCACGTGATATGTCAGTATACACAAACCTAATGAGTCCGATTTCTGACATAGCAGTAATTAGCTCAAGAGTGTCCTTTCCTCCTGACTGAATCCACCCTTTTATTGCAACAATTCCATTTTTGGTATCAAGCCCGATGACTATCTTGTCACTGCCGAACTCGTGCACAGCTTTTTTAACGAACTCTGGATTATCAACTGCGGCTGTACCAAGGACGGCTCTGTCGACTCCGGTGCTAAAAATAGCTTTTAATGATTCTAGGTCTCTTATCCCTCCACCAAATTGTAGGTTAATCCCCGTTGCCTTCTTAACTTTGCTTAAAAGTTCTAAATGTTTTGGTTTCCCATTGAGAGCACCGTCCAGGTCTACCATATGAATAGTTGAGGCACCTGCAGTTGCGAATGATTTTGATATCTCCACTGGGTCGTCACTGAAAATAGTCTCTCTAGAGTAGTCTCCTTGGAATAAGCGAACTACTTGATTGTTTCTGATGTCTATGGCAGGGATGACTTCTATCGGTATCCTCCTAGGGGTTTGGTTAGGGACTAATCGAGAATTTTTTTGTGAAATTTTCGTAAAAACGTAACCCTACTTCTCCACTTTTCTCTGGATGGAATTGTGCAGCGATTATGTTTTTTTGGGCTATTACGCTAGAAAACCCCAGTCCATATTTTGTTTTCCCTAAAATTAAATTTGTGTCACTAGGTTTTACGTAATAGCTATGAGCGAAATAAAAATAACTTTGATTGGGAATCCCGTCAAAGATTGAATGATCTTGAATAATTTCGACAGAATTCCATCCAATTTGTGGAACTTTTTGAGTGTTGGGGAATTTTTGTACTGTACCAGGCAACAGCCCTAAGCAAGCAGTGTCATTTTCTTCTGAGCGATCAAACAGTAGTTGAAAGCCAAGGCAAATTCCTAGAAAAGGTCTCTCACTATTTATGAAATCTTTGATTGCAAGATCCATCTTCGTTGATTTGAGCTTACTCATCGCTGGAGCTGCTGACCCCTGACCAGGTAAGACTAGCGCTGATGAAGTGCTAATCAAATCAGGATCGGAGGTTATTTTTGATTTGAATCCCAGATAAGCGAAAGCATTTTGCACGCTACGAAGGTTTCCGGCACCGAAATCTACTATTGTTATGTGGTTCAAAGTCTATTTGCCTTACTCAAGCTAATGGAGTTTGTTGTAGGGTTTATTTTTATCTAAGTAGCGGGCTAACACAAAGGCTAAATCACTTGCTCTATTCAAATAGCGTAGCAAATTAGGATTTTCGACTTCATTATTTTTGATTAAAATAATCAATTTTCGTTCGGCCTTCCTGATCAGGGTGCGTGATATATCAATCACCGCCGATTCTTGAGAATCACCAGGCACAATAAATGATTTAGGTAGTTCGATACACTCATATAATGATTCTTGAAGCTCTTCTATCTTTAACACCATAGATTCACTAACTATTTGTCCAGTCTCAGCTAGCTGAGACCAATTGATTTTGAGCGTTGCTAATTCAGCTCCTACTATAAATAAGTCACGCTGCAAATTTTCCACAATAGCCTTAATCTTCAAATCGGAAATTAAAGACCTTGCAAATCCGAGGGAAGAAATAGCCTCATCGATGGCACCAAAAGCTTCAACCCTTTCGTCGTTTTTGAGCACTCTTCCACCAAGGAACATGCCTGTTGTTCCGTCATCACCATTCTTTGTGGTAATCACAGGGTTTCGGTTTTTGCCTTTGCCTTCTTTCATTCCATCATTATATATTCTGAAGTGCAAAGTTTTTACAAAATTCTTAAAAAAACTAAATGACGGTCAGCGCATGTTAACGTTGACAGCTTTAAGCGTAGCTGGTAGCATTCCTCCGTTGTCACTCTATGGAGCGGCTTTTTTTTGTCGCTCCTTTTAAGATTGACGTGGAGAAGGTATGCCAACGGTAAATCAATTAGTACGAAACGGCCGCTCTCGTTCGGTCAAAAAAACTAAGGCTCCCGCGTTGCGGTTTGTTAGAAATACCCTCAAAAACAGAGTTTATAGAGGGGATGGAAGTCCGCAAAAATTGGGAGTTTGTGTGCAAGTTCGTACTGTTACACCGAAGAAACCGAACTCCGCTCTGCGAAAAGTGGCTCGGGTGCGCATGACTAATGGTATGGAAGTTACAGCTTACATTCCTGGTGAGGGCCACACGCTTCAAGAGCATTCAGTTGTACTGATCCGAGGAGGCCGAGTTAAAGACTTGCCTGGCGTTAGGTATCACGTAATTCGTGGTGCATTGGATGCGACAGGTGTAAATGGTCGGCAGCGAGGGCGGAGTAAGTACGGCACCAAACGTGGTTCGGGCGGCTAGTACTTAGTGTAGTTTCGCGGAATTTTCCTTCGCGTACTTTTAGTCCAGAACTTAAGGGTAAAATTTAGTGGCCCATGTGACTATAAACTCACATGGCTAGTGCATGGATGGATTTAGGAGAGTCGAATGGCGAGACGGCGTAGGGCTGTGCAGAGGATTCCAATTCCTGACCCGAAGTATGGAAGCCGGGAGCTTTCAAGCTTCATAAATAGGGTGATGTTAAACGGAAAAAAAACTGTAGCTCAGCGGGTTGTTTATAAAGCGCTTGATTCAGTTGCAGGAGAAACGAACCGTGAGGCAATGGAAGTTTTCCAGCAAGCGATGCGCAATGTTACACCTGCAGTTGAGGTCAAATCTCGTCGAGTTGGCGGTGCGACTTATCAAGTGCCCGTAGAAGTGGCAGAGAATAGGCGTAATGCTTTGGCTATGCGCTGGGTTATTACTGCAGCAAGGTCTCGAAGCGGAAGCCCAATGCATGAACGTTTGGCTTCTGAGCTGGTAGAAGCATCTAGGGGGCAGGGAGCTGCAGTTAGAAGAAGGGATGAGCTACACCGGATGGCTGAAGCTAATAGAGCATTCGTCCATTATAGGTGGTAAGCCAGGTATTTTATGGTTACTAAGTCTGAATTGAGTAAAGTACGCAATATAGGTTTTATAGCGCATATAGATGCGGGCAAAACTACAGTAACTGAACGTGTACTTTTTTTCTCTGGGAGGACCTACAAAATTGGCGAGGTCCATGAAGGCACGGCGGTTATGGACTGGATGGCCCAAGAGCGTGAAAGAGGGATCACCATTACTGCGGCAGCCACTAAATGCGATTGGCAAGATCATACAGTAAATATCATAGATACTCCTGGGCACGTTGATTTCACTGCTGAAGTAGAACGAAGCCTTAGGGTTTTAGACGGCGGGGTTGTCGTATTTGATGCTGTAGCCGGTGTCCAGCCTCAATCAGAGACAGTATGGAGACAGGCTGAACGTTATTCCGTTCCTAGAATTTGTTTCATTAATAAAATGGATAGAGTCGGTGCTGATTTTAATAGAACAATAGAGATGGTTCGGCAGCGATTGAATGGGCGTCCTATTCCTGTTCAATTCCCTATAGGCTCGGAAGAGTCATATACGGGCGTTGTGGATCTAATTGACCTCAAGGCATGGATATTTGAGAGAGACGGTCAGGGTTCCATGAAGGAATCTGAAATACCTCAAGAACTTAATGATCAAGTGTCCAAAGTTAGAGATGAGATGATTGAGCGCATCGCAGAAAGCGATGATGAATTGCTCGAGCGCTATTTGAGCGGGGATGAAATTTCATCTGAGGAACTGAAAGTTGGTCTTCGCCGGGCTACTGTTTCCAACAAAGCGGTGCCTGTGTTATGCGGTTCTGCGCTGCAGAGTTTAGGTATTCAACTTCTGCTCGATGCGGTTTTAGATTACCTCCCGTCTCCTTTAGATGTCCCTGCGGTTCAAGGCACACATCCTCAATCGGGTGAAACCATTGAGAGGAATGCTGATTCAGCGGAAGCATTTAGTGCCCTCGCCTTTAAAATTGTTACTGATCCCTACGTGGGGCGTTTGGTTTATTTCAGAGTCTATTCAGGAAGCATTAAGGCTGGGTCTAGCGTTTATAACTCGAGCAAGGGTGTTCGCGAAAGATTGGGTAGAGTTGTCCTGATGCATGCAAACCGCCGCGAAGAAATCGAAGAGGTGGGTGCTGGGGAAATTGCAGCCGCAGTGGGACTTAAAAATACATTCACTGGCGAGACAATATGTGATGAACGTAATCCCGTAATGCTTGAAGCTATCAGTTTTGCAGAACCAGTAATCTCTGTTGCAATTGAGCCTAAAACTCGTGCGGAACAAGACAAACTTACTGATGCTTTAATAAAACTCGCTGAAGAGGATCCTACTTTCCAAGTGCGTTACGATGACGAAACTGGACAGACAATCATGTCAGGTATGGGTGAATTACACCTTGAAATTTTGGTGGACAGGATGCGGCGTGAATTTTCAGTGGAAGCGGCAGTGGGACGCCCTCAGGTGGCATATAGGGAAGCGATAACCAAGCCTGCTCATTCGGAAGGTCGCTTTGTTCGACAATCTGGAGGACATGGGCAATACGGCCACTGCGTTATAGATCTGGAACCTGGAGAGGAAGGATCAGGCTTTGTCTTTGATGATAAAATTCGTGGCGGTGCTATTCCTAGAGAATTCATACCCGCAGTTCGCAAGGGAGCGGAAGAAGCGTTGGCTTCTGGCATAATCGGTGGCTATCAAGTTTTAGACGTAAAAGTTTCTTTGGTGGATGGGACCTTTCACCCCGTCGATTCATCGGAAATGGCTTTTCGCATTGCCGGGTCTATGGCTATTAAAGAGGCACTACGTAAAGCCGGTTCAATTTTGTTAGAACCATTGATGGAGCTTCAGGTTATTACGCCTGGCCAGTATTTAGGTGATGTTTTAGCAGACCTAAGTAGCCGCCGAGGCAAAATTCGTACAATGGAAGGTGAAGGTGATACTCAGGTAGTAGATGCAGAGGTGCCACTAATTTCAATGTTTGGCTATGCTACTGATCTTCGATCTGCTACTCAAGGCAGGGCTAATTATAGCATGCAGTTCAGCAGATATCACGAAGCACCTTCGTCAACTGTTGAAGCGGTCGCACGAAGCGCTTAGGAATATTGGGAGTAATTGATGGTTGAACAAACAGCAACAAGAAATCGAGGGGCTGGTGCGCAAAGGCAAAATCTTCGCATCACCCTAAAGGCTTTTGATCATCGTCTTCTAGACCAGTCTACTGCTCAAATTGTGGACGCAGCAGAGCGAACAGGTGTGGCTGTTGTGGGCCCGGTTCCAATGCCAACCCGGATTCGTCGTTGGTGTGTTATTCGATCACCGCATGTTGATAAAAATTCTCGTGAACATTTTGAGCTGAGAATTCACAAGCGCTTGATGGACATTGTTGATCCAAATTCAAAAACAATAGATGCTCTTACTCGGCTGCAAATGCCAGCTGGTGTGGACATTGCGATAAAGTTGTAAAACATGATTACAGGGTTGCTAGGTAAAAAGATTGGGATGACTCACTACTTTAGCTCAGAAGCTGAAGTAGTGCCTGTGACGGTTGTTGAGGTCGGCCCCTGTATAGTAACTCAAGTAAAAACGGTTCTTTCTGATGGTTATGATGCTATTCAAGTTGGTTATGGACGAGCTAAACAATTAACCAAACCTAAGAAAGGACACCTTAAATCAAACGGCGATCTTAAATACCTTAGAGAGTTTAGCTCTACTGATTTTTCCCAACATACCGTTGGCGAAGAATTGAGGGCAAATGAATTCAGGCCTGGTGAATATGTGGATATCACTGCTACGTCTAAAGGCCGTGGTTTCCAGGGCGTAGTTCGCAGGCATGGCTATGGTGGTGGGCCCAAAACTCACGGGCAAGGTGATAGGCAGCGGTCTCCTGGTTCCATAGGGGCGGGTACATACCCAGGTCGGGTTTTTAAAGGTAAAGCTATGCCGGGTAGGATGGGCGGCAAGCAAGTAACAGTTAAAAAATTGAGAATTGAACGAGTGGATTTGGATCGCAACCTATTGTTGGTTCGTGGTGCTATTCCTGGTTCTACCAATGGTTTTTTAGTAGTCAGACACACTGAACTTGATGAGTCCAAATTACCCCCTCGTGTTGAAGAGGATAACAATCAGGAACCAGAAACTTCACTGATAGAAGTTTCTGCTCCAGAAGCTCCTGTTGCAGAGGCAGAGGACACTCCTGTTGCAGAGGCAGAAGACACTCCTGTTGCAGAGGCAGAGG
>PBEP01000013.1 GCA_002719775.1 Chloroflexota bacterium | reverse complement strand
CAGAGAAAACACTTTCAGTTGAATTAACTGCGTTTGCATTTGGGAAATCAACAAACAAAACTGCCGCTCGAGGACCACCGTTCCTTATTACATTACCATCGGCGGACAAAGACCGATTAGTCCCCTGTTCACCGGGTACAAAAGCTGAACTCAGAGGAATAGAAAGTGCATTCTCATCGACTATTATTATTACTGAATCAATCTCACTAAAATCGAAATCAGGATCTGCTAAATCAACTGCTTCCTGAATGAACTGAGCTTGGTTCTCGGCCGGCGACCATTCGAATTGATCATATGATTCAAGTTCCCCACTCATTCTTAACCATTTATGAAGAGGTTCAAACTGAAGGTCGAGCTTTCCCGAACTCATTGTTTCTAAATAATATTCTGCTCCAGGAATGCTCTTAGAGAAAACACTTTCAGTTGAATTAACTGCGTTTACATCTGGGAAATCAACAAACAAAACTGCCACGCGAGGTGAGCCTGTTGAAGACATTCGAATACTTGAAATTGGGAAACCCGACGAAAAGAAGGACTGTTCCCCCTGTTTTAATCTGCATGGGGTGACGTCAGATGGCACAGGTGCAGCCGTTTCAGAACTACCGCCACAAGCAGAAGCACACAAAAGTAAACAAAAGAAAACTATAAGTTTTTTCACAATACAGTATTTCCCATTATTAATTGTAAATGAAATACCGATCAGAAACTAAAATCATTTAAGATATGGATATATAAACACACTAATCAGTGACTTGAGGGAGCGTGAATGGTCGAGCTGAGAGTAGAGTGACGGCAAAGACAATTTATTAAACACCTGGTTGCAATTCGCATCCCTTGCTGAGCAACAATACTTTGAAGTTCCCAAGTCCTGATGGGTCTACTAGTGAATCAATTCCAGCTAAATGTGCTCGTCTCAAAGGCAATGTTAAGTCCTTTCTATTCGCTATTTCTGATCTGTATCTCCCTATTCCAAGTTTCTCAAGAAAAGTTGCCTGGTCTGTAAATTCTTCAACTGAAAATCCTGAACTCACTGCAGCATTGCGCAGAGAAGTGAACTCAACATGCGCACCAATATCCTGCTTGCCCACTTTCGCGTATGGATTCATGTTTACTGTATGCTGGTAATAACATCGCAAAGTTCCTTTTGAGCGAGATTCAGCATAATAATCCTCAGCTAGGTGGCCGTAATCAATCATCAATACAAAGCCCACTTGTAACAAATCGTACAGAGAATCCATCAGGTAATTAACTCCCAAGTTGAATTCACCAACATGTCCTTCATTAAGAGTGATACCTAAGTTATTAAGTCTTAACTTTAGCTCATTTCCTTTGTCTTCCTTGTACGTTTCAACAAAATTGCCGTTTTCAGATACGCTAACGTATATTTCCAATAATTGACCATGATATTGAATGGCTCTTCTAACAGGCATCGCGTCTACCAACTCATTCGCTAAAAATACTCCTGGAAATTCACAAAAAGGCAATGAATTTGCGATCACCCAATTGTTAGGCGCTTCAATTTGATTCGGCTTTCTGTAGTCTAGGCCGACATAAAACAATGCTTTCGCAAAATCTGCACCTAATTCGCTAGAATGTGCAATTACGTCTTTTTTTAATTTCCCAGAACCCGCACCAAGTTCTATTGTCCAAAATATTTCAGGCCTCATCATTGATTCCCACATCTCGAAAAGCTTGTGCGCAATCAGTGCACCAAAAGNAGAATGCGAATAGGGTGAGGTTAAAAAATCACCATAAAAGCCTGTGGGTGTGCCTGTTCTGTAGTACCCTCCATCTTCAGAATAAAGAGCAAGCTCCATAAAGTGATCAAACCTGATTGGTCCTTCTTCCGCGATCCTGCGCCGAATTTCTTTCTCGGCTCCATTATTTGCATGAGGGGGAAATATATTCATCCTGAATTTATAAGCGTTATTTGNAATAAAAGCAAAAGCNCCCCAAATGGGGNGCTTTTGCTTTTATTAAAGNGANAGCTTTTCAGGAAGTAGGGATCGCTTGNTTGCGATTTACATGNTTNCCGTCTGATTCCCAGCTAGTAATTTGAATAGAATTCTTAAACTCNCGGATCANCCCACAAACTTTACATGTCCCAACGCTTGTNGGTCCGTTAGGGCTTTCAATTAGCCAATGATGCCCNTGATCTGCTNCTNCTTCCACCTCAAGCGANGTGTCTCCATCTCGAACTTCCTGTGTCGTCGACATAANTCCTCCGTTNNTTAATTTAACCCCGATCAGAAATAGGAATGTAAGTCATATCCATAGCGCCCGTGTATTTCATCAAAGGCCTTATCAGAATATTTTTACTCTGTTGCTCAAGAACTTGAACTACATAACCTGGAATACGTGCTAATGCGAAAATTGATATAAAGAGATCTTCAGGAATACCNAANAGGTAATATACAGAACCAGACCAGAAATCAACATTTACGCAGATTCCTCGTTCAGCATAAGGNGACATTTTCTCTTCGACTTTACTTAAAATCTTAAACCATTTGGGGTCTCCGGCTTTTTCNGCTAGTAANCGGGAACCTTCCCGAAGATGCCTTGCTCTAGGATCTTCTGCACGATAAACAGCATGGCCGAATCCCATGATCCTTTCTCTGTTTTCTCTTTTTTGTTTTAAATATGCTTCAACGTTGCTTTCATCGCCAATTTCTAATGCCATTTTCATGACACCTTCTGCAGCCCCTCCNTGCAAAGGCCCNTTAAGTGTAGAAATTCCNGAGACAACGCAGGCGTGAACGTCAGCCAATGTACTAGCCGTAACTCTTCCTGCAAAAGACGAAGCATTCGATCCGTGGTCTAGATGAACTATNAAGTCNTTGTCCATCAACTTATTAGTGTCTTCGTCAGGCTNTGTNCCNAACAGCATCTTNAAAAAGTTGCCCGAATGATTCAAAGANGGATCNGGNTCTATTACTGCATCTCCATTTCTCATNCGATNATGTGCTGCCACNATNGAAGGAGATTTNGCNGTAAGNTCTATACCTTTNCTCANNGCNGCATCATATGAAGAGTCTTCNGGNTCATCAGTGAACCCTGAAAGTGCAGATACAGCNGTTCTTAGCACATCCATNGGATGTGCAGAACGAATATTGTTAATGATATCAAGAACNGGNGCTGGCAGCTGNCTATTTTCTCTTAATTGATTATCAAAAGAGTCAAGTTCTTTTTGAGTAGGAAGNCGGTCATGGATTAACAGGAAAACAGTTTCNTCAAAAGTAGAATTCTCTGCAAGGTCATGGATATCGTACCCACGGTAGATNAGCTTTCCAACATCGCCAATAACNTTNCTNGCAGTAGTATTNTCNAGGTANACNTCCCTTAATCCTCTCCGTAACTCAACTTCTTCTGGCATAAAATCCTCTTCAGGTGAAAACCTGNACCTCAACAGAAATTGACGCGNAGAAAGNGNCTAAATCGCATTNATGCGGAGCCCATNAAAGAGACTGNTACGAAGGTACTCGCGCCAAGAACCATCGCACTNTAAGCATGTCCNNCAGATCACTCTAGAAGGCCGAGCAATATTACAATTTTAGACNGGGTANTGTCAATTCNATCGCATGNCTNAAAANAAGTTTTTNNANTANATTNNCNNGTTTCAANCATCTTGNTGNGGTANNNANCATATGTGAATGCTTTCACTAAATATTTTGAGGCTAAGGNTTACCTTTTNAAAGATTTTCAANCTTTTCNGNAAATAATNTTNCNTANAATCCGTATTCCGCAANCTTTNAAANNTTACTNCNCGCAAAGTTAAGNATTTTTTTTAATTAAGTTGCGAAAACATCGTTTGACACTTTCTTGCAGCATGGGTACGCTTTCGTAGTATCATACTTTTNCCTAGTAGTAGAGGTTAAGGTCACNTTAAAATTGTTGCCCTCAAGAATTGATNTTCTAGATATCTATAAGGAGTTCCCCAATGGCCGGTCANCGTGAGTTCGTAGTCCGGTTCGCNGGTGAAGGAGGACANGGCGTNGTTACTGCCGCAGAGTTTGTGGCACGAGCCGCTACCACTGTTGGTTTTCATGCTTTAACCTTTGCAACTTTTCCTTCTCAAATNCTGGGAGGACCCACNTGGACCCAAGCCCGTGTAGCAAGAGATCCTGTACGAAGCCCAGGAGATTCAGTAGATATNTTAGTTGCATTCAATGATGAAGCATATGAAGAGCACCGANGTGAAGTGAGNNCNGGAGGGGTTATTTTACTAGATCCNTCAGTTACTCCTGACCCTACAGATACAGACAGAAGAACCATTGCNGTTCCATTTGATGAACTGGCAAAAACAACTGGCGAAGCTCGTGCAGCTAACATGGTTGTTATGGGAGCTCTTAGTAAGCTTATCAACATGCCACTTGAGTATTTTAAGGAATTTGTCTCAAATAGATTCGCTGGACGAGAGAATGTAATTACAGCAAACCATCAAGCCCTTGAGTTAGGACTTGCTCAGGTAGTAGATGAGGAAGCAATTACTGCACTTGGCAATCCTGAGCTTCCTGATTACGCCCAATCATTTATTAAAGGAAATGATGCACTAAGTTTAGGTGCTTTAAGTGCGGGTTTGAACTTTTACGCTGGATATCCTATCTCTCCTGCTACTCCAATTTTGTTGTACATGGAACGAAATCTAATCGGCAAGGGTAAATTTGCCTATCAAGTTAGCTCAGAAATAGAAGCTATTAGCGCTATTGTTGGTGCTGGCTTTGCAGGTAAAAAATCTATGACTGCGACTTCGGGACCGGGGTTTACATTAATGGGCGAGGGAATTGGTTTGGCTTGGATGGCTGAAATTCCTTGCGTTGTAGTCGACGTGCAACGTNGTGGGCCAGCTACAGGTTTACCCACAAAAACAGAACAGTCAGATTTACTCACGGCTTTAAGCCCTGCTCACGGTGACTCAAGTGTCCCAATCATAGCTCCTGGCACAATCGAGGAGTGTTTTTATGCAGGTGCGACGGCGATCAACTGGGCAGAACGATATCAAGGCCCAGTCCTTATTTTAAGTGAGCACTCTTTAGCAGAGAGGGCTCAAAACATACGAAAACCTAATCTTACTGATGTTCCACAAGAAAATAGGTCAGTCTACTCGGGAACTAACGACTACTTACGGTATGATTCTTGGGAATTATCACCCATGCCAATACCTGGTGGCCCAGGTGCGTACGTTGCTAATGGAAGTGAACACGATGGCTATGGTGATACAACTCATTTAGCATCGCGGCATATTCAAATGAGCCAGAGAAGATTTAGCAAACTTAAACTTTTATCAAACGGCGAATTTGAAAGTGAAAACACCGAAGCAAACATTGCAATTATGCCATGGGGAGGCTCTAAAGGTCCAAGTCAAGAAGCATATGAGCTCCTACGAAGTGAAGGGTTTGATCTTAGTTGGTATTACACTATTTTCCTAAATCCTTTACCTGATGATCTGCTTGAAGAATTAAAAAAGAAGGATTTAGTTATTGTTCCTGAGCTTAATTTTCAAGGACAATTTGCTGGCGTATTACGAGGGAAAAGAGTAAAAGCAGAGGCCTTGACTCAATACACTGGGCTTCCTTTTAAGTCCAATGTTCTAGCAAGCATGATCAAGGATCTTTTGAAGTCTAGTGATATTCAATCTCTAGTAGGTAAAGGCTAAAAATGAGCGCAAAAAACCCTGAATATGATTTTAAATGGTGCCCTGGCTGCGGAGATTTTGGTGTTCGAAGGGCTTTGGAATTTGCAATGCAGGATCGAATGGTCAAATTCGAAACTCCAATGTCAAATAATGTAGTGGTGGCCGGAATTGGATGCTCAGGGAACTTGGTGCATCTATTGGAAGGTGAACAGCCATTCGGATTTCATGGAATACATGGCAGAGCCTTACCGATAGCTTTTGGTACAAAAATGGCGAACCCTGACTTAAACGTTGTAGTAGTTGCTGGAGACGGCGACTTCCTCAGCATTGGGATGGAACATATTGCGCCTCAGGCTTCACGCAATTTGAATATTACTGCAGTAGTTATGGATAATGGTGTTTATGGGCTTACTAAAGGCCAATCGTCGCCTACTACTGTTGAAGAAACAGTAACGAGCTCGACCCCATTTGGAAAGCTAGAACCGTCAATACAACCTTTAGACTTGTACTTAACTCTAGGGGTTAGCTTTATTGCCTCTGGTTATTCTTCTAAGCCCAAAGATTTAGCGAGTATTATCTCAAGTGCTATGGAACACCCGGGCTTTTCAGTAGTTCATGTTGCATCACCCTGTACTACTTATAATGACACTTATGAACAGCTCAAAGGGAACGCCTCAAAAGGAATTGAACCTATGGCTTGGTCAATACCTGATGACCACAATGCAGAAGATAAGACCAAAGCAAAGAAATTAATCGATAGGGGTGGTGTCCCGTTAGGTATCATTTATCAAGATACCTCAAGGCCTCCACTTGAGGTTCAAATTGATGCATTACCTCAAAGAGCCAAAGTCAATGAAGTAGCTACTTTACTTGACACATTTGACCTTTAAAAGTGATTTTCACAAAGCTATATCCAAGGATTTAACGGGGTGAAAATTGGGCTTCTCTGCTAATAAAGATTCTATTAGCGACAAGGCATTAAAAGCTCTCGACGTCTCACGTACTTTTGGAAGAACCAAAGCTTTGAATAAAGTGAATTTTGAAGCTAAATGGGGAATTAAACTTGGCATCTTCGGACCAAATGGTGCAGGGAAAAGTACTCTTTTAAAAGTTTTAGCAGGAATCTCTACGCCAAACGACGGAAAAATTGAAATCGCTGGCATGGACTTGANAGAGTCGCGTGCGCGATCAAACAGAATTACTGGTTACGTCGGGCATCAACCGATGTTATTCCAAAATCTTACAGTCATCGAAAATTTGATTTTTTTTGCCAAGATGTACGGAGTCCCAAACATATTCACCCAAATTGAAAGTCTCTTGGATCAATTTAAAATAGGAGATTTCAGAAATCAGAGAGTGTCCACCCTTTCTAATGGTATGCAAAAGCGCGTCACAATAGCTAGATCTTTAATACATAGTCCTTCGATATTATTGCTAGATGAACCAGAAACGGGGTTAGACAAAAATGGCATCGAAATTCTAGATCAAGTTATAGATAACATAGCTAACTCAGGATCTGTTGTTCTTATGAGCACACATGATTTAACGCGAGGACTTGAATTATCTAACGATGTGTTAGTAATTAATAATGGCGATGTGGTTTTCAATGATTCTGCTAATACAATCACTGATTTACGCCTGAGAGAACTTTTGGTCTGAAAAAAATGAGATTATTTATCAGTAGTGCNTTAGCAATTTACATTAAGGACTTAAGGATAGAACTTCGTACTCGTGAGTCGATTCTCTCTATCCTGTTTTTTGCGCTTCTGACATCGTTTATTTTTAGGTTCGCTTTTGATCCAAATCCAAAGGTAATGGAAGCAGTTGGGCCTGGCATAGTTTGGGTAGCTTTTTTATTTGCAGGAGTAATTGCATTAAGTCACAGCTTTGTCTCTGAGCGAGACCAGGGAACTCTCCAAGCATTGATGATTTCCCCAATTCCTCCTGAAGTAATTTTGGTAGGAAAGGCTGCTTCAATCTTCACCATAATCTTTATTGTTGAATTAATTATGCTCCCAGTCTTTGTTATCCTCTATGACCTCCCTATCCTAGATGTTTGGTTCGGAATAATAGCCTTCCTAACGACTTTGGGTTTCGTTTCAGTTGGCACATTATTTTCTGCGATCGCAAGTCATACACGTTCAAGAGAGTTACTTCTTCCCTTGTTATTTCTACCAGCCATTATCCCATTATTAATAGCTNCTGTTGCATCAACAAATTTAATATTCCAAGGCTCAGAAATCCAAGATTTTTCGAAATGGATTCAGCTTCTTTTGCTCTATGACGCAATATCCATTGTGTTATCATCAATTTTATTCGGCTATGTTTTGGAGGATTGATATGTCATTTTGGCCAGCAAAAAATCTTAACTGGTCAAAGGAGCATTTTTTAATTCTTTTCACAGGACTTATTGGGCTAGTCAACTTATGGATGATATTTATCTGGGTTCCCACCGAAAGATCAATGGGATTAGTCCAGCGGTTATTCTATATTCATGTTCCAACAGTCTGGGTTGGGTTTATTGCTTTCGGTTTTGTAGCACTAGCTAGTGCTTTGTACCTATTCGAACGTGATTCTAAATGGGATCGCCGTGCATCTGCTACAGCTGAAATAGGCCTCATCCTCCTTTCAGTATCTATGGCCTCTGGTGCAATGTGGGCAAAGCCAGTTTGGGGTACTTGGTGGACATGGGACCCCAAGTTAACTTCTGTTTTTGTCCTATGGGTAATATTTATTGGCTACTTGATGGTTCGCGTCTATGCCTCTTCAATGCGCCAAGCCGCTACATGGTCTTCAATCGTCGGAATCATCGGTTTCGCAAACGTTCCAATTGTCTACCTTGCTTCTATGTGGTGGCGGTCATTACACCCCGAGCTTGTAACTGGGCCATTATCAGAGTCCGGATCTTTACATCCTGATATGAGGACTGTGCTTTATTTTTCTACTTTTGTATTCTTGGTTTTGTTTTTATCACTCACTCAACTTCGTCTTTCCATGAAAAATAGTGAAGAAGAGTTTGAAAAATTTCACAAGGAGCTCCTTACATAAATGCATACTAACAATCGGATCGTTGTCTCTCTTTTAATACCCTGTCTATTAACATTAGCCATGGTACCTACTGTTTTCGGCGAGCAGGACAACATAAATCCGAACCCAGAGGGTAATCTGAATTTTCTCTTCGCGGGCTTTGCAGTAGTTTGGGTAGGGATAATTGGCTATATTTTCTATCTGGTATCAAGGCAGAAAGCGCTAAAAGCTGAACTAGAAGACTTAAAGATTCAGATTGAAAACAACAACACGTCTTCCAAAGAGTAGATAAATTTATAGCCCTGGTAGGTAAAACTTTGAAATATCAGCCATCACAAGAACCATTTGAAGAGCGGCCCGAAAATTCCAGTTCAAGCTTGGGGTCAAAATATCGTTTATTCATTGTTCTGTTCGTTCTAGTAGTTGCATTTGTATATTTTGGATTCACTGCACTTAATGAGGCAACTGCTTATTATTTAACAGTAGATGAAGTAACTGAAATGGGTGAATTAGCCTCAGAAGAGCGATTTCAAATAAAAGGAAGTCTTGTTTCCGAGAGCTTTGAAAGATTACCTGATAATAGTGGTAACCCCACAACTCTATCGATATTCACACTGAGTGGTGAATCTTCACAATTGATAGCTTCATATGATGGTGCACTTCCTGAACTTTTTTTCAATCCCCATTCTGAAATTGTGCTGGGTGGGTACTTTGGCACTCAAGGCATTTTTGTAGCTGATAGAGTACTTGTAAAATGTCCTTCGAAATACCAGTCAATCGATTATGAGCTTCCGGCAGATTATGCTGAAACTGTGAATGAGGGATAATTTCTATCCATAGTTTTGATTGTGGGGTACTTATATAACTTGATATGATTTATATCAAGTTATATAATATAGTTTATTTCTAGGATTAAAATTGCAGGATCGAACAAAACCATCTGCAAGAACCCAACTTGAAGCTTTATTTGCTCGAGTATCTTTATACATTGAAGATACTNCGACTGCAGAAAGCCCAGCAGTCGGAACGTCCTACCATTTAGGGGATGGCCTTTACATCATAAGCGTCGCATCAAAAATGCTATCTATGCATCCGCAAACTTTGCGCAAATATGAACGGTTAGGGTTAATTAGGCCTACGAGAACTCATGGAATGTTACGCCTATACTCAGATACGGATATTGAGCATCTGAGGATGATCAAATATTTAGTTGATGGTCTTGGCTTGAACCTTGCAGGTGTTGAAACTGTTCTCTATTTAGTACGGCGCTTGAATTTCCTAAAAGAAAGATTCAAAGAATATGAGGGCGGTGGAGCAGATTCAGTAATTGCTGAATTAGATGCAGAGTTAAATAGTATTTTTCAAACCCTTGCAGGTAACTCTGTAAATATCACACACGGAAACATTTAAATACAATGGAACAGCAAGAAAATCCCGAAGAAAACAATGATGAAATATCAGAACTTGGCCCAACTGCGTCGATAGAAACTGAAAGAGATGAGTACAAAGCGCTGGCTCAANGAGCTCAAGCTGACCTTATTAACTTTCGACGCAGGATGGATGAAGAGCGTAAATCATTGCAGCAAAATGCTACAAACAATTTACTAATTAAACTCTTGCCCATTGCAGATGACCTGCATAGAGCTCTTTCTTTAATCCCAGAGGACTCGGGACCATGGATAGAAGGAATCAAAATGGTTGCGCTAAATCTGGATACTTCGATACAGTCCAGTGGAGTAAGCTCAATTGCTCCGGAATCAGGTGAATCATTTGATCCAGCGATTCATGAAGCTATTCATTTTCAACCAAGTAGTGAATACCCAACAGGCTCCATCATCGAATGCGTGAGGATAGGTTATAGATCTTTGGATAGAGTATTAAGGGCTGCACAGGTTGTCGTTGCGCAAGAAATAGTGCAACCCTCAGAATCAAATAATAATGATCAATAAAGCAAATAAACGGATAAAACATTCCGAATAAGGAGTTAACTATGGCGAAGGTGATCGGGATTGATCTTGGCACCACTAATTCTTGCATGGCTGTGATTGAAGCAAATGAGCCCACAGTTCTTGAAAATAATGAAGGTGGCAGAACAACACCTTCAATGGTTGCTATTAATGACAAAACAGGTGAGCGTTACGTAGGGCAAATGGCAAAACGCCAAGCAGTGACTAACCCAGGTAACACTGTATATTCATCAAAAAGATTTATCGGCAGAAAATTTACTGAGGTGAAGGATGAAATTGAAGAAGTTGGCTTCAAGGTAACCAAAGGTAAAAATGGAGACGCTGCGATTCAAATGGGAGAACGTGATTATACGCCCCCGGAAGTGTCTGCAATGGTATTACAAAAACTAAAAGCCGATGCAGAGGCTAAGCTTGGGGAACCAGTTAATCAGGCAGTAATAACAGTGCCAGCGTATTTTAANGATAGTCAGAGACAAGCTACTAAGGATGCAGGGTCTATTGCAGGGCTCGAGGTTCTAAGAATCATCAATGAACCTACTGCCGCTTCCTTGGCTTATGGTTTAGACAGAAAAGGCGATGAAACAATTGCAGTGTTTGATCTTGGTGGAGGCACATTTGACATATCTATCCTGAATTTGGGTGAGGGGGTTTTTGAAGTCAAATCTACGCATGGCGATACGCGCCTTGGAGGCGATGATTGGGACCAAGCTATTATCAATTGGCTAGCAGAAGAGTTTAAAAGAGATCAGGGAATTGATTTACGCTCAGACCGAATGGCTTTGCAGCGATTACGTGAGGGAGCAGAAAAAGCAAAAATTGAACTCTCAAGTGCAATGCAAACCGAAGTTAATTTACCTTTTATTACTGCTGATGCTTCTGGCCCCAAGCACCTTGCCATGACTTTAAGCAGATCAAAACTTGANCAGCTAACATTAGACTTGTTAAACAGAACGTCTGAACCAGTCGAAAAGGCGTTAAAGGATGCTGGGATCAATGCAAGTGAGGTCAGTGAGGTTGTCTTGGTAGGTGGCATGACTCGAATGCCTGCGGTAATTGAAAAGGTAAAAGCCATTTTTGGCAAAGAACCCCACAAAGGTGTCAACCCAGACGAAGTAGTTGCAATAGGAGCTGCTATTCAGGCCGGGGTACTACAGGGGGATATTCAAGATATCGTTTTAGTAGACGTTACTCCTCTTACTTTAGGAATTGAAACTTTAGGGGGAGTATTNACTCCGCTCATCAAANGGAATACTTCAATTCCTACACGCCAGACCGAAAGTTTTACCACTGCTTCAGATAACCAAACCAGCGTTGAAGTTCATGTCTTGCAAGGAGAACGGTCAATGGCTGAAGAAAATAAAACTATAGGTCGGTTCTCTTTGGATGGAATTGCCCCAGCACCAAGAGGAATGCCTCAAATTGAAGTTGGTTTTGATATTGACGCAAATGGGATCTTGAATGTTTCAGCAACAGATAAAGCAACTGGCAAAGAACAACGCATTACAATTACAGCTAACTCAGGATTATCCTCAGAAGAAGTTGATACTTTAGTGAAAGAAGCTGAAGCACACGCTGAAGAAGACCGCCTTAAGAGAGATTTAGTAGAAGCACGTAATTTAGCTGATAATTCGGTCTATCAAGCAGAGAAAACACTCTCAGAGCACGACGATAAGCTTCCAGAAGATACCAAGCAAGACATAAGGTCAAAGGTCTCAGACCTCAAGGATTCTTTAGCTGGTGAAGATGCAGCAAGAATTCGTGCAAATCTCGAATCTTTGAGTAATGCTCTTACACAAGTGGGTCAGTTTGTTTATTCTGATTCTGATTCTCCTCCAACTGAAGGTGATGACATTACTGATTCAGAGAGTTCAAATGATGAAGATGAAGTAGACGGTGACGAGACCGTTGAAGGAGAGTTTCGAGAGGTTTAGTTATTAAAAGGGACTATTTCAGAAAACTTCAAAGACCCTTTTCGAATAGTCCCTTTTGCCAGTCAAGATCAACATCACCTTCATAGAATCTATCCGGATTTTCTAGCGCCCAAAGCTGCTTTCTGACTACCAAGTTCTTCGGATCAATTTTTACTGCTTTTCTCCAAAGCTCAGCTGCCAAGCCTTTATTATGATTTTCAAGTGCAACAATCCCATCTTGAAATAATTTAAGGCACTCATCCTGGAATGGGTCTGATATAGGGTTTTCTGCTCCTGGAACTTGATCGCTTAGAATCCACTTCTCAATCGCTATACGTCGATCTGTTTCTCTAATTTCAAATCCTCCAAATTTCGAATAAACAATAACTCCTCCTGGTTCTACCAAAAGACCATTAGGTAACACTTTAAATCCGAAATGTTTGCCAAGTACATTCTGCGAGTCCACCAACATGGGGAATGTAATTGAAGCTTTCTCTACATAAAACCGAGGCTTCTCAGGCCCTTGTGCGTCAAAAGTAATTCCAACAAATTGGACTTTATCAGAGAATTGTTCATGCAACTGCTGCCAAACTGGCAACTGCTCGCGACACATTCACCAAGAGGACCACATAAATACTATGAGCTTTTTGTTTGCGTAACTGCTCAGGTCAATCATTTGACCATCAAGGTCAGGTAAATGTAACGAAGGGAGAAAAGGGCGTTCTGATTGAATCATGCTTTATCCTTCTGACGGTCTGTATTGATATATAACGTAGATCTAATCCTCAGTACTGAATTCATACCTTTGAATATCTAAGAGTTCCGCTTCAGGCTTTAAATACTCAGCGAGNAGAACTGCTTTGTCAATGATGCTTCTAGAGTNNAAATGNGCATTGCTTGTGCAAACTATGCTCAGTTCTAAAATATTTTTATTTTCAACATGTGCAGTCTCCGCTACTGACACATTGAACTTTTGCACCAAGCGAGATTTTAGAGCTTGTACAATTTGTCTTTTATCCTTTAAGGATTTGCTTTCCTGAATCCTAAAGATAAGCTTAGCTGCGCAAATTTGCATATTTCACACAAAGTCTCCTAAATATACCTCCTAGTAGGAAAAAATACAGGGTGGGTGTTGACTATGTTTGTGATTTTGTGATAAAAAGCGCAAATTCAATCAGGTCAAACATTGCAAACTGAAATCGTACAAACCAGCGTTCCTGAAGTGGTAATCAGACGCCTACCTCAATATCTACGCACTCTTACTCACCTGCACGAATCAGGTGCGGAAGTGGTAAGCTCACAACATTTAGGCCAAATCTTAGACGCCACGCCTGCTCAGATCAGGAAGGATCTTTCTTACTTTGGCCGTTTTGGTAAACAAGGGCGCGGATATAATATTCGNCATCTCTTAGAAAGGCTAAGGAAAATTCTTGGCTTAGAATTAACTTGGGATGTAGCTGTTATTGGTATTGGAAGGCTTGGACGAGCAATTATTAGTTACCAGGGATTTCAACCCGAAGGTTTCAGGGTAGTTTGTGCTTTCGATTCGGATCCAGACTTANTAGGAGAATTNGCTGGCGGTCTAGTCATCCATGATATTTCTCAAATAAAAGAAGTCCTTAGTAATTTATCAGTACAAATTGCTATTGTTGCAGTTCCAGCTATTGGGGCTCAAGAAGTTATAGATCAATTAGTGGCTGCTGGCATTCGTTCTATCCTTAGCTACGCCCCATTCCCTGCACATGTACCACAGGGGATACACATTAGAAGCGTAGATCCGGTACTGCAATTACAGTCTATGACCTACTACTTGAATGTATAACCACGAAGTAAAGGGGCAAGAGTTGGGGATTAAGCTTGGGGTACGCCAGGGCCTCTGTGTCTACGCTTTCTAACCAAATCCAGACGTGCTGAAGCACGTCTCAATGAACCCAAAGCCCTTTCTAAATCTAAGTCAGTGGATTTCTCTGACAGCCTATCCTTAGCTCTCTGAATTGCTAGTTGAGCGCGATCTTCATCTATATCTTCTAAGCGTTCAGCAGAATCAACCAAAATTACAACTTTATCGGCATTCACTTCTAAAAAGCCGCCTGATACAGCCAAATGTTGTTGAGTTTCTGGAGTACTATATTTCAGCTCACCTGGCTTTAAAAGTGTCAAAATAGAAGCATGCCTGGGGAGCACGCCAATCTCACCATCAGTGGCAGGTGCAGTCAGAGAACTGACTTGGCCAGAAAAGATAGTCTGTTCTGCCGTGATAATTTCCAAATTGAATGATGCCAATTAAGCACCAGCTCCTTCCCTAGCACTGCTTCTTTCAACGACTTCGTCAATAGTTCCCGCCATGTAAAAATCTTGTTCAGGCACGTCATCATGCAAACCTTCCAGTATTTCCTTAAAGCCTCTGACAGTTTCGGCAACTGGTACATACCTACCCTCGCGACCTGTGAACTGCTCAGCGACGTAAAATGGCTGAGACAAAAAGCGTTGTATTTTTCGTGCACGTGCAACGGTTACTTTGTCCTCATCTGAAAGTTCTTCAATACCTAAAATGGCAATAATATCCTGAAGGTCCTTATAGCGCTGCAACACGCTCTGTACGTTCCTGGCTGTCTGATAATGATCATCTCCAACGATATTAGGGTCTAATGCCCTTGATGAAGAAGTTAGAGGGTCTACGGCTGGATAAAGTCCCTGCTCAGCTATGGATCTTTCCAATGCTACAACCGCATCTAAATGCCCAAATGTAGTAGCAACACCTGGGTCAGTATAGTCATCGGCAGGTACATAGATGGCTTGAAAGGATGTAATAGAGCCTTTATTGGTTGAAGTTATTCGTTCTTCAAGATCTCCCATTTCGGTAGATAGTGTTGGTTGATAGCCAACCGCAGAAGGCATTCTGCCCAACAAAGCAGATACTTCCATACCAGCCAGAATGTATCGATAAATATTATCTATAAAGAGCAAAACGTCTTGGCCCATAGTGTCTCTAAAATATTCCGCCATAGTAAGGCCTGTCATAGCAATTCTCAGACGAACACCGGGCGGTTCATTCATTTGACCAAACACTAGAGCTGTGGAACTTAAAACTCCGGACTCTTTCATTTCATTCCAAAGGTCGTTGCCTTCGCGGGAACGTTCTCCCACCCCCGCAAAAACTGAATATCCTTTATGGACATTAGCAATGTTTCTGATTAATTCCATAATAACTACAGTTTTGCCCACACCTGCACCGCCGTACGCCCCTACTTTTCCGCCTTTAGTGAACGGCGAAATCAAATCTATGGCTTTAACGCCTGTCTCTAAAACTTCAGTAGTAATGGATTGTTCGTCGAAAGTAGGAGCAGGCCTGTGAATAGGCCAATGTTCTTTTGCCCCAACATCGCCTAAATCATCCAATGCTTCACCTACTACATTGAATATTCTGCCGAGACTTGGTTCTCCGACAGGAACTACAATGGGCAGCCCTGTGTCTACAACGGTAGTCCCTCTAGTCAAACCCTCGGTAGGGCCTAAGGCCAAGCATCGTACCCAGTTATTTCCAATTTGTTGCTCAACTTCAAGTACTAACCTGTTACCTGCAACTTGTAACTCAATAGCGTTATGAATTTCAGGCAAATCCTGAGCAGGAAATTCTGCATCTACAACTGTCCCAATAACCTGAACAATTTTACCTTCGGTACCTTTGCTCATCCCCGATCCTCCTTTTGAACTAACCTTCGAGTGCAGCCACACCACCAACAAGATCTAGTAGCTCATTGGTGATACTTTCTTGTCTAACTTTATTCATCTCTAAGGTGAGTGTATCTATCATTTCTTCCGCAGCATCCGTAGCATTGCGCATAGCAACCATACGGGCTGATTGTTCACTAGCTTGTGCTTCTAAAATTGATTGGTATAACTGTGATTCAAGAAACCTCGGCAATAAAGCGTTAAGAACTTCCGCCGAACTTGGCTCAAAGGTAATATCGCTTGCCTCATTTCTAACGACAAGCGAATCTATATCAACAGGAAGCAATTGTTCAACCACAGCCTCTTGCTGCAAAGTGTTAATGAATTTAGTGAAAATTACGTCTACTCTATCTATCTCCATATTTGTATAAAGCTGTTCTACCTGATGGATTATAGGGCTAATCTCGGACAAGCTAGGTTTGTCTGACATTCCAGAATAATCAGCCAAAATTCCCACATTTGTTCTTTCTACAAGATCTCGCCCCTTCTTNCCCACAGTAATAAATTGGGTTTGAATNTCATCCTCTTTCAAAAATTGAACCGCTGCTTTGTTAACGTTGGTAGGCAACCCACCTGCAAGGCCTCTATCTGGNGTGATATGAACAANCANCCTNCTGTTAACGGGTCTTCGACTTANAAGTGGATGNACCTCTTCTTCNTGAGAAATAGAAGAGGCTACTCCAGCAATCATTTCTCTGATTTTATTGGCATAAGGCCTTGCCATAGAAACGCGCTCTTGNGCTCTACGCATTTTTGAAGCAGCAATCATTTGCATTGCGCGTGTTACCTTTGCGGTGTTCTGAACGCTTCTGACACGCCTTTTAAGTTGTCGAACATTAGCCATATTGGTTAAGAAAAGGACTTCTTAAAAGCACTGATGCTTTCTTTTAAGGCCTTATCATTCTCCTCTGTTATATCTTTTGACTGAATAATTGAATCGAATATCTCGGGTTTGCTTGTCCGCAAATAGCCAAGCAATTGATCCTCAAATTCTGCAACCCTNTCTACCTCTATATCNTCCATAAACCCGTTCACAGCGGCGTACATGGAACAAACTTGTTCAGCTAAAGGTCTGGGNTGGTACTGNGGTTGCTTTAAAAGTTCCGTNAGCCGNTGNCCNCTATCAAGCTGNTGCCTTGTNGCAGCATCTAAATCAGAAGCACCAAACTGNGCAAAGGTAGCTAGCGCACGATATTGTGCAAGTTCCAATCGTAAACGNCCTGCTACTTTNCTCATTGCACGNGTCTGCGCNGCACCNCCCACTCTGGANACAGAAATTCCAGCATTTACCGCNGGCCTAATTCCAGCATTGAANAGGTCTGCTTCCANGAAAATCTGACCATCNGTTATTGAAATAACATTTGTAGGAATATANGCAGATACATCACCGGCCTGAGTTTCAATAATTGGCAAAGCTGTNATAGAACCCCCGCCATTGCTCTCGTCCAAACGAGCAGCNCGTTCTAGTAAACGNCTNTGCAAATAGAAAACATCNCCAGGGTATGCCTCACGACCCGGTGGCCTTCTCANCAANAGTGACATTTGNCGNTANGCCCATGCATGCTTAGAGAGGTCATCGTAAACGATCANTGCATCTTTACCCTCCGACATGAATTGCTCTGCGATTGCGCACCCTGCATAGGGAGCCAAGTATTGCATAGGAGCAGGATCAGAAGCNTTAGCAGCAACAATNATCGTNTGTGCCATTGCACCGCTTTCTTCTAANGTGCCCAAGACACCTGCGACCTTGCTTTGCTTTTGNCCAATTGCTACATATATACAGACTAGNTCNCCTCCACGTTGGTTGATAATAGTATCAATAGCAACGGCAGTTTTGCCTGTTTGTCGNTCNCCNATNATTAATTCCCTTTGACCTCTACCAATGGGAATCATGCCATCTATGGACTTAATTCCTGTCTGTACTGGCGTATCGACAGAACTGCGGCTAGTTACGTTTGGCGCTACAATTTCTAGAGGACGAGAGTTGGCCGACTTAATTGCACCTTTCCCGTCTATAGGATTCCCTAGCGNATCAACTACCCTGCCAAGTAGTCCATCACCAACTGGAATCTGAGCAACACGACCAGTTGCTTTGACCTGATCGCCTTCCTTGATCTCTACGTCAGCACCCATTACAGCTGCACCAACAATATCTTCTTCAAGGTTCAGCGCGAGGCCAGCAATTCCTGATCCGAATTCCAACAATTCACCATAGCCGACTTTACTCAGACCATGGATTCGAGCAATTCCGTCGCCCACTCCAACTACCGTCCCTACTTCCATTAACGTTGTTTCACCACCAAATTCTTCAATTTGGCGTTTAAGAACTGATGCGATATCTTGACCGCGAGTCGTCATACTCGCTCCTCCATTATTAAATGACTTCGCTTACTAGCNCGTCATGTTTGAGTTCTTGCCTGAGAGACTCAAGCTTTGTTTTTACGCTTCCATCTATTATCTGGTCACCAATTTGAATCAGCATTCCGCCTAGAATTTCTGACTTGATTTTTATAGTTAGAACCACTTCATTACCTAGCATTGATTTAAGGAAACCAAGAAGTTTTTTCTCTTGGCCCGACGATAATGCCACAGCACTGGTTACCTGTGCCTGAGTTCTTCCAAGCCAAGCGTCTACTAAATTCGAATATTCCTTCACCATACTGCCCAGAGAATTTATTGATCCTCTATAAACTAGTAGGCTAATTGCCTTTTTCAGAATGTCATCAAATTCACTTANGAGATCTGCAGTAACCGACAATTTATTATCCATTGGTACTTGCGGTATATTCAAATACTGCAGTACAAGAACATCAGAAAAAGTCTCTTCGATTTTCCTAAGATCCTCGAGCCAAGACTCTTGTTTGTTGTTTTCTCCTGCAAGCTCAAATAATGCTTGAGCGTACCTNCGTGCAGATACTCCTGCCATTACTCTTTCCCTCCGACAGGATTATTACCAAATACTCCATCATCGAGAACTTCTTCTATAAGGCTTTGGTGAGTTTTAGCATCTAGTGAACGATGGATGATTCGCTCCGCAGCATTTACTGCTAAATCAGCAAACTGTTGCCTTACNTCCTCTATCGCTGCATCTCTTTCTCTTCTAATATCTTCACGTGCCGACTCTTTGAATCTAGCAGCTTCAGATTGTGCCAACACAGCCTGTTCTTCTCTATAGCGTTCTGCCATTTCACGCGACTCCGCCAACAAACGCTTGCTTTCTTCACGGCCTTCATCGAAAGCACGCTTTAATTCAGCTTGGCGCTCTTCGGATTCAATGCGGACTCGTTCCGCTTCATCTAAGCTCTCTTTTATTCGTCCTGCCCGTTGGTCTAGGACTCCTAGGATTTTCTTGTAAGCAAAGAAATACAAAATAGCCAACAACACCCCGAAGTTAATCAGGTAAACAATCAGGCTATTCAGATCAACCCCAAGAGCACCTATGCCACTGGCACCCTCTGCGAGAAGAGGTACTGCTAACACTTCAGTCCTCCTTTAAGCCACGAAGATTAGAAGAATAGCGGTTACTAGCCCGTAAATGCCAATAGCCTCAGTAAAAGCTAAAGCTAACACCATATTGGGAACTATTGCGTCGCGGGCATCTGGGTTTCTACCTAGGGCATTCATGGCACCATTACCAAGGATACCCAAGCCTATTCCAGCGCCAGCCAGTCCTAACCCAGCCAAGCCCACACCTAACCATTTCGCTGCTTCAGCACCTATAGCTGTGCCACCAGCAGTCGCTGCAAGAATTGCAAGTGTTTCCATATCAATACTCCTATATATACTTACTACTAAGGCAGCTGATTTGCCACCTGATGATTAATGTTCTTCTTCGTGCTCAGCATGCGGTGCGACCGCCATTACAGCAAATACAAGCGTTAACCCTGTAAAGATTAAGGCCTGAACACCGCCTACCAAGATTTCCAAAAAGTAAAATGTGACTGGTACAAGGAAAACAACCAAGAAGGTCACCATGAATAATACTATTTCACCCGCGACCATGTTACCAAATAAACGAAACGTAAAGCTTAGAAGACGAATCATATGCGATAAAGCTTCAAGAATTCCGATAGCTGCATTTATTGCACCGTAAAAAATCATACCAGGCTTAAATTTAACTATTCCTTTTATCAAGCCTCCAAGCCTGATGAATTCACGGAAATACCCTATGCCATGAACTTTGAGTCCCCAAATTTCAACAAAAAAGAATGAGATGATAGCAAGAGCTANGGGTAAATTAACATCAGTACCTGCTGAGCGTAATAAGTGGGTTGTAACGGGGCCATCTGGGTCAGCTCTAAATCCCACATTTGGATATATAGGTAGCAGTGCCATCCAAGCATTAAACGCAACAAAGACAAATATTGTCATTAATATTGGGAAAAACCTACGTCCGTTTTTTTCTCCAGCAACAGATGTTACAAAGCCTAAAATCGCTTCAATTAAAACTTCGATAATGCTTTGCAATCTAGAGGGAACTAGCGCTGCTTTCCGAGTACCAACAATAAAAAAGAATAAGATAACNGCNGTGGTCAACCANGCAGATATCAAAGTATTNGTAATTGCAAATCCGCCTTCACAAACGGCACCAACAAATTCACCCCCAATACACGCCACTGGCTGTGGTGCCAAGTGCAACACTGGCTGTGTAACTAGTTTGGGGTCTCCTAAACCGAAGAGTGATGAACCTATTGCTCCAAAAATCAAACCAGCGAGCAACAAAGCACCAGCTAAAATTGCGATCGGAGCTACGACTGCTCGGCTCAAACCCTCGGCCCTTTCTTATCCTGCTTTACAGGCTTTACCAAAAGTGTAATCACAAGGCGGTAAGTTCCGTAAAAAGCGACAACAACACCAAACAAAAGTCCCGCAATGACAAAAACAGGCGAACTTCCAAGTTTAGTATCAAGCCACACGCCCGACAAAGCACCTAGCACAATTGCTAATGCTATAAACCATCCAACACCCAAAAAATGAAGGCTTGTGACCCACCATGGTCGCTTTTGAGACCTTGGTTTCACTCTGTGAACCCTATCACAAAGGCTCAGGAGCGTCAAAGCGAACGGCACCCAAGCATGATGATTTTTTGGCACAGAAAATCGACAGCAAAAAAGGCGAAAATAGCTTAGAAAATATGCAGTGCTTAAGTGGGGTTTTTGTCACCCAAATCCTCAAGCCCTGGTAGATCTTTTATGAAGTCAGAAAATGCAGACATCGATTTCATTTCGTCTTCGCTGANTGGCCTGCTTNTTCGNCTACCTAAATTCCCCATNCTTATAGANTTTTCTTCACTCGATGGTTTACCCGTTTCAGGATCAATCACTATCCCTGCTTTTTCTANGACNCCATCTTCTACAAAAATAGGTACNCCNGAGCGAACAGCTATTGCTATAGCATCACTTGGTCTACAGTCCACTTCCATGGTCTGNCCNTCTCTAACCATGGCGATTTTTGCGTAAAAAGTATCNTCTTGNANATCAGAAACNACCACATGGTCTACCCTNGCACCTAAATTGCCNATTATGGAACCTAGCANGTCATGNGTTAATGGACGNGGTACAGCTACGTCTTGTAATTTTACTGCGATAGCATCTGCCTCAGGGGATCCAATCCAAATAGGCAAGTACCTATCTGTATTTTTCTCCTTNAGAATGACGACCCTTTGGTAATTCATNAGGCTGACACGAATACTATCGATTTCCATAGGNAGCATGAGGAAACGTCCTTTCGTAACGGCCATCGNCTCTAGTCATTCTAGGAGCGCGCAAATTAGAGTGTCAAGAAAGCACACAATTTTTTTGAGCGGATATCTNATAAATCTANNNCGATAAGNAATAATCTTCGTTGCCAGCCGTAACCAAACTTGCTAAAATGTTGNTACNTTTTAGGAGCCAATGACNCTTTGCAGGCAACAGCTCGCCCAATAACTTTCATAGATTCAGTAGTCCCTGGTAGCGGTTTGCTTCGGGATGCTCTACTTGTNATCGCCTTTTTCTTAATAGTTGTCCTTTTTGCTCAAATTGCGATACGTCTTCCGTTCACTCCTGTTCCTATTACAGGGCAAACTCTAGCAGTTCTCTTAACGGGAGGTGCGCTTGGCGCAAATCGCGGAGCAGCTAGTTTAGGGCTTTATGCTATTGCTGGCTCGCTAGGTCTGACAGTATTTGCTCCNTCNACTGCAAGTTTAGAGGGTAGCNTAGTGCACTTCGTCTTGCCNTGGGANGGNACTTCAGCAGCCTTGTGGGACCTTGCTAGTGGNGGATATATAGTTGGATTTATCGCAGCCGCATACGCTGTTGGTCGGCTTGCAGAAAGAGGCTGGGATAGAGGATCTAAAGTATTGCTGGCTATGCTCCTNGCGAATTTGTTAATTTATATTCCAGGNTTGTTGTGGCTAGCATATAAAGTTGATTCTTTTGATAANGCTTTAGTATATGGTNTGTATCCCTTTATCGCAGGTGATTTGATCAAACTTTATATTGCATCAACTGCACTGCCNGCTGCATGGANTCTTGTGAATAAGTTTAAGAGGTCTTAAGTGGATATAACTTGGGTTGGGCANGCAGCATTTAGAGTTCGTAATAGNCAAGCACAGCTTTTTATGGANCCTTTTGATTCATCCCTTGGTATCAAAATACCGACAGCCNTAGCCACAGCTGACTTAGTCACNACAAGCAATCTTTCCAAAGANCANGGNAATATATCTGCTATNACTGGTAGCCCTGCNCCAGTNGTACTTTCACAACCTGGTGAATATGAAATATCNGGGTTGAACCTGAANGGCATNAGAACTAAAAAAGGGAATGAGGAATCTGAACNAGAAGNCTGGAACACAATTTTCACNCTAGAAATGGATGGNGTNTCAGTGTGCCATCTTGGCAATCCNGGTGNAAGATTAACTGGCANACAAATAGAAGAATTATCATCCCCNCAGGTACTTATNTTGCCNGTAGGAAGCAAAGACGGTATTTCATCACTTGATGCNGTAGATCTCGTCAATAATATTAGCCCNAANATTNTCATACCAATGATGTATGCNCACGAAGGCAATANGTCAGATTTAGGNCCGNTAAGTACTTTNCTTCAAGAAGTNGGGCTCGCAAAACCAGAGCCNGTAAATAGAGTCACANTCACTAAANCATCTTTACCAGAAGAGCCAACTTTAGTAATNCTCACACCNGCAGCNAACTANTAAATTANGCNTTATTCTTNTTATTNCGTATCNTGTANATAAGGACANCTAATGCTGCANCCAAAGCCAGAAGAANTAGCCANAAAAAAGTATTNTCACGTGTGTTATCAGGANCAGAGGGCAGATTAGGNTNATTCNCAGAATNAACNGAAGANGAAGGTTNNGAANGNNCAACAGNAGTTGNATCTGAAGGCNGAGGAACATCAAAAGAAGAAATAAAAGTTANATTTTGTTGTAGAAAAGCGGGCTCNGGCANGTTNTCAAAANTAAANGATTGNTCNGCNATCAGNTCANTNCCAAGNTGNAAAGTAACAGTTTTACCNAAATAAGAAGCATTGGGNGGGCCTATNACNATAGGTATNCCTGGAGCAGTACCAAANGATCCNTCAGTAACNGTTACAGGTNTNGNTTCCCAATCATCGATTCTNGCAGTTAATANAGANGATTCAGAAATAAAGGAACCATCAACTTGCACAGTACCAACNACNANGTATGGGAATGGGGGNAACCCTTGGTCGTGAGANGAAGCATGTGNAGTGTACGGGATGAAGAANGATCCCAGCAGNAGAGNNANCATGGAAATACGCATGAANGTGCGTNTNANAAGAAGTGGNATGAANTTATCNAAAAACTTANCCATTTATACGTCCAAATAAGTGCTNAATNAATNAAAGANAGAGGAAGGCCCCACTCCAAAGAGGAGAGGGGCCTTCTCATAAGCTCTAGCTTAAGAANCCAGATGCAAGAGCACTATTATGGTGCAAGTACATCCTTCTTCTCGGACCAAACCCATGCACCTTGTCCGTTGTTCAACACACCAGCTGGGCTACTACCTTTAGTAATTTTAGTCCAGGCGTTCGACTGAGTGTCGAATGTGTATGCAACAGTCCAAGTGATGCTAGCTAGGTAGGTGTCTGCAGATACTGTAGCAGTAGTAGCCGCAACAGCAAGGTCTACAACACCTAGCAAGTTCCAACCAGCAACAACCGGGAAGGTTGGGAGGACCTGAGATGGGTCACGCTCTGGGATCATAGTGCTCAGTGCAGTGAATGCACCAGTCTGTACCCAGTAACCATGGCCTGAGCGGATTTCTGTCAACGTGTTGGCAGAGTTGGCGCTCCAGTCAGTTCCAGAGGTCCTTGTAGCTACTAACCATGGACCAGCTGCGTTGTCAGGCTGGTAAGACAGCACTGTCGTGGCAGGGTGCGTGGATGGCAGCACACTGTCGATAGCTGGGGCTGTTGGGTCACCAGGAAGTGAGATCAGGTTGAAACCTGGGCTCAAAGCAACCTTGTAAGCAGCCCTAGCCTTGACGGTCAAAGCGTAAGTAGCGTCAGAAGCAAGCTTGTTCCCAACAGCATCTGTACCATTGACCTTAACGGTGTAAGTACCTACAGCTAGAGTTGGCAAAGCAACTACGAAGCTGTCAGTAGATACAACACCTTGGGTGCCAAGAAGATCAGTAATAGTCCCATCTGCATCTACCAAATCAAGTTTAGTAAGAGTTACATCGTTGTGGGCGTCTATCTCTACCTTAACAGCAGCAGCATTTACCTGAGCAAAGCTGAGACTGTCAACGGGAGTCTGCGTTGCAGGATTACCGTTAGTTGTATTGATCTGTGCTTCTTTGGCCTCACCAAACGCAATCTTAATGAATGGCTTGGTGCTTTCAGTTGTGTTTGAGCTGACCGTTGGAGTCATGGTGATAGTTGGTGATGGCAAAGCATTGTCAAACTGTGCAAGAGCAATCTTGCTTAAGTCTGCACTAACGTTAGCAGCTATAGCAGCACCTAGACCCGCGGTCTTACCAGCATTACCGTTCTTGTCTGTACCAGTTACGTGAACACCGACCAGTCCAATAGCAACACCGGAACCAGCCTGTGTAGCACTAGTACTCCAAGTATTGGTAGCACCAGCAGTAGCAACACCCGTCAATGATGTACCAACAGTCTTAACCTCTAGCTGGTCATCACCATCTTTGTCGTAGTCAAAGTCCATGAACCTAATCGTTGGAGCCGCATTAAGAGGCTCGTCAGAAACAACGGATACAGAAAGCTTGGAAGTTGCTGCACCCTTGTTAACAGGTCGACCAGATACTCCGCTTGCACCAGTTATCGTAACTGTAAAGGAAGGAGCAATCTTGTCAGTAGCAATCTT
>PBEP01000012.1 GCA_002719775.1 Chloroflexota bacterium | reverse complement strand
TTTGAATTTTTTAAATTCTTTACTCACCTCAGAGACAATACCAAATCCAGGTATGGATCGTTGGTATTTGGCATATGTACCAGTACAGTAAAGTAGCAAAAGGTCACCTTGTAGTAGATCTTCAGGTAGATTTTTATGGCCATAGCCTCCTTCTTCTACATGAACATGACCAGGAGTGTAGGGATTGCCAAAAACTGCAAAATAACAATGTGGTTTTTGGTCAGGGCTAGATTTCATGATAGTTGTTGCAATCTCTGTTTTAAGACAAGATACCTATGACTATATCTTAATTGATAGAGGACAATTCATATGAAACTAAGAGAAACATTGCTCAACTAGGAAGATTATGTCTTTAGAGTTAAATCCCATACAAAGACTAGCAGCAGAGCATGGTGATGGGCCGTTGTTAGTTATAGCTGGGCCGGGTTCAGGGAAAACAAGAGTAATTACTCACCGAGTAGCTTTTCTTGTAAACGAATTAGGAGTGCATCCAGACCGTATAGCAGCTGTGACTTTCACAAATCGTGCTGCGCGTGAAATGCGCGACCGAATGACTAATCTTTTGTCTGTGGGAGAGAAATTCTTAACTGCTTCAACGTTTCATAGCTTATGCGCTAGAATTTTACGGGTAGATGGCGCCGAAATTGGTGTTTTTCCTGATTACGTGATTATGGATGATTCAGATCAAATCGACCTGGTAAAACGTGCGATGATGGACTCACAAGTAGACCCCAAACGATTCCCGCCACGCAATATCCTTGCTGCTATATCTAGGTCAAAAGCAAAACTAGTAGATGCAGATAACTTAAAGCTAGAGTCGGGTAGCTATTATGAAGAAATAGTTGCGCAGATATTCTCCCGTTACCAAACCCTAATAAGCTCCAGCCACGGCCTTGATTTTGATGATCTATTAGTTAAAACAATTGATTTATTCACATACGTACCTGAAGTTCTTGCTAAATACCAAAGTCGCTTCAGGTATTTACTAGTAGACGAATTTCAGGATACAAACTTGGCACAATATCAACTCTCTAAAATGATAGTCTCTAATTCCCGCAATCTTTGCGTGGTCGGGGACCCCAATCAGTCAATATACGCATGGAGAAATGCTGATATTGGGAATATTTTGTCCTTTCAGCAAGACTTCCCAGATTCAAAAGTGGTATCGCTTGATCAGAATTACCGTTCCACTAAAAACATATTAGAAGCAGCTCAAAATTTAATTCTAGTAAATAAGCAAAGACTCGAAGGTGAATTGTTTACAGATAACCCAAAAGGAAAACCTGTAGTCATTGCCGAAGCTTACACTGAAGAAGAAGAAGCACAGGCGGTCTTGAATGAAATTTCGAGGATTAACAAAGAGGAACATTTCGATTTGAGAGATTGCGTAGTGACTTACAGAATTAACGCACAATCCCGAGCAATGGAAGAGGCTTGTTTACGTAACGGTATCCCATACAAGCTTATAGGAGGAGTTCGTTTTTACCAGAGGAAAGAAGTAAAAGATATACTCGCGTATTTGAGACTTCTGCTAGATCCATTTGATGAAGTTAGCCTAATTCGAATCATTAACATGCCGGCTAGAGGAATTGGGAAGAAAACTATTGAGGATTTACGGTTCTTGGCTAAAAGTCATGACCTGACGGTTTATAAAGTAATACAGCTATTAGTTACTGAGCAGCATGTTGCAGGGAAAATCACTTTTGAAAAAACATTCTCAAAAAAACTGTTATCTCAGCTAGACCGATTTATTACGATAATTGAAGACTTACGTAAAAGCTTGGCTGCAAACAATTTATCCACGGTTATTTCATTAATCATTGAAAATACTGGATATCGTAGGATGCTATTAGATTTAGGCGATCTTGAATCGGATGAGCGTTTGGAAAATTTAAAAGAGTTACAAGGAGTTGCATCTGAGTTAAGTGATGAGTACGCATCAGAGACACTGCCCGATTTCTTGGCTAATATGGCATTGGTTTCTGATCAAGATGCCATAGAAGACGAGCAGCAGTACTTAACACTCATAACTCTACACCAAATAAAAGGTCTCGAATTCCCTGTTGTATTTATGGTAGGGATGGAGGAGGGATTGTTACCTCATTCTCGATCATTTGATGATGATGACCAAATAGAAGAAGAGCGGAGGGTAGCATACGTTGGTATGACTCGTGCAAAAAAAAGACTGTACCTTTTCAGGGCATTTAGGAGGAAAATGTTCGGTGTTTCTCAGGGCAATGGACCTTCTCGATTTTTAAATAATATTCCGCTTCACATTGTTGAAAGACCTGGTAAGCAGCCGATTTCTACAGCAAATATTCCATACGACAAGTGGAAAAATTCAAGCTCTATTAGAAATATCCCTGTAGGCTCCCCTTTTAAAGCTGGTGAAAAAGTAAAACATGACTCATTTGGCCAAGGTGTTGTTATTAGTTGTAAACAAAAGGGAGTAGACTTCGAAGTCACAGTGGTATTTTCAAAAAACACGGGTATCAAAACTTTTCTGCATAGTTTTGCTAACTTAAAACTAGTGGAGAATTCTAGTGGGTAACCATACCGAAGAATCAAAAAATATAGAATTCACAATAGTTGTTCCTGCGTTCAATGAAGAGCACCGGATAGGTCCTACGTTGGATGATTACATCAAGTATTTCTCAAATAACCAATTTGGAATGCATGAAATTATTGTTGTACTCAACGGTTGTGTTGATGGTACAAGAAGCGTGGTGCAGCGATTTGAGAGCATGAATTCACACGTCAGGCTTATAGAATTCAAAGAACCATTAGGCAAAGGAGGAGCAATTGTTGAAGGATTTGCCTCTGCTCTTGGTGAGCACCTTCTTTTCATAGATGCTGACAATATGGTTGAAGCAGATCAAGCTAGCAAATTGCTCGATGCATTGAAAAGTAAGGAGATTGCGATTGGTGACCGTGTAAGGGGTGACCAAATAGGAGGATCTAGATCTCTGACACGATCGGCTATCAGTTTCCTGAACAGAGTATGGTCATTGGTATTTTTAAATATTCCTTACAAAGATACTCAATGCGGAGCTAAAGCTTTACGTTCATCAGCTTGGTTGAAAATTGCGCCTTTTATTGAAGAACGACATTGGGCTTTTGATTTGGATTTAATTGCCCAAGCGCGTGCACTCAATCTTTCTATAGAAGAGGTACCAGTTAGATGGAATCACATAGAAGAAGGTTCAAAAGTCAGACCCTTAATAGATGTCCCTAAAACTTTCCTTTCTACTTTTGGTATTAAAAGAAGAGTATTAAGGACTAAATCATCCACCTCTTTTAAGGGAAATATGAAAAAGTAATCGCATGCATAACTTTGACAATGCAAATACTTCGATGATAGAGGCCTTAGATTTTCCATCAAGTCGTTTTTGAAATACGATAGGCCATTCACAAACTGATATGTTTTTACGAGTGGCCAATAATTCCAACAAAAATTTAAATCCTTTTTCTGAAAAATGTGTAGGCATACCAGTAATAACAGAGCGCCTGCATAGAATATAACCGGTCAATACGTCTTTGGAATTTATTTTAAATAACCGGCGGCATACTTCGTTTGTCGCTACACTTATCATTTTACGGAAAAAGGGTTGGGTACCTAAGGATCCTCCTTTAACGAATCGAGAGCCCACCACCAGGTCAAATCCGGACTGGGCCAGTCTAAACATTTGAGGAATTTCTTTCGGGTCATGCGAGGTATCAGCATCCATTACGCATACATATTCAGAAGATGCAATGCGTGATCCGAGAAATACGGCCCCTGCTAAACCCATCTTCCTTTCTCTTGTATGCAGCTTAACTAGAGGGAATTTTGTGGCATACTCGCTTACAATCTTAGACGTTCCATCAGGTGAAGAGTCGTCCACAATTATTATTTCAGTAGATATTGATTGTGTATTCTCAATAATTGAATCTATGAGCTGGATAATATTGCCCCTTTCGTTATAGGTTGGTATAACGAGAGAAAGCTTTGGTTGATCCATATCAGTACTGGTACTCATTTGATTTTCTATTGAGTAATCTGGCGGGATAAAAGGTTTACAAACTTAGTGAGTGGTCCAGAATGCCAGTCGAACGGCATGGACCCTGAAGTGAGTATTTTCTTCACCCCTGGGATGCGTAGTAGTTTATGCATTTTTTCGAGCATACTATCCGGCAGTTGTTCAGTTAGCTTCCTAAGGTTGTAGCCGTTTGCGATTTCACTAGCCATGATGCCTTTCCATCTTTTTTCATATGGTGCCAGCGCAATAGCAGAAAGATCATTGGCTTCTAGGGCATTAGACAATATATCAGCTGCTGCATCAGCTCCTAACAACCCATAGTATATTCCACCGCCAGTAGTCGGTTTAACTTGATTCACTACATCACCAACTCCAATTACCCGATCGAGGACACTAATGCCGTTAATGCCTAAGGGAATGGGTCTAGTGCGATAGATACTTCTAACTTTCCCTATTCTAGATTCTTTTTGCAGTTGCTTAATATGATTTTCCATTATCTTATAAGAATGTTTGTGGGTGAGAACTCCGCATAGGGCATGTCCCTTGGTATGAGGTACTATCCAGCCAAAGCCACCCTTGCCGTAATTTTTGCCGGTGAAGATTTCAACCTGTTGGTCACCTGATGTTTCTACTAACGCCTGGCACCCGCTTATAACTTCCATTTTTCTATTAAAACCCAGCCGTCTAGCCAAAGAAGCACCATACCCAGTAGCAAGGACACTAGCTCTTGCTCTGAACTTCTCAAATGATCCATTCTTATTCAAGTTTAGAACTATGTGATCTTCACTCCATTCAAGATCTTTAACTTCAGTGGAGGTTATGAGTCGAGCACCAGCCTCAAGAGCTAAATTGACTAAATGAAGATCAAGTTTCAAACGGTCTAAAACATATGCTTGAACTTTATCTCTACCAACTACAGCACCCTTGCCTTTAGGCGAGCGAAGGTTAAAAGATTGTATTTCATGAAGTATTAAGGAAGAGGGGAATTTATAGAAATCAAAACATTCTTTGCTAACTATTCCAGTGCAATGAAGTGGAATTCCAGGTTGGGAATCACGCTCAAAGATGCTGACTTTATACCCATTGGCAGATAGCAATGCTGCAGCTCTGGCACCAGAAGGACCAGCCCCTATGACAGCTATGTCGGCATCTAAATAATTCAGCATTGCTATAGTTTATCCGTCTTAGATTTTGCTTCAACACTTAATGCTTAACACTTTGCTTATTAACATTGTATACGTCTAGACTTTAGGCATGACAACAAATGGAAAGCCTTCTACTGCGTTAGTTCTTGCTGGAGGAAAGGGTGAGCGGCTACGCCCTCTCACTAACGATCGCCCAAAGCCTATGGTTGAAGTAAACGGAAAACCAATATTGCAACATCATTTGTCTTGGCTATCTCAACAAGGAATAACTAGAGCCATATTATGTACTGGCTATTTAAGTGAAGTAATCAGTACGTACTTTGATGCTAACCCGATCAAAGGAATGTCAATTGAATATGTTAAAGAGGAGACTCCACTGGGAAGAGGTGGTGCTCTTCGCCACGCTTTTGAAAACTCTTTTATTGAACAAGAATTTGTAGTAGCTACAAACGGTGATATTTTGACAAACCAGAGTATCTCTGAAATGTTTGAATTTCATGCCAAAGCAAAAGTAGGAATAACTATTCTGCTTAAGGACTTGGTAAGCCCATACGGAATTGTGGACTTGGGCGAGGGAGATTTAGTTAAAGGTTTCCGAGAGAAACCCTCTTTGCCTTTTAGCTTCAATGCGGGTGTATATATTATTTCTAGCAGTCTTTTCCCGCGATTTCCTTCAATAGGTGACCACGAAACAACACTTTTCCCTGATTTAGCTGCTGAATCACTTATTGGGGGATTCAAATGCAATTCTTATTGGCAATCTGTAGAAACTCAAAAAGATATATCCGAAGCTGAAAGACACTTAGGTCTGGTTAGTGAAACCTAAATGCGTTCATTGGCAAGCTTGGCTATAATCACAATCCATGCTCGGGGAGTGGCGCAGCTTGGTAGCGCGCTACGTTCGGGGCGTAGAGGCCGCGGGGTCGAATCCCGCCTCCCCGACCAAAGTTAGAGTCCATCATAGTGAGAAAGCAATTGGATAATTTAATTGATGATCAAATCGTATATGCCGTAGAAGCATTTGATAGATCAGCTGAACTAATTAAAGATCATTGGGTGGCCAAGTGTGACTTTGAGGAACTATCGATCAACATCCAAGCTAGATTTGGGTTACCCTGTTCAGTTACTGATGTTTATGACCTAGGCAAAATGTGGCAAAAGAGGATTGAACTTGCTGGAAGAGCTGATGCATTGGTTCATTGGCTTAGCCCAGGAATTCTTAAAGAAGAAGGCATTGAAATGCATCTTTATGGTCCTTTGCGAGAAGTAGAACGCCAACTTCGAATTTCATTTCCTCCTGAGCTATTTTCTGGTGTTACTATTCGAAGATTACGCTGGTGGCAAATGATGATTTTGACTCAGGATTTTCCACCAAACTGGGTTGACATTGTTTACTTTGGAGAGCGATTTCTATCTAGGCAATTATCCGCACAGTACAAGGGTACCAGGCTTAATTATGATGATCTAAGAGCTCATCTAAGTTATGCGCCTTGGCGAGGAGGTTCTAATGAGGAATCATATTTGGAGGCGATTAATAAAGGAAATGTAGAACCCCTTGATCTTAGGAAATCAGTTTTCAATGCGGATAAGGCATCTTGGAAAACGATGATTATTAATCCTGCATCTATTTTTACGGAATTTGGAGCAGAATGGCTAGGGGAATGCCCTTGGCAGCTTCTCTCTTCTGCATTGAAAGATATCTCTGTGGGAGAATATCGGCATACCAATTGGCAATTTTCGGATTCAACCAACCCGGAAAGAAAAATCTCATTAAAGTGGCAATTACCATCGGATCCGGCAGAGGTTATAGTGACAAATCATTTTCCCAAATGATTAAAGTGTGGCCGTTCATCAATTTTAAAGGACAGAAGGACAATGATGAATAAAATCAAGGGATCACAATTATTGATGAAGAATTTAGAACAATATGGTGTAGATACCATCTTTGGTCTAATTGGTGCGCACACTATGGAATTATTTGATGCTTTGTATGATTTCCAAGATTCAATTAGGCTTATCACGACCAGAGATGAAAGATCCGCTGCTTTAATGGCGGATGGCTACGGCAGAGTTTCTCATAAACCAGGAGTGTGTTTAACGAGCACAGGTCCCGGAGCGGCTAACGCTCTTAGTGGACTTGGGGAAGCCTACTTTTCTTTTTCACCTGTAATTCATATTACGAGTACTGCTGAAGAGAATTTGTATGGGAGGGCATTAGGAGCCAATCATGAAACTGTCGACCAATTAGGTATGTTGCGCACAGTTAGCCGTCAAGCCTTCCATCTTTCTACACCAGCAGATATACCCGGTGTAATAAGGGAAGCTTTTTATAACCTTGCAATTAACCGGCCACAGCCTATATCCATTGAAATTCCTGCTGACGTTCAAGGAGAAACTTTATATTCCCAAGATGATAAAATTAAAGAATTCGAAAAACCAGAATTGAATCACACTACAATCGAATTAGCATCGAAGCTAATACTTAATGGGAAGAGAGTTGGCATTTGGGCGGGTACTGGGGTTGATCGTGCTGATGCTTCATTAGAATTGATTCACCTTTCATCATTAATGAATATTCCAGTTTTCACTACCCCTGGAGGCAAGGCTGGTTTTCCTTCAGACCATCATCTTAATGTNGGAGTTTTAGGAGGTCCCGGTGGTCTTACAAATGGAGNTTACCCTCTTAGAGAATTCGTATCATCNTTAGATACNGTTATCGTNATTGGTTCAAGTTTGAGGTANACCTCTACGATCGCACAAAAAATTGAGNTACCAGAAAATTTAATNCATGTTGATATAGATTCAGAACCAATNGGTAAAAATTATGAAACTAANGTCAAAATAGTAGGTGATGCNAAGTTAGTTTTGAGACAGATGGCCTTGGAATTGGAAGGTAAAAGNCCTTCACTAGAAACAGGATACGCCGATGAGATCAAGGCAGTAAAATCTAGAATCTCGAAATATATTTNCTCTAATTATGCAAACCCTCTGAAAACCATGAAANCTATNAGAGAAGTAGTAGGNCGGAGTGCTATTTTCACAGGNGATGCCTCTATTTCTGCAACTAGAGGCGCTAATGTTTGTTTAGAAGTTTTTGAACCACGGACTTACCTTCCCCCAGTATGGGGAGGACTAGGATTTGCTTTCCCTGCATCGATGGGGGCTAAAGTTGCTATGCCTGATCGAACGGTAGTGTGTATTACTGGGGACGGTGGATTCCAATTCAACGTGCAAGAATTAGGGACATGCTTTCAATATGGCATTAATCCGATAGTTTTGGTATTTAATGATAATTCTTGGGGGTCAACAAAGTTGCGACAACAAGTTAATTTCGATGGCAGGTACATTGGAACTGAACTTAAGAATCCAGATTTTGTAAAAGTAGCCAAGGCATTCAATGTGAATGGGCTATACGCAAACTCACTGCCCGAACTTTGTAAGGCATTAGAAGAAGCATCGGAATCAAAGCAAGCCTCAGTTATAGAAGTATCAACTCCAAAGGGCTTTGATTCATTTTGTTAACTAAATAGAATCAAGGGCAAATTTATAATTTTGTATGGCATTAATGTGCTCTTCTGGGGAGTGCAGGTTAGAATTCATGGTGTTCAAATTTACTTGAGTTGCTCCAATTTCTTTCCATTGTTTTGTTAATTTAACGGCATTATCAATGCCATCTGCTAAGCTCACTCGTCCGTCAAAACCAAACTTTGTTGGGTCTCGGCCAATCTCAGATAAGTAAGATTTCATATTAGCGATGGCAAGTTCTNCACCTTTATNAGCTTGCTGGTTCAGTATCCANCCATCGGCNANTCTCGCTATTCTCTGTAGCACTTTTGGGTTATCAGTCATGCCTCCACCAAACCAAATTGGAATTGGTTGNTGAATTGGCAAAGGATTAATACCCGCTTCGCTAATATTGTGCCACTTTCCTGAAAAACTCAAAGAATCCTGAGTCCACAGCGCTCTCAGGATGGCAATCTGTTCTTCAATCCGTGATCCTCGATTATTGAAATTCTCACCTAATGCTTCAAATTCGACGTGGTTCCAGCCAACCGCAACACCAAGTTGCAAACGCCCGTTACTTAACACATCGAGGACCGCTGCTTGTTTAGCTACTAGTACGGTTTGCCTTTGAGGAAGGATTATTATGCCTGTTGTCAGGTTGATATTAGAAGTAAGCGCAGCAAAATAAGAGAAAAGAGTAAGGGGTTCAAAAAAAGAATCCTTTAAGCTATACCTTGTCCAACCTGGTCTGTTTTTCGTATCTGCTCCAATCACATGGTCATACGCCAAAATATTTTGATAACCCAGATGTTCAGCTGTTTGGACGTAAGAACGTATGATCCCAAAGTCAGTACCAATTTCTGTTTGTGGNAAAACAACACCGATTTTCATATTCCCTCANCACCTATTATTCTTTTTAGACTTTAAGGTTCCTTTTAAGAAAACTCCCCATTATTTCAACTGAACGCTCTCCAATAGCATGTCCTAGATTACCTATGAGGTGAAATTCAGCAGGGATTTTAGCTTCATCGTACGTCAAGATTGCTTCGTGCATTACTTGCCAGGGTTGTGCAGCATCTTCGATTCCATGAATCCCACAAGTAGGAGTTGAGCTGCGAAGCTCTTCAAAAAACCGGGCACGTTGATTTTTTCTTTGAACTAAAGAATCAGGNGAAAATAGGTAGCCNCTATGTGCAATNAGTGCTCCAAGTTGATACTCNAATCGAGGGAGAACATTTAGAGCTGTAATACAACCTTGTGAAAATCCTACAATTGCGCATTTATCAAAACTCAANTGATTTTCTNCTACACAGTATTTAATGTACTGGTCAATNGTGGTTTGAATTTCTAATAGCCCTTTCTGCCGNGTCTTTTCAGAGAAGCGGCTATACCATTGATAATGACCAGGTTCATTAAAGTCAGGAGACCTTTCATTTTTAGGATCNTTAATAGCATCGTANGGGTAAGGTGCATTCGGTGCGTAGAAAACTGATCCGGGCAATAATGGTGATAANTCGTCTGCTAATGAGATCATTTTATCACCTGAAGAACTTAGCCCATGTAGCATAATAATNACGCTGTCAGGTTTGCCANCGTTAAGNGGAAGCCGTATCGGTCCAGTTAAAGTACTCATTTGAAGATGATATCCGATCTTGACTAGCAATGTGAAAATTTNCCGTATGNTCTAAATTAGGGGTACGAGGTTTGTTCACTATTCCGAAAATTTTCTATGGTTGGATAATCGTCTTCTCAGTATTCGTCTCAGGTTCTTTTGCAGGAGGAGTCGGGTTTTGGGGGATTGGGATTTTTGTCATTCCAATGGAATCTGATTTGGGCTGGTCTAGAACGACATTATTTGGAGCCTTAAGTATCAGAGCTTTAGTCGGTGGGTTTTTTGCTCCAGTGATTGGTCCATACCTAGATTCATCACGAGGGCCAAGATTTCTTGCTATTACTGGTTCAATAGTCCTTGGAGTTTCATTAATAGGAATNAAGTACGTAGAGACAGTTTGGCAGTTCTACCTTCTTTATGGTGTGATGGGATCATTATCAATGCTCACAATGGGACAGAATATGGCTCAGGTAATTGTCCCNAAATGGTTTATCAAGAAAAGAGGAAGGGCCTTGGGATTTGCGACTATGGGGACTCCTCTTTCGGGGATCATTTTCCCGATTCCTCTAGCTGCCTTAATTGCATCAATAGGATGGAGGGATACGTGGTTTTTACTAGGGGTGACTGCGCTTGTGTTATTGGTTCCAGCAGCATTCTTAATTCGAACTAGACCAGAAGATAAAGGTTTGGTGCCAGATGGTGAAAGCTTACAATTTGAAGAAAAAAATNCACCAAANAGANCACNAAATTCAGGCGTAGAAATGAGCTATACAAGGTCTGAAGCAATGAGGTCTAGAAGTTTTTGGTTGATTTTACTTGCGGTAGGGGTTGTTGNTATGGGCGTACAAGGGTTTCAGCCCAACTGGCTCCCNTATTTTCAAGAAGTCGGTTTTACAGCTACCACAGGCGCTACTGCTATTGCTATTTATGGCTTCGCTGCTGCTGCTGCTCGTCTTATCTGGGGTTCACTTGGAGAGAAATTCCTAACAAAAAATTTGATGGTTACTCAAACCCTACTAACAGCACTAATGATCGGGTTGCTCTTTTTTGTGAAAACTCCAATCATGCTATTTGCTTATGCATTTTTTCAAGGNTTAACTTTAGGAGGACAATTTATTCTGCAGCCCCTCATGGTTGCAAATTATTTTGGCAGGCAGCATTTAGGATCCGTGAGAGGAGTAATGCGACCATTTATCACAATCGCAGGGGCAATTGGCCCAGTTTTTGTTGCCGGCTTATTTGATGCGACAGGTACATATAAAGTAGCATTCATATTTGTCTTATCCACATGGGTAATAGCCGCACTTATCTATCTATTTGCTGTTCCCAAAAGTTCAGATAAAAATGCCAAAGAAACTACAGCGAATTGAAGGTAATATAATTCAGGCCCGAGTGAAATCAGAAGCAATATGCATTTAAATGACGAAGGACAAATCAACGTAGAAGGAGCAATGAGTCGATGGGTTAAACTCGCTGATGGAGCAGTAGCTCATTATATGACANCAGGTGANTCAGGNCCTCCNGTAATTCTTTGCCATGGGGGTTTACCTGGATCTTCAGCAATTGCTGGTTGGCGGTATCAGTTTCAAAATTTAGCTCAAAATGGCTTCAGAGTATATGCACCTGACTTCCCTGGTTTTGGCCTAGCGGATACTAACCCNAGTCATTGGCCTNATTTAGGNTATCTAAGTCACGTNAAGTTTATTTACGAATTTATGGAGTCATTATGTATAGACGCTGCTCATTTTTCAGGAAACTCAATGGGTTGCAGCAACGCCGTGCGATTTGCAATCAATCATCCAGAAAAAGTGAGAAGCTTAGCGTTAATAGCTGGGAATTTACCCGGACTCGTGGATCCGAACAAAGTATTCCGAACGATTGATGTGAAAAAACTAAACCGCACTACTTTTGATGGTACTTCAGAATCCATGATGGAAATGATGGAGCCTATTATTTATGACCGATCCGCTATTACCCAAGAATTATTAGATATGAGAACACTTGCAGCTACGAATCAAAAGGATGCATTGGCAGCGTACCACTCAGGAAATGACCGGATCCAAAACGATATTAACTTCAAGCATCGCTTTGAAATTCGAGAGCGATTAGATCAACTGAAAGTTCCGCAAATTTTACTTTGGGGGCGCGATGATGTTTTGAATCCGGTGAAGAACGCATACCTGCAGGAAGATGTTACACCTTGGATTCAGTACTTTTATCCTTCTGAGTGTGGTCATCAAGGGCAAACAGATAGGCCAGAACTATTCAATAAAGTATTTGTAGAGTTTTTTACTGACGGTATGGTTTCTCGAAAAACAGCTAATATGGCTGGGATTTCGGTACGTAAATCCGAGATTAAAAATTTGATTTCTGAGGCAACTGCTCATGACAAATGAAGCGCCACTAAAGATTAATAAAGAGAGGCTATGGAGCAGTATTCTAAGGATGGCTGAAATAGGNGCTACAGCAAAAGGTGGNTGTAGAAGGCTTGCNTTATCAGATGAAGATGCCGATGCAAGGAAATTGTTTTTGACATGGGCAGCAGAGGTTGGCTGCTCAATAAAAATAGACTCCATGGGTAATATTTTCGCTAGGCGTGAGGGCATAGGGTCGGGTTCCCATGCACCAGTTGCAACGGGTAGTCATTTAGATACCCAGCCTTCTGGGGGCAAGTTTGATGGACCATTAGGGGTGATCTGCGGTATAGAAGTTTTACGGACATTGGATGATTATGGNATTAAGACNGAGAAACCTATTGAAGTAGTCGTATGGACTAANGAAGAAGGATCTCGATTTGCNCCTGCAATGGTTGGNTCAGGTGTTTTCTCTGGTATTTATGATTTGGAATATGGCTTATCTCGCACTGACCGTTCAGGCATAACAATCCAAAATGAGCTTGAGCGGCTAGGGTATCTAGGTTCTGAAAAACCTGGCCAGCATAAATTGGATTGCTTCTTCGAAGTGCATATTGAACAAGGTCCTATTTTAGAAGCTAACGAAAAAACTATAGGAGTTGTAACTGGGTCGCAAGCACAAAGATGGTATGAGGTAACGGTTAGTGGACAAGAAGCCCATGCTGGAACTACTCCCATGGATAGACGACACGATGCACTAGTTGGTGCTGCCCAAATAATTAGTTATTTAGATGACTTAGCAAGATCAATTAGCGGTAGTAGGGCTACAGTAGGGATGGTAGAGGTTAGTCCAAATTCGAGAAATACAATTCCNGGGCACGTNTTTTTCACCATGGACATTAGGCATCCNGAGGATAAAGTTATCGCGGATATGACATCTGAAATCAAGGAGACTATCGCAACTATTGCTGCTGACCTGAAACTCAACACTGAGGTTAGTGAAATCTGGGAAGCGCCTGCTCTTAAATTTGACTCTAGTGCCACACAGACTATAAGAGAAGCTATAGATAATTTAGGGCTTTCACATATGGAAATAGTTTCGGGTGCAGGTCATGACGCATGTCAAGTTGCCCATATAGTTCCAACTGCTATGATTTTCATTCCTTGTGCTGATGGGATATCTCATAATGAAATTGAAAGCGCATCAATTTCAGATGTAGAAGCGGGTTGTAATGTCCTAGCCAATTCAATGCTTANACATGCNGTNCGGATTGAAGAAACTGGAGGTCCTTAGCTNATANTATGTCTGAANATTTNGGCTTGTTTGAAGCGATATATACCACTAGAGCNATAAGAAGATTTAAAAATAAGCCTGTTCCTTTGAGTCTTTTACATAAAGTTNTGGATGCCGCTAATCAAGGCCCCAGCGGTGTTAATAATCAACCATGGCGATTTGTTATATTGCGATCTACAGAACAGAAAAAAGCTGTCGCACAGCTTTATGAAGATGGGTTTTTCGAGAACCGAGGAGATGAAGCTCGTTTGACAGAGAATACTAACCCCTCTGTTCATTTAGCTCTTCATATGGCTGAAGCACCAGTAATTATTGTTGCTACTACTTATATTTCGAATCGCCACGAGGTAGCGAAATTAAGTGCTTTCGCGTCTAGTTATCCGAGTATTCAAAATTTACTTTTGGCAGCCCGAGCACTTGGTTTAGGCGGCACTATTACAACAAATCATGTGCTCAGACATGAGGAAATCAAAGCACAGTTAGCTTTACCTGAGGATCGACAGATAATTGCTTTGATTCCGTTGGGATTCCCTGATCAACGGCACGGTCCCAAAACTCGAAACCCAGTTGAAGAGGTTTGTTTTTCCGAATCATGGGGTCAGAAGTTCGATTTTAAAAGCTAATCATCCATTTCAGCGGAGCCCTCAAAGCTTGCACTGATTGGATCAATTGGTATGTCGTCCCAACTATTAGCATTCATGAACTCCTCCCATCGAGTATAAAAGCCTCTTTGATTATGCTCTGAGATATACTCATCGGACACTTGGCCGGGGTAGATTAAATGACTATTGGATCGCCCTGTTCCCATAGATAAGTCTTGAGGAATGTTTCGGGCGACTTGGCTTTTTGCAGATTCAGTAACGCTACGCCAATTATCAATATCATCTTGTTCGAACAACCCAGCTGGACCGTTGTTACCTGCACTACCTCTCCTCATTCCTTCAATCACCTCAGGTGGAGCATCTTTGTCTATAAGAACAAAGTGCCAGAACTCTGTCATCAAAGGCCCTCTTGGGAGAGCCAAACGGAAACCGAGAACACCATTGGGGAAGATGCTATGATTCATTAACTCAACATTGTGCGCACGCAAATGTCCTAGCCTATTCTCAACCTCAGGCATTGTTTCTCTGTGAAAGTTCAAAAATATATGCCGATTTTCATTAGTTTGGCCAGCTCTATCCCTAGGAGTATCATCAGAAATCTCCCTGACAGTTAAGCCATGTCCATTAACGAACATATGTTTATGAGGTCTATCAAATAGTTGTTCATGAGTGGCTCTAGGTCTTCCGTGGAACGTTTCATAGGCCAATGCACTGGATAAATGAGTTACGACGGTGTGGTAGTTATCAGAGCAATTGTCGACCGGGGTTTTCCAGTTAACAGGCTCCATCCACTTCAGAGGACCGAGTGCCTGTTGTCCACCATCTCTTCTGTTAAACACGGTATCTAAGTACCACCTCGCATCACCTAAGTACTCTTTTAATGATGGTGCTCGGTGATCCCATGTTGCAAAAACGAGTCCGGCGTAAGTATCTACCTTTGCTTGAATTAAACCGAGATCGCTTTTATTAAGCTCATTGAAATAGACACGCTCTTCACCTGGAACATGTTCGAGCGAACCATCACTCGTGTAAGTCCAGCCGTGGTAAGTACACATAAAGTTTTTAGCATTGCCGTCATCGGCTCTGATGATTCGATTTCCTCGGTGCCTACACATATTTAACATCGCATGTAGTTTGCCCTTATTATCCCTAGTAAGAATTACTGGATCCTCACCCATATAAGTATGAAAAAAATCGTTAGGGTTCGGGATTAGGCTTGTATGGCCGATCATCTGCCAGGCACGACCAAAAATCTTCACTAATTCTTCTTGATAAACATCCTCATCAACAAAGATGCTACGATCTAATTTTCCTGTTCCAGGTTCAATAACACTATATTGTTTATTAATTAATGACATGAAACCTCCTAGGTACAATAAGTAGACGTTTAGAGTAAATCAGCAGATATGAGTTTAAAGCGAATCAAGCTTGACGACAAATACTTTTAATCAGCTAAAGTCTTGATTATTTGAGGGTTAAAGTGTAATCAATAGCAATGCAACAAATCCCCCAAAGTATCACCGCATTGACCACAGAGTGGCTTACTTTATTGTTTAAAAAACATGGGTATCTGGAAACCTCCAGGTTAGTATCATTTCACGTTGACAGAACAGGTCTGATTTCAGGTTTTTTTGGTGATATAGCTCGTTTAAAAATGGTTTTTGAAGGTGCGAATTCAGGTTTGCCTTCTGTAATGTTGGCTAAATTTCCAACTGAAGAACAAGGTGCTTATGGTATAGGCCTAGAAAGGGGGTATTACGAAAGAGAGGCGAGGTTTTATACGGAACTTGGCGATGCGTGTGGTATACGTGTACCTAAGTGTTACGCCTCAGCTGTAAGCCAAGATGGTCGATCATCCCTTCTTTTACTTGAAGATCTCTCCTTGTATCGCCCAGCTTCCGTTAGTTCAGATTCACCTTGCGCAGATGCAATTTCTGTTATGGCAGAACTCGGGGAGTTTCATGCAAAGTCTTGGGCAGAAACAAATATAGATGATCTTACATGGCTACCTGGGACAAGCGCTGGGGCTGATCGGTTTAAAAATGACTTTGGGGTAGCGTGGCAGATTTTATGTGAAATACTCGGTGATGATCAGTCGAATTATTCTTCAGGAAGAAAAATTATTGAATACATCCCAAAAATAAAGCATCTTTTAGAACAACCACCTCGGGTGTTCCTACACGCAGATTTGAGAGATGAAAACATTTTTTTTGATGATGATCAATACACAAAAATGATAGTTATTGATTGGCAGCACTGTAGAAAGGGCCGCAGCCCTTTTGATGTAGCAACCTATATGTTCGGCAGAGTCGGAACAATGGATATTGAGGATGAGGGCCTCTTAATCGATCGATATTACAGATCCTTGCTAGAGGCTGGAATTCAAGGGTATTCACCTACAGACTGTATGAGAGATTATTATCTTGCTATGGTTGATAGGTTCGTTAATGTTGGGTCAACATTGGCAAAAGTAAGCCCAGATAGTGATGGAGGCAAGACGGCATTGGAGTACCTTGCGCGCTGTGGATTAGGTAACTTCATAAGATATTCAGAGTTACTGTTACCAAGCTTAGAATAAAAAATTATATGGTGAAAAATGGACAAGTTGCGAAAAGAATACCCAGATATTGCCCCCACAGGCCCTACTCATGTTAGAGCTGTGAGGTACGGAGATCTTATGTTCATGTCAGGAGTAACTGCTTTAGGAACTTCTGCATATGGAAAATCGATTGTTGATCAAGCTAGTGCAGCTTTAAGCAAGATAAAAAACATACTGGGAAAAGAAAATGCTTCCATGGATGACATTGTTAAACTCACAACATATGTAACAAATGTGGAAGATTATCGTGAATTTGAAGAGCAAATCAATAACGTTTGGGCAGAAGCTTTTAATGGTGAATACCCAGCTAATAGTCTCATAGGCGTCGCAGCGCTAGCACATGAAGGTTTGAGTATAGAAATAGAAGCCATAGTGGGATTTTGATTTCAGCTCTTGAATGAATAATTGGAGCAATATGATGTAATAATCTTACAGGAAGTAAGATTAGTCTATATTCATAACTGAATTTACAGAATCATATTGTCCAAATGCTGGAATGAAGTAAACACCTGCAATTGATTTTCTTACGTTTTTGATGATTTCTTGGCTTATTATATAACCTTCTTCAGAAGCATTTTCTTCGGCTTTTTCAAGCCTATTAATGATTTGATCAGGAATCGTAATTCCCGGCACTTCGTTATCAAGAAAATGGGCGTGGCGAGTATTTCTGAGAGGCAGTACACCAAGCAGCAAAGGTAAAGGAAACCCACCCAAACGTTGTCTGAACCTTTCTACCTTTTCAGGATCATAAACTGGCTGGCTCATTAAGAAATCCGCACCGGCATTAATTTTCCTATCTAAGTTCCTTAATTCTGTCTCCATATTGTTACTATTTAAATCTAATGCACAGCCGATTAAGAATTTGGTAGCTTGTTCCATTGGCCTTCCTGAAGCATCAACTCCATCATTAAAGCCGTTCAAAATTTTAATCAAACCAGAGGGTGTGACGTCACTAATAGCTGTAGCTTGAGGATAATCACCGCTATTAGGAGCATCACCCATGACAGTAAATATATTCCTTGCGCCTAGAGCATGGGCTCCTAAAAGTTCTCCATGGAGAGCTAGTAGGTTACGGTGCCTTAATGCGAGGTGCAGTATAGTTTCTTTGCCTAATCTAGCCTGAATAATAGATGCAGCTGCAAGTGCACTCATACGTCCCTGAGCTCGGGGGCTATCTGTAACATTAAATGCATGGACTGAGTTAGAGACAGATCTCAATTTGTTTAAAGTTGGCGTGAAATCAAAGCCCCTAGGTGGAGTCACTTCTAGAGTTACGACGAATTGGCCCTTTTTAAAGCTTTGAGCAAGTGCTGTTGGTTCCAATATTTGTTTTTGCTTTCTGTTAGTCATTTCTGTTTTTGGAGCTGCTTTTTTGCTAGTTGATTTCTTTCCAGGTTTATGAAAATGAACAATATCCCTTATTTGTGCCGTATGTTCTGGGGTAGTGCCACAACAGCCACCAACAATTGTGCCACCTATTTCAAGCATACGGCTAGTCATTTCTGCCATATATGAAGGCGAAGAACCATATACGAGCCGGCCAAATTGATATGAACCAAATCCAGCATTAGGCTGAATTATCAAAGGAACTTTAGCTGTGCTAATCATGGTTTCTAGAATTTCAATCAATAGTGAAGGCCCAACGCTACAGTTCGCACCGTAAGCAATTACGTCACTTTCGTTCAGCGCAGCAACCACATCTAAAGCTGTATCACCCCCAGGTGTTTGTTTATCATCCATAAATGTTAGTTGAGCCACAATTGGCAAGTCTGTCACTTTACGAATACCTGAAACCGCTTCAGTAAGGTCAGCCACAGAAGGAAAGGTTTCTAGAAGGATCAAGTCCACTCCATTGTTAGCTAAAACGTCAGCTTGATCTTGGACTGTATTTGCAATATTTGATAATGAACTAGCACCAAACAGATCTGTTTGTTTTCCTGGTGGTCCAATTGAGCCAGCAATCCAGACTTGTTGCCCGCTCAAACTTCTCGCTTCTTGGGCGATTTTTACTGCAGCTGCATTTATTTTATTGAATTGTTCGCCAACTCCTAAACTTGTGAGCATTGGTGCATTAGCTCTGTATGTGTTCGTAGTGATCATTTCTGCACCAGCAGAAATATAGTCAAGGTGTACGGCTTTAACCAAATTGGGATTTGTGATATTCAAAAAATCTAATGAATGATTGGGATTATAGCCACCTCTGGAATGGAGCTGAGTGCCCATAGCACCATCAGATATTAAAACCCCTTGAAATACTCTTTCTGAGAATGAGGAATTCATTTTATCTTATGATGTGTAAGAGAAGAATAATTTCAGGCATCAAGACACTTTTGATCGTAAATATTTAGCCGCCTCAACCATATTCTGTAGGGAAGGCTTAACTTCTTCCCATCGCCTGGTCTTTAACCCACAATCAGGATTTACCCAAAGCTGTTCTGGGTCTAAGACTATTAAGGCTTTATCCAGGAGATTTTGCATTTCTGCAGAGCCTACTATTCTTGGAGAGTGTATATCGTACACGCCTGGGCCAACATCCATCGGATAGTTGTTTTTTGAAAATCCATCAAGTAACTCCATATCGCTTCGTGATGTTTCCATGGATATGACATCTGCGTCCATTTCAACAATTGCATTTATGATGTCATTGAATTCTGCATAGCACATGTGGGTATGTATTTGCGTTGAATCATCTACCCCTGAGGAAGCTAGGCGGAAGCAATCTACTGCCCCTCTTAAGTATTCATCCCAATCCTCTTTGCGTAGTGGGAATCCCTCCCTGAGAGCAGGCTCATCTATTTGAATCACTTTAATTCCAGCCGATTCTAAATCAATGACCTCATCTCTTACAGCTAGTGCAATTTGCCTGCAGGTGTCCAGCCTTGGTTGGTCATCTCTTACAAATGACCATTGAAGGATGGTAACAGGCCCAGTGAGCATTCCTTTGACTGGAAGTTTAGTTAGAGATTGGGCGTAGGTAGACCAAGCTACTGTCATTGGATTCATCCGTTCAACATCCCCAAAAATTACTGGAGGTTTGACGCATCTTGAACCATAGCTTTGGACCCAACCATTCGAAGTATGAGTAAAACCTTCAAGTTGCTCACCAAAGTATTCCACCATGTCATTTCGCTCAGGTTCACCGTGGACAAGTACATCAAGGCCGACTTCTTCTTGGAATTTTAGAGCATTGGCGATTTCTTCCTTTAAGAAATCGTTATAAGTTCCTTGGTCAATCCGCGCAGCCNTGTAATCNGCACGAGCCTTACGAATTTCTGGAGTCTGAGGGAATGAACCGATTGTAGTAGTAGGGAATTTAGGCAGCGACAATACAGTTTGCTGAGCCGCCTTTCGAACAGGGAAATTATTTGTTCTTGTTAAGTCAGATTCCCCAATGNCCAAAACACGTGATTTAACTTTTGGCTTGTGAATTCTAGGAGAGCTCTTCCTGCTTTCCATANTNNGCATATTTTTTTCTAATTCAAGAGTAGGTGTTGTAACCCCGGAAGTTAAGGNTTGAGAAACGATACAAATTTCNTCAAGTTTTTGATGAGCAAAAGATAACCAAGATNTCATCTCATCATCCATGTCNTTTTCNGAATCTANATCCACAGGGCTGTGCAAAAGNGAGCATGAAGGTGCAATNAANATGCGATCCTCTCCTATTTCTTGAATAACCGAACTCANCATTTGAATTATCTTATTTAAATCTGACTTCCAAATGTTCCTNCCATCAATTACTCCCAAAGAGANTACTAAATGATNCGGNAAAGCTTTGATTACGTTATCNAGCTGGCTAGGCCCTCTGATCAAATCCAAATGCAAGCCTGAAATAGGTAGTTCTTTAGCTAGGGANAAATTCTCNCGAATATCACTGAAGTAAGTTGCCACCAAGAGCTTAAGGTTTGGNGCGTAACGCTTGAGTTCTGAATACGCATGNCTTACGTATTTNGTTTGTTNATTAGTTAAGGAGATACCCANNGAAGGTTCATCTATCTGAACCCAATCAGCTCCATTTTTTTCTAATTCAGATAAAGCCTGTCCGTATACTGGAAGGAGGCTGTCTAAAAGGGATAATGGGTCAATGTCACTACCTTTAATCTTTGACAATAAAAGGTAAGAAACCGGAGATATCAAAACCGGACGCGTATGTATTCCTGCGGCTTTTGCTTCTAAAAACTCATCAATAATTTTCNTTGATGAGAATTTGAATTTTTGATCAGGAACAAGTTCTGGAACAATGTAATGGTAGTTGGTATCGAACCATTTTGTCATTTCCATTGCAGTTACACCTTTTTCACCAGCTTTGGAAAAACCACGTGCCATAGCAAAATATGTTGTTAGGTCAGTAGGATCTGTTGAAACAGAGGTATAACGANTNGGGATTGCGCCNACCATCAATGTAGTGTCTAGNACNTGATCGTANAGGGAAAAATCNTTAGAGGGGATATGTGAAATACCAAGTTTTCTTTGCAATTTCCAATTTTCCAGCCTAACATTTGCAGCTACTCCTAAAAGCGNCTTTTGGTCAGTTTTTCCAGACCAGAAAGACTCGAGTGCCCACTTTAATTCGCGCTTTGGGCCTATTCTTGGAAATCCGAGGTTGGTTGCAATGGGCATTTTCAGCTCCGTATATAGAATAAATTATTATCGTATTAGTATGAAAAGATGATGCTGTGAGTTTACGACAGGGAATCTTTTGGTGGAACAGCCCTCAAGTACACTTACTTATTCCTGCGTAGGATTTTCGCATATATTATTTTTCCTGTTCCCCTTCTTTCCATTGTTGAGCTGTTCGAGTAGGCTGCGCTTTTATTGTCCCTACAGCCCCTCCCAGTCTTTGAAAGTCTCGTGAGCGTTTTGCTAAATGTCTTCTGAAGTAAATGACCCCAGTATCAAGTGGGCCTAACTTTTGAGGCAGGTCAAACCTTAGCCTATCTTTCATGAAAACAACCAAATCCTCCCATTCGTTGGTTCGAACGATGATGCTAGGTTTGCGCCAAAAATAGTACCAGAAGTTTTTCCAAATCCTGCCAATTAATGTTTGTGGCCGCCTCCCTACGGTAAATGTCCAAGTTCGTGTTAGTTCGGCAGTTACAGGAACCATCCATCTAATATGTACAGAAATTTCACCNCCNCCTCCAAAAACCCGAANTATTGACGGTAGTTGGCCTGCATGGGCAAAAGGCCGAGTTCCGATCAGGCTTTGCCTCTCATTTGGGTCANTTTTTTTTGNCTTTCTGATTTTTGGTTTTAGAAATACCCACCANGGCTTTTNGGGCCAATANGCATTAACGCCTGGATGAAAAGCTTCGCCTATAAATGGTTGTGNAGCNTTAAGNGTNAAAAAATGATCACTTTCAGTATCTACTNTNACGCCNCCATAATAAGCAAGTTTTGGTCTAAAGAAAGTTAAATCTTTGCTCAGAATGGAGTGGAATTTGAATTTCGATTTACCTAAAGATCCTAATTGCTTTCTGTGTAGNTAGGCTTCGTGAAAATCAATNCCNTGGTTCACNGGTTCTGTCCAGTTAGTTTCCCAATCTCTAACTCTNACATACATANCATTTTGGGCATCGCTAAGTTCAAAAGGAAGATCTTCTTCTAANGGAACAGGGTCAGTTTCCCCCATCCAAANAAAAATGATGCCCTTGAACTCCACAGTGGGNAATTTNCTAGCTTTTAATTTNGGGATNANNGGGGATTCTGGGTGATCTATAAGGCCAGCAACACATTGTCCTTGACTATCGAATGTATAGCCATGGTAAGGGCAGGTAATAGTGCCAGGGAATACACTTTCCCCTAGGGAAAATCTCGCATTTCTGTGAGGACACCAATCTGTTAAAGAAGCTACTTCACCAAATTTGTCTCTAAAAAATACTATATCCTCATCGAGCATTGTTACCATTTTAGGTTTGCGTTTTGGCACTTCTTTTGCCCAAATAGCTGGGTACCAATACTCACGAAACCCTACTTTGGGAATGTAATCGAATGGGCCGATTTGCGATGAACCCCAAGCTTCTTTAGCCGCGTTTGTAGCGTCTTCTACCCTTTGGCCCCTTGATGTAGATTGATTTTTCTGCATTTCAACACCTCATTAAAAGGTGTCTTCATGCTAGGGCTGTAATGCTTTTAGGTCAATCTGGATTGATTAACAACATTCACACGCTGATTCTAAGGCAGATAAAACTCTTGAAGGCTTCATAGGTAATTCATTAATCCTTGCTCCAGTCGCGTTTGCAATTGCATTGGCAATAGCCCCCACAGGAGCAACAATTGGTGTTTCACCAACACCTCTCACNCCAAAAGGATGACTAGGATTTGGCACTTCAACAATTATCGTATCTATCATCGGCAAATCNAAGGAAGTNGGCATTCTNTAATCTAAGAACGTAGAATTTTCCATCACTCCATTTTTGTTCCAGAAATACTCCTCATTTAAAGCCCANCCAATTCCCCTNANTCNGCNCCCCCTTGGATCTGCCCTTCTACATATGAAGGNTGAATNGCNTTACCGGCATCTTGAGCTGCAGTGTAACGAATTATGTCAACNTTNCCTGTATCAGGATCAACTTCNACATCGACTAAATGNGACCCAAATCCNCCNCCACTACCTCTTTGACGAATAGAGCCCGATGCTGACAGTGGACCNCCAGNNTCTGGAAGTTTNGCAGCTAATTCTTTGAATGACATTTTCAATTCAGAGTCTGATTTGCTGAAAAATGTCCCTTCTGAAAAATCNACATCATCTACGTTAATNTCCCAAAGAATTGCAGCTCTTTCACGCATTGCTGCAATAGTGTTATGCGCAGCNATNTATGCAGCATATCCGGTTGCATTCGTGGTTCTGCTCCCTCCAGTAGCNTCCGTATAACCAACACTATCNGTATCTACAACTACTGGATGGATATCTTCCATTTGAAGACCTANAACNTCAGCNGCNTGCATTGCGATAGAAGCNCTAGTACCACCTATATCAGTCGATCCTTCTACTAANCCCACCTCTCCATTGAAATTCACGTTTAGGGTTACGCATGACTGCATTCCGCCATTGAACCAAAAGCCATTAGCAACGCCNCTACCTCTNAGTTTTCCTTCGTNNGACACTCCAAGNNNAGAGTTATAATGNGCAGATTCTTTAAGCGCTTGAAGTTGTTCNATNTTACCTATCCGTGGGAATACAGGTCCNTCTGCACGACGGTCACCCTCTTTTACGCCATTTAAAAGCCTGAAATCTATTGGATCCATTCCAATAGCAGCACTCAACTCATCTATGACCGATTCAACTGCATAGGCAGCGTGTGTTGCACCAGGGGCTCTGTAAGCTGCTGTTTTGGGCTTATTAACAACGATGTCCCAGCCATCGATACGAGTATTGGGGATCCTGTAACAAGCCAAAGAACACTGTGCTCCTGCGCCTACAGGAGATCCTGGATAACAACCTGCTTCATACCAAAGATCTACTTCTGCAGCGGTGATTTGGCCTGTGTCGTCAACCCCCATTTTTACCTTTACTCGGCCTCCGGGAGTTGGACCTGTTCCTTCAAAAATAGACTTCCTGTCCATTACCAATTTTACAGGGCGGCCAGATTTTTTAGATAGAATTGCAGCAATGGGTTCCAAGTAAATACCAATTTTGCCACCGAAACCTCCTCCTATTTCTAAAGGAGTGACTTTGATATCGGTATCAGGAACGTCCAAAATAGGTGCAAGTGCGTTCCTAGCACTGAAAGCCCCTTGTGTTGAAGTCCAAACTTCAATTTTGCCGTCGGATTTCCAAATTGCAGTAGCATTATGAGGCTCGATGTANCCCTGATGTACCATCGGCATTTCNAATGATCGTTCTATGATTGTAGTGGCTTGGTTGTANCCTTNGNNCAAATCTCCTGNTTCATGCCNGAAGTGTTCAGCTACATTTGTAGATAACACTTCCTCCCCTAAATCTTTGCCGATGAGGTTTTTGTGAATCACAGGGAAATTGGGATTCATCGCATCATCAACTGTAAGAACTGGTTGAAGAATTTCATATTCAACCTCAATTAACCTTGTAGCTTGGTCGGCTATGTTCTGATCGCTTGCTGCGACTGCTGCAACAGGATGACCTTTATAAACAACTAAATTCTGAGCCATTAGCTTTTCAGATGCATAAGTAATGTTGGTAACTTCTTCCCCTGATTCAATTTCGATAGATTTTGCAGCAGGCATGTCTTTTCCTGTCATAACTGCAAGAACCCCAGGAAATTTTTCTGCCTTCGATGTATCAATTTTTACAATGCGAGCATGGGGATGTGGGCTACGGAGTACAGCACCCCAAATCAAACCGGGCAATTTGATATCTGAACCATAAATAGCTCNGCCGAGNACCTTNTCTAACCCATCTGGTCTAATNGGACGTGTNCCAATTACTTTGTACTCGGTTTGNTTGTCTGAAATTGTCATTCTTGCTCCTAATAGCTACAGATCATTTGATGAAANGGCANTATGAACTANCCCAATNATACATTAACTNTAGTNGCTGTTCTATTCATAATNANGTGATATAAGCCAGCACTTACGTTTTCTGTTTCACAGCAGCACGTGCNCCNACNCCTCCGACAGACCCGTCGACNACTTCNCCNGTTCCNTCCCATGCTGCAATTTTGTTNACCTCTTCTATTTCTTCATCTGATAGATTCCATTTTGAAGCCTCAATATTGGCCTCAATTTGTTCAATTAGCCTTGTTCCAGCAATGACACTTGGAATGCACTGATGGGATAACAACCAACTGAAAGCCAGGTCTAAAACTGAGCGACCTCGTTCCGAACAAAAGACTTCAAGGTTTGCTAGTACTGCTTCATTTCTTGAATTTCGAGTTTTCGAAATAATACCGCTACCTTCAGCACCCCTAGATCCAGCTGGTGCTTCAGCACCAGGCTGGTACTTACCAGTTAGAAACCCACCACCTAATGGAAAGTAAGGTAAAAACGCAATGTTGAAACGCTCACAAAATGGAATAATTTCAAGTTCGACATGTCTACGAAGGATATTGAAGTGATTTTGAGCGGATACCATTCCAGGCCAACCCTTACTTTCAGCTATGGAGTTAGTGATAGCGTGGCGCCAAGCGCCATAGTTACTTTCACCAAGGTAACGCACTTTGCCATCTTCAACGAGCTTTGCTAGAGGCTCTAAAACTTCCTCTTCGGCCATGCCTGGAACCGCCATATGAATTTGGTAAAGGTCTATGTAATCTGTTTTCAGCTTAGTAAGGCTTTCTTCTGCTTGAGAAAGTATATGCTCTTTCACAGAAACGCCCTCTTTGCGAGTTCTAAGAGTGAACTTAGTTGCAATGACCATGTTTTGCCTTTTACCTTGTAACGTGTTGCCTATGAAATTTTCACTTTCNCCCTCTCCATAACCNATAGCAGTGTCAATAAAGTTAATCCCAAGCTCCATNGCCCTATTGATATTTTTGGTACTGTTNTCTTGGTCTAGGCGTGGNGGTCCATATACGTTACCCCCTAATCCGACAATAGACACATTCAAATCTGTCTTACCAAGCTTTCTGTATTCCATTCTTCACCTCAAAAATACGGAATTTTTCTAATCCCAACGAGTTTTTGGTTTTTCTAAAAGCACTCCATCGACATATATGTCAACTTTACCTTGAGGGAAGCAGATATGGTTAGCAACATCTGACGCTTCACTTGTTNGATATCGATAAAACCAAGCAAGGTCATNGGTAATTTGATCATTTATATCGACTGAGTAGTAATGTGCTTCTCCCTTGTAAGCACATCTAGTCAGCTTTTCGCTTTTCCTTAAAAGTGCCATTTCTACGTCTTGTTTAGGTATGTAATAACGCGGAGGTAAACCTGTCTCAAATAAAATTACAGGAGCAGATGTTTCTGCTACTACACAGTCAGAAATTGAAACTTTCACATGCCTGGAGCTTTTTAAACAATCAATCCTTGTGAACGGATCACGAGCGTGAACAAAAACTTCTTCGTCTTCTTCAAACCATGAGTCCATTTTGTCCCAGTAAAAGGCAACATAATCTCTGACATCCACTACACCCTCGCCTTCGATCGGGACAGGGTAATTCCAAAGGGCATTTTCCACTTCCTGGTTTCCGATAATGATGCTCCAATACTGAGCATCTCCGCGAATTGGTCAGTAAGTGCTGTGATCAGTCTTTTTCATTAAATCCATTCGAACATCTGCAAAAGGAAAGTAGTAGACAGGCAAATGGTTTGTTTCGTGCATTATAAGTACGCTGGTGCTATCAGCTATAATTTTCCCTGCTAAGGCTACTCGAATACGTTTTTGAATCGGTTGCATAACAGCAACGTGCTTAGGTTTATAGTCACCGGTGACCAATTCATGCGCTTTAAATAATGAAGTCATAAAATTCTTCACCCTCTCTTCTAAAAATGCACTTCAACTTGAACATGCTATGCAGAAAATAAAGTTCGTTTATATTCGACAGAAAGCTCCTCCGCCCACACAGATTATGTCACCAGTCGTAAACGAGGAGTCGTCTGAAGCTAAGAAGGCCGCAACTGCAGCGATTTCCTCTGGTTTGCCAGGTCTATTCATTGGGATAGGTGTCATGTGTGGCGAAGAAAGTCCTGAACTAGCATCCCTTTTCGAAGAGCCTGACGGAGGTGCTTCACCTGGTATTCTTGTAACCAGAGTGTCTCCTTCATCTCTGTCACTAAGATGGGGGACTAAGCAGTTGACCCTAACGCCATGAGGTGCTGCTTCTATTGCTAAGCTAGTGGTGATGGCCATAACTGCCCCTTTTGCAGCTGCATACCCTAGGCGGGCAGTACCTCTTACTGCGTGAGAGCCAAAATTAATAATCGATCCACTGCCTTGTTCAATCATGTAAGGCATAACTGCCCAGCAGCAACTTAAGCATGTGTAGAGATTATTGTTAATATTGTCTTCTAACTCTTGCGGAGTAAATTCCCATCCTGATTTACCACCGTACATTGCGCCACCGACATTGTTAACTAAAATATCAATTTTCCCGAAACGATCTTTAGTAGCCTCCATGAGCTTTACAGCAGTATCCCACGGACCAAGCTCTGCTACAAAAATATCTGCATCAGTACCGAAATCCAGTAGTTCATCTCTGGTGCGTTCAGCACCAGGGGCATGTCTGTCTACTAGCATTAGAGACGCACCTTCTTGAGCAAAACGCCGAGCAGTAGCACGTCCGTGGCCTTGGCCACCACCTGTGATAATTGCGACTCTGCCCTCAAGGCGTCTAGCGCCGGCAGCTTTAGGGTCGAGAACGGATTGTGTTTGCGCCATTGAAATCCTCTTGAGTTAAGTAGTTACTTTATTTTTGCAGTGCTTCTTCTGCTGCTGCTTGCCCTGCAGCCAAATCAGCCATAGTTTTATCATCACTAGGCATGACTAAAATTCGGTCAGCGGGCAAATGGATATCTACTTCCTGCCCGATGCTATAGGGAGTAAAAGGATCTCCTTTGACTCTAAAGCGGTTGTCCCCTGCCTCAAGCACGTACTCTAATACTTCACCCACAAAGCTAGTAGTATATACCTTTGAACGGATAGTGTTATCGGGTACTTTCCCTTTTGCTAAAGATAAGCTGACCGCTTCAGGCCGAAACGCTACTACTGCAGACTCCGTGTCTTTTGCCCACTTAGGTAGAGGAACTTTAAATAGGCTATGAGGAGTAGTAATTGTTTGATCTTTGGTAGATACCTCTCCTGTAATTACGTTTGTCTTACCTACGAAATTAGCTGTAAAAGCTGATGTTGGCCTTAAATAAACTTCTTGGGGAGGGCCTTCTTGGACAACAATACCCTCGTACATAACTGCAATTTGATCTGACATAGCAAGTGCTTCAACCTGATCGTGAGTTACATACAGCGTGGTGATACCCAACCTAGCAACCATTTCTTTAATCTCTTGACGCATTTCGTCTCTTAATTTGGCATCTAAGTTGCTTAAAGGCTCATCGAGTAGCAGTAGATCAGGTTCGTAAACAATAGCTCTTGCTAAGGCTACCCTTTGCTGTTGCCCTCCACTAAGTGCAGGTGCAGGCCTGTCAGAAAGATGAGCCAGCTGTACAGTTTCTAGTGCTTTATTGACCATTTCTTTAACTTGAGTTCGCGCGACTTTATTTCGACCTCTCATCAGAGGGAAACTGACATTTTCTGCAACACTCATGTGAGGCCAGATTGCATAAGATTGAAAAACCATACCAACAGCTCTCTTGTGCGTGGGCGTAATGGACTTTGCAACAGAGTCATAAACTACATCATCGCCAATTGTTATCTTGCCTGAAGTGGGAGTTTCAAGACCAGCAATACACCTTAAAGTAGAAGTTTTGCCACAACCCGATGGTCCGAGGAGAGTGTAAAAATCACCCTTTGCGACTGTAAAACTAACACCGCGAACAGCCCGAACAGGACCCTGCTCACTTGAATATTCCATCTCTAGATTTTCTACAGTTAACATTAAATGTACTTCCTATTGTTTTACTTCCCCACCAATCCATTTCCTACCTACCCATACCACAGAAATCAGCATAACAACTAATACAACCATGACTGCTGCAGACTCGGTAAACCTCCCGCCTTCAAACCTGCTATAAATAACATTTGCCACCAGAACTGTACCCGAAGTGGCCAGTAAAAGTGGTGTGGTGAAGTCTTTGGCAGCATGAGTAACAATCCAAAGCCATCCGTTCATAAAAGCAGGAAGCAGTAGCCTCAAGTTTATGAAAATTAGCGTTGAAGCGGCGCCAATGCCACTTACTAGACTAGCTTCCTCTAGCTCTTTGTGAACTTGGAGCTGGGCTGAGTACATCAACCGAGTTGTGTAAGCCAAATAACGAGCAGTAAATGCCATTACAATTAAAGCAAGCGTGCCGTAAAGGGGCGTACCTATAAACAACAGGAAAAATGCGAGTGTCATGATCACACCAGGAATGGCGAGAGGCATGAAGGTAAGCACATTGGTTACCTGTGCAACAGGAGACTTAAGACGAACCGCTGCCCAACTAACTATTGTAACTAAGAACATGGTGACACTAGCTGCAGCAACTGTAACTATTGCAGTATTCCACACTGTTTGGCCAAAGAAACGCCAATCCCACAAGTTCTTATAATTGTCCAATGTCCATGGAATGTTTCCAAAGTACTCGGGTAAGGGTGGAGTATAGTAGCGCAAAAAGCTTGCATACAAAATCATGGAAAAGGGCATTAATACTTTGATGAATATGTAAAGCCCTACAAGGCTAAGAGCTAAGTATTTCCATCTACCCAACTTGATCTTTCTAGGGCGGTAACCTTTTCCAGTAATAACAGTGTATCGACTACTTCGGCGTATCATCCAAAGGTAGAGCGAAATCCCTATAACGCCAATTACTACTCCTACCAATCCGTATACGGCTGCAGCGCCGTATGAAAAACGTCCCTCATCTACAGCAGTGATTATTAGCCAAATTTTAGTACTTAGAACTTGAACCCCAGCTGTTATACCTAAGGCTAAAGGAATCTCAAAGGACTCAATAATAGCGATGGTAAAGTAAATTACCACGGCCAGTATGCCTGGTAGCATTAGAGGAATAGTAACTTTTCTTAGTACTCCCCAACGATTCACGCCTGCTGTTGAAGCAGCTTCCTCCAATGTCGGATCCATGTTTCTCAGAACGCTCACCAGCAAAAGCCACATTGAAGGTACAATTCCGAGAGCCGTGACGAAAATCATTCCTTCCATGGTGTAAATGTTGAGTGGTCCATTACGAGTTTCCAGGCCAAAAATCAGGCGTATATATTCATTCACTGCACCAGCTCGGGGCCCCGCCAAAAGTACCCATCCCAACGCAGTGGCAAAAACAGGCGTCACGAATGGAACAAACATTAAAGTGTAAAGCACCGAACGCATTGGAACGTCCGTCCGCTCAGTAAGGAATCCCATTCCGAATGCCATTGGAACCGCAAGAGCCATAGTGCCTCCTGCGTAAATAAAGGTATTTTTAAAGACGGTAAAAACACCACGCTGACCTTCAGCAAATTCTGTGTAATTGGTGACAGTCCAAGGGCCAGATTCTAGCGGGAATACTCCAGCAGGTCTGAATGTCGCCGCAATCATTACTATTAATGGGACTAAGACTAAAAAAGCAACAATAAGCATCGCAGACCAAGAAATTAGTGTTTTCTGGTCAAAAATCGAGCTCTTAGGTACCCATTTCCTATTTTCAATTGTAGGTGTTTTAGTGGCCATTTAGCCTCTTTTTTGTAGAGGGCCGGCGCATATTGCCGGCCCTCTACTATTCATGACTTCGTTTTTACTCAGTGAAAGCGTCAATTGCTTGTTGGCGCCAAGGCCCAAGCATCTCAACGTCTTCAGCTTTGTAAGCGTAAACCAAGTTGGCAGGGAGGTCTAAACCATTGTCAGCCATCTTTTGTGTGAAATCATTGATAACACCTGGTGCAGTTACGAAGCTACCTGTTAGGTCAGCCTCAATTTGTGCACCTGTGGTCGCTTGCCATGCACTCCAAAGGTCAGCAAGCTCAGAGCCAGTACCAGTCAATGTTGGGAAACAGGTAAGTCCAATTCCGCCTGGAACCCATCCATCACTTGGAGGATACCAATCTACTGGAGCGCCTTTCTTCTTCTCTCTAAGGGCTACACCAGATGATGCGATACCAATATCTCCTTCACCGGAAAGAATCGCTTGTACCACACCAGTACTACCACCAGAGACAGCTTTTGCTCCGTTTGACTTCAAAGCCTTTACCCAAGCAACTTGTTTGTCAGAGTCCCATCCTGGAGCCATTGGGAAAGCATAGACACCAAGGAACCGAGCATCAGTTACAACTCGATCTTTCCACTTAGAGTCATATGCCAAATCATTGAAGGAAACGCCCTTCAGTTCATCTGCTGAAACTCTACTTGTGTTGTATGCCAGAGGCCATACGTAGAAGCTACTGACCATACAAAACTCGTTCATAGGACCACCGTGACGGTTTTCCAAAATCAGCGCATCTCTGTACTGTGCAATCAACGGAGAAACACCCTCAAGTGCGGCCCAATCTGGGGCGCGTAAAGCTCCTGCCTCAATGTTGTCTAACATCAAGTCAGCATTACCACCAAGGTCATCTGCAATAGCCTTGCCTGCCTTATATGCTGCGAGGGCTTGCACTCCAGCATCACGTGAAGCATGACCAGGTATGCTGTTCACCTTAATATCAATACCAAATTCTTCTTCGAAAGCCGCTTCCCATGCTCTAATTGTGTCAGGGTCGACTCCGTCGTACCAACCAACAACTTCTGTATTGGTTTCTGCTTGAGCTGCTTTAAGCAATGCATCAAAAGCAGCATTGCCTTCAGGCTCGTCAGCTGCCGGAGCTGCCGGAGCTGCTGGAGCTTCTGGCTCTTTTGCAGGCTCAGCTGCTGGAGCTGCTGGAGCTTCTGGCTCTTTTGCAGGCTCGGCTGCAGCTGCTGCTGGAGCTGCTGGAGCTGTTGCCGGAGCTGCATCATCATCGCCACCGCATGCAACCAGCATCAATGCAAACATGGCCATTAGAGCCAATAGAAGTAAATTGCGTGAGCGAAACATCGGTATCCTCCAATATTTATTTTTTAAAGAAGCTCTCTATTTATTAGACTTAGATGAACTTCCGGCAATTTGGTCACTTACTTTACTAGCAATTTCTGGTTTTGACATCGCTAAGTCATTATTGAAGTCTTCTACCAGTTGTTCAGCCGTTGTTTGAGCGTTTAGCTTTATAGATTGATGCTTTTCAGCACCCCGGGCATGAGTAACCATAAGTTTTCTTTGGCCAATCACGTGGGAGTCTGTTGCAGAAAGGTATTCTGGGTGATGGTAACGGGTAGTTCTCATAGCATCATAATCTTGATCAGAAAAGTTGTAATGGAACAAGAAGTTTCTGTATAAATGGTAGCTGAATCTTTCCCAAATTCTGCCTAATCTAGTCTTAATTCGGTAAGAACGAAAGTAAATCACTCGCGTTAAATCATTTTCAACTGGGACGCACCAACGTGTGTACATTACGCTAGGACCACCGAAGCGCAGTCGGTGCATACCTGGAAGGTGCATACCTTGCCATTCCTCTGGTGTGTCAAAGGGTTTTCTATTTCTATTCATTTTTTCTACAAGGTCAAAGAACCAAGTCCAAAGGAGTCTCCATTTATACTTTGGCCATTTTGCATCAATCCTCGGGTAGTACATCTGGTATGGGACCTTGCCATTTTCGTCGGCATAGTATTGTTCTGCTCCGCGCTTTGCTACCACTGCTACATTGTTCACATTTGTACTTCGGTAACCCATAGGAGTTCTGGGGCGACCACCAGTTCTATTGCGTAGTTGTACAAATGAATTGCGATGAACCCAAAAACAGTTGTGCGCATCACTTTGGTTTTCTAGAGCAATCATCCAATTACAGTGCCAATAGCGAATAGTGTTCAGTAGAACCATTTCTTTACCCTCGAATAACTCAGGCGGCACATCTTCTTCTATGGGTACTGGCTCCCCTTCACCCATCCAAACGAAAACAATGCCTTTTAGAGTTCGAGTCGGGAACTTTTTAGCCTTTAGGTTTCCTACCATTTTCGAATCAGGACCCTCGGTAATAAACTCCACACATTCGCCATCACCATCAAATGTAGCACCGTGGTAAGGGCAACTGACAAAGCCTTCGAAAAAGCAATCGCCGAACGACAAATATACTCCGCGGTGAGGGCAATAATCCCAAAGAGCCTGTACTTCGCCATGAGTATCTTTAAAAAGCACAAGGTTTTCACCAAGCATCTTCAACCCAGTAGGTTTTCGCTTGCTGACACTGTCTGCAGTAATAGCGGGATACCAGTACTCCCTGTAGCCCAAAGGGGGCAGTTGAGATCGAAGGTCATCTGGATCTGAGGGTAGAATAAACGAAGGCGTAGCGCTTCCTTGAGTACCACGAGCATACTTCTTCCAACCACCTGGATATCCACCAATTACACTTTTTATACCCTTTATGAGTCCCATGGTTACTCCTAAACCTACTGCTTTCGGCGAAATGAAGTATGACTGTCTAGATTTTCGACTTTATCACGCTTTTGTCCATAATCACCATTTAAATTTACTTTTTTCGGCGAAATGAAGCATTAATGTCTAGATTTTCGACTTTACCACGATTTTGTCCATATCATCATCCCAGCGAACTCAGAGGTCAAGTAAGGTATGTGCTGCAAATGTAGTATGGGCTTAATAATGTATGTATGGGCTTAATTAGGAAATAAGGTTTGAAGTGTAGCTTTAAAAAACCAAACTTCAGCTTTGACACTGTAATGCCTTGGGCTATTGCTCTTCTTGTTGTTTTCTTGATTATTGTGCCGGTGGCCATGTTACTGTTTGCATCGTTTCGAGGTCCAATCGGAGCTTTGCCTATTCAGACCAGAGCTTATTTTACGCTCGATCACTATATAGATGTTCTTTTTAGAACTGCCACTCTCCGAATGGCTTTTGAGACTACTGTTTACCTTTCACTTTCATTGATAGTTTCTATGTTCATAGGAACTTCGCTCGCTTGGCTTACCGAACGAATATCTATACCTAAACCCAATATATTTGCTGCGTTATTCGTACTTCCATTCTTACTACCCCCCAAATTAATAACCGGTTCATGGATGGATCTGTTTTCATCCCGCAGCGGTTCAGTAAACGTGTTTATCCGTGAACATATTTTCCTGTTTGAAAACTTCACGAGCGGACCTATTCATACTTCGAATTTAATGGCCATGGGGCTAGGTCAAGGGTTATTTCTTACTCCTATTACATTCGTAATAATGGCTGCAGCTTTTAGAAATATGGGAAACTCCTTTGAAGAAGCCAGCGCTACTAGTGGAGCTGGACACTCAAGGACTGTGCGCAGCATTACACTACCGTTGTTACTTCCAGCCCTGCTTACGGCTATGATCTTGGGTGTTTGGTTTACTTTGAACTGGACAGATGTTCCATTTGATCTTGGAGCTGTCGGAGAGGTTAGATTATTCAGTATAAAGTTGTACTTCCAAACTATTGGTAGTGTTGGAGGTTTCCCTAATTATGGAGGTGCAGCCGCCCATGGAGTTTTAGTATTCATTTTATTGTCAGTACTCTTAATTGCCTTTTCTAAAAAATCTGGCAATTGGCGTCGATACGCTGTGATAGATGGAAGTAATGCAAGGCATCCACGATCAGCTATTGGGGTTTGGGGTGTTTTGCTAATTTCGTTAGCAACCTTCTATTCTACCGCGACGTGGGGAATGCCTCTCTATTGGCTTTTTAATTCACTCATAGCTGGTGGTGTTGAACCTTTCCAAGTTGTGTTAACAACCGAACGCTTCTGGGTTATTACATTTAATTCATTACTCATTGCAATGGGGAGCGCTACGCTAGGTACAATTATTGTTGTTGGTGTGGCTTGGGTAGTATTACGATCAAATTCCAAGATTTTGAAAACTCCTTTAGATTTACTGACCACAATGCCATTAGTGTTACCAGGACAATTAGTAGCACTAGCTTTCATGCTCGCTTTTCTTGTACTCGACTTTCTTCCTTTATGGGGGACGCATTTGGGGTTAGTAGTTGCATTTACGTTTCGTTTGGCAATTCCATACAGATTATGCAACGCAAACTTACAACAAATATCGAAAGTTCTCGACGAGGCTTCTTATGTCAGCGGCGGCAATTTATTTGCAACGTTTCGACACATTTTAATTCCCATGTTGCTACCTGCGATCGTAGGAGCGTGGACAATCTTTTTTATCTTTGCATTTAGGGAAAAAAATATTGTTGAGTATGTGGGCTACGGAGTGCGTACATTTACAACGATGGGCAAATTAAGCGGTGAAGCGGGATGGTTTGCGGTGGCAACATTTTTATCAATATTGATCATGCTATCCGCATTGATATTGGTGCGGTATGTATTCCTCAAATTAAGTTTGCGTTCTGGAGACTGGCGTCGTTGAACTTGAACCATCTATTGGCTCTTCTCGGCCAGTCGGCATAATAAAGATAATTGGCATTGCGAGCAAAAGTATTGCTCCTAGTGCAAGGTAAACAAATTCAACTCCTGTCGCTTTATTTTCAAAACCCGCAAGTACGAAGAAAATTAACGTTGTTGAAATTACACTTCCTCCAAACCTGAATGTACCTCTTAAACCCACAATCGATGAAACACGAGAGGGCATTAGTTCGACCCCAGCATTGTTTGACGCTGGAGACTGAATACCCATCCCTATTCCTGCAATGGTTAAAACAATAAACAATGTCCAAAATGGTGCAATATAGTTTTCGAGGAGACTAAATATCCCGAACCCAACAACAAGTAAAGAACCAGATAAAACAAATCCCCCGGCCAATAAAAGAACTCTGTATCCGAGCCTTCTTAACAACCACAAACTCACAACCGTTGAAGAGATGATTAATGCAATTTCCAAACCGATTAACATTGCGCCACTTCTTGAACTGTCTAGCCCGAATTGTATCGTCGCATAAAAAGGTATGAATGCTGAAGAACCAATAGAGGTTCCGCCCCACACGATGTTGTACGTATTTGCTGCCATGAAAGGACGTAAACGTAACAACTCCAAATCTACAATGGGATCATCTGCACGAAGTTCATGCTTCCAAAATATGAAACCTAGTGGAATTGTGATCATTAACAAAATCCAAGCAAAAATCATCGCAGTGTCTGTAGTGACCCTGAATAACGAAAGAGACAACATGAAAGCACCAATTGAAATTGCCAGTAAAAATGCACCTTTTAAGTCTAATTTACTTAATGCCGTTCTCTGGTAGCTTTCCGGAACAACAACCATTGTGCCAATTAGAGCCAGAATACTGAAGGGCACGACCAATATAAAACTAACGCGCCAAGACAAACTGTCTGCTATGAAACCTCCTAGCGTGGGGCCTAATATCCATCCAATTGGCAAAATCGTGGTGAATAACCCTAATGCTTTAGCACGGTGCCTAGGGAATTCTATGCTTACAATTGCTGCGGAAATAGGCAAAATTGCACCACTACCAACAGCTGCGATGACTCGCATAAGTATGTGGAATCCAATATTTGGGGCTAGTGCAGACCCTACAGAACCTATAGTGAAAACCAAAAGGGATAGTGCAAAAATTTTCCTTCTACCTAATTGATCACTTATACGCCCAAAGAGTGACATTGCAATGGAGGATGAAAGTTGATAAGAAGTGATAGTCCAACCGACCCAATTCAAGCCTACATCCAGACCTTCCATCATTTGCGGAAGCACTACAAAGCCTACTGTTAAATTCATGCTGGAAACTAATAATGCAATACCTACTACGATTACGACTAATGTATTTTTCTTGGTGAACGTTGAGGAGGCAGTATTTTGAGTTTGCAGATTAACCTTCTTTGAGAAAATCCATGGCATATCGAGTGTACAAGTCTGGTTGCTCAAATGGAGGCCAGTGGCCGCAGTTATTTAGTACTACCAAGCGTGAACATTGTGATAAGTAACCCATAATAGTAAGACCTTGTTCGACAGTTACCATCCGATCAAACCTTCCATGTATGATCAAAGTTGGTATTTTGATATTTGCTAATTCGCTAAGGTTACTATGCGGAACACTGTAAGATTTCCTTTGCGCTTCTTGATATTCAGGATGCTGGTTCAGACTACTTTTTACGTAATCAAATAGCTCATCAGTTATTAAATCTGGGTTATCTAAGTGAACCTTTAAATACCAAAGCAGTGCTTCGTCTGTTGGGTTAGCAAAAGTAGCTTGGGTAACCCGCAGACCTTCCGAAGGGTAATTCGCTATAACGTACGGATCACCTCCAGTAGAAGCATGGCAACCGCCAATAATTAATTTTTTGACTCTATCAGGATTTTCTAAAGCAAAAACCATGGAAGTTGTGGCACCAACGGAATTTCCAATTAACGTTATCTGGTCAATTTCCAGCGTATCCAGCAGGGTTTTGGCAACACGAGCATGAACCGAATGAACTGGCTCATTGTATTCAATAGGACCTGTTCCTCCGTAATTTGCCAAGTCCATGACTATACATCGGTAATTTTGAGAAAAAGATCCTAGTATTTTGTGAAATGTAAGCCAACCCGTGCTTCCTGGGCCATAGGAGTGTAAGAAAAGTATCGGGTCTCCACTTCCAAGTTCATGATAATGGATGTCGTAGCTATCTAATTTCAATGTTTTGCTAGTTTCAAGTTCAGTCATACCGTCTGAAGTAAGAAAAGGCATCGTTGCTCCTTGTGGATGGTAGTTATGATTCACGCCCATTAGTGCAATAAAACACAATGTTGTGTAATTCATCGGCACGCCCCATGCTATCAGTACTCATTCATCGGTGAAACTTTGCAACAAAAAGTCAACAATTTTCATTCTAGGTTAGCAGGAAGAATCCCCTTTTATTACGGGTGGACTATTGTAGCCAGTAGCTTTATGGCGATGTTTGTTAGCAATGGAATGGCTTTTTGGGGTCTCCAAGTGTTTGTTAGCCCTATTCAAGATGATACTGGATGGGCTCGTGCCAGCATAATGGGTGCGCTTACAATTCGCTGGCTTATCGCCGGCTTCGGTGGACTTATAACTGGGTTCTTGCTTGACTGGAGGCACGGACCTCTGGTTCTTTATACAGTTGGAGTAATTGTTGATGGACTTTCAATGGCAAGTCTTTACTGGGTCAATACTGAAGCACAGTTTGTATTACTTTTTGGTGTCATAGGTGGTATCGGAAGCATTGGATCTGGGAGATTGATTGCTTCTGTGTTAGTGCCTAAGTGGTTTATATCCAGAAGAGGAATTGCTATGGGAATTGCTGCAACTGGCAGTGGCCTTTCTGCAGCAATAATCAGTCCTATTGCAAATGAAATTGTAACAAGTGTCGGCTGGCGCGCGAGGGCTGGGTGTGGTTAGGTGCTTTGACAATCCTTATATTGCTTCCTTTCTCACTTTTTATTCGACGTGCGCCTGAAGATATTGGTTTATTGCCTGATGGGGCTAAGTCCATTCCGAAAAGCAACAATACTTCTCAAGTGAAAACAGAACATAGTATTTCAGTATCTATAGCAATGAAATCGCCTGCACTTTGGTTGCTAACAATTAGTATGAGCATAGGTTTGTTTTCTATGTCTACTAATGCATCCAGTATGGTTCCATTTTTTAAGAGCATGGGTTTCTCGGCTTCCGTTGCCGCATCTGGTCTTTCAGTTTATGGAGTATTTTCAATTGCTTCTAGGTTTTTGTGGGGTTATGTTGCTGATCGGTTTTCAGTAAAGCTTGCAATTATTTCCCAATCATTTCTTACTTCGCTGGGAATTGTTTTCTATCTATCGGTGGAAAGTCAAACTTCGCTTTACTTAGCAGCTGCATATCATGGTTTGATGCTAGGTGGATTTGTAGTCCTTAACCCACTAATATGGCCTGCGTATTTCGGACGATTACATATTGGAGCTATTAGCGGTATCACTCAATTCCTGACAACATTTGCATTGGCTGCTGGCCCGATATTTGCAGGATTTGTATATGATGAGACAGACGCTTACACATGGGCTTATCGGACGTTAGTTGTGAGTTGGATTATTACAGCATTAGTTATTATCCTTGTGAGACCTGTTAATGTGACGAGATAATTCAGAGCCCTAACAGCGACTTAAATTATGGTTGAGTGATTTGAGAAGCGAATTTGAAATCAAGCCTGCGGAAGAGCCAGATGTTACGCGTTTGCAATCTTTAATTAACGCGTCAGCTTTCCAAACTAATGGTCAAGGACAACTACTTCCTCTAAACAAACAAGAGATTGAAGCTCTTGTTGATCAGGGTGCATTTTATTGTGCCTGGGACGGCATAAATTTGATTGGATGCGTTTCCATTGTCGAGTATGCAGGATTGGTTGAATTACGTTCTCTAATTGTCTCTCGAGGCTACCGATCGCAAGGAGTTGGCCAATCATTAATCCGTACTGCCATGGAAGCTGCTAGAAGCAAGGGATATAATGAATTATTAGCTCTGACGAACACTAGTGCAATTCCACTTTTTGAGGCAACAGGTTTCAAAAAAGAACCGCGCCCTCCCGAGAAATTAGCAAGAGATTGTGCTAAGTGTCCGCTGTTGCAAGGAGGGTGCATTGAAGAAGCGGTCGTGGCAAACTTATAAACCGCTTCCTCAAATTAATTAGAAAAAGACGCTTACGTTTTTGGTTAGCAAAACATTAGCATCAAGCACTATTGTTCTTCTAGATACTTTCCACTCACCGTCAACCTGCCTGAGAATATCTTCTCTCATTCCTGCATACAAATCCTGATCATACTCAAGGTGAGATTTATACAAAAGAAACGCAGTTTTTGCTTTAACTTCTCCGTTTTCAAGTGGCTCAACTACAAGATTGGCGATAATGTGCCTAGTCCTAGAAGGCGGATCTTCAGCCCATGCCATCCCCGTGTCTAATCGTGCAATTCGCATCTGAAGGTCGCGTTTGCTTTCTTCTAGGATTGCCAAGTCTCCATATTTCGTGATTTCTCTTGACAGATCCTTGCGGTAAACATTTTTACGTCTTGGTATGAAATAGAAAACATCCTCAGTGAAGATATTTAGCCATTGTTTAAATTTTCTCTCATCAAGAAGCCATGCTTCTTGAATGTAAAAGTGGTTGATGTCATACCAAAGATCTTTTGTTGATACTTCTGATATTGTCATTATTCCCCTCGCTATAAATTGATCCTAATTAGTCTTTCATCGTAGCAGTACCATCAAAGTCTGCAGTAATAGGATCTATAGGTATATCTGCCCAACTTTCTGCATTCATAAATTCTTCCCAACGATTATAGAAATTCCTTTGATTGCTTTCAGATATATATCTGGTAGCAACATCACCAGGATATTCTTCATGAGGTCCACTGTGCCCTATTCCCATTACCAGCTTTTGGTTGTAGCGCCTTGCGATTGGACTTTTGCTTGCTTCAGTAACGCTACGCCAGTTATCAATATCGTCCTGTTCAAAAGAGCCTGCAGCTCCATTGTGGCCGGTTAACCCCCAGCGTAAAGCGTCCTTAATTTCAGGAGGAGCGTCTTTGTCATAAAGAACAAAGTGCCAAAATTCAGTCATGAGAGGTCCTCTAGGAAGTGCTAGCCGGAAGCCTAATACTGTATTTGGGAAGAGGCTGTGATTACCGAGTAATAGGCCTCTTGCGCGTTTACTTCCTAATCGTTTTTCAACTTCTGGAAGCGTGTCCTTCTGGTATTTAACGAAATGATGCCTGTTATCTTCAACTACCCCGTGCCCGTAGCGGGGTTGCTCAGGGGAGACTTCGCCAATGGTTAAACTGTGACCGTTGACGAACAAGTGCTTGCGATCTTCAGTGTTGAATTGACTTTCCGCAGTACGTTTAGGAACCCCCCAAACTTTCTCATCAGCCAAAATACTGGACAGATGGCTTACCGGCACATGGTAGTTATCTGAACAATTGTCGACAGGTGTTTTCCAGTTAACTGGCTCCATCCATTTCAGAGGACCAAGTGCCTGTTGTCCACCATCTCTTCTATTGAACGATAAATCGAGGTACCATCTGGCATCACCCAAATATTCTTCGAGGGTAGGGGCTTCATGATCCCATGTAGCGAACACTATGCCTGCGTAGGTATCAACTCTGGCTTGAACCAGTCCTAGTTCGCTTTTATTGAGTTCATTAAAGTAAACCCTCTCTTCTCCGGGAACATGTTCCAAGGAGCCGTCACTAGAGAAAGTCCAGCCATGGTAGGTACACATAAAGTTTTTTGCATTCCCATCATCAGCTCGGATAATGCGGTTTCCTCTATGGCGGCACATGTTGAGCATGGCATGGAGTTCACCGTTATTGTCTCTAGTTAAGATAACCGGGTCTTCACCCATATAGGTATGGAAGAAGTCATTTGTGTTCGGCACAAGGCTCTCGTGACCAATCATGAGCCAGGCCCGGCCAAAGATTTTCTCAAGTTCTTCTTGGTATACCGCTTCATCGATGAAGATACTGCGGTCTAGGGCACCAGTAGATTGATCTATAACATCATATTTTTTCGTAGCTACCATTTCTCACCTTTAAAATGTTAAATACCTAATGGATAGTACCTAACCATGCAAACCTGCATCACCTTCATAAATAGCTGTCTGTTCGGCAAGAGGTATATCTGCCCAACTGTCAGCATTCATAAACTCTTCCCATCTTTTATAATAATGCCTTTGGTTATGTTCTGAAACATATCGATCTGATACTAAACCTGGGTAATCGTCCCTAAGACCGAATCGTCCGATTCCAGCGCTAAGGTTATTTAAAAACTTCCGTGCTACAGGAGTTTTAGCAGCTTCTGTCACACTGCGCCAATTATCAATGTCATCTTGTTCAAAAGTCCCAGCAGCACCATTGGCTCCACCATGGCCCCACCTTAGAGCATCAGCCATTATTGGAGGTGCATCAGCCTCATATGTAACAAAGTGCCAAAATTCAGTCATTAATGGTCCTCGCGGCAACGCAAGACGCAAACCAAGAACTCCATTTGGGAAAAGACTGTGATTTTGCAAAATCAATTTACGGGCTCTATGGCTTCCCAAACGCCTTTCAACTTCTGGCAGACTTTCACGCTGATAATCTTTGAAAATGTGAATATTATCAGCCGTGGTTCCATGAAAATATCGAGGATCATCTTCTTCTAATAAATATCCGGTGGTAATTTGATGGCCATTTACGGACAAGTGAGTATGGTATTGAGTATCAAATTGCATTTCAGCAGTTAATCTAGGACGGCCCATTACTTTCTCTTGAGCCAACATGCTGCCTAAGTGTGTTACCGGCACATGGTAATTATCGGAACAATTGTCGACAGGTGTTTTCCAGTTAACTGGCTCCATCCATTTTATTGGACCGAGTACAGCTGTACCGCAATCTTTCCTGTTAAAAAGTGTATCGAGGTACCATCTGGCATCACCCAAATATTCTTCAAGGGTAGGGGCTTCATGATCCCATGTAGCGAACACTATGCCTGCGTAGGTATCAACTCTGGCTTGAACCAGTCCTAGTTCGCTTTTATT
>PBEP01000011.1 GCA_002719775.1 Chloroflexota bacterium | reverse complement strand
CCCGGCTTCAATAGTCTTGCCCACGCCAACGTCGTCAGCAATGAGCAGGCGTACCGGGTCTTGGCGCAAAGCCATAATAAGAGGTACGTACTGGTATGCACGGGGAACGAATGAAGACAGTTGGCCAACGGAGCGAAATGGGCCAGCCCCACTGCGAAGAGTTAACCTGACGGCATCTCGAAGAAGAAGCCCTCCCTGAAAATTGCCTGCCTGTTCCGGGTTGGGCCAATCGTACTCTGAAGGGCTTATAGAATCTTGCTCGATTGGCAAAAATATGCCAATGGTCTCTGCATCCGACCCGTCAACTGGCCGCAGCCTAACGACATTTTCTTCGTCGGCTGGGAGGACTATCCAGTTCCGTCCTCTAGCCTGTACCAAGGTTCCTGGAGAAGGTGATTGTAACTTGTTAGCCATAATCTTCCACTCTATTGACAATGAATAACCTAATCTACCATGTGGGGAAGATAACAAACATTTGAAGTTACTACTATGGTTTAGTTTGTTTTAGTAATTGGTGACCCAGCAACAAATGGAGTTAAAAATGGAGTTAATTTCCAGAAACCTTACGAATCTAATGCGAATGGATACTAATGGATATGCCAATAATTAAGGCTAAAGTGGCGGAGAGAGTGGGATTTGAACCCACGGTAGAGCTTACGCCCTACAACGGTTTTCGAGACCGCCGCCTTCAACCACTCAGCCATCTCTCCTGAAGGAGGAGTATACACCCTACTATCTTGACCTTTAGCGAAACCTTGACACTCGCTTCAGCACTAACTTAGCATTTCAGTGCTTTGGAGCCGAATACCACAAAAACGGTGACAACTTTTTCCTTGGAAAACACTAGGAGTATTACGGTTGTCTCCACATTTCTTTCTNGCAAACCTTTGTTAGTCGCGCCAATATATGAATAACTGGACAGCAATAATTATGGCTGCAGGTAGCGGTAAGCGAATGCGCTCTGCGAAGCCNAAGGTGCTACATGAATTAGCAGGCAAATCAATGATNCTGCACGTAGTTTCAGCAATTCACCNGGCTAANCCAGACCAAATAATAATTGTCATCCCTCAAGGAAGCATTCAAGATTACGCACATCACTTAGGGGACTTTGAAATTACTTTCGCTTATCAGAATTCCCCATTGGGCACTGGAGATTCAGTAGCTGTTGCGCTTGAACACGTTCAACAGAATCAAGATGACCTTATAGTAGTTAATGGTGACTCAGCGTTGCTGAAAACAGAGACAATCCTTGACTTGAAAAACATACATAATCAAGAAGNTTCAGTGGTAACACTAACCACAGCTAGGGTATCTGAGAGTGAAGCAGAAGGACTTGGAATTCTAATAAAAAATACTGATGAGTCCTTAATAGAAATCAAGGAATATTCCGANTTTAAAGNTAATCAGNTAAAANGGTTAAANNAAAANCANTTTGACGTAAATGTTGGTCTTTACGCCTTTAATGTTCCNTGGATTAAAAATAATATCTCCAAGTTAGTAAAACATACATCTGGCGAATATTTGATAGGAGACTTATTATCAATTGCTATTAATGATAAAGAAAAAGTAACTGAATTTATGAGCAAGGACATGGATAAACCAATTGGGGTGAATGATCAGCAGCAGCTAGCTGCTGCTGAATTTGAGCTGCAAAGTAGACTTCGTTCGCATTGGCTTTCTGTTGGCGTTTCAATGGCTGACCCATCCTCCACCTATTTTGGGATTGATGTGCAACTCTCAGCTGGCACCTTCATTGGACATAATACTGCCTTACGAGGAAAAACTGTTGTCGGGAAAGGTGTTCAAGTTGGCCCTAATGCAGTCATTGAAGACTCTGTGATAGCTGATAACGTTTCAGTTGGTTCTTCTTACCTAAACGGAGTAACTGTAGGATCAGAAGTAGTTATTGAAAATTTTAATACCCTGCGACAAGGTACTAAGCTTGCCGATAGAGTCAAAATTGGAAACCATGTCGAAATCAAGGATAGTACTATTGGGGCAGATACTTTTATACGCCACTTTTCTTATATAGGAGATTCAATTCTGGGCAAGAGGGTTAACGTAGGGGCTGGTGTGGTTACTTGCAATTACGATGGTTCTTCTAAACACAAAACCTTTATAGGGGATGACGTATTTTTAGGAAGTGGCACTATGCTCGTTGCACCTATTAAAATAGGTGAAGGAGCTAAAACGGGCGCTGGTTCTGTAGTAACGAAAGATGTAGATGCAGGAGTGACAGTTGCTGGAGTTCCCGCTAAGCAACTAAGTAAGTAAAAGAAGTTGAGGAGGGGATTTAATCTTGGATAGTGGTAGTACGTTAATAATAATCTTTACAGGAATATCCTTACTGGGTTTCCTAGGCTTGTATACAGCTGAAGCAATTTTACCTCTTTTGAGAGGAAGCCAAATACGGGATATTTTGCCAGAGCGTGGATTGCGTGAAGCTGCTGTCAGGAGATTAAGGAGTGAGCGAAGTGCCTATCATGAGTTAGTTAGATTATTATCACTGATTTCAATAGCTATTGGTAGCTCATTATCACTTTTGACATTTTCGAGAGTTTTCAGCTTTTCACCTGGTGAGATTACATTTGCATTGGTGGTCGAGTTATTGACACTATTCGCTTTAATGCCCGTGCTGAGAGCACTAGCTGATCGAATGTCACCTTCTCAGTTAATATTTGGGGCTGCTTTTATTCAGCTGCTTCTCTGGCCGCTTGTACCGCTGCAAAGGGTAGCTCGATCCATATTTGTGATGAGTATCAACTCAGCGGAAACTAATAATGGTATCGCAGTACCGACGGGAACTGCTACTCCAACTAATGAGCCTAGCGTTGAAGAGCAAATTGCTCAGGATCCATTAGATCCCAGAGAAAGATCCATGATCAGAGCGATACTGCTTTTAGAGGAAACGATTGTTAGGGAAGTTATGGTTCCTCGAGTTGACGTTGATGCGGTTGAAATTGGCACCAATGTTCAGATCGTTGCCCAACAAATGTTGGAGCATGCACACAGTCGTTTGCCAGTCTACCAAGATACTTTGGATAACATAGTCGGAATGGTATATAGCCGTGATTTACTAACAGTGCTATCTAAGAAGTCGAAATCAATTCCCAAGCTTAATGATTTGATGAGACAGCCGTTTTTCGTTCCTGAGTCGAAGCGTGCTGACGAGACATTGTCTGAACTACAAGAAAAAAGGGTTCAAATTGCAATCGTTGTAGATGAGTATGGTGGCACCGCTGGGGTCGTGACTATCGAAGATTTACTTGAAGAGATCGTAGGTGAAATCGAAGACGAATTCGACGTAAATGAACTCAAAATCGAGCATTTAGCTGATGGTAGCGCGCAAGTAGATGCCAGAATGCACGTAGAAGATTTTAATGAAGCATTTAATGCCGATATAAACCCTGAAGGATTTGATACCTTGGGAGGCTTTTTGTTTAGCAAATTAGGGAGAATCCCCAGCATTGGGAATATTGTTACAGTGAGTGGCCTTGAAATTGAAGTCACTAGTACTACAGGCCGCCGGATAAAATCAGTAAGAGTACTTCAATCTACGCAAGAACCTGAGGAACAGGGCTCAGCAGATAAGAACTGATAAAGAGTTATCGTAACCAAGACGTTCGTATTTAGAATGAGCTTGAATCTAACTACAATTATTTGCGCCGTATTTATGTTTTTTTATTTGCTCAACAATCGCTGTCACACCTCCTGCATTTACCTTATGGGCAGCCATATTCTTTGATCTAGTAAATCATGAGAATGGGCAGACTAAGAATGGTACTTAAATGGCTACTTAGTAAGGAGAACTTGGTTTAAAAAGCAAGTCTAATCTTGGGGAATTAAAAGCATTGGTTTTCGGAGTTTCTTTTTGGTTACATCAGTAAACATAGTGCAGCGTTTTATGGGCCAAGATAAATATTGTTTGCTAAATTTTTAGTTACTTAATTTTTTAAATATCGTTAGTAAAGATGGCAGCAATTTAAGACAATAAAAAGGCCTCGATCGAGGCCTTTTTTATTGTCTTAAAGCTTTTAGCTTACTTAGCAGTAGCGAACATTGGATGGCTAGTTGCCCCGCCGTGATCACCATGTGCCCAGATTGAATGTATCCCAGGTCGGCCAACAGATACACTTAGGTCATAAGTGAATTGACCAGAACGGCTAGCCTTTGCAGGACCAGCAGAAGATCTACTTCCGTCNGGACCAACAATTGTAAAGGTAACGTTCTCCAATTCACCAAAGCCACTACCGTAGACCACTATGTCTGCTGAAGCAGTACAAGAACCTCTACCACCTGGTGTGCAGCCAAACTGCCAAGCACTCAATGCCAAGCTAGCTTGTGTTGATGGACCTGGAGGGCCAGGAGGACCTGGAGGGCCAGCAGGACCAGCGGGGCCTGTGCCACCACTTGCTCCAGTTGGTCCACTTGGACCTTGTGCCCCGGCAGCACCAGCAGCGCCAGCAGGACCAGTAGATCCAGCAGGACCAGCATCGCCAGTACAAGCTACAGCAAATAAAGAAACTAAACTTAACAGTAAAACTAGGCCCACCGCCCTAATATTAAGAAAGCGCTTCATGGGACCCCCTTCTAACAAGTTGCTCGCGTTACGCGGTTACTTCCTCAGTTGAAGGCAAGGNAGCCAGCACGCTACGGAAGCCCTAAGATCATATTCATGGCGGTTTTTAAGTGTCAAGTGCCTTACCACGCCTTATAAGCCATTTTAGTGCATATACAATGATAATTGGCAATATTTCGATCTAAAATACCATTTCTAACTTACTTTAATCGCTATAATTTCGAATTATGCCCCCGTAGCTCAGCGGATAGAGCGCTAGCCTCCGGAGCTAGAAGCGTGGGTTCNATTCCCACCGGGGGTACCAGCATATATGCTTTATCATCTCTTCAANTTTGAGNTANCTNTAAATTTAGTAAGNANTAAATGAAAACAATATAAAAGGGGAATAAATTGATGACTTCACCAACAGCATACAGGTTGTCTAGGAGCGTTCTTCCTAGCCATTATGAATTAACGCTTGAGCCTAATATTAAAGATTTTACTTTTAATGGTGAGATCAGAATTAGCTTAGACGTAAATGATGCTGCAAAATCAATCATGCTTCATGCCGTAGAACTAGATATTTTACAAGTTGAGCTTGAATCAGTTGGTGCAGGGCCAGTCAAAATTCACTCATTCAATGTTAACGATGAAGCGGAGTGCCTTACGATTTATCTGGATCAAAACATACCTGCAGGAAAAGCAAATTTGCACATAGTTTTCAAAGGTACACTGAATGACCAATTAAGAGGCTTTTATCGGAGCAGGTACGAAGCTTTAGACGGTGCAGAGAAATACTTAGCTGCAACACAATTTGAGGCTACTGACGCGAGAAGAGCTTTTCCTTGCTGGGATGAGCCAAACATTAAAGCTACTTACAAATTAACAGTCCTGGCTGATTCTAACTCTAGCGCAATTTCCAATATGCCGATTCAATCTGAAGAAGTTTTGCCAAACGGAAATAAGAGGACTGTTTTTGAAACCACACCAAGGATGTCATCTTATTTACTCGCAATTTTAGTCGGTGACTTTTCATGTGTAGAAAAAAAAGACGAAAAAGGCACCTTGCATAGAGTATGGGCGACTACTGGTAAAGAACAACAAGGCCTATTTGCGTTAGAGCACAGCGTATTGATTTTGAAATACCTGAATGACTACTTCGGTATTAATTATCCCTTGCCCAAGATTGATCATATCGCTGTACCTGACTTTGCAGCTGGTGCAATGGAAAATTGGGGCGCAATAACTTATAGAGAAACCGCTCTTCTATTTGATGAGGGGAACTCTGCTGCACAGGCAAGGCAGAGAATTTTAGAAGTTGTCTCCCATGAGATGGCACATATGTGGTTTGGTGATCTTGTTACGATGGAATGGTGGGATGATTTGTGGCTAAATGAAAGCTTTGCTTCTTGGATGGGAGATAAAGCCGTAGGCGTACTATATCCTGAATGGGAAATGTGGACTCAGTTTGTCTCCCACGACACCAATTCGGCCCTCACACTGGATGGACTTCGTAACTCACATCCAATAGTACAAGAAGTTAAAGACCCAGCAGAAATCAGAGAACTATTCGACGCAATTAGTTATTCAAAAGGAGGATCTGTACTCCGAATGCTGGAAGACTTCCTAGGTCCTGAAGCATTTCGCAAAGGCTTAAATGATTATCTTTCTGCTTATGCGTACGCGAATGCAAAAGGATCTGATCTTTGGAGTTCGCTAGAGGCTGCGTCCGGAAAACCTGCAATCGCTATAGCGGAGGCTTGGATCAAACAGACAGGGTATCCAGTACTACACGTGGACATTGCGCGTTCAGCCAGCACATCCAGCCTTAATTTAAAGCAAGAAAGGTTTACATACGACCATTTGCTTCCAGAAAAAAACACTGATGATACTTTATGGCCAATACCTCTTAGAGTAAGTACGCCAGATTTAGAAGCTAGCGAGGTTCAATTATTTGAGAATAAAGAAGGTAGCGTTAGTTATAATTTTAGCACTGGATGGTTAAAAGCTAACGGAGGTCAGACAGGATTTTTTAGAGCCTCTTATTCACCTGATGAATGGTCTAGATTAATTGAAGCAGTTAAATCGAATGAATTATCGGCTTTAGATAGGTTGAGCTTACAGGATGATGCATACGCTTTGATGAGGGCTGGGTATAGTCCAGCCACAGAGTTTTTGGACCTTGCAAGTGCTTATGACTCAGAGTCAAATGCAACAGTTTTATCAGACTTTGCATCAAATCTGAGAGGATTAGAGTCGCTTCTCTGGGACCAAGAATACAAGCATCAATTTAATAATTTTGCAATGGAGCGGTTCGTTAAAGCAGCTGAAAAAGCAGGATGGGATCCCCAAAACGGAGAAGGCCACCTAGATTCCTTATACCGAAGCACTGCTATAGGACAAGTTGGTTATTACGGATACGCNGAAATAATTAATGAAGCCAGCACTCGCTTTTCTGAATTTATAAAAAATAAAACAATAATTCACCCTGATATGAGAGGGGTCACTTTTGCTCTTGCAGCTCAAAATGGAAGCCCTGAAACATATGAGCAACTTTGGGGAATTTACCATGAAACAAAATTACATGAAGAGAAAATGCGTGTGCTGGGAGCACTTAGTCGCTTCAGTGATGCAGATATCTTATCTGATCTATTAAAACGCTCAATGGATGATAAGCAGGTGAGGGCTCAAGATGCGCCAATAGTTTTGATTCAGGTTTCGATGAATAAAATAGGGCGAGATTTATCTTGGGATTTTCTAATGAACAACTGGAACGAAATCGATAGGCGGTACGGTAAAGGTGGATTTGCGATTATGCGTATAGTTCAAATTCCAGGCTCATTCACTACTACTGATAAGTATGAAGAAGTAAGACAGTTCTTTGAAAAAACGCCTGTGCCTTCTGCGACCAGAACAATCCAGCAATCACTAGAAAAAATCAATTTAAACATTGCCTGGGTGAAAAAAAACCACACGGACATTGAGAGATGGCTGAATTCTAAAACTTAAAACNATGATTCTGTATTTGAAAAANCAAAGCGATTATGCTNACAGNATAAAACGTTAAAAGTGAGGTGAANTACTTTCTAAAATAGCAATGANAAATGCTATTTTATGCGTTGTTTGAGACTTANGCTCATGCTATAGTCACTGTGCTCCNTAGGCATAATTTACATTCATTTGAATAGGTTTTTTACATGGCAGACCACGACGTTTTAGTTGTCGGTGCCGGCTTAGCTGGCATGCGAGCTGCGATTGCAGCGCACCGAGTAGGTGCAAATGTAGCATTAATTAGCAAAGTTCACCCAGTAAGGAGCCACTCCAACGCTGCTCAGGGAGGAATTAATGCAGCGCTTAGAGGTGATAATGACTCTGTAGATTCCCACGTTTATGACACTATCAAAGGTTCAGATTTCCTTGGAGATCAAGACGCTATTGAATTCATGTGCCATGAGGCTCCCCCAGAAATTATTAACCTTGAACATATGGGTGTTGTATTCAACCGTGACGACGAAGGCAGATTAGGCACTAGGGCTTTTGGAGGTGCAAGTCACGCGAGGACGTTTTTTGTAGCGGATATAACTGGCCAGGCAATATTGCATGTAATGTACGAACAAATCATTAAATCTGGTGTTCGTTCGTATGAAGAGTGGTTCGTAACTGACTTAATTATTGAGGANGGTATTTGTAAAGGTGTAGTNGCGATTGAGCTACTTACTGGGAAAATGCATGCAATTACAGCTAAAGCTGTAATTTTGGCTACNGGCGGTATTGGGCGTGCGTTTGAACCTACTACTAATGCCCTTATATGTACTGGAGATGGCATTGCATTAGCATATAGAGCTGGCGCCACACTACTCGACATGGAGATGGTGCAATACCACCCAACTACACTTATGGGGAATGGCGTTTTGCTTACTGAAGCTGCTCGNGGTGAAGGTGCATACCTACTAAACTCTAAAGGCGAAAGGTTCATGGANGGNTATGCGCCNAAAATGAAAGAACTAGCCTCTCGTGATGTNGTTTCTAGGGCNGAGGCTACNGAAATTGAAGCNGGNCGTGGNGTNAATGGTTGCGTTCTTTTAGACCTTAGACACCTTGGCCGTGATCTNATAATGACAAAATTAAAATATATTCACGANGTAGCACAGGATTTTGCTAANGTGGATATGGTGGAAGAGCCNGTNCCTATNCGCCCAGGGCANCATTATATTATGGGNGGTATNAAAACTGACGTAGATGGCCGTACATGGGATCCTTCTNGAGACNCCANATGGTCTGGAGTTGAAGGATTATTTGCTGCTGGAGAAACAGCTTGTGTCAGCGTACATGGAGGCAANCGATTAGGGGCTAACTCCTTGCTTGAAACTGTGGTCTTTGGTAAACGGACTGGAGANGTTGCTGCTTCATACGCAAAATCACTAAAGGCAAAAGAAGCCTCNGGGCCTGCACATTTGGCAGANGCTGAGTCGAGAATTAAGNANCTTTTATCTAGNAAACCNAACAATTCTGACTATACGGCTAAAGTCCGCCTCGAAATGGGCCAAGTAATGAATGAGCATTTGGCTGTATTTCGTGAAGAGCAAGGTATGGTCACCGCTCTTCATAAAATTGCTGAACTGAGAGAACGTCATTTGAGTGTCCCGGTTGTGCATAAAGGCAGTGTCTATAACACTGATTTGGTATTCCACCTGGAGCTAACAAATATGCTGGAAGCATCCGAGGCTATTTGTGCAGCCGGAGTCTACCGAAAAGAAAGCAGGGGAGCACATTTCCGTAGGGACATGCCAGAGAGAAATGACGAGGAATGGTTAATACACACAACAGCAACCTTAAAAGATAATAAACCAGTGATTGGATCCTTGCCTGTCACTATGACAAAATGGAAACCTGAACCAAGGGTCTATTAAAAACTTTTAAAGTCACCAGAGTAGCAGAGGAAGATATGCAAACAACACTTAAAGTTAGTCGTTATGACCCTGAAAGTCCTAACGAAGCTCCTCATCTCCAACAATATGATCTAGAAGTGGAGCAGCACTTCACTGTTTTGGATAGCTTAATAAAGGTTAGAGAAGAAATAGACCCATCTCTTGCATTAAGGTGCTCCTGCAGGGCATCGATATGCGGATCCTGCGCCGTTCGAGTGAATGGCAAAGCCCATTTGGCTTGTAAAACTAAGATCACAGATGTTTCACAAGACGGTAGTCCTGTGGTTGTTGAACCGGCAGGTAATCAGAAAATTGTAAAAGATTTAGTTACTGACCCAAATCTTTTCTGGAATAAAATTAAGTCTGTTGATCCATTTTTACAACCGAAAGGCCCAGAGCCAGTAGAAGAATATATTGCCTCTAATGAATCTATGATCAACCTTACGACCCCGATGGGTTGCATTATGTGTGGTGCATGTGTTTCTGATTGTACTGTTCTTGAAGTCGATAAAAATTTCCTGGGACCTGCTGCTTTAGCAAAAGCTTATAGATTCGTAGCTGACCCTAGAGATAATGCTGATAATCAAAGACTCTCTACTCTGAATGAGTACGGAGGAGCATGGGATTGTACACGTTGCTTTCAATGTGTGACTGCTTGCCCTAAAGGGGTCGCTCCTATGGATAGGATAATGGAATTGCGCGAACACATTATGGATGCAGATATGCCAAGCACAGTTGGCTCGCGCCATGTCGAATCATTTGCAAGATCAGTGTCTAGAGCAGGATGGTTAGATGAAACTTTGCTGGCAATTGAATCGATGGGCATATTCAACGTTCCAAAATTAATTGAAAGCGCACCGGTAGGTATTAGAGCTCTAATTAGAGGCAAATTGCCTAAACCAGGCCCACTACACCATAAATTACCTGGTGCGGAGAATATCAGCAGGATTTTCAGAAGATGGGAATCGGAAAAGGCCGCGTCAAAAACAATTGAGGAAGTGAATAAGGATGACTAAGTTTGCGTTCTACCCGGGTTGTGTAGCTAGGGGAGGTGCACCTGAGCTTTACACTTCAACAATTGCAGTTGCTAATAAACTGGGATTGGAACTTGAAGAAATCGTCGGTGCTGCTTGTACTGGTGCGGGCGTATTACAAGAAAAAGGGCTTAAGCTTGGCGACACCTTAAATGCAAGAACTTTCGCAATGGCAGAGCAAATGGGCTTAAGTACAATTTTAACAATATGCTCAACGTGCCAGGGGACTATGGCCCAAGCTAATAAGCGCTTATTGGATAGCCCTGAATACTTAGCTGAAATTAATAAAGAGTTAAGGCCTGAAGGCCTGGAATACTCAGGTAAAATTTTAATAAAGCATCTCGTATGGGTTTTAGTCGAGGAGATTGGGCTTGATAAGGTAAAATCACTAGTTTCTAACCCAATGCCTGACCTGAAAGTCGCTCCTTTTTACGGTTGCTACATACTTAGACCTTCAGATGCATTAGGTTTAGATGAAAATCCAGGCAGAGAATTTTACCTAGAAAGAATCATCGAAGCATTAGGTTCAGAGCCAGTCAATTTCCCAGGTAGAACGAAATGCTGTGGCTTTCCCATACTTCTTATCAATGAGAAAAACTCCACTGCCATGGTTGGTCAGCACACTCATGATGCAAAGCATGAAGGAGCGGATGCAATGGTTACTCCTTGCCCACTCTGCCATTTAAATCTCGATGGGTATCAACCCAAGGCATCGATTCAGCGAAATGAAAAAATAGACTTACCTATATTGCATTTGCCACAGATGCTTGGATTGGCTTTTGGCTTTACTCCTAAGGAATTGGGCCTCGGTAAACATATCGTTAGTACCAAATCAATTATTGAAAAAGCGAGTATCAGGGCTTAACTCTTTAAACGTACCTACTATAGCTGCAATAGCACAGGTCTGGTAGTTTATTGTGCAGTAAATAGTACTGGGGCTTTAGGAGATCTTATGAATGCACAAAACCTGACGGATAATTCAACTGGGAATTACGTTAAAACAGAAGATTATCAGATCTACTATAACCAAGCTGGCGAAGGAGATACAGTCATCATGCTTCATGGTGGAGGACCAGGAGCAACAGGGTGGAGCAACTTTTCTCGCAATATCGGCCCATTTTCTGAGAAATACAACACTATTCTTTTAGACTGCCCAGGCTTTGGNAAATCTGATCCTGTAACAGTGTTAGAACCAAGAGACAAAGTAAATGCTAAAGCTGTCAAAGATCTAATGGANGAGCTTGGGATANANAAAGCTACTTTAATCGGAAATTCCATGGGCGGAGCNTCATCATTGGCTTTTGCTCTAANTTGGCCTGAAAGNCTAACTAAAATGATCCTTATGGGNCCNGGNGGTGCAGGCCAAAGNATTTTNACACCAATGCCNTTAGANGGAATCAAGCTTTTATTNAATTTATACAAAAACCCTTCTATTGAGGGCTTGAGNAGAATGATAGAGGTNTTNGTATATGACCCATCTAAAATAACTGANGATTTAATTCAAGGTCGGTTTGATGCAATGATGNCCAACAAGCACCATTTAGAGAATTTTGTCAAAGCAATGGAATCTTCAGGNGGANTGCTNACAGACTACACTCCAAGGCTNGGAGAAATTNCAACAAATACCTTGGTNACTTGGGGCAGGGATGANCGATTTGTTCCGATTGANCATGGNCTAAGGCTCGTTTGGGGNTTACAGAAGGCNCAGCTTCATGTGTTTTCTGAATGTGGNCACTGGGCACAATGGGAACATTCAGATAGGTTTAACAGACTNGTAATGGATTTTATTGATAACGACGAGTAGCANTTTTGAGAATATANANANATCATGCTTACAGCTGAAAATACTAGTAAAACCATNCTNGCCAAAGGCGTGCTAGTTCAATATCACNAAGCAGGCCCNGAATCGNANAATGCTCCTAGTTTAATTTGCATAGCTGCTACAGCTTTTGGTGCAACGGCTTGGGGNCAAAATCGGAAAAACATAGAAGCNNTATCTAAAAANTTCCATACTTATTTAATTAACCTNCCTCCTCATGGGGGCTCAGATAAATATGTTANATCTGATTCACCNAAGACAATCTTTTANGCGAANTTATTAAAGGATTTCATGGATGNGCTNGNAATTAAANAAGCACATNTATATGGNGGATCCCCNGGAGCTGGGCCTGCTTTAAGGTTCGCTACAATGTTCCCGAATATGGTTTNGCGTGTTGTTGTTGATGCACCAACGGGCCTTGGCAAGAGTATGTTCAGCCCTATGCCTGTAGAGGGAGCTAAAATCACGAGGGCATTTGGCGAGAACCCAACTTTTGAAAATGCTCTTGAAGTCATGAAANTCCAAATTTCTGTTCCTGAGTTAAGAGAAGAAGCTGCACTGTTAAGGTATGAAGCTGCTATGGTTCCTGGCTACCAAGAAGCTAGATTCAATATAGGAGGACCTGCTGAGAACCTACTTGACTTTATCAGCGAGGTTAAAGCTCCTACTTTAATAATTTGGGGAGCTTCAGATAGAGATGTCCCAATGGATCGAGCTCTTGCGGCTATGTGGGAAATGCAGAATGCACGAGTTCATCTATTTGGTGCAGGGTGCGGTCATTGGCCTCAGTATGAACGTTCTGAAGAATGGAACCAGCTAGTGATTGGATTCTTAAATCAAGAGGATTGAAATGAAATATAGCAAAGAATCAACAGACCGTTTTGCTGATATTCAAGGAATCAGCATTCACTTTAACGATATAGGTGATCCAGAAAAACCTGCGCTATTATGTTTTCACGGAGGAGGTCCGGGTGCTAATGGTTGGGATAACACNCGTTTTAATATAGAAGGTTTAGTAAAACATTTCAGATTGCTTTTGATTGATTTACCTGGATATGGAGAATCTGATAAAAGTGCTAAGCGCCCTTCTGATGTTCCAGGGGATACAGCATTAGCTCAACTGTTTGCAAAGCTAATGGATCACTTGGATATACAGCAAGCTCATTTTTATGCTTCTTCAGCATCCGCTATACCGGCTTTGCGATTCGCTTTAGACTTTCCTGAACGAGTAGGTAAACTTGTTTTGCAGGCTAATAACATTCCATTGAACCAACTTGCGTACTCTCCTTCTCCTGCTGAAGGTATTAAGGCACTTGGGGAATTCCGTGCTGAACCTACAAGAGAGAGNATGGTTCGGATGATGCAATTATTCATACCAAATAAAAACCTTTTGACGGACGAGCTTATNGATAGAAGGTTTAATTCAGCTATTACTCCAGGACATTTAGAGGCAGCTACTGAATTTGTATCAGGTGCACCGAAAAGTAACTTGTGGGCAGAGATATCTAATTTAGAACATGAAGTTCTGGTTTTATGGGGTCAGCAAGATTGGATGGTTCCAGTAGAAGGGGCAATGTTGTCTTTGGCCGTGATACCGAATTCTCAATTACACGTATGGGGAGGAGCAGGTCATTTTGTACAATACGAAAGGACTGAAGAATTTAATAAATTAGTTTCTGATTTTCTGTTGAGATAACAATAGGCCTGTAAACAGGCCTATTGTTATCGTTATAACCCTAATTCCCTCCCCAAGGATTTATGTTCTCTTTAAGTGCTTTGTACCCTTCTAGGAATCCTGGTCTGGTTCCAGCGTATAAGGAGTCAAATTTCTGTAGTGCATCATCTAACCAACTTTTGAGCTCGTTATTGCCTGGGTTTGCATCAAGATAAGCATCTCNAATTAGTACGAAGTGGATTCTAGGATCATAAGGGCNTTTAGTACCNCCAACCGTTTCATCACCNTCTAGCAATCTTAGTAGCATTGCATCAGCAGACCCGAGCGTTTGTTCATGAATAGGTGGTCCATCCATGCGGTGCATAACTGAAGTCATGTCCCTTCCATTTCCAGTTGTGTAGCCCATCTCATTCCACATAGAGTTGTCCATTTTTTTATCTGAGCCCACATGATCTAGCACTAATTGACCGAATTTCCTAAGTGGATCAGATACATCAGCCAATAAATCAGTAAGCCTGTCTCCATCCAAATCAGTAGCTAAAATAACGTTATCCTGCTTTTCTATTACATCCCAAAGTAAAAGTCCGTAGTTAGTATCGGAAATATGTTGTTCTATTTGCCCGCTCCAACTCTCCATCCCAGCCTTAAAATCTGAAGGAAGTAGGGCGATAATTCTGTCGACAGCTTCCCTGTGTTCATCATACCCGTCTACGGCCCATCTACGTCCAATTGTAAATTGCGTTCCCTGAAGCAGCCATGATAGTAAACCTGAGTTAATTCCATCTTCCATAGCTTGAGTAGGTTTGTATGCCACGCGCCCAAATTTAGTTGTCTCATGCACAATTTTTAAAAACAATCGGCATGCATAGGCCATCTGAATCCCTGGAGTATTCATTTCTGAATGGACTATTCCTGTAGTTGCATCTACGTTAAAAGCAGCCCGGTCTTGAGANTAAGGAAGACATGGCATACACCTTACAACTGTNGTACGTCCATACGGACGCACATTGCAATATACTCCAGCCTGTGTTCGAAGGGGTGCATTGCCAGATTTNCCCATGACAACAACCTTGCCACCTTTCCCATCGTTTACATACGCATCGCCTGCGGTTGACCATTTAATCGAAGTGCAAGGCATATTGCCGAACCAACTTAGAGGGGCAAGTTTTCTGTCATGCCTAATTTGCGACCACATAGGTACGGCATAAAAGGGGAGGTTAAGGACATCAATAGCAGCTACTGTGCCTAGCAATGCGTAAGCATCAGTTAACGAATGGGCAACTGGGTTGATTTTCCCGTCGTGATGGCCGCCTTTCCATANAATTGCATCAGGGTAGCCATCGATTTTCAAGTCAGAGGGTTCGTAGAGGCTACCTAAAGTAGCAAGTAGATCACCACCATCGGCTTCAGTTCTAGCAATATTCATCAAATCTAACATCATTGTTCCTTTTTACATTGTTCTGAAATAAAAACGTATTCTACTCTGAATACTTTCACATTTAATTGTCTTTCCACTTAAAGTCTACCTTGTATGCAGAAAATAATTCTTCACCAAACTCTTCCAAGGGTTTGTCCCTAATATAATTGATATTTTTTTCATTAACAGAATTCACAGATTCACGGTTAAACGCATTCCTGACAATAATAGCTGCAGGGCGTTGGCTCANAGCTAAAATGCAACCATATTCAAANGAGATNCTCAAAATTTGATGAGATAAATCACTTTCAACTGGTTCATTTGCGACAATTGGTTCAAACAAAACTTCCAGGAAAAACCTTGCCGAAACAGTAACGTGTGATTCTTTAGCTCTTTCAACTTCTTTCTCTAACGGCACTGAGCATTCANCTAGTATGTCNGATACATCGCTATGCGTTTGCTCTAAAATCCGTGTAATGTCTCCGTAATTGCTCAATCCTATAGAGCACCCTAATGTAAAAACCTCTTCAGAAATCGACCATAAACTATCATAAGAAATGAGCTCCACATCCTCAGTTTCTTGAAGATCGTGAATAAGCACCTGTGAATAAAGAGCAACTATTACATCTGTCAAAGCTGGCGGTGAATCTTGGCTTCCTACAACTTCTAATGGAATAAAACGACTCTTAGGCATTCAGGCACCTTTATAATTAACTTTTTGGTGCATTGGCCATCGCTTCAATCAGCTCTCGTACACCACTTGCGGAATTTTCCAACCCTGCATTTTCTTCACTGCTTAATTCCAACTCTACTACCCTTTCAATTCCATTGGACCCCAATATAACGGGGACACCCAAATATACTCCACTAATGCCATATTCACCTTCAAGAAGCGCAGCACAAGGCAAAAGTCGATTCTGGTTCAGTAATACGGAGTCAACCATCTCTGCTACAGCAGCTGAAGGAGCATAAAACGCACTTCCAGTTTTCAGTAGCTCTACAATTTCACCACCCCCAGTTTGAGTTCGCTTAATAATGGAAGAGAGGCGATCAGGGGTTAGTAATTCTTTTATCGATACACCACCTACTGTGGTGTGTTGTATCAGAGGAACCATTTGATCCCCATGGCCCCCTAAAACATAGGCCTGTACGTCTTTAACAGAAACATTTAATTCCCATGCAAGAAAAGTTCTGAATCGTGCCGTATCCAGTACACCAGCCATACCAATAACCCGATTTTTTGGTAAACCGGCAACGCTATAAGCATGCTGAACCATTGCATCCAAAGGATTGGAAACAACTATTAAAATTGCATTTGGGGATTTTTTCACTACTTCTTCAACTACCGAACCCACTATGCGCATATTAGTGAAGAGAAGATCATCTCGGCTCATTCCGGGCTTTCTAGCTATTCCTGCAGTAATAACTACGACATCTGATCCTTCAGTTTCGTTGTAGGAATTTGTGCCAATAATGGATGCATCTATTCCAAGTACAGGCCCAGATTCGGCCATATCAAGCGATTTCCCTTGCGGCATACCTTCAACGACATCTACTAGAACAACATCAATTGTTCCTCTTTCATAAAGCCTCTGAGCAGTGGTAGCACCAACATTACCAGCTCCTACGACTGTAACCTTTTTACGCATCTTCAATTGCTCCATTTTCCCTAATGATGAAAATATTATTAATAAATGACAACAAAAATCCTAATTCATAAAATTAGGAATGCTGCCTGTTATTGGGTACTGAGTAACCTAAGGATTGATTATATTGCCGGGTTCGGACGGCTCGCAACAGCTGCTATACGCCAGGCCTGTTTTATGGCTATTTTGCGAGCCCAATTTAAGTCTTGGAATTATGATGATGGATTCGGATTGCGAGGGTCTTCCTCCATGGCGACCACATCTTCGTTTGATGTATACCTAAAAACCCATTCCTCATACGGAAAATCCTCAGCAATTTTTTCAGCCTCTTTAGCATTTGGTGCATCTACGATAATTTCGTATCGCACATCATGCCCAACACGAAATAGCATACTCATTCCCCTTAATGAAACATTACTGGCTACTATGTTACTCTGATAGAACTCAAAAAATGAGGTGTTGTCATGCCAGTATCAGAAATTAACGGACATAGTCATTATTATGAAGACCTAGGTGATGGAATTCCTGTTGTAATGCTGCATGGAGCAGCGGGGAGTGGTGCGGGGTTTTTAGCGATAGCGACTGAGCTTAGTAAAGAAGGATTTCGCGTAATCGTACCTGATTTTAGAGCGATGGGCCGTAGTGAGCATGTTGCTGAAATACCTGCATCAGCTTGGGTGGACGACCTTTTGTCTTTATTGGATGAATTAGGCATAGATAAGGCTGTGATTCATGGCGTTAGCCTAGGATCCAGAGTTGCATTAAGGTTTGGGCTAGATAACCCTAATCGAACTCTTGGGTGCATTCTTGATGCGGCTATAGTTGCAAATGACCCTGCAGGCAATGCACAGCTCAACCGTGGATTTACACCTGAAAGCATGCCTCAGGAAAGGAAGGATACGGCTTTGCGCCAGCACGGGGAGAATTGGGCTGTTGTTTTGCAAAATTTCTTTAACATTCGTAACGAACCATCGCTTCAAGAATTTTATAATTTGCGTGGGGAAGCAAAAAATTGCACTGTTCCAGTTTTAATTATCAGGGGAGATAACGTTCCCGACCCTGTCCATCCTTTGGACCATTCAATTGAGCTGCTTAAAAGCATACCCGGAGCTCAACTGGCGATTTATCCAAATGGACAAAGCCAAATCACCAACGCAAACCCTGAAATTTTCAAAGACCTTTTGAGAAAATTCACATCTGAATTAACAGGAAAATAAATCTACGTTGATGGACTTCATAGCCAGTAAACACTAGAGGAATACCATTGTTTGACTTAAGTAAAGCTCAAGGCTCTGATGTGCAATACCTTTTGCATGTGGCTAATGGAGGCGATGGCAACCAAAAAACTATAGAGCAATATGAAACTAACCAAACAAAGCACCTTTATAAAATTAAAAAAGGTAATTGCATTTTGGGAGCCATTGGAATAGAAGATCTCGGTAAAGGCGAAGCTAGAATTCTTCACATTGCAGTAGAGCATCAATGGCGTAGAAGAGGTATAGGGTCTAAATTAATCAAAGGAGTAGCATCATTGCATGGAATTGTCAGATTCGAAGCTGAAATAAGCTGGGACTCAGCCTATTTCTTCCGGGCTTGTGGCTTTAAGGTTTGGAGCCTAGGGAGTGTGGATGAAGAAAATGAAAGAGAGACTTTAAAAACAATATGGGAGGAAATCCCTGGCCAAAAAAATGAAGTCTTATAGCGGAATATTTCCATGCTTTTTAGGCGGAATAGAATCCCTTTTGTTCTGAAGAGATTCCAGTGCTTTAATTAATACAGGTCTGGTTGTAGCGGGATCTATGACATCGTCAATATATCCCCTTTCTGCCGCAAGGTACGGATTTGCAAAGGATTCTCGATAGCCAGCAATGAGACTCGCCCTTTCAGCATCAGCATCAGATGATTCAGAGAGTTTGCGTTTATGTATCACGTTAACCGCTGCATCTGGCCCCATGACTGCAATCTCAGCAGAAGGCCAAGCGAAATTCATGTCACTGCCCAAGTGTTTGGAGCCCATCACAATATAAGCACCACCATACGCCTTCCTAGTAACCACAGTTATTTTGGGGACTGTCGCTTCAGCAAATGCATACAGCAGCTTTGCTCCTTCCCTTATGATCCCTTGATGCTCTTGATCCTTACCAGGCATATACCCAGGCACATCAACAAAAGTGATAATAGGAATATTGAAAGCATCACAAAATCTAACAAAACGAGCACCTTTAATTGACGCATTGATGTCAATTACACCAGCTAAATAAGAAGGCTGTTGAGCAATGATACCAACACTTCGTCCGTCCATGTGCCCAAAACCTACGATCATATTTGGGGCATAGGCTTGATGGATAGGTAGAAAATTCGCATCGTCAACTATGGTTTCTATGATGTCCATCATGTCGTAAGGTCGAGACGGATCTTGTGGAACAGATTCTCTTAAAGATTCATCAATTCTTTCAGGGTCGTCATCTTGAGGTCCCATTGGTGGATCATCTAGATTATTTTGGGGCAGGAACCCTAGTAAATCTCGAATAGTGGAAAAACACTCTTCCTCTGAGTCCGAAACAAAATGTGCAACCCCCGATAAAGAAGCGTGAGCATCTGCTCCTCCCAATTCCTCCTGTGTGATGTCTTCACCCGTAACAGACTTAACAACCTCAGGTCCAGTTATGAACATTTGGGAAATGCCTCTAACCATCAAAGTGAAATCAGTTATTGCAGGTGAATAAACTGCTCCACCTGCTGAGGGTCCTAGTATTGCAGAAATTTGAGGTATGACTCCGGATGCCATGGTATTACGCCTAAAGATTTCGCCATATCCAGCAAGGCTGATCACGCCTTCTTGGATTCTAGCCCCGCCTGAGTCGGCGAGACCTATCATTGGAGCCCCATTCTTGATAGCAGTATCCATAACCTTGCAAATTTTTTCTGCTACAACTTCTGAAACTGAACCCCCGAAAACAGTAAAATCTTGGGCAAATAGATAAATTAAACGACCATTAACACGGCCAGAGCCAGTGATAACAGCGTCACCAGGGTGCTTTTGTTGATCAGAATCTACTCCAACACCCCTATGAGTTACAAAGGAACCAACTTCCTGAAAAGTGCCAGGGTCTAAAAGCAAATTAATTCGCTCTCGAGCTGTTAACTTACCTCTTGAATGTTGTTGTTCGGCGCGATTATCGCCACTAGCTTCTGATTTTTTCTGCTGAAGTACTTCTAGTGATGAGAGAGTTTTTTTATCTAGAGCCATATAAATACCACAAAGAGATGCTAGCACTGACTACCAACGAATTCCATATACTTGTGCTAGCTTATCAAATTAGTTTAACACTAACCTGATAATATTTATAAAGATGGGATACTTCTAGCGATCTCAGTTGGCTGTATATAGCTGGTTTCTGGTATGATCAGCTGGAATTAGAGTTAATTTGTATTCCTGATTGTGAAAGGTAATTATTATGACTACAAGTCCGAGTTATTATTCGGACGAAGAAATCCTGAAACGGCTTAATGTGCTTTTAGCTGACAGGCCCATTGACCCTAGCACTAACGAAAGAACCTTGTTAGATGCACAGGCTTTATTTTCTGAATTGGCCACGAGAATTTATGACAACCCATCTAAATGGGGCTTGTCCCAAATACCAGAACATGCACGAAATGACGTGGCTCAAGACGCTCTAGTGGATCTTCTATCTGCTAATAGTTCAACAAGAATAACCGGCTCAGCAGCCGAGTGGTTTGTAGCAGCCTTAGAGTCAAGATTTCGTGAGTATTGGACTTTAACAAAGAGCTTTGGCACTGGATTGCAAAACCAACCAAGCTATGGTGAACCCGAGATAAAAAAAGTTAAGCCTACTGCAAAGAACCTATTCAAAAACAAGGAAGGTCCATGGCAGATTTTCGAAACAGAATTTCAAAGGGACGCATATGCTTTGAGGTTAAAGTTTGAGAAAGGCCACTCAGACTCTGAACTAGAGTACATGCTTGATGTGCCTAACCACCGTACTCTTGTATCCAAAATCGAAAGGGCTAAATCACGTTTTCAGATGTTCTTAGAGCAAACCGGATACAATCGAGAAGAGGTCATGTCGATTATGCAAAGATTTTGGGAAGAGGAAACAAATGAATAGCTCTAATGATGGCATCACAATGTCTAGAGGTTCCTGGATTCGCTTTTCTTCTGAAATTCTTAACCGATGGGCAGGTTTAAAATCTAAGCCTTCTATCGAGCTAATAAAAATTGGCAATAATACGCGAGAAAAACGCTTAGAACGAGGGTACACTTTAGAAGAATTATCTGAAGAGCTTGATATCCCAAGTGAAACCCTTGCAGCTTTAGAGCAAGGGTTGTTAAAGCCTTCTGAAGTGGCGTCCAATACTTGGGTACGTTTAATGCGCATCTTGGAGGGCAGAGAGAATTTAGCTACAGTGAACATAGAAAGCTCTTCTTCGGAGGATTCAAAATTGACTAATCCAGACCCTAAAAATCAAGAAATCAAATACAACGCGGATCAAGCTCCTCCGCTAGGAGTTGCTTCAGTAAAAGTAATTGGTGTTGGCGGTGGAGGATCCAATGTGGTTGCTAGGATGTACTCACAGGCAATCCCTGGCGTGGATTACGTGGCTGTTAATACCGACGCACAGCACCTCTTGAGCATTGACGTTCCGCATAAAGTCAGGATAGGAGATCAACTTACGAGAGGGCTAGGAGTTGGAGGTGATCCTGAGCTGGGAAGAGAAGCTGCTGAAGAATCTAGGGAAGAATTATATGACCTTATAAATGGCACTGACATGGTTTTTGTAGCCGCTGGAATGGGTGGCGGTACAGGAACAGGTGCAGCGCCAGTGGTGGCATCAATAGCTAAAGAAACAGGTGCACTGACAATTGCTGTCGTGACTAAGCCTTTTAGCTTTGAAGGTAGAAGGCGACAAGCTCAGGCTGAGACAGGGGCGTTACTTATGGAAAATCGAGTGGACACACTGATTTTAATACCTAACGACCGCTTGATAGCTCTTTCAGACGAAACTATGACTACGGCAAATGCATTTCGTATAGCAGATGATGTTTTGCGCCAAGGCGTTCAGTCAATAGCAGAGCTGGTAACAGTTCCTGGTGAAATCAACTTGGACTTCGCAGATGTTAAGACCGTTATGGCAGAGGCTGGCCCTGCTTGGATAGCTATAGGAAATGGCAGAGGAGAAGACAGGGCAATTACTGCAGCAAGGAATGCTGTAGCAAGTCCTTTGCTGGATGCTCCTCTCGAAGGTGCAACTCGAGTCTTACTAAATGTGACTGGGGGACCTGACCTGACGTTGCAGGAGGTCAATCAAGCAGCTGAGTTTATTGGGCGTGCGGTTGACCCCGAAGCCAATATCATTTTTGGTATGGTTACGGACCCTAGGTTAGAAGAAGAAGTGAGGGTGACCATAATAGCGACAGGACTGCCGACAGAAGATAATTTTGGTCCTACATTTGAGGATTTACTGGAAGATAGTTTGTCTCCGGAAGAGGAAATGGAAAATAACCAAGAGCCCCAGATAGAACTACCAGGATTCTTAAAGAGGTTCCGCAGGAAAAACGATTAAGGCAAATATTCGGGCTTTAATTAATTTAAATGAGAGTGTATAGCTAGCTCTAAAGGACTACAGAAAATGACTACCACTCGAGCTAGGCTGATAAAGTTAAACAACAACGATAATGTTGCTGTTGCCTCGTCAGAAATAAGTTCTGGTGCAATTTTAACTCCTCAAAGCTTGACTGCACTGAATGAAATTCCAGCTGGTCATAAAATCGCTCTTTCCTTTATCCCCAAAGACCAACCCATAATAAAATATAACCAAATTATCGGTTTTGCTAATTCAGATATCACTCCAGGGTCTCACGTGCATACTCATAATGTTTACGTTGAGGGGTTCAAAAGAGACCATGCTATTTCTCAAGACTTAAAGCCAACACAGCTAATACCTATAAAAGACATAGCAACCTTTGATGGAATAATAAGGCCAGACGGAAGAATTGCTACAAGGAACTATATTGGAGTTTTGACTACAGTTAACTGCTCAGCAACGGTTGCAAAATACATAGCTGATCTATTCCGCAGAATCCCAGAGCAATTTCCTAATGTTGATGGAGTCGTTGCGCTTACTCATGCCTATGGATGCGGAATGAATGCTAAAGGAAAAGGGTTAGAACTTCTCCAAAATACGATCGCTGGCTATGCAGTTCACCCTAACTTCGCAGGCGTTTTAATTGTGGGTCTGGGTTGTGAAACTAACCAAATTGACTACTTACTCGAAGGCACTAGTTTAACTTTAAGCGAAACTGTCAGAGCTCTGACTATACAAGAATCAGGAGGTACTTCTGCCACAATCAAGGCAGGAGAGTCTCAAATTTTTGAAATGTTAGAAATTGCTAATGATACAAAGAGAGTACCGGTACCTGCGAGCCATCTGATTCTGGGATTGGAGTGCGGAGGATCAGATGCCTACTCTGGGATCTCGGCCAACCCAGCCCTAGGTAAAGCGTCAGATCTACTGATTCAAAATGGAGGAACTAGTATTCTTGGTGAAACTCCTGAGATTTATGGTGCAGAGCACCTTTTGACAAGAAGAGCTGCTGATATGAATGTTGGTAAAAAGTTACTAGATTTCGTTCACTGGTGGGAGGATTACACTAGCAGGAACGGTGGGGAAATGGATAATAATCCCTCTCCGGGTAATAAAGATGGCGGATTGACCACAATTTATGAAAAGTCTCTAGGTGCCGTTGCCAAAGGTGGTACATCTAACCTTGTAGATGTACTTGATTATGCAGAGCCAGTTAAGAAGAGCGGTTTCAATTTCATGAATACCCCAGGTTACGATCCAGTATCAGTCACTGGAATGGTTGCTGGAGGTGCGAATATAGTTTGCTTTACTACAGGTAGAGGTTCTGTCTTTGGATGTAAACCAGTCCCCAGTTTGAAACTTGCCACCAATTCAAAAATGTACGAATCAATGAAAGATGATATGGACATTAATTTGGGAACGATATTAGAAGGCGAAAGTATCGAAGATGCAGGCGAACGATTATTTAATTTGATCCTATCAACTGCATCTGGTAAAGCTACTAAAAGTGAGGAATTAGGATTTGGGGATGAAGAGTTTACTCCTTGGCAACTTGGCGCTGTGATGTGATTCATATTAAAGTTTTACTACTATTAGTTATTTCCCTCTGGGCAATGGCTACCCTGCCTCAAGTAACTTTGCACGCAGAAAACAACGCACCTGAAATTTCACTCAAGCGATTTTTTGATCAATTAAGATTTATCAACCCGATTCTCTTGACCAATTCAGGTGACGGAACAAATAGGATATTCGTCGCTGAACAAGACGGTATGGTAAGGGTTTTTCAGAACTTTGAGCTTATTTCTGATAGTCACGTTTTCTTAGATATCAGAGAAAAAATAAATTCAATAGGGAATGAGCAGGGACTTCTAGGATTAGCTTTCGACCCAAATTACGCGTCAAACGGCTACTTTTACGTTTATCACACTGAATATGGAGTAGATAGCACTGCGCTTATGCGGTATTCGGTAAGCACTGATCCGAATATTGCAGACACTGCATCAGGTTTGCTTCTTGCACGCTTTGACCAACCATTTGCTAATCACAACGGAGGCGGAATGGTTTTTGGCCCTGATGGATTCCTATACCTAGGCTTGGGTGACGGAGGGTTGTTCTCAGACCCGAAAGGACATGCCCAGAATACTTCAACTCTGCTAGGTTCAGTTATAAGAATCGACGTTTCTGCTTCTACGGAAGCAGAACCTTACAGAGTGCCTCAAGATAATCCCTTCTTCAATAAAACAACAGTTCCAAGACCCGGACAATCGAGCGAGCGTCCAGAAATTTGGGCTTATGGCCTTCGCAACCCATGGAGAATGTCTTTTGATGATGTTACTAGTGAGCTTTGGTTAGGGGATGTTGGTGAAAATTCACGAGAAGAGATCAATATCATTCAGCCTAGTTTAAATTATGGTTGGAATTTATCCGAAGGAAGTGAATGCTTTCAAACTAGCGACTGTGACCTGAGCCAATTCGAACTCCCAGTTTTTGAATACAAACACTCAGATGGGAATTGTTCAATTACGGGAGGGCATGTTTATAGAGGCGGTCGACTCCCATCACTCAGCGGGCACTACGTTTTTGCAGATTATTGCTCTGGGCGTGTTTGGGCAATTAGGCACAAAAATGGAATTACTTCAGATCCGTACTTATTAGTTGATTCGGACTTCCTGATTCCTTCATTTGGAATGGATGAATTGGGTGAAATCTACGTACTTAGCTCTGCAGGAGGAGTCTATCGCTTTGAAATTAGTGGAAATTCAGCACTGATACCTGAACCAACTCCACCAGCACCACTGCCAACCCCAACTGTAATATTCACTCCCACCCCCAGATTGGACCAAGTGCCTACCCCGGTTCCCTCCGTACAAGTAAACTCTCCTTTGCCTGAAGAAAGTAAGGAAGTTTCGTTACCAACTCCTACTCCAATTGCAAACGTTTATTCAGTGCCGACTCCTAGCCCAACTCCTGTTCCTGTTGTGCAACCTGCAACACCAACACCGACTCCATTTGAGCGATTCAGACTACCTTTCGAGGGAGCACCAGGTTTAGGGCTTGCTATTATGGCGATCATCGGTGTTGTTTCATTAGGGCTTGTGGTTATGGGAGCAATTCAGAATCGCCAGCGATAATTAAATTTCAATTTGGATATGGTGGCTTCTTGGCTAGTATAGCTGCTATTGCACATGCTACAGGCAAGGCGAAAAAAATTAATATTGCAACCTGGAATGAACCAGCTGAATCATGTACTAGACTAAAAGGAAGAGGCCCTAGCGCAGCAGAAGCCATCATGCTTGTAGTTGCAGGTCCTCTTATGCTTCCTAGATGTGAACGCCCAAAATAATTTGGCCAGATAACTGTAATGGTGTTCATTCCAAAGCCCATGCTTACTCCAAGGGTTGCAGCATAAAGAAAAGCGATCCATTCATCGTTTATCGTGAAAGTAAGAATCATCGCCAGAATTAAAATAGCTTGAGCTAAAACTAGGGTGTATTTGTTAGGAATACGATCATTTAAGTAACCGCCAATTAGGTTTCCAGATAAAGAGCTAATTGCCATCACACTAAGCACTGAAGCGGCTAGATTTGCAGAAAGACCTTTTTCACCTAGTAGAGCAACGTTGTGAAAGGTCAATGCAGTACCTATCAATGAAAATGATGAACCTGCAAATAACAAAAACCAAAATGCTCTGGTGTGTATAGCTTGCGATAAAGTAAATCCTTCAACTTCAGGTACTTCCGAACTGCTAATTTCGGGATGGTTCTTTATAGAAACTCCGTCAGGTAGAGCTCCTATAGACTCTGGTGATTTTCTTACTAAAAAAACTGCTGGTAAGAGCATTACTGCCCATATCAGCAAACCAAGTATCAGCCACGAATCCCTCCATCCATATTGGCTTATTAGAAAATGACCAAGAATAGGAAATATTGCTGCGCTAGCTGCACCTCCTAGAGTTGCGATTGAGGTTAATTTAGCGCGATCCCGAACAAACCAAATTGCAATAAGAGTCGTTGGGATAAGGGTCATTGCACCTTGCCCTAAAGTTCTCATTGCGGTGAAACCAATATAGAGGTCCAACTTTGAATCGATTTGGCTTATCCAAAATGAAGCTAATCCAAAGAGTATGATTACTATAGAAATGATTTTTCTGGCACCATGAATATCCAACAATTTCCCTACCCCAATGATTAGAACTGCTCCTGATAAGGAACCAAAGGCATACATTGCAGTAATTTGTGTTCTCGTCCAGCCAGTTTCCAGAATAATAGGGTCGATAAAGACAGAAAAAGTATATGTTTGCCCTGGACCGGACATAAAAATTGCCAGAGTGGAAATTACAAGAATTACCCAGCCGTAGTAGAAAGGGACATTGTCCGTAATTTTGTCATTTTGTCCGTATTTGCTTACGCCCATGGATTTACCTTAATAAGCAAATCGACAAAATTACATGATAGCCAATTAACTTAATTACTTTTATCAAAAGTAGGGCGCATCTCATGCCAGCTGGTTAACGTTTGGTATAAATGCCCAATTTGATAGAGAGAGCGTTCATTATACGGTTTTGATACGAACTGGATACTCATTGGAAGTGCATTCTTTGAAAAACCAGCTGGTAAAGATAAACCTGGCCATCCAGTCAGATTGAAAGGTACAGTGAAATTGCCCCTTATCTCTGCCATGCTAACCAATTCACCATTCATTATAATAGCTCCCTTGTTAAGCTCAGGCGCGGTAGTTGGCTGCGTAGGGAGCAGCAATGCATCGAAACCACTAAGTGCAGATGCTGCACGGGCTGAAAGGTCTGTTGCCTGCTTTCTAGCATTTAAATGTGTTAATTCAGAGATTGCAAAACCATCTTCAATGCGCTCTCTTACATGTTTTCCGTAGCTGCTTAAATAATCATTTAAATATGGCTTATGTACTCTGAAAGCTTCATAGTAGGCAATGCCTTGGTAAGCCTCATGGTCGGCATCGTTTGGGGAAAAATCAATTTCTCTTACTTCCACCCCAGATTCCATCAAAGCTTCAGCTGCTGCGAAGCAGCATTTAGCAACCTCTGAATCTGCATCGTCTTCTACCCACTTTACGGGCAGACCAATCCTCATGGTTTTTGGGTTTTGTTGGTCTAATCCGGCAAAGAATGTATTGGTCCTTCCAGTCATAGCTTCTAAAAGAAGAGCATTATCCATAACTGATCTCGTCAAAGGACCTACAGTGTCCAACGAGGGAGCCATGGGAAATACTCCTTCTAGAGACACAAGGCCATGGGTAGTTTTCATTCCTACTATTCCACAGTAAGCAGCAGGTTGGCGTACTGATCCACCCGTATCCGTTCCTAGCGCTCCTGCTGCAAGGCCAGCACTTACGGATGCGCTCGCACCAGAACTGCTGCCTCCAGAAAAATAATCAAGATTCCAAGGATTTCTTGTGTAGCCAAAGTGCGGATTATGGTCAATCCCACCCATAGCGAATTCCAGCAGTGACTGTTTTCCGAGTAATACCATGCCTGCGTTTATAAGATTCTGCGTCACTGGGGCATTTCCCGTTGCCAGTGCACTCCTTTTCCAATCAGCGCCGCAAGTGGTGGGGATACCCTTTACATCTATCAAGTCTTTGATGCCTATTGGAATCCCATGAATAGGTCCCTTGTACTTCCCATTTAAGATTTCCTTTTCGGCAACTTTGGCGTCATTGATCGCCTTGTCTGCAACGAGTGTGATATAAGCCCCAAGTTTTGAATCTAATAGGTTAATACGATCAAGGTAAGATTGAGCTAATTCAACAGGTGAAAGATTTTTCGACCGAATCAAATCTGCGGCGCTAGAAATATCAAGGTAATAGAGAGGCTCAGGTATTTTCAATTTTCCTTCTTTGATTTACTTGTAAGGCTAATTTAATATAAGAATAGCTTGGAGATATATAGCATATATGCTGTTTTCTGTCTGGCTTATATATTGCTTTCGTTATGACGATGGAGAAAATTTATGCAAAAAACACCAACATCACAAAAAAAAGAAACTCCTTTCGATAGAGCAAAGGTAGGGTTTAAGAATTATTGGTACCCACTAGTTCAAGCAAACCAGATAACTACTAGACCTCGTAAGATCATAATGCTGGGTGAACCAATCACAATTACCCGTCGTAACGGAGTGGCTTACGCAATTTCAGATTTCTGCCCTCATAGAGGTATTTCTTTATCATTAGGTAAGAATTATTTCAGAGGAACTAATACTATTACCTGTAAGTTTCACGGATTCACTTTTGACCTCACTGATGGTAGCTGCGTAGCAGTATTATCAGATGGACCAGATAGTGAAGCTGTAGGTAAATTGAAGGCTAGAACATTTCCCTTGGAGGAAAAAAAGGGAATTTTGTGGATTTGGATGGGTGCTGGAAAGCCAGTGCCCTTAGAAGATGACATTCCCCATTTAATGCTTAGGGACCAGACGGTATTGAAGTGGCGGGAACGTGTAATTTATGGCAATTGGCGCTACCACGCTCAATCAGATGCAGGCCATTTCCCTACAACTCACCATGATGCACTTGCTCTTCTATCTTTGAGCTGGCATGCACATTGGAAAGATTACGAAACTGAAATTATATTTGATGAAGTTGACGGGGGAGAATGGCTTGCGCATAAACATAAAGGCGTAGCTGAGCAGGCAGATTACCCAGGGTTAGGAGTATGGCCGCCAAAACGTCCTTGGCGGTACCATTTAACTGCACATGGTGGGACATTCCCTCCAATTCATGGCACGTCGCACCAAGGAATCAGGATGCCTGGGCTCCTCCGCGTACCTCATTGGCCTATGGACGGAGCTTTTCATTACGAGTGGTACATCCCAATTAATGAAGATTATTACCGCTATGTACAGGTGAATGCGTATTTCCCAAAAAATATCATCCATCGTGCTTGGATTGAATTTTGGCATCGTGTATGGGTAGACCCCATGCGCAACGGGCGATTTAATCAACAAGATGCTGCGATGTCAGCAGGAGCCACAAATTGGGAAAAGCACCAAGGAAAACATGGGCCTATGGCTGCTTATAAACCTGATGCCTTTGCAACAGGTTTTATGGATTTATGTAACCGAACAGCACGTGGTGAAAGCTAGGGCAATAATTATGACTAAAGTAAAGACTTTCAAATTCCAGTTGATGTTCCTCTATTTAATAAGCCTATGTCTAATTATTTCATGTAGCAACGATTCAACTCAAATACCTAAAACCGATACAAATCAAACACAAAGTGTGGTGCCTGCAACAACAACTGCTCAACCAAATGGGCAAGGTAGCACAGCAACTCAAATAGATAAGAGTGAAACTAAAGCTGGTGATAAAACCTCAGATCAAGCGGAACTCCCTACAAGTGAGCCTGCAGAAGAAACACCACCATTACCAACTATCACTCCAACCGTTGTTGAATCGAAAGAAAAGCAAGAGGTTGAAGTTGCGGCTATTTCTGCTCCCTTTCCATTTAATATTCCTAACGAACTGGACTTTTCAAAATCTAGAGACTTAACTTCGTTTTCGGACCAACATATATCAGAATTTTCTGAAGCCTTGAAAATCAATTTTGAACAATCTCCTTTAAAGGCAGGTATCAATATTGCAGTTTTTGACGGTAAAAGTTTGTGGGAAGATGCCCTCGGCATAGCAAGTGCAGAACAAAAAATGACTACCGCTACCCCTATGATAATTAGAAGCACTTCGAAAACTTTCTTAGGTGCATTAGTTGTTTCTCAAATCGAACAGGGCTTATATAAATTTAATGATACGGTCGAGTCATTGCTATCTGATCATCAGGACTACGCATTGATCGACATACCAAATGTAAATACTTCAGTAACAGTTGAACAATTATTAACAATGACTTCCGGGCTTGATGATTGGTCTGAGCAATCTGATTTCTCATCTCGCTTAGCTATAATGATGGATCGTGAATGGAAACCAGCTAATAATTTAAGTAAGATTCCAACAAAATTTGTCGAACCTGGAAACTATTACTACTCATATGCAAATAGTATTTTGCTTGGTTTAATCGCAACACATAAAGATGGTAGAAACTTGAATGAAATTTACCAAGAACTTTTCTTTGAGCCTTTGGGAATAGAGGGGGGGTTACTACCAGAAATTAGCATGCCATTAGCCACTGCCGTACCCTATGACGACCTGTCCTTATATCAAGCTGGTGAAGGGTTTGGCCCATTGAACGAAGGAATGATGTCTCAGTTCTATGGACGCGATCCTATGATTAGCTGGGCTGGCGCAGGCATCATTTCAACTCCTGAAAATATTGCCCGTTGGGGATATGAACTTTTTAGCCCTTTGGGGTCAGCTATACCAAATAAAACCAGAGAAACTTTGATTAGTGGCATGACCATCCCCACTGACCCCGGGATGTCAAGTATGGGTATGGATACTTACGGATATTACATGGGCTCCGGGAATGTGTCTTTAAGGAATGGGGAGAAATTAAAAGTTTATACTCACCCAGGCGGTGGAGGCGGCAGAACATCATGGCTGTATTATTCACCCGAATTAGATGTTTCTATTTCATTATTGGCAAATTCTCATATCTTGCACGAACCTGGTAAATGCGGTTTCCGCGGTTATGACTATATGCCTATTGCTCAATGTATTGCAGGTTCTATTTTTAGCACAATTATGGATAATTAATCGTCTCAAAATTGCTTTGGTATCTTAGAGTTAGAGAGAATGGCCCGCCCGGGGGGATTCGAACCCTCGACACTCGGTTCCGAAGACCGATGCTCTATCCACTGAGCTACGGGCGGGGGCGAATGACTAATGGGGTGAGCGGAGGGAATTGAACCCTCGATCTCCAGGGCCACAACCTGGCGTCTTAACCCCTCGACCACGCCCACCACAGAAGAACAATTTTACGAGCTACAAAGCTTTTGCACAACGTTAAAGAAAACTCTAAGTGGCTTCAGCCAAATTTTCCACTAGTTGAACCAGAGAGAGAACGGGGACTCCAGTAGCACCTTTCACGATATGACCCTTAGCTTTGCTTGCCATATTGGTGCCTGCAATATCTAAGTGCGCCCAATCAGCACCGTCAGTGAACTCACCAATAAAAAGCGCTGCAGTAATACTACCCGCTGGCCTTCCACCTGTGTTTTTCACATCAGCCCAATCTGACCTATTTTGTTCTTTGTACTCATCAAAGATTGGCAATTGCCACATTTTCTCTCCAACAGTTTTTGATGCCTTTAGAACTTCGTCAACTAAAGACTGCGTTTTCCCAAAAACCCCTGTAGTTACATGACCTAACGCAATGACCATGGCGCCTGTAAGCGTAGCTATGTCTACGACTCGCTTAGTGCCTTTTTCTTGAATGATGTATGAAATTGCATCTGCTAAGACAAGGCGACCTTCTGCGTCAGTGTTTTCCACTTCGATTGTTTTACCGTTCATGGCGGTGACAATATCGCCCGGTCTTTGCGCATTACTCCCAGGCATATTTTCAACTGCTGGAATTACACCTAGAACGTTAATTTTCGGCTTGATTGTACCAATTGCATGCATTGCACCAATCACTGAGGCTCCACCTGACATATCACCTTTCATGTCACCCATTCCCGCAGCTTGTTTGAGCGAAATCCCTCCAGTATCAAAAGTAATTCCTTTGCCAACTAGCGCGATATTATTATCTGGGTTTTCTGGGTCACCTTTGTGTTCAATAAGAATAAGCTTAGGAGGTTGAGCACTGCCAGCAGTTACCCCGAGCATCGCGCCCATCTTGTGCTTGACCATGTCATCTTTTTCTAAAATGGTAATTGGTAGGCCAGCTGCATTAGCAGTTTCAGATGCGATATTTGCCATTTGGGACGGAGTAACGACATTAGCAGGCTCATTGACAAGGTTTCGGGTTATTTCGACTGCATTACTTAAAAGGATCCCTTTTTCGACACCGCGTTTCAAGTCTGGCAATGATGAGCCAGTGGGGGAAATAATGGAGATAGATTCTACAGATTTCTCTGGATTGTTGGCTTTTGGGGACTTGTACTTCTTGAATTGATAAAGCCCCATACTAGAACCCATCGCAACTGACTGACCAAATGATTCTTCAGATATGCCGGTATCACTTTCACTAAGAAGCGCTATTGATATGTTGGTAACTCCTATATTCCTTAAATAACGAGCAACTTCGGCTGATTTTTCCTTTATCTTCAATGAATTAATGGATTCTTTTTTCCCTAACCCTGACAGCACCACTCTGCTAGGCTTAATTTTCCCAAGGGTAGGGAAGCGCACTATTTCAGTACTTTTACCAGTAAATTCACCGTCTTTTATCAAACTGTTGACAACACCACTTAACAGCGAGTCAATTGTACTGAGAATGCCATCGGGCTTGGTGATACCTTCAAATGCATGAATAACCAAAGCAGAACTGTCATTTTCAAGAGCGTCACCCTGAGATACGTTAATAGATACCATTATTCACCTATTTCATACTGTGATGTGGCTAGTCTCGCACAAGAAAGCAAAAGGAACTACTAGACAGAGTCGAGGGGCTCTATTGCGCATCCAATTAAACCAGGGCCAGTGTGAGCGCCAATGACTGGCGTGAACTCTGTGAGTATCAATTCCTCGATATTACCCGATCCCTCTAGTCTTGCAGCTAGATCCTGAGCCTTGTCCAGCGCATGGGCATGTACTACTAAGAGGCGGGATTTTCGCACTCCCATCTGCTTTTTAATCAAATCAACAAGCAATTTGAATGATTTGTTGTTGCCTCTAGGTTTGGCAATTATTCCAACTTTCCCAGATTCCAAATCTAGTATTGGTTTTATATTTAGCATTGTGCCAAGCACATGCCCAGCTCGATGGAGGCGTCCGCTTTTCCACACATAATAAAACGTATTTATCCGGCCGATAAATTTTATTTTGTCGATTCCATCATTAATAGATTGAATTACCTTTTCAGTAGGAACTCCATTTGCAGATAAGCGCGCTGCATTTAGTGCTATGAGCCCTTCTGCAGCTGCAGCTGTGTTTGTGTCAATAAGTGTAACCTTAAAACTGGGGAAAGCTTTTTTCATTTCATCGTATGCCAACGATGCTGCTTGGTAAGTGGCACTTAAATCCTTAGATAAAGTTAGACAAATAATTTCTTTAGAGATTTCAGAAGCTTTTTTAAAAGCTTTCATGAATTCTTCAGGGCTAGGTGCAGATGTGATAGGTAAAGGTTGCTCTAAGGACTGTAAGTGATAAAAATGAGCTGGAGAAATGTCCACTCCATCTCGATATACGTTAAGGCCATGGTGTATTTCAAACGGCACTAAAATTAATGGCAGCTTGTCAATTAGCTGATTTGGAAGTGACACGGAGCTATCTACAACAATTGCAGTCGATGGATTTATCAGAGTTGATTCCTAAAGTAGAGATTTATTATCGCAGCGCTACCTGTAAACCTGCTCTTATTATATAAATGAGAATGAAGGCTGCTAATACAGAGAAATCAAACGACCCGGTTCTAGGAAGTGCTTTCCTAATAGGATCAAGAATAGGCTGAGTAAGTAAAGAGACAGCAAGAGTGATTTGCCTAAGTAAATCGTTTCTAATACCAAATACTGTTAACCAGGAAAGTATCACCTGAGCAAGCAGTAAGTACCATACCAAATCAAGTAGTATCAAAAATATATCAACTATTGAGGACATCGCTTCCACCTAACTCCTTGGATTTTTTGTATGCGGCTATAGCCGCACTTTTGATAATTGAGTCAAAACCCCTTTGGTCTAATATTTCTAAGGCTTTTTCAGTGGTTCCACCTTTGGATGTAACCATTTGACGAAGGGATGAAGCAGAAACAGTTGATTCTTTTACAAGATAAGAAGATCCGAAAAATGTTTGCTCCACCAAGTGCTTTGCTATTTCAGGAGGAATCCCAAGCTCTTCTGCTGCTTCTGTAAGCACTTCAATCATTTTGAAAATATACGCTGGTCCGCTTCCTGAAATAGCAGTAGCAGCGTCGATTAAATCTTCTGAATCAACACGCACCTGATATCCTATTGCTTCTAGCAGCATTGATATTTCAGTAAGAGCAGAAGAGTCTACTTCCTTCGTAGAAGTCCATACTGAGGCACCTTGTGCTACTTGCGCTGGTGTATTGGGCATTACCCTTACTATTTTAGAATGATTTAAATTGAGACGTAGGTTCTGGATTGTCACTCCTGCCATAATAGAGACTACTGTTTGATCGTTTCTGAATAGTCCAGATAAAGCGGTCGCAACATTTTTAAAATGTTGAGGCTTTATAGCTAAGAAAACCAAACCAGCATTTTCTATTGCCTCTGTGTTTGATTCCATGCATTGGACACCATAGGTGGATAGTAAATGAGCTCTTTTCTCAGCAACGGGATCTGAAACTCGTATCGATTTAGGGTTAAATGAAGGTAAACGAACTGCTCGAGATATAATTGCCTCTGCCATATTGCCGCCGCCTATGAATGCTGTGGTCATTCCACACCTAACCCATTCTGGCTAGAAACACGTACAGCCGCCTTAATTGCACTGATCATTCCAGCAGGATTCGCTATACCCTTACCGGCAATATCAAATGCTGTGCCGTGATCAACCGAGGTTCTTAAAAATGGCAATCCAAGGTTGATAGTAACACTTTGCTCCCAACCATGGACTTTTACTGCTATATGACCTTGATCATGGTACATCGCTAGCACGACATCAAACTCTCCTTCGATAGCTTTAGTAAAAATTGAGTCAGCGGGGATAGGTCCAAATGCTAAGATTCCCATATCTTGTGCCTTGATTATCGCGGGAGATATAGACTCAATCTCTTCGCTCCCAAGTATTCCGGATTCACCACCATGAGGATTGTAAGCTGATACACCTATTCTGGGAGCACTAAAGTTGTACTTTTTAAAAAAATCGTGAGTCAACAATATCTTTGCCAAAATATTGTCTATAGTTAGATGCAAGTGGGCCTCGCTTAGTGGCTTGTGAGTGGTTAGATGCACCACGTTTAAGCCAGTGGTCATTAGCATGGTTGCGACTTGAGCCGATTTGCTCATCTCTTGGAAAATCTCCATATGCCCAACTTCCGCATACCCTGCTTCGTAAGCAGACGTTTTGTTTATAGGTGCGGTTACGATTGCATCAACAGACCCTTCAAGGGCTAGGTAGGCCGCATCCTTAACCCATCGAATACTCGATTCGCCTGCAGTAGCTGAAACTGTTCCCATTGGGTGGTTCACAAGGTCTGAGTCACTGTCATCGATGATTCCGTACTCTGCAGGCGATAATTGGTTAAAGTCATCCGGAGTAGTGATCTTTTTCAATTTTAAACTGGATCCAATATCTTTTGAGGTTTTTTCCATAACTAAATAATTACCAATAACAACAAGCCTTGCTCCGTAGCCCTCAGGGTAAGCAGCTAATGCTTTTGCTACCACTTCAGGACCTATTCCAGCCGGATCACCCATGGTTATTGCAATTTTAGTAAGTCTATCCAAAGCTAAATGCCTCAATTAACAGAGATGCTTCTACTACTCAGTATAACGTGAGTGAGGTTAGAGCATCTAGCGAGAAAAGTTGAGCCCCGAAGGTGAATCCTTCGGGGCTCATGTGGCCCACACCCGTGGCGCGCGAGAGGGGCCTGCGGAGGAGGGAACGATGAATATCTCCGGGGTAGAGACATTCTGGGACCTTTACGCTCAGTAAAGGCAATTTATTCAAGTAAATGTATTAGGCCGAATTTGGCAGGCCATGCACCTCAGTAATCAAATTTTGAGCCAACTTCCAAGGTGAAAGCTCTACCTCTGTACCGTCGCTTTTAATTTCTGCAACTGTTTGATCGTTCCTTACTACGTAGCGCAGTCCCCAGAGTTCTGTATGTCCATATTGATTTAGACGGAATTCCAGCATCGATAAAATTCTTTCAACTTCATGATGATCAATAGGCGCAATCTCAAGAATAACAATCCCACCATGACTTCCGTCTAAAGCCCAAACTCCTCGGAATTCCTGATCCAGTGTGACTAAACATCTATCCAATGCAGTCGATTCTCTAATCCCTGAATGGCCTGGTCTACGGAATAGTTTTAAGGTATGCAAGGCATCCAGTGCGTTTGATCGGGAAGCTGGCAAATCAAAATCAAGAAGCCATCTAAAATTTCCTTTTCCCATGCTTACCTCCCTGTTATGAACTTAAGTTTCAGAGCTTTGAATTAGTAATTTCCTGGTTATCCAGTAGAACTCTTCATTGATCTGAATCGAAATCAGTAAAGCGGGCCTGACTTTGTGGTACCGAAAGAGTAGGCCTTCTTCCTCGCTTAGCTTTTGGCTTTGGCGGAGCCGCAGATTCATTAGGTATCAAAGCTAACTGGCTTATAGAAGACAAGTCAGTTTCAGGCTCAAGAGTTTCTATAGCTTGGATTTCCCTCAAAAACATGTCTAAGTCAGCAAAGTCTCGGTAGACACTTGCATAGCGTAAATAGGCTACTGGGTCGAGATCTTTTAATCTTTCCATCGCAATCTCACCAACTCTTGAAGCTTTTACCTCAGCTCTTCCAATTCGTAGAAGGTCGCTTTGAATTTCATCGACTAGCTTTTCTACTGAGCCAGTTGGTAAAGGCCTTTTAACGCAAGCCAGTCTGATTGAACTGGATATTTTTTCCCTACTAAATTCCTCCCTACGACCATCTCTTTTCTCAACCATAAGAGCTGCATGTTGAACACGCTCATACGTAGTAAATCGAGCACCACATTCAGAGCATTCTCTCCTGCGGCGTATCTCATTACCGTTATCTCTTGAATCAGTAACTCGAGATTCTGGGTTCCCGCAATGGGGACAACGCATTTATGCCTCCTAGCAATACTGCATGAAACTCAGTAAATAATACGTACCGAATACATAATTACATGTAATGACAACAATATATAGTATTTTAAAGTGCGCAAGCCACAACTTATAGGCTTATTTTTGACTTTCTTGTTATCACAGTGACTGGATCAGTATGTCAAGAGTCCGTGAGATCAATTTATATGTAATAAGGTTAGTGAAATTCAACTGGTCTACATGCTGAGTGAAATTCATAGAATAGAGGCTCTGCTGGAATGTTCCAGCAGAGCCTCTTTTACCCACTCCCTTTGGCGCGAATGGAGGGGCTAGGGCAGAGACCGCTAGGAGAAATCTATGAACCTCTCCCGGGGAGGAGGTCTCTATGCGATTTCGCTATGCCGTCGCGGCATAGCGAAAGGGATTTAGCTAGCTTCTTTTTGATGTGATGCCTGTAAGAATGCAGGAAGATCTGCTTCACTTTCATGGCTTTCACCAAGTACGTCTCTCAATATCCCTGATAGATCATCATCTCGAAGGTTGGCTGCATCTACAGTAGGCAGACCAGTTGCAATGATGGTCACTCGGACTTCGCCTTCCATTTTCATATCAGGAACCATTCCGAAAATGATGTTTGCTTCTGGATCTACTGCTGACTGAATTACCTTGGCGGCATCATTTACTTCTCTAAGAGTTAAGTCGGTTCCGCCTGTAATATTAAAAATTACACCCTTGGCACCTTCTATGTTCACATCGAGCATTGGGCTATTTATTGCATTCTTAGCCGCTTCTACAGCTCTGTTTTCTCCTGAAGCAGTTCCAATAGCCATCCAGGCAGGACCGGCACCACTCATGATTGTCTTGACATCAGCAAAGTCCAGATTAATCTCACCTGGTACGGTGACTAACTCTGCAATAGACTGTACCCCTTGCCTCAAAACATCATCAGCAATTCTAAATGCCTGTTCGGCTGTTACTTCTTCTTCACAGAATGCGGCTAATCTGTCATTAGGGATCACTATTAGCGTATCCACGTTGTCTTTTAACCTGGCCAGGCCGTCATCAGCATTCATGGCTCTGCGACGACCTTCAAAACCAAAGGGTTTGGTTACCACTGCAATTGTTAATGCACCGGTCTCTTTAGCTACTTGTGCCATTACTGCGGCAGCACCAGTTCCGGTACCACCACCCATTCCAGCAGCAATAAAAACTAGATCGGCATCTCGAACTGCTTCGTAAAGCTCTTCACGAGACTCTTCCGCGGCAGCGTTCCCAATTTCAGGGTCACCACCGACACCAAGGCCCCTAGTGAGTTTATCGCCGATGCGAATCTTGACAGGCACATCCATTCTCAGTAAGTGTTGAGTGTCAGTATTAACTGCTAAGTATTCAACCCCAGGAACTCGTTCGCGGTACATGCGGTTGACGGCATTAGAGCCTCCTCCGCCCACACCAATGACCTTGACCATTGCTAGTCCATCCGTAGGTGGTAACTGATTAGATCCAAATGACTCAAACATTTCTACTCCCTTTTTGGTTCTCTACCTTGGCGCGATTTTGCCGCTAATGCGGGCTTTATCCAGCATGCCTTTCTGCTATTCGCATTCGGGCACTTCTACTTCTTCTGTTGTTCTGAATTTCATCTTTTGATGGCCTGATCACTTTTTTGTTAATACGTTCAAGATTTGAAGAAGAACGTATGAAATTCTTGATGATCCTGTCCTCTAAAGAATGGTATGCAATTGCAACAAGCCTTCCCCCATTTATCAATATAGATGTTGCAGAAACCAAGGCTTGCTCAAGCTTTTCCAGCTCTTGGTTAACGAGTATTCGAAGGGCTTGGAATGTTCTGGTAGCGGGATGTATTTTCCCAAACTTGTACCCAGAACCTAGCTTTATTACTTCAGCTAAGTGCATGCTGTCCTTGATTGGCCTAGCCGATACTATTGAACTTGCGATTCGCCTTGCTCTGGGTTCTTCGCCATACCTGAACAAGACATCAACTAATTCCGCCTCTGGGATTGAGTTGACTATTTCATCTGCAGTAACCCCATTACTTGGAGAGAACCGCATATCGAGGAATTCCGCTCTACGGAAACTGAAACCTCGTTTTTCGGTGTCTAGCTGTCTGGCTGAAACACCGAGATCCAGCAATACCCCATTTACTTGACTTAGGCCCTCCTTCCAGGCCACCTCTGCTAACGCAGAAAAGTTACTATTGATAAATCGCACACGTGGTCGATAAGACTCTAATCGATGCTCTGCTTCCGCGAGTGCTTCAGGGTCAGCGTCGATCCCAATCACCCTGCCAGCAGGACCACTTGCCTTAAGAATTGCTTCGGAATGTCCGCCGTCACCTAAAGTACAATCAATGTAGATGCCTTCGCTTTCAGGCATTAAAGCGTCGATAGTTTCATTAAGCAAAACGGACTGGTGATACTTGCGTGTTTCGTTTTCCATTTTTGCAACCTAACTAACAAAACAATTCTTTCAATAAAAACTTGTTGGTTAAAAAACTATACTTTGTTTAAAATTATGACAATACCTAAGTTTAAGATTTGTAAAAAAATTAAAGCCAAAAAAACATTAAAATTTAAAATTAACTACTAAATATTAGATACTGTTTATGCGATTACTGGGCGTGTTTCTTAAACAACTACTAAATATTGTATGAAGAATTCTTTGGTATTTTATGTTTTTACAATCTTCTTGTGTCCATGTGCTTTTTTTGGTTATTAATAGCTTAGTTAGGAAAGTCTAAAAACAACTAAACCTTAACTTGTATACCTGCTAGACTCATAATATTTTTCGGCTAACGGTTTAGAAAATTCCCGTCTTGCTGTTATAATGCCTTATTAATCGTTATTTCAGATCAGAACCAGATTGTTCAAAAAGTGAGAATTTGCTAATGGACTCATTCACTAATGAATTTAACCCCCCTCCACGTCTTCTGATGGGAGCCGGGCCTAGTAACATCCATCCTAGGGTTCTTAGTGCAATGACAACCTCCTTACTGGGGCACATGGATCCTGATTTCCTTCAAGTGCTTGATGATGTCCAAGCAATGCTGAGAATTGCTTTTAAAACTAGCAATGAAGTTACATGGCCAGTTTCAGCTACAGGTACTGGAGGTATGGAAGCAGCCTTAGTAAACGTACTTGAACCCGGTGACACAATTTTGATTTGTGAGAATGGGTACTTTGCTAATCGCTTAGGCGAAATAGCACTAAGGTGTGGTGCCAATGTCTATAAAGTTCAATTTGAACCAGGAACTGCAGTAACTCCCGAACAAGTGGAAGCTGAAATTTCTAAACATGACTCAGTAAAAGCCATAGCAATGGTCCATGCAGAAACTTCAACAGGGGCTGTCTCCCAAATTCTCCCCATTGCTAACGTTGCACATGATCACGGGGCTTTGCTGATAGTTGATGCAGTTACTTCTTTTGGAGGAATTGAGCTGAGAATTGATGACTGGGAAGTAGATGTTTGCTATTCGGGTACTCAAAAGTGCCTAGCCTGTCCCCCTGGCTTATCGCCTATTACTTTTAGTCCCCGGGCTATGCAAGTTCTCGAAAATAGAAATCGCCCCACCCACAGCTTTTATTTCGACATGACTCAATTAAGAAGTTATTTCCAGATGCGCGCATATCATCACACCGCTCCTATTAACCAGATATATGCACTCCGTGAAGGTTTACGCCTGGTAGTCGAAGAAGGCATAGAAAATCGATGGGCCAGACATCAGGTAGTTGGGAAAGCTTTCCAGGCAGGAATTGAAGCTATGGGCCTGGGTCTTTATGTAAAAAATCCAAATGACAGATTGCCTAACCTGACAAGCGTAGAAGTGCCTGACTCAGTAAACGCATCTTCGGTTCGGAAATTCCTTTTGGAGGAACGCAATATTGAATTCAGTTCCGGACTCGGGGCAGTAGCAGAAAAGGTGTGGCGTGTTGGGTTGATGGGCTACAACGCTAACCCAAGTAACGTATTCACTGCTCTTAGTGCGCTAGAAGATGCATTGAGTAATCAAAGCTTTGAATTGCCAGTTGGAGCCAGTCTGGCTGCAGCTAGACGTGTATTTTCTGAGTCGAATTAACTTCTAAGGCTTTTCAGCTCTTAGAATTGAAACACCCCAGTGCCAAGTTAATGCACCAGCCTCATCTTCTTTGATATTAAACTCAGCTTTGATTGATGGCGAGGCATTCCTGATGGTTTCCTCTATCTCTGCAGCTTCTTGTTCGGTGGAATTTGACCGTTTAGTCCAGTCATTACATTCATGATTAACTTTACCTAGAGCGGTATCAGTGACTTTTAGGCCGGTAGTGTTGATACCAGATTCCCATTCACTAGGTGTCCAGTTCCTGATATGGCTAGGATCTCTCTTTAACTCGAGGGCATTCATCCATTTTGCAATTTCTGGGTCTTCAGGAGCACTAGTATCGGCAACTACGAACACTCCTCCTGGTTTCAACACCCTATTAACCTCTGAGAGCCAAAGCGGAACATTCAGGAAGTGATGTGGTGCTACGCGGCATGTAACTAAGTCGACTGAATCATCAGAAAAGGGAAGACTTTCGGCGATCACCATCATGGTTTCGACGTTGTTCACTCCTCTTTCTGATTTGAGTTTATGGACTTGCTGCAACATTGCAGGTGTGGGATCTGTTGCGAGCATAAGGTCTGCATTAACGGCAGAGGCAAATGCAGCAAAGCCCGCTCCTGTCGCTATATCAACGCCGATATTAAAACGACGACCACCTTTTGCTACGAATGAAGCAAGAATCTCAAGGCTTTCTCCCTGACTGTGCGGCTTACTAACCCTGTAATTCGCTGCTGTTTCGCCAAATTGTGAGAGCGCAGACTTCTGAGGCTTTGTGATCTCGTTCATGCACTCATCATAGCTCAAACCGTGATTCGATGAAATTCTTTTAATTAAAGGTCAAAACGCAAGAACTGCAATGGCACATATAGCAGCCGTAAAAATCAAAGCTGCAATGGTAAGTGAAGCAGTTCCAAGGGTTACACTGCTGATTATTAGGGCTGGGAAGGCAATAAATAGACCAATAAACGATGCTACTTTGAGGTGATTTTTCATTTAGTTCTACTTTGTCCACCCAGGGAACAGTTCGACTAAGATTGGCGCAACTACACCGGTTACACCAACTAAGATCAGAACATAAGGCACGACTAGTCTCATAATTTCGTGCTCACGACCCGCAAGACCGGTAAGGGCTGCACCTAGCAGAACTTTAGCCGGAGCCATAGTGCTTCCTACAGACGCACCAATGGACTGCACGCTTGCTATTGTTACAGCACCAATTTCAAGGTTTCTCGCAGTTTCTACTTGGAGAATTCCGAATAGCACATTTGAATTAGTATTGCTGCCGGTCATAAATGAACCAAGCAGACCAATAAATGGGGACACTAGAGGGAATATCGGGCCAGAGCCCTTTGCTATACCCTCAGCGAGCAGAGTGGTCATCCCTGTATCAGCCATGATCAAGGCCATCATGACCATCGTTCCTACTCCAACTGTTGTAGACATAGATTGTTTGTACGTTAAAACAGCTGCTTCAACAGCTACTGATTTTTTCCAATACCCAAAATATGCAAGAGCTATAGCGCTGATCAAAAGAGAAAAAATAATTAACGGTGCAGGGTGGTAAAGCATGCGAATTACTGCATAATCAGAAACAGCATGGACAACAAACCCTTTGCTAGTCATAAAACCAGGGTAATCGATTCCCCAGGCGATATTCCTGGTTAAATCTTTAATGGCGCCCAGCTGGACAATGAGACTAAACAATATCAAGAGGTAATACGGCATAAAACCTAGGTGAGGGTTCATCATTGAACTTTCAATTCCTTCAGTTTTTGCTGAAAGTTTTGAATTTGCATCTGACCTGAACAAAAATGGGACTCTCAACCCTACAGCTACGCCGGCTAATGCGATTATGCCAGGCACTGATGAAGCTACTTGTGGGGCTTCAATCCAGGCCATTGCCCACATTGCAAAAGCCATCGAAAATCCAATAACGAGAATCAGAGGAGCGGCACGTTTCACAGCTGCCATCCCTCCCTGTATTTGAGCAACCATAAATCCGCTGAGTATAGTAACCGGCGCAAAAAGCAATGCCATGTGCGGAGCAATTACTGTACCCGGTATCTCAGTAACTAACTGGATTGTGTAATAACTTGAACCCATCGAACCGAACGTTACTGCCCATCCATGGCCAATTAAAACCATTGTTGCAGCTTTGGCAGGGCGAAAGCCCATCATCATTAAAAGCGGAGTAGCTACAGCTACAGGTACACCAAACCCTGTTATCCCTTGTATAAAACTTGCAAGACCCCACGCGATAAGCAATGCCTGAGCAAGAGGATCATGAGCTATTCGGGCTAACGCTTTTCCTATCGATTGAATGCCGCCGACTCTGTCAACAATGTTGTACATGTAAACAGATGCCCATAGTATTGAAAGTACGAAGAGCGCAAGGCTTAAACCTTTTGCGCTTGCTATAGCAGTGCTTGTCGAATTTCCACCAAAAAACCATAAGGCTAGACCGGCAGCAATCAGCCAGGATACCCCTCCAGCACGAGGTGCAGACCACTTAAAACCCATAATCGTAACAATCAGCACAAATACGGGAAGTGCTGAAAGAAACCATGTGAGTAATGAAAGTTCTGGTCCTGTGGACATTAATTCCTCAATCGTAAAAAGAAAGCATAATGTTACTTCTGACTTAGTGGAACAACATTAGCCTACGGAGTGGGCACATCTACATCAGATTACTCAGATTTTTGACTGGAAATTGCTCAAGAAATTCTCTAGATCAACCATGCTTGAGCTTGCTTGATTTTTTTTAAGTAGTGTCATCACGTATAATTAACACAGTGGGGCTGTAACTCAGTGGGAGAGTGCTGCCTTTGCAAGGCAGAAGTCGAGGGTTCGAATCCCTCCAGCTCCACCAAACCTTTTATTAAAACCTAATGCTTACTTTGAAGGCTGTGCTCCGTAATCATTATCGCCTATATTTCCAGGTAGCAGGTAAAGCACAAGCAACACTATGCTTCCAACGAATGGAATCAGTCCCAACAAAACCATCCACCCGGTTTTATTAGTATCATGTAACCTTCTTACGGATACTGCTAAATTAGGAATCATTAAAGCTAGGAATGCTAGAGTGAATAGTATGCCAGAACCATCGATGATTAATAAAGCTGCAATCAACACAATCTGAGCTAGGCCAAATGACCAATATTCAGCTCTACTCGACCTGCCTTGAAAATCTGCATAATGTTTAAGCGGCTCCACGAATATCATGTGTCCTCCTTTATGCATAATTTGATGAATTCAACTTAGTAGTAACTGAATTAAGTATATATACAATGTCAGCAATTACCCGTATCGATTCATACTTCCCTATGAGTGCATATTGCATTTATATTAACTTTTTAATGAGGGAATGACTTCTTCTGATGTTAGCCGGATTGCACTTGCAATGTGCCTTTTGTTCATTCCAGGCCATCCCAAACGCAATGTTGCGTGCGTAACTCCTAAATTGCGTATTTGATCTAAGATTACGATGGCATCATTAGGTGTACCTAGGATAAACCTATCCTCAGAAAGAACCTCAAATGGTGAAGTGAAATTCTCATGAGATGAAATCGCTTTATCCTGACCCCAAGCAGCGTATGCTTTGTACTTTGATTCCAAAAAAGGCCCTGCTATTGCATACGCATCATCGCGAGAGCGCGCAATAAACATTTCTCTAGCGATAGGAATATCTGTAGGTAAGGAGTGACCATTCTTACTCAGATCTTCTTTGTACAGTTCGAACTGCCTTTTAAGGTTGGAAAGGGATGAATGGGGGTTCATATACCAAACCTCACCTCTTGAGGATATGCGGCGCACCATCGCATCACTATTAGCTGCAATCCATATTTTAGGATGCGGCTTTTGGACAGGAGTAATACCAATATTTGTATTAGAAATTTTAATGTATTGATTCTGAAAGCTAACCTTTTCTCCGGACCATAATTTTTTAGCAATATCAAGGTTTTCGAACATGCGCTGCACCCTTGTGTTCTTTTCAATACCGAACGCATCAAACTCCAAATCCCTGTATCCAAGAGCAGCATTAATGGTGACCCTCCCTCCTGAAATTACATCTAAGGTTGCTACGTCTTCAGCCATCTGCACCGGATTTTGCAAAGGCACTAGAATTGTGCATAACAGCCCCATATTACCTGTCTCAGCACTGAGCCTTGCTAAAGAAATCAATGGCTGCATCATTTGATATGGAGTGGTGAGGTAATGTTGCCCCGCATAAATATAATCAAACCCGCAATCGCGAGCTGTCCTGACTAGATCTAAAACTTCTTCAAATCTTTGGACCATGTCAGATTCTGCAGTGTGCTGCAATAAACCAGAAAGTGAGAGGCCGATTTTCAAATGAACCTTCAATCAATAAAAGTAATCGAACCTCTCTAAATTAGCATTGGTGTAGCAAAAAGGCTAACGCTACTCATTCATATACTGTACTATCGCAAAGTGAAACTCCCATCTTCTCAAAATAACCCCAATGAACATAATTCCGAAGGAGCACCTGCCAAGGCAGGTCGCTTTTATTATGGCTGGGTTATAGCGATAAGCATGGCGGTAATTGGTGGCTGGACGCTTTCTATGGGCGTAGCTAATTTTGGCTTCTTCATCAATCCCATGAGAGAAGAATTGAACTTTGATCGCGCAGTGTTTGGCTGGGCTTCCTCCGCGCGAACTGTAGGAGCCGCTGTGGGAGGAATCTTGATCGGCCGCTTAATAGACCAGCATGGACCTCGTGTCTTGCTTGCTGTATTTGGTGGAATAGGTGCCGCTTCAATTGCGTTGATTTCAATGATTAGTCATGAATGGCACCTCATAGCTATCTATGGAATTGTTGGAATGCTGGGGATGCAAGGTGGGGCAAATATTTACACAGGCTCAGTTGTAGCTAAATGGTTTGTTGTAAAAAGAACCAAGGCTATGTCAGTAATGTATCTAGGTTTGCCTATGGTATTAATATTTGCATTTCCTCTAACTCAGTTTTTAATAGATGAATTTGGTTGGAGAACTGCGTGGCTTGTAATCGGGCTTGCAGGAGTAGGGATGATTGTCCCTATTTCTTTATTCCTTTTAAGGCGACAACCTGAGGATATGGGTTTACAGGTTGACGGACTCTTCTTTGATAGCACAAGCAGCCAAAATGAAAACAATGTTAATGCCGTTGAGAGATCATGGACCCGCGCTGAAGCTTTGAGAAGTGGTACGTTCTGGCGTCTTACGCTCGCGTTTGGTTTACACATGGCTGGGCAACAATCAGTCTCTCTATATCGATGGGCACATTATGCAGACCAAGGAGTTGACCCCACCATTATTTCTTATGCTGCATCAATGGAAGGAGTTTCATCAATTATTGCTGTTTTTACTTTGGGATTCCTAGTTTACCGTTTCAGATTGCAAGGCCTTGCATCTATTGGGTTTATTCTAATGATTGCTTCCCATAGTTTAACGATCGTAGCCTCTACTGGGATTGAAGTCACCATTGCCACTATTCTTTTTGGGCTAGCCGTCACATACCTCGTTATGGTACAAAGCCTGATATATCCTGCATTTTTTGGAAGAGCCCACATTGGTGCAATTCGAGGAGTATCTCTGTCAGTATCTATGGGACTTGGTGCAGCATCAGCTCCATTAACTGGCTATGTAGCAGATTCCATTGGCACCTTTGCACCAGTTTGGTGGGTTGCTGTTTCATTACTTGCTGTGAGTGCTTTTGTTATAGGTAGAACGAAACCCCCTGGTACTTAGCCTCTAATTTTTACCCCTGCCTTCTCTTCGGCAACCTTGTAAGTGACAAGGTTGTCCTTCGCGCCTAACCCTTTGTCTACACCCTCTCGTATTCTGGAAAGTGCACGTTCTGCCATACCAAACTCCAGCCCCATCTCTTCAGCAAAAGCCAATGCTAGTGATACATCCTTTTCTGAGAGAGCTAAACTGAATCTTGGATTGTCGAAATCATCCTTAAATACTAAATCAGGGATATGTGACTTTAGGAGAGTCTGTTGCCCGAAAGAACCATGGGTAAGTACATTCAGAATATCAGTTGGATGGATACCGTATTTTACTGCAAGGATCATTCCTTCCTGCACGGCTATCCTGGTGCTCATTGATATGCCATTATGTACTAATTTAGCAACTGTCCCTGATCCTGTGGGGCCAACCCTGGTGATACTAGAGCCTAATATTTCAAGTATAGGTTTGACCTTATCAAATACTGCAATATCACCCCCAACCATAATCGCTAATTTCCCAGATTCTGCACCTATCGGGCCTCCACTTACTGGTGCGTCTATTAAATGTGCGTTAATTTTGCTGAACTCTTTTGAGATTTTCTCAATGGTTGATGGTGAAACAGTTGATGTATCTACCTGAACAGTCTCAGGGTTGATGCCCTCAATTATGCCGCCTTTACCAAGCGTTACACTCTCTAATTCCGATGGCCCTGGAAGGGAAGTGAAAATCACATCAGTAGAAGCCGCTACTTCAGCTGGTGACTGGGCTATTGTCACAGCATCGAAATTAAAATCATTGTATGTAGCAGGGTTTGTATCGTGGAGAACCATGTCGTGGCCAGCATCTATTAAATTCCTCACCATGGGTTTCCCCATCGTGCCGATCCCTATAAATCCTATACTCAAGGTATTCTCCTTTTCTTTTTATGCTTTCTATAATCAAGGCATTCTATTCTTTTATCCTGGCCGATCAAGGATTAGCATGACAAACCGATTCTTAAATAAAACCCAAATACTCGCAGCACAATTAGACGATGTATTTGATTTTTTTTCCAACCCTCATAACTTGGAAAAAATCACTCCTGCTTTTTTGAATTTCAACATCCAAACCTCAGAGAAAATTGAAGTTGCTGAGGGTACATTGATTGCATATAAGTTAAGTCTTCACGGCTTTAAATTGAAATGGGTAAGCAGGATTTCTGCTTGGAACCCACCACACTATTTCGTAGATGAACAAATCAAGGGTCCATATAAGAAATGGGTTCACGAGCATATATTTGAAGATTCTAATGGTAAAACAATAGTCCGAGATAAAGTTTCATATAAAGTACCTGGTGGGATTTTAGAACCCTTAATTCATCGATTTTTTGTTGAGCAAGACCTTGTAAAAATTTTCGACTTTAGAGCGAAAGTTTTAGCTGAAATTTGGGACAGAAAACCCACCATTAACGATTAAGTTAATGGTGGGTCAAAATGCTATGCACTTGGATCCTTAACTTTCCTGAGGTAAGGCTTGACTGTTTCCCAACCATCTGGGAATAAATCCTTTGCGTCGTCGTTGTTGACGGCCGGAACAATAATGACGTCGTCACCTTTAGCCCAATTGGCAGGGGTAGCAACTTTGTGCTTAGCTGTAAGTTGGCAGGAATCCAAAACCCTAAGTAGCTCATCGAAATTACGTCCTGAGCTCATTGGATAAGTAAGGCTCATTTTAACTTTCTTATCCGGTCCAATAAGAAAAACTGACCTTACGGTTTGGTTATCGGCAGCAGTCCTTCCTGTCGAAGATGTGCCTTCTTCTGCTGGAAGCATGTCGTACATTTTAGCTACGCCTAGATCTTCATCGGCGATGATAGGAAAATTAAGCTTTGTGCCCCCAATGTCTTCTATGTCCTGTGCCCACTTAAGGTGGTCCTCAACTTGATCAACACTTAGACCAATTACCTTACAATTTCTTGCTAGAAATTGATCATTTAGTTTGGCAACGTAGCCAAGCTCAGTTGCACATACAGGAGTAAAATCCTTCGGATGTGAAAATAACATAGCCCAACCGTCGCCTATCCAGTCATGAAATTGAATATTTCCCTCAGTTGTATTGGCCTGAAAATCCGGTGCAATATCATTTATTCGTAGTGACATATAACCCCTCCTGAAACAATCATACTATGAGAAGATTATTTCTCACAGCCGGAAGGTTTTATTTGTTACTTATTCGTTACTTTTGAGAAATTCTTCCAAAGAACTAACAAAAAACTGAAAATCTTCACTATGAATACTATGCCCTACGGAGTCTCTTTCAATAATAGTAACTTGGCCGATCAGGGTTTGTAGGCGTTCTCTATCCTCAAAATCAACAACCCCTCCGAGCTCTGGGTTACCAAGGTAAATAAGGGCAGGGCATGAAATTTTAGGGAAAATGACTTCAGGGTCATACCCAGTTTTTCCAGTTAATAGCTCAATTAGGACGGCTTTGTCCATGTCTTCAATATTTCGCGCACGTAAAACGGCTGCTTCATAATCGCATTCTGTATATTTCATAATGGCAAGCACTCGGGCATCAAAACCTAATTCCTTTGCAGCAAGCATATTGAGGAAATGCGTTGGTGGAATTGAAAGAGACTCAGGTGCTTTTTCATGAACGAATACTGGCGGATCCTCCATCACTATCGCTTTGACCCTATTCGCCGATTTCACTGCCACGGGACCACATACTGAAGCACCAAGGGAATGACCAACCAAGTAAGCAGGCTCTTCAGTGTTTTCATTTAAAAATTGGGCAATATCTTCGGCGTAATCATCTTCCCAAGAGTATCCCATGCCAGGGTTTTCAGATTTGCCATGGCCTCTTAAATCTACTGTCAGGACCCTGTAATTATCTGTAAATTCTTTCGCAACTGCTTCCCATGTTCGAGAGGAACTTGTAACTCCGTGAAGAAATATTAGGGGTGTTCCGTTAGAAGATAGTTCGTTGTAATGAATGTTAATTCCATTCACCATTGAAAATTTGCCAACCGATTCATGGTTTGTTGAGGCCATATCTGATAAAAACCACCTGATTGCTTTTTGAGTATTCTATCTAAAAAATACTTGACCACACAAATAATACTGGAGCCAAGAGATGTCTGAATTCAAATTGATCAAGGCAAAAAATTTGTTCGACGGTAAATCTCATAAACTTTATGAGAATCAGGCAATTTTAATTAGCAAAGGGAAAATAAACGTAATTGGCCCAGCTAATGANGTTCAAGCTCCTGATTATGCTGATGTCGANATTTTNGATTACGGAGATTCAACCATACTTCCTGGATTAGTTGATGGGCATACTCACATGATGGCACCTGGTGATGGCACCATAGGAGATGATGTNGCTNTGGACCCTGATGAGATTCTTTTAAAGAGATCAATGGANAATGCCAAAACTTTNCTNGCTGCAGGAGTCACAACCGCAAGAGAAAATGGNTCAAAGAATAAAGTAGGATTTTCCCTANGGGATAACATAAAAGCTGGTAATAANTTAGGCCCNGAAATGNTCATATGNGGAAGACCGATCACCATACGTGGTGGACATATGAGCTATTGTGGTTCAGTGGCTGAAACNGAAAAAGAGCTACGTTTTGAAGTACGGAATTTGATATCGGAGGGAGCGGACTTCATTAAAATAATGGCAACAGGNGGAACTACTAGAACTTCAGANCCTCTTCGNCCTGCTTACACAGCAGCAGACTTNCAAATCATCGTAGATGAATCCCATGCAGCAAATAAACTAACTGCTACTCATTGCTCTTCCGTTGAAGGTGTAGCAAATTCCTTAACTGCAGGTGTAGATATGATCATTCATTGCGCATTTGTAGATGAAACTGGTATGTACACATACCGTGATGACTTAGCAGATAAATTGGCTTTAGCAAATGCTTGGGTTAATCCAACGATACATGTCATTCAAGCAACAATCGACCGGCTTACTAGAATTGGAAAAGAACGGGGTACGCTCACTCATGAAGAGGAAGCAATTATAGAAAAATCTAAGCTGACTTTGGACCAGAGGATTGATACCGTAAGGAGACTTTCAAAATTAGGCGTACGAATGATTGCTGGTTCAGATTCACCTTGGGGCTCTTACCCTCCTGGGGAATTCGTTAAGGAAATTATAGCTTTACACAGCGCAGGACTATCTACTAGCGAAGCATTAATCACTGCAACCAGTTTTGCAGCTGAATCGATAGCGGCTGGAGATAGGGCTGGTGTTTTGCAAATTGGTAGGGCAGCTGACATTCTGGTTGTTAGCGGCAACCCACTAGAGGATTTAGAAGCTTTGTGGAATATAAGAGATGTTTACAAAGCAGGAAACCGTGTTATACCTAGCTACTAGACTAGTACCTTAGGGGTTCTATGGATTTTGGAACTGCAATTGCATTCGCTATAGGTATGCTCGTAATCATCTTAGCCAACAGGGTAGGCAGGCTTCACCGTGCTCGGCGTGCAAGGGAATTCGAGGAAATAAGGGACAAGCTGAAAAAACAAAAAAAAAGATCAAGTAGCTTTAAGAACTGAATCTTTTTACAATTTCAGCAGTATGCTCGCCAAGGATTGGGGCAGCATTACGAATTTTTCCTGGTGTTGCACTTAATTTGGTCGGAATTCCTAAATGATTTACTAATCCCAATGTCGTATGCTGCTGCTGCTGAACCATATCTCTTTGGANCACATGCTCGTTTTTAAAAACATCTTCCATGTTCAAAATAGGACCGCTGGGAACATTTTCCGCTTCTAATATTGCTAGCCATTCACTAGTTGTTTTCGTTTTCGTAATTAACTCTATTTCTTTTTCAAGTTCTTGATAATTCACAACCCNGGAAGGNTTATCTTTAAAACGAAGATCCTGAATTAACTCTGGTCTTCCAATGGCATTGCATAATCGAGCAAAGTTGGGCTGATTTGCAACGCCGATGTTGAAATAACCATCAATACTTTGAAATGCTTGGTAAGGCGCTACAAGTCGGTGGGCAGAGCCTTTAGGTGCAGGCGGCTTCCCTGTTCCCCAAAACTCTGCCGCCTCCCATGGAGTTAGTGCAATTGCCGAATCGAGCAATGAAGTGTCNACTATTTGGCCTATGCCNGTTTTCAACTTGTAAATGTATGCGGACAAAGTACCAAAAGCGGCAAACATGCCAGCACTAAGATCAGCTAGGGGTATACTTGCTTTTACTGGGGGAGAATTTGGGTGCCCCGTTACACTCATCATGCCTGACATTCCTTGAGCAATGAGNTCATACCCGGGCCTTTTCGAGTATTTGCCAGTCATNCCAAAGCCAGAAATAGACACGTAAATTAACNCAGGATGATCTTTCCTCAGGTGTTCAGGACCAATACCTAACCTTGCCATAGTCCCAGGTCTGAAATTTTCAACTACAACGTCAGCTTTGGCAGCAATGTTTTTGAAAATTTTCACGTCTTCAGGCTTCTTGAAGTCTAAAATTATACTTTTCTTGTTTCTATTAATTGCAAGAAATGCCGCTGATTCACTACCTATGAATGGGGGCCCCATTCTTCGCGAGTCATCACCTTCCGGTTTTTCTACTTTAATTACCTCAGCACCCATATCTCCCAATAGCATGGTGCAGAAGGGACCTGCCATTACTTGCGTGCAATCAAGCACAGTAACACCGTCTAATGGCATTTCATTCATGTTAACGGCCTTTGAAATGAGGTTTACGTTTTTCTATAAACGCTTGGTAGCCTTCTTGGCTATCAAGCGTTTCAAAAATATCCAGCGGAAAATCTCTCTGTTCCTTGCTCAAGTTTTCTAAATTAGGATTGGCTAGTACTGTTTGAAGCACTCTCTTGTTGCCTGATTGAGTTAAAGGGGCAAATTNANCCATNGTATTTGCAAGACTAATAACCCGGGTATCCAAAATCCCTGACGATACAATTTCGTTTATTAAGCCCATAGAAAAGGCTTCATCTTCATCTATCACTTTTGCACTTAGTAATAAGTAACTAGCGTTTGATGGTCCTACCAACTGCACTAGACGTCGCATTTCTTTATACCCTAAGAGCACACCAATTTTTGCGACAGGTATAGAAAAAGAACTCCCAGTTCCGGCTATCCTTATATCGGTCATCATAGCTAACTCACAGCCACCACCTGCACAAATTCCTTGGATCATAGCAATAGTTGGTTGCGGCATAGCTGCAATTGCATCTAGTGTGCCTTCAAATGCTTTTGCGTACTCGATTGCTTGTTTCTTATTTTTCCTATGTTTTGGGAAATCTTTTATATCAGCCCCTGAAGAGAAAGCCTTCCCTCCCGAGCCATTGAATATAACTACTTTTATTTCGCTATTTTGCGAAATATCATCCACAATTCCTTTGATTTCTACCCACATGTCAAAATCTATTGCATTGTGTACTTCCGGACGATTCAAAGTAATAGTTGCAATTTGTTTTTCGTATTTATAGAGAATTGTGGAACTATCTTTCAAATTGCACCTTTTAGAAAATATCTCGACCTAGTTTAGAGAAGAAAAGCATAATGTAAAAGCCATTAGGATAATTGGGGTAGAATCAGATTATGGCTAAGAGTAAAGAGAAAAAGGGCAAATTTTTTTACGGATGGTGGATCGTCACCTCTTTGTTCATAACGAACTTTGCCGTCGAAGCTACTGCGATTTTCTCATTTGCTGTTTTTCTGAAACCAATGAGTGAAGATCTTAATATTTCACGTGGCGCAATTAGCTGGGTTGTTGCTGCCCGTAGGCTTGCTACTGGATTCGTTTCAATATTTATTGGCCGCTTGATAGATAAGTATGGTAGTCGAATGTTGATTATGGGATCTGCTTCTCTTGCGGGTATCTCAGTCATACTTATGGGCTGGGTTGAGAATATTTGGCAATTCCTTTTGCTTTTCTTGCTAATAGGGCTCAGTGGAATAACAATGCCCGGAAATTTGCTNACCTCAGTTCCAGTTCAAAAATGGTTCGTTCGCAAACGAGGCCGAGCAACTTCTTTCGCAGCTGGCGGCTTTGGTGTCGGAGGAATGACATTTGTTTTAGTTCACCAGCAAATTATCGATATATTTTCATGGAGAATAGCATGGATTGCTTCTGGAATTTTTGTCTTAGTAGTGATTTTACCTGTTACTTGGATTTTTATTAGAAGACAACCAGAAGACATGGGATTGTTACCTGACGGGGAGAACCCTACTAACCAGGCAGATGAGTCTCAATTAGGTGATTCTACTGACGAAATTTCTTGGACAGGCAGGGCTGCCCTTAAAACGACAACACTGTGGCAGGTTTTATTGGCATATTTATGCATTTCATTTGCAATGGGCGGTGTGCAGGTCCATAGAGTAGCCTTTTGGGAAGACAGAGGTTACGACCGTTCTCTGATAGCTAGTTCTTTTTCNCTTGATGCTTTTATGTTCTTTGGTGGGATTTTGAGTGCAGGGTTTTTGGTTGAAAAAATNCCAGTTCGGTTTGTTGGATCATATGCAATGTTCATTACTGTGCTAGCTTTACTGGTTACTGTCTTAATCGACGCAAAGTGGGTTATGTTTTTTAGCGCAATTGCATTTGGTATCGGACAAGGTACAAATGCCGTCGTTCAAGTCCATATTTGGCCAACGTATTTTGGGAGGAGGCATATTGGGGCAATTAGGGGGTATATTGTGCCGGGTATAGTAGCCGCTCAAGCTCTGGGAGCCCCGTTTACTGGATTTGTGTTTGATAGCGTTGGTAGTTATGGACCAGCATACTGGGCAGCTATAGGGCTCGCACTAACTGCAGCGATATTGCTATTTATAGTCACAACGCCAAAAGTACAAACCCCAGCAAGTATTTAAGGCTTTTGAGTTTTGTTAGCGTGAGCAATAGCAGATAGACCAATTCTGTACCCATCAACCCCAAACCCTGTGATCGATCCTGAGCAATACTTCAAAAGATCGGAGACTCGACCCCTACTGACTGGATTAGTGCTATGGAGCTCATACACTGGTATTTGCATCAGCTTGATGGCTTCACCTATTTCTGGGAAACCTTGCATGAACCCGGCAGGATTAAAAAGAACACCTGAGTAATTTAGCTCAGAAGCTTGATTTAAAACATTGATTATTTCACTTTGGTCATTTGAATGAAATATTGAAACTTCTATATTGACTGCGTCTGCGAACTCACGAATCCTTACGTTATATTCGTCAAGTTTCATTGGGCCAAAAATTTCGATATTCTCGATTCCACGCATGTCCATACCAAGACCGTGAATNACTTGNACTTTCATCTTGTTGTAGCGNTATAAGGAAAAANATGTTTACTCATATTCGTAGCGTTCATGCCCCACTGCAGTCCTAAGTGACTGNGGGTCTNTTGCTGAAGGATCTTTGGGAACAGAACCATGAACAGTAAGAGANTCTTGGNTTTCCCAACCTTCTATCAGGACAATTTGATCAGGATTTTCAATGTCTTGGAATGCTCTGAAATCGATGCAGCCCGGCTCCGATCTNACCTCTTTTACTCTTTTCCGGTAAGCATCAACCATCTCTTCTTGTTTNCCAGGAAGAGCTTGNAAATGAACTATAAGNCGAATTGCCATTCCATCCTCCTTGTACTGGATGNANCGTTTACCNAAGNAATAAGTAGAGGGCGNGNGTATTAACCAGCCTTGCGGCGATGACCACCAAACCCAAACCTGACTCTTAAGCCGTTTCGCTTAACGTCTTGCTTCGCCAGCTTTTTGACGAACTCTTCTGTTGATTCGGACTTTTTCTCAGTTTTTGTTTTCTTTGAAGCGGGCATTTGTACCTCCAACTAAACCATTATACATTGCCCATGTAAACTTAGTCTTTTATTTTAGTTTCATAGTGAGGTAAACATGAGCAGCTTAAAAGGTTTGAACGTAATAATCACGGGTGCCTCTACCGGAATAGGTAANGGTATNGCAATTGCTTTTGCTAGTGCAGGAGCTAATTTNGTCCTTGCATCGCGTGATGAGANAAAATTATCCATAGTTGCTGGCACAGCAAAGAAACTNGGTTCTTCAGTACTTGTTGTGCCCACCGATGTGACNGTCGAAGCTCAAGTAGTTAAATTATTTGCCACAACTATGGATTCATTTAATAGTGTGGACGTACTCGTTAACAATGCTGGTACATTTGGTGGAGGACCGTTGGAAGATATCAAACTTGAAACTTGGAAAAAAGTTGTTGATTTAAACCTTACAGCTCCATTTTTATGCACAAAGTCTGCTATGAAAATAATGAAACAGCAGCGTTCAGGAAAAATCATAAACATAGGCAGCATTTCAGCTGAAATGCCTCGTATGAACAGCGCTCCTTATACATCAACCAAACATGCATTAGTTGGCTTAACAAAATCCACATCGTTAGAAGGTAGAGATTTCGGTATAAGTGCCTCTTGTTTAAATCCAGGTAATATAAAAACTGAATGGCGACAAAAACCCGAGGTAGCCATGAATCAAGAGGCAATGATGGAGGTTGAGGATTTTGCAAATATCGTTGTAACAGTGGCAAGTTTGCCGACCAACGTTAATATGCTCAGTGCAACAATATTGCCTGTTGAACAAGCTTTTNTAGGGAGAGGTTGATCAAGCTTTTATTTGCTCGCTTGCAAGTTCATTTTGCTAGGGGAGGGGATTATTGTAAGTATGGCAATAGCTAAAGCCGTTATAGAAATCCACCCCCAAAAAACGAGATAATAATCGCCCTGTAAATCGTAAAATATTCCCGAAATCAAAGCCCCTACACCCAAAGATATTACAATGAAGGGCGTCACCATTCCGATGACTGCTCCTGAAGAAGCCCTGCCGAAGTAATTTGCAAATATTACACGCATAACCATATCAACACCGCCTGAACCAATTCCCATAGTTATACCAATAGGAATAGCAATCATATTCGAGTCAGCTACGATAACTAGAACGCCCATGATTAAAACGGAACTAGATGCTATTCCGTATGCAAATCGAGCTCCAAATTTATCAACGACAATTCCTAATATAATGCTCATTGGTATCATCGTAATCCCAGCAATGCTAAAAGCAATTGCTGCAAATGCTGGAGACATTCCTNGTTCTGTCATATGAGNAANCATGTGNATACCTACACCGTTCCTCGACATTTCAACTAAAGAGACAGAAGCAACTAACATCCAAAGAGTTTTAGTTCTTATTGCCTCTGAGAAAGTCCACTGAATTTCACTATCTTTAGGCTGATTTAATGAANAACTTATTNNTTGCTGAACATTTTTCCCATCTATTGACTGACCCAAAGAGTCAGGAGAATTTCTGAATAGCAAAATACCAGAAGGGAGTGCTAGCAAAAGAGTAATCAGNCCAACTGTATACCAGGAAGCCTGCCAACCTGAAGAGCTAAGAACCCTTTCCGTAACGGGAGGAACAATAACAAACCCTANCCCCAGCATTAGAGCAACTATTCCCATTGCTCTGCCCCTTCGCTCTAAAAACCAATGAGCCATAGCAGATGTAATACTCACTCGATTGATTCCTGCGAATGAAGCATACCCAATGCCAAAAAGCACATAGAAAGCCCAGAGATCAGATACAGTCCCGAGACCAATTAGGCAAACGCCCATTAAAACCGTTCCAATATTGAGTACCAGCCATGCTCCGTACCTGTCAACAAGCCTTCCAGCAACAGGTGCCGCAATTACAACAAGGCCACTTCCTATAAAAACAGCAACACCTAATGAAGATCTTGACCAACCAAAATGATCTTGCATCGGAGGATATAGAAGGCCAATGATCCCAGGTCTGAAAGCAACAGTAGGGATTATCGCAAGGCCAACAGTGACTGTAACAACCCAGCCGTAATAAAAAGGAAGACGCTGCGCAAGTGCATTTGATAAAGATTTCACTTTGCCAGCTTACATTCTTGCGCGCCTGCGAAGTACGCCAAAATAACCAATTTCCTGTAATCTTTACTAATTCAGGAGGCAATTTGTCTAATTCTTCAGCTTTAGCGAGCAAGATGCCATTTTTTTATGGCTGGCTGATTGTGCTATCAATGTTTGCTGCAGGAATGGCATCTGCTGGCCCTACTCTCTGGGCNCTGAGTGTATTCGCCATACCTATGACTGATGATTTGGGTTGGACAAGAGCAACGTTCTTTGGNGCCTTAGCNGCAAGACAACTTTTAATGGGAGCTCTTGCCCCTATCTTTGGACGCCTAGCAGATACTGAGAAATGGCCAAGGATTTTGATGGTCTTCGGAGGTAGCATATACGCTTTGAGCCTTGTGTTGCTGTCCCAAATTGATAANCAATTACAATACTTTTTGGTTCTTAGCTTGTTGGGNGGAATCGGCCAAGCATCTGGNGGAGGTATATTAAGACAAGCAATTGTTTCAAAATGGTTTATTCGCCGTAGAGGTAGAGCAATTGCTATAGGTAGCATGGGAACAGGAATGGCTGCTTTCGTGTACCCATTATTTGCNTATTCNCTTATTGAATTTTANGGNTGGCGAACAGCTTGGATCTGGATGGGNGTATCTTCATTCATANTACTAGTCCCTTTGGCATTACTTGTNCGGAGACAACCNGAAGACATAGGCCTTTTGCCTGATGGCGAAACTGCTGNACAAGCCNAAATTAGAAGATCANGAGCTGAAAAAGGNGATGCANCTGCAGCNGAAGAACATAGCTTTACTTTAGCTGAAGTAACTAAGTCTAAAACATTGTGGTTGATAGTTTTAGCAACAATGATNACTGCGCCATCTATGCANGGNCTCACTTCGACTTGGGTTCCTTACTTCCAGGACATTGGNTTTAGTGCAGGTATATCAGCAACGGCCCTTACCACCTACGGCCTTTTCTCAGTCCTCTCACGTATTGTTTGGGGATTTATTGTTGAGAGATACCATGTGAGGAAAGTGTTGATGGCTAACGGGTCGCTCATAGCATTGATGGTATTAGTACTGATTAACGTTCAGATGATTACATCTGCCTTCAATTTTGATCCTGTTTACGTAGTTATAATCTTCGCAGCTTTTCTCGGAATCATTTTTGGTGGATTTATTGGCCTAAACCCCTTGCTCTGGCCTAATTACTTTGGCCGTAAATTTATCGGATCAATAAGAGGCACTTTTACGCCATTTGTTACTGTATCAAGTGCACTTGGGCCACTATGGATCAATTATATTTTTGACAAAACAGGTGAATATGACCTTGCGTATATCATTCTAATGGTTACTTGGCTCGTTTTTGTCGGGCTGATGTTTTTAGCTAAACCAATGGTGTACTCTAGAAAATGAAGTTCACTTGGCACGTTCTATATTTCAAGGGAAGTACAAATGCAAAACAAAGCTGATTTCTTGGACATAATTTACACAACTAGAGCTATTAGGAAATTCACTCAACAGCGCGTTCCTAATGAAAGCGTTCGGAAGATTTTGGAAGCTGCTACTCAAGCTCCTAGCGGTGGTAATCGACAACCGTGGCGCTTTTTGGTCATTAGAGATCAAGACCAGAAAGAGAAAATAGGAGCGGCTTATCTAAAAGGTGCTCTTGAGTATCAGCAAAAAACATTGCAGCAGTTCAAAGAAGAACAAGAACATAACTCTAATAGTTACCTTTCATTACATTTTTCTGAATCTCCAGTGGTTATTGTTGTTTGCGCAGAGTACCGACCTCTGGTTGGCGATAAACTTGGAATTTTAAGCCAGCCTAGTTCAATTTACCCTGCTGTCCAGAATTTACTTTTGGCTGCCAATTACATGGGATTGGGAGGTGTTTTAACTACAAACCACAGATACCACGAAGCAGAAATTAAAACATCTCTGGGAATCCCTGAGTCATGGGTTATTTTGACAATGATACCTTTAGGCTACCCTGCGGAAAAACATGGTAAAAAATCAAGACAGCCAGTTGAGGATGTATCTTTTTCTGATTTCTGGGATCAGGAAGCTGAATTTTAAACACTGCTTTCCTTGTCGAAACCAGTAACTAAATTTCACATTCAACCTGGTATTCCAAACAGAGCCGCCTGAGTGTCTTTACAACATCTCTGTGCAATGGAATTCCACGTGCCAACCTTTCAACTTCTTCTTCAGCCTCTGGCTCTCCGGGTACTAACACCCTTTTTTGACCAGCTGCTGGCTCAGTAGACTTCAGCGATCGTATGAACTCATCCATGTCATCTTTGAAGGGCTTAACATCTGTGAACGCATCAATTGAGTAAGCAGCTACCATGTGCTGAAACGGTCCGTCCCTGGCAACAAACCCGGAACCCGACAAAAGACTACATAAAATCTCAACCATCGCTGCTAGACCATATCCTTTGTGCGAACCCATTTCGCGAGTACTGCCTAATGGTAAAGGGAAATATTCATCTGGCACTAGAACGGATGACATAATGGGAACGCCATCTATTCCAGCAATCATTCCGGGTGGTAACTTTTCACCTAAGCGTTTTGCGTTACGGAATTTATTAACTGCAATTGTGCTAGTTGCCATATCTAAAACAAAGGGACCTTCATTAGCCGAAGGAGCGGCAAATGATATTGGATTTGTGCCAAGCCGTGCTTCTCTTCCAAAAGTAGGCGGGACTGCTGAAGTTGACGCAGTCATACAGACGCCTATCATGTCATGTTCTAAAGCTAAACGAGCATGGTATTGAGCCATGCCCATGTGTTGACCCTTAGCTAAAGTAACCATTCCAACGCCCGTAACCTTTGCCTTTTCGATTGCAATCTCCATAGCTTTCGGGCCCAGTATCACCCCGAGCCCTCGATCGCAATCGATTGTCGCAGCAGAGGGGCGATCGCGAACTATTTTCCAATTTGGCCTGGGGTTGATTCTTCCATCACCATACCAATTTATATAAAGAGGTAACATGTTAGAAACACCATGACTGTCATGACCTTTTAAGTCTGCGGAAACAAGCACATCTGCGGCTAATGCTGCGTCATCAACTGGGACACCCATTTTGGAAATGAGACCTTGTGTTAAGTTCTTTAAAGGCTCATGACTAACTCTTACGGCATCCTTCTCTCTTACATGAAAAGCATCTAATGTCAAAATACCCTCCTAGATTTCACAGTAAAAAAAGAAAAAGATTACCCAAGTGCATTTTCAACAGCAGAAATCGCATATGTAAATGCTTCTAATGTAACGTTTACATCATCTTCAGTATGGCAAGTTCCAACGTAAACTTTGCCTGCGTTTTTAAATACTCCGTGGTGTATCAGTGCACGATCAAACACGCCATTAAGACGCTTGTCCGATGATAGGGTCGAACGGTAGTCAAATATGGGTTGATCTGTGAAAAATATATCAAAAAAAACATCAGAACCAGATACAAAGCCTGATACGCCACTGGCGTCTAATATTTTTTGCAAACCTTGCTTTAATTTGCGACCTCTAGAGTGATAAGTTTCATAGACGCTTGGTTTATTTAGCTCTTTCAAACTTGCCAAGCCAGCAGCACAGGCTAATGGGTTCCCATTCAAGGTGCCGCCTTGGTGTACGTACTCTTCGCTACTAGCAATAGTAGAATCATAGACGCTCATAAGCTCTGCACTACCTGCAACTGCGGCTAGAGGCATTCCTCCACCTACTACTTTCCCTAGCGTGGCCAAGTCAGGGGTTACGCCGTAGAACTCTTGGGCGCCACCATAAGCTAACCTGAAACCTGTAACGACCTCATCAAAAATTAGAATGACCCCATTCCGCTTGCAGGCATCGCTAAGCGCATGAAGAAAACCGTCTCTTGGCTCTAAAAGCCTTTGAACAGGTTCAACAATAACTGCTGCGAGATCTTTTGCATGCTCTTCTATAACAGAAACAGTTGTTTCAATATCATTAAAAGGTGCTATCAAAACTGTGTCTACAACTGCTTGGGGAATACCAGCGATTGACTTCTTTGGAACAGGAAAAGGCAGCGGGTTATCTGGAGTTACGCTAATCGATGCATAGTCATTAATTCCATGGTACCCACCTTCAAATTTTAAAACCTTATCTTTGCCGCTTTTCGCTCTCGCAATCCTTAGTGCTTGAAACGTTGCCTCAGAACCACTAGTGGTGAAACGTACCTGCTCAGCACATGGGACTGCTTTAACTATTTCCTCAGCAAGCTCAATTGCGTAGCGATTTTGGGTGAAAAAAGTAGTGCCTTCTTTTAAGGCATCCATGGACGCTTTATTAACTAAAGGATGAGCATGGCCAAGTATCATTGGACCTGAGCCTAATAAATAATCAATGTATTCATTCCCGCTTGAGTCCCAGATCTTGGACCCCAGTCCTCTTGACACAACAAAGTCATATTCATCAGGCAGGTGTACATTACCCAAACTTCCCTGTGGTAAAACTTTTCGTGCACGTGCTAGCAAATCATTTTCAACTGAAGAATGCTGAGGCATGGTCATGATTTATCCTTTTGACTGAATTAAGTGATTCCCGGACCTGCTAGATGTCTACCAGAGTCTACACGAATTATTTCACCTGTAACCGTTTGAGTTCTTAATAAGGATACAACCATTTCCGCTATATCATCAGGCGAAGATTCTTTTGCTAATGGCGTTTGCGAAATTACTTCTGCTTGCCAAACTTCTGAACTTACTGTTGGAGGTTTAATCGTTGGACCAGGTGCTATAGCGTTAACTAATATACCTTTCGGCGCTAGCTCTACTGCCAATGCCTTAGTCGAGTAATGAACGGCTGCTTTGGATACTAGGTATGGTAAGTAGTTTTTGTACGGATTATTATCAGCAGCCCAGTCTCCAAAATGAATTATGTGCCCTTTTGAGGGACCCTTGTTTTGAGTCATTGCTTTAGCTGCTTCTAAGCTTAAAATGTAAGAATTCTTGGCATCTGCCATCCCTTCATCCCATGACATCCCAGTTAACAAATCAAAAGGTGTGCGTTTGAATCCAGATGCGATATTTACCAAAAAGTCTATTGAACCGAAATAATCAAACGTCACGCTGAAAGCTTTTGATATAGAGGTCTCAGAATCTAAATCACAATGTATGGGGATGCATTTAGATTCCAAAGATTCAGATAAATTTATAGCTTGTTTTTCCGAGCTATTGTACAGAATCGCTAGGTTAATACCTTCCTCAGAAAGCCTTTTTGCCACTTTAGCTCCAATTCTCTTGGTACCAGTGACAATTGCTGTTTTACCCTTTAGTGAAATCAAAGACATTTTCGCTATACGTATTTTTAATAATTTTATTGTACTTGCTATTAATTTAGGATGGTATCTGCTTGTTGATAACAGAAATTTAATCTAAGCATTTTGCTAATGAATCTAAAACGCCACCTTTAGAGCTAGCTAGGAATTAAAAACAATACTATGATCAGTAAATCATGACCTTGAGGAAATTATGAAACGCTATTTGTCCAATGTTATGCCAATATTCTTAACCTCCCTTGCATTATTGATTGGATTTACTTACGACCTACCTTTGTTAGTCGGTCTATCAATGTTAGGAGTTGGAGCGACGTTTGCGAAAGCATTTTGGTCTGCATCAGCACCTGTTGATCCCGAACAGCCCATATACGACCGTTTTGCTAAACCAGAGCGATCCAATAAGAAACTTATACCTAGTGGATCAACTGAAGGATTGGGTGTTGTGTTTTTGCTTTTGTTATTCAGCGGAGCGCTAACATGGGGGTTTATCAACGAAGCAGGTGTCTTGACTGTCCTTTCCATGTTTGGAGTTGGAATTGCTTTTACTTTAGGGCTTTGGAAAAAAAACCGTAACCGTAGCCAAGCTTAACGACCGTTTATTTTTACATTATTATTTTTATGAGGTTCATATGAGCGCAGTCTTATCGGAAGAACAGTTAGATTATTTGAGATCAATTGACTCACCAACGGTTGCTAATGCGATAGAGATATTTGATATAAGACCCCGAACTGAAGGTTACATGACACCCGATATTAAAGCTAGATTCCCTGAGCTTGGTCCAGTAGTTGGCTACGCCGTGACCGCAAAAATATCAGCAAAAAAACCATCAGGAACCCCAGTATCAAGATCAGACTTTTTGGACTACGTACTCAGCCTTCCAGCACCGCGTGTTGTTGTGATGGAAGATATCGACGAACCAGCTTTAGGTGCCTTTTGGGGCGAAGTCCAAAGCAACGTGTTTACTGCTGTAGGTTGTGTGGGCTGCGTTACTAACGGATCAGTAAGGGATCTTAATGAAGCTAAAGAATTAAATTTCAAATTCGTTTCTAAAGAAATTTCTGTTTCCCATGGGTATGTACATTTGGTCGAATTTGGCGCTCCAGTTACAGTTGGAGGTCTTACGGTTAACCCAGGAGAGCTTATTCACGCGGATCAACATGGCGTTGTTGAAGTTCCTATCGATGCAGCAAAGGAAATGAAAAGTGCTGTAGACTCAGTTTTAGCTAAGGAAAGAAGAACGATTGAGTATTGCCAATCACCAAACTTCACTGTTGAAGGTCTAAAAAAGTTAGTAGGCTGAAATAGGAGAACCCATGAAGGCAGCTGTATTCCGGGAAATCGATAAGCCTCTTGTCCTAGAGAATTTGGATTTGGATTCACCAAAAGAATACGAAGTTCGTGTACGGGTGGCTGCTGCTGGTGTATGTAGAAGTGACCTTCATTTCATGCACGGAGTTGCAAAAATAAAAACACCGGCAGTACTTGGGCACGAAGGATCTGCGGTTGTTGAAGAAATTGGTAGCAGGGTTACGCGTGTAAAGCCTGGCGACCATGTAATCCTTTCATTTGCTCCTCATTGCGGGCAATGTCAAAGCTGTCTATCTGGCCATGCAAACCTCTGCGACCTTCATATGTCAACCGCTGGAACGTTGTTTGATGGATCCGTACGCCTTCATGCCCAAGGGGAAGATATTTATCACATGGGAAAGGTTGCTTGTTTTGCTGAACAAGCTATTGTTCCTGAGACTGGATGTATTCCAATAGACAAAGACTTTTCACTAGAAGAGGCTGCTCTTATTGGGTGTAGCGTTACTACCGGAGTTGGATCCGCAGTTTTTAATGCTCAAATTCAACCTGGAGCTACAGTTGCAGTTATTGGAGCTGGCGGAGTTGGGCTTAATGTGATCCAGGGTGCCAGGATGCTCAGCGCATCTAAAATCATAGCCGTTGATGTAAACGATGCTGCGCTGGAATTTTCAAGTAAGTTCGGAGCAACTGATTCAGTCAATGCACGTCATTCAGACCCTGTCAGAAAAATCAAAGATATTACAGGCGGAAAGGGAGTTGATTATGCCTTTGAGGTTTTTGGCTCTACTGAAACGTCTACCCTGGCATATAAATCTACGGCTAAAGGTGGCACTACTGTAATTGTTGGGCTGGCACCAGTAGGTGCAGAAGCAGGAATAGATGTAACCGAATTGGTACGTTTGGAGAAAAAAATCCAAGGATCTTACTACGGTTCAGCAATTCCTGCTGTAGACATGTATAAAATATTAGATTACACAAAAAGCGGGAAAATCGATGTAGGTGGATTAATTACAAATCGTTATTCACTTGAGCAAATCAACGAAGCATACGAAGAGCTAGCTAAAGGCCCAGTAGGAAGAGGGATAATCACAATGATTGATGGAAATAACTCATAGCCTTTACCTTTTGATTTAATCTAGTTGGGCTAAACATGCTCCATCCTCAATGAAACTTTCAATGCTCCATCAGTAGGATTTTTGGCTAAATCAAATGCTTCTCTTGTCTTTTCAATCGGAAAAATGTGAGTAACAAACGGAGCCATATCTATTAACCCTTCGTTGATCAGCCTCAGGGCTTTTTTAAATGATGCTAATTCAGGTTCATCCTGAGCTCCAAAAAGTGTACCCATGTCTAAATGCTTGAGCACGAAAGAACCTAAATCAAACGGACTCAATTCTGATGTGCCTGGTAACCCAAAAACATGGACATACCCTTCAGGCCTTACCATTTCAACCGCTTGGTTCAGCGTGTCGTGTCCACCTACTGCGTCGATAACCACGTCGGCGCCTATACCGTTGGTTAAATCAGCTACCGCTTCCACTGCGCCTCTGCCTGTGCGATCAATGGCATGGTTGGCTCCCATTGCCACTCCTGCATTTCTTCTGGCTTGATTCGGTTCGACTATTGTAATAGTTGATGCGCCTAAAGTTTGTAGGTAGTAAGTGTGGAATATTCCTGCGCTGCCTTGCCCAAGAATTACAACACTCTTGCCATTAATATCAGGTAATTTTCTGGAAGCAAATATTACGGTGCCTAATTGCTGTGCCATCATCAATTGTTCAGGGGGCTTATCACTTTCTAGCTTAATTAGAAATTCAGGCGATATAGCCTGAAAATCAGCAAAATTCCTTGCTTGCCATATATTAGGAACTGTTAGCACCAGATCTCCTTCAGCAAAGCTCGAACCGCCTGGATCTACTATCGTACCTATACCTTCGTGCCCAGGCTCTCCCGGCTTCATTGGATAATTATTGCGAGGCCAACCATCGTAGACATAATGAAGGTCAGTTCCGCAAATTGAAGCCATATGCATTTTAACTAGCACCTTACCCTTTACGATTTCAGGTACTAGTACTTCATCGCAAATAACTTCTTGCTTTTCTAAAATCCTTACTGCTTTCATGATTGCCATTGTATTTACACTGTTGCTCCACCATCCACAACTAAGTGCGCACCAGTCACAAAAGATGCTTCCTCTGAGGCCAAAAACAATGCGGCATAGGCGACTTCTACTGGTTGACCTACTCTTTTAAGAAAACTACCTTGGCTAGCTATGGTTAGTAGCTCTTCTGTTTTAAGACCAACTGAAGCAGCGTGACGGTCTGTAGCGCTAGTGTGAATGCTCCCAGGGCAAACAGCATTCACCCTTATTCGATCAGATGCCAGATCGAGAGCTAGGCACCTGGTTAGCTGTAACAGAGCCCCTTTTGATGAATTGTATGGGATGAACTCGGGTTGAGCTATAAAGCTACTGACTGAAGCTATATTCACGATAGAGGGGGCGGCTGAACTTTTAAGATAAGGCAAACAGTTCTTAACCACGTTAGCTGTGCCAATAACATTCACGCCCAAAATTTTCTGCCAATCCTGCATCTCTACATTTTCAATGGATCCGAATACAAATGCAGCTGCATTGTTAACCAGAATGTCTACTCCACCCATTGCACTTGCAGAGTTGTTGATGAAATTTTCTACTGAGTGTTCATCTGAAATATCTGTATTAAAGAAAAACGCTTGACCGCCAGAATCATTGATATTTCGAACAACTTCTTCACCACCATTGCTATCGATATCACCTATTGACACACTAGCGCCTTCACTTGCAAAAAGTTCGGATATCGCTTTCCCGATTCCAGATGAACCTCCCGTTATAATTGCTTTTTTTGATGATAGTCGCATGGTTACCTCCGAGTACTAAAATATTGTGTTGTTACACGTACGTAACACATAAAGCGAGCATGCTGCTGAAAACAAAGCTATACTCTGTTTGATCATATCTCAGTAGTTATGATGTTCACCATATATGGAGGCGAATGATGGCAGGATTAAATCTTAAGAATGCTCAAGATGTGCTTGATTATATAAGCGCAAATGACATAAGGATTGTTGATGTACGTTTTATTGATTTACCTGGAACATGGCAGCATTTTTCAACATTATCAACCCAAATAGATTTGGATACTTTTTCAGAGGGCTTAGGATTTGATGGATCCTCGGTACGTGGGTTCCAACAGATACAAGAAAGTGACATGAATTTAATCCCTGATCCGACTACTGCATTCATGGATCCTTTTACTGACGAACCAACTTTGTGTTTGATATGCGATGTTCGAGATCCAATAAATGAGACTCCTTATTCTCGAGACCCCCGTTATATTGCGCGTAAGGCTGAAAAATATTTAGAGTCTAGTGGAATCGCCAATGAATCTTTCTGGGGTCCTGAGTTAGAGCACTTTATTTTCGACCATGTTGAGTTTGACCAAACCTCTAATTCTAGCCACCACCTTGTAGATTCTGAAGAAGGAATATGGAACTCAGGAAGGCCAGAGGACGAATACAGGGGTCCCAACCTTGGCCACAGACCAAGGCATAAACAAGGCTATTTTCCTCCATCACCAGTGGATACTCTTCAAGATCTTAGGACTGATGCAGTGCTAAAAATGGTTGATGCAGGTATTGATATTGAGGTACACCATCATGAAGTAGCTACCGCAGGACAAGGTGAAATCGATATGCGATTCACCTCCATGACGAAAATGGCTGATTGGGTCATGCTACATAAATACATCCTTAAAAATGTTGCATATATGCAAGGAAAAGTGGCAACGTTCATGCCGAAGCCACTCTTTAATGATAATGGTACTGGTATGCATGTGCATTCAAGTTTGTGGAAAGATGGCAAGAACCTTTTCTTCGACGAAAAAGGTTATGCGTTAACTAGCGAGACTTGTCGTCATTACATAGGAGGTCTGTTAAAACATGGCCCTGCTTTAATGGCATTCCTTGCACCAAGCACGAACTCATATAAGCGCTTAGTCCCTGGATTTGAGGCGCCCGTAAATCTTGTTTTTTCTGCTAGGAACCGCAGTGCTGCTGCACGAATTCCTATGTCAAGCAAAAGTCCAAAAGCTAAAAGAGTGGAATTCCGCCCACCAGACCCGACATGTAATCCCTACTTAGGGTTTGCAGCTATGCTCATGGCGGGACTTGACGGGATTGAGAACAAAATAGACCCTGGCGATCCTTTAGAGATGAATATATACGAATTGCCAGTAGAGGAAGCTTCCAAGATTGCTCAGGTCCCTGGTTCTTTAGAAGAATCTCTTAATGCGTTAGAGGCTGACCAAGAGTTCTTAAAAAAGGGCGGGGTATTCACACAGGATGTAATTGACACCTGGCTTGATTACAAGCGAACCAATGAAGTAGATGAATTGCGTTTGCGCCCTCATCCGTATGAATTCTTCATGTACTTTGATGCATAAAACTTGCAATAGGGGAGGCTACGGCCTCCCCTATTGATTTTGAAAAGATATCTCTACCTTACTATGCCAAATGCAATAGCTTTGATCTCTGGGTTTTCTGATGCATCCAGAAATTGAGCAACTTGATTAATTAGATTTGCAATGGAAGTTGAACTCCAAAACCAATCATGTGGATTTTCACCAGCGTTACCATCAGTCATTTCGATAAATGCTTCATAATAAAAAGCCTTAAGGTCATCGACCAAGTAACGCACATATTGATGTTTTGATACCCCCATCGGTCGTTCGGGTAAATCGATTGTTTCCGAACCAGCTGAATAAGCATCCAAAAAACGCACGACTTTTCTGAACTTCCTTTGATCAATACCTGATAGCCCTACACTCGTTCTTCCATTGACCTTAACCAACCTGCGTTCGTAGTAATGACGGAGCTTAGTAATTTCATTAGCGGGATCAGTGGCAACGTCAATGGTATTTTTAATAGCTGAATATTGAATTAACGGGGCACTCACAACGCCAGAAGTAGTCCAATCAGCTATGGTGGGCTCAGTTGCTTGTTCTAACAAACTAAGGCAAGCATTTATTACACTTAATTGATACTCCGGGTCTCCAGGTTTGCCAAGCGCATGCCCAAAAGGAAAAGGAACAGCCAAGGCTCTGGGAACTTTGACCCGTAGCGCATGTTCCTTTACAAGTGCTATACCAACTGTACTAATTCCAAACTCTTCCAGAACTCGAGAAATCACACTTCCAGTGTGAGTGCATAGAGGTCAGGTTGGAGTTATTAAAACACAATCAACTGCATCCATTATTAAATGCTTTGCAACTTCAGGAGCACTATTTTCAACTATTTTGGAAGGATCACGTTGTGCCCCATGAAAAGAAAAGTGATTTTTTGCTACTGAGTTAATTGTTTTAGCTTCTGCAAGTTCATTAACCCTGTCAATCGGAAAAGTAACATTCAAATCTTTATAAATTGCAGTTCTATCAAAACCAATTGATGGATGGCTTTGGACAATGTCGCTTGTTGGACTATCAGAAGGAATAATTCGGTATGAAAAATCAGGAGGTGTTTGATGCAAAAAAGCATCATCTGTACGTAAATGAACACCTGCGGTGGTTACTATAGCTAGCCGAGACTGATTCAAACTTTTCTTCAGTGGCGTAAACGGGCTATCAGTGTGTTCGAATGCTGGAAAATATTCCAGCATTTTCCTTTCAACATCACTTAATTCAGACAATAATGGCATAGAAACTACCCTCTTAAGTAAAACTTAGAATAGCATTAAGAACCGCGTTCGGAGTTAATCCAAATTCTTTTCCAAGTACTGGCCCAGGAGCTGAGGCACCATAGTGGTCAATTCCAAGTGAAATTCCTTTACTTCCTATGTACCTTTCCCAGCCTAAAGTAACTCCAGCTTCAACTGAAATTCTTTTTCCTACGCGTGCTGGCAATACTGACTCTTTATAACTTTCCGACTGAATTTCAAAGAGATCCCATGATGGCATAGAAACTACCCTAACCGATATTCCCTTTTCAGCTGCCTGTTTTGCTCCGTCAATTGCAATGTGTAATTCAGATCCTGTCGCTATAACTATAGTATCCGGCTCTGGAGAGTTTTCCCAAATAGTGTATGCACCGTAGGCCAAATTCGACGCAGGAGGGTATGAATTTCTATCTAGAACAGGGAGACCCTGTCGTGAAAGAGCAAGAATCACAGGCTTTTCTCTTTGGCTGATCGCTACTTTCCATGCCTCAGCGGTTTCAGTAGCATCAGCAGGCCTTATTAAGGAGAGATTAGGAACCAACCTTGCGCTCATTAGGTGTTCTATTGGCTGATGAGTAGGACCATCTTCTCCTAGTAAAACAGAATCATGAGTGAAAATAAAAACAACTCTTTTGTTCATTAAAGCAGCTAATCGAACTGCTGGTCTCATATAGTCATAAAACACTAGAAACGTTGCTGTATAAGGGATGACTCCTCCATGAACAGCCATACCGTTAGCAATGGAACCCATCGAGTGTTCTCTAACACCAAATTGCAAATTAATATTTGGACTATCAAAGCCAAAATCACCTCGACTTTTGATCATGGAGTTATTAGAAGGAGCGAGATCTGCAGAGCCTCCTATTAAATTATGGATAGTCTCAGCCAGTGCATTAAGAGCAATCCCACTAGCTACTCTAGTAGCAATGCTTTTGCCTTTTGAGTCTTCATCATTGAATAATTTAAGTAACGGAGCATCCCATCCTTCTGGTAAATCACCTGAAAGGTCAATGAGCATCTGCTTAGATTCGACAGGGAAGGCCTTTTGGTATTTGCTAAAAGCCTCTTCCCATTTGAGGAATTCAGAAGCACCTCTTTCTTCAGATCTTCTCATATGAACAGAAACTGGGCCAGGGATTGTAAAAGGTTCAGAATGCTGCCAGCCCAATGCCTTTTTGGTTGCTGTTACTTCCTCAGGTCCTAATGGAGACCCATGAGAATCTGCAGTGCCAGATTTGTTGGGTGAACCATGGCCTATTGTAGTTGTGCAAACAATTAAACTGGGTTTTTTGGATTCTGCCTTAGCATCGTTGAGAGCAGCATCGATTATTTCTAGATTTGTACCGTCAATTGGGCCTATCACTTGCCAGCCATATGATATGAACCGAGCTGCCACGTCCTCATTGAATGTGGAAGACACATTTCCTTCTATAGAAATTCCGTTGCTGTCATATAAGTAGATTAATTTTCCTAAGCCGTTTGCTCCTGCAAAAGAGGCAGCTTCTGAAGAAATTCCTTCCTCTAGATCTCCGTCTGAGACAATAGTGTAGGTGTAATGATTAATTATTTCATGGCCCTTCTTGTTGTACGTTTCGGATAGCCATCGTTCCGCTAAAGCCATGCCGACTCCGTTGGCGAAGCCTTGTCCTAGTGGCCCGGTAGTTGTTTCTACTCCAGAAGTAATGCCGATTTCTGGATGCCCAGGAGTTTTACTACCCCACTGGCGGAAATTCTTTAAGTCTTCTAAGGACAAGTCGTAACCAGTTAGATGTAAGAGAGAATATAAGAGCATTGATGCATGCCCCGCAGACAGGATAAACCGGTCGCGGTTTACCCAGGATGGATTTTGTGGTGAGTGCTTTAGGTGCTTAGTCCATAAAACATATGCTAGAGGTGCAGCACCCATAGGTGCCCCAGGGTGTCCTGATTTGGCTTTTTCTACCGCATCAACTGCCAAAAAACGTATAGTATTAACACAAAGATCATCTATATCAATAGCAGTTGACATGGTGAGTTCCAATTAGTTTATGAACATATATACAATACTATATCTTGGTTGCACTGGCCGGTACCATGCTGGGTTTATCTTCTGAGTGTTTAATTTACAAAAAGGAGAAAGCGGATGGATTTGCAGTTGAATAATAAAGTGGCGTTGGTGACCGGTGGGAGTCTAGGTATCGGAAAAGCTGTAGCGATTGAACTAGCCAGTGAAGGTTGCATGGTAGCAATTGCTGCAAGAAGGAAAGAATTGCTTGAAGCTACAGCTTCTGAGATTTCTGGCCTAACTGGATCAAAGGTTATCGCCATCGAGACAGATACCTCAGATCCAGAACAGATTACCAAAATGGTCAAAAGAGCGAACGAAGAACTAGGGCCTATCCAAATTTTAGTGAATAATGCAGCACAAGTCGGCGGAGGTGGAAGGAATGATTCCTTACTAAAAGGAGACGAGAGTTTATTCTTCGATGACTTTAATACGAAAATGATGGGATACGTTCGAGCTGCGAGAGCAGTTGCGCCATACATGATTGACGCTGGTTGGGGCAGGATAGTTATAGTCAGTGGTATGGCAACAAGGCAAACGGCAGGTGTTAGTGGCGGCATGAGGAACGCTGCAGTTACTAACTTAGGTTCTGTTTTAGCTCAAGAATTAGGGCAGTACGGGATAAATGTTAATACAATTCAACCTGGT